>PAJV01000001.1 GCA_002706765.1 Gimesia sp.
TTGAAGAGTTGGCTGCATCGGCAGTTCGACGAAAAGCTCGTCGAGCCGAACTCGGCTCTGGGCACCGCCGTCAATTACCTGCTCAGACACTGGGAGAAGTTGACACTCTTTCTGCACAAAGCCGGAGCTCCGCTGGACAATAACATCTGCGAGCGGGCTCTGAAGAAAGCGATCTGCCATCGCAAGAATTCGCTTTTCTATCGCACGCAAAATGGAGCCCGCATCGGCGACATGTTCATGAGCCTGATCCACACCTGCGAGCTCAATCAGGCGAACCCCTTCGATTATCTCACCGAACTCTTCCGCCATCCCGGCGAAGTCGCCGCCCATCCCGAACGGTTCCTGCCCTGGAACTACCGCCAGACAATCGTTGAACTCCCCAACGCTGCTTGAGCCCCCGCCGCCAGCTGGCCCCCGCTTCCCAACCGGCTCACCAAAAAATCACACCGGAAAGATTTTGCACGCTCACCGGAAGGACACGAACGGTAAACAGATACAGACCAAGCATGAAGCCAACGATGATCCAGGCACGCTGAAAAACAATCACGGCAGGATCGTACCGATGATCCAAAGCCAGCCTTAAATACAACGGTTTCACCAGCTGTTTTAGGCGCACGGGATGTAATGCCTCCGACTCCATGTTCCTGCATCCTTGTCACCAGATGAACCCGAGTCATGTTGACTGTGGATTCAGTCGCTCGGGCTAATCACCTCTACCTGATTTTTGAAGCTTAGAATATTACTCATTTGTGTTTGATATCGGTTTGCGGATGACTTTTAAAACCGTATCTGTAACAACTCCCTGTCTGACTCTTATCGTTGCAATTTCAGAGATAGACGTGCTCTGTTCCGTGTCAGCATCATACGACAGAAAGTTCTTCTCCTGTATAATATTACCAGACCATTTTGTGACTTTCAGGGGAAACCGGTGCCCCGGTGTAATTCGCTCATTACCTAACAGTTTGTTCTGTCCGGGAACATGTCCCTCAAGCCCTATTAGATATAACTGATTCTGAAATGTGGCCCAGGATGCAACATACCCTTTCCGGTTCCCGGTTGAGATTTCGTCAAACTCAGGAATTTTCAGGTTGGGAAATACTCTGTTGAGGGGACGAAGGCTGCTCGTGTAGATCTGCTTCCCCTCAAGGATGAGAAAATCATCTTCCTGCGGCGTTGCGAGAACCGTGCCAGGAATGCTGCAGATGCATAGTAAAAATAGCAGACACTCTCTCATCGATTTCTCTCCTGATGAAGATAGGTTGTTTTTATCCGATTTCAGGTACCACTCAGGATCAGCGTACAAGGCGGCATACGTTGTCAACCAGAAATGGACTCTCTGTTATCCAAGATCGCCACCAGAGGCTCACACACTTCTTCCTGAGTTTTCCCAGTCCGATCAGTGTAAGGTAGTTGCCTTTGATCAGAATCTCCATCTCTCACCAGCAGGAGCAAAATTCTACGAGCACAATGCGGAAGTCGTATCCTCTACAACGAGATGTTGAAGACAAAAAGCCATCAAGTCGACACACTCAATGCTGAGGAATTGCTTCAAGACAATCAGTCACCCAGTCTTCCCAAACAGCCATTGGCGTTTAACTCTTAGACCACGCGATTGATTAGCCAGATCAATGAGAAACTTATACCAACTGATAAAAGCCTTTAGGTCTAAAGCGTATGTCGCCAACAACAAGTGACATCAACCGATTACTTCAAGTATACCAAATCGCTTTTAACAACAAATACATCCCCTCTGAAAGGGCGCGCTGGCGCGACATTTTCAGGGGGCTAGTGTCTCGCTAACGTAAAAAGCCGTGTCGAATCCATTAATTTACCGCCATAAACGGACCATTAAGAACGATATTCTACACTTCAGATGTCTCCTTCCTCTACCAAACCAGTAGAACAAACCGGCACACACGAACACATCTTGTTTGAAGCCCGCAATCGCCAAGCAGTCGATAGCCTCGCTTGGTTAAGACGTTTCGCAACGTCCTTATTTTAGCAGCATCCAGGCAAGCAGAGGATCGCCATGAAGAGCCGCACGTGCGGGTGGTATCCGGACTTCTTGACCCAAGTCCTTACCGGGAGAGAGGCTTATTTTGCGATGGCCCTGAGGCAGCTGGCAACTCAGCGTGGATGTGGCACTACAACCACCTGGTCGATGAGAACCGGGGCGTCCAAAACGCACTGCGAATCCAAACCGGGGCTCGTTGAGCCAGAACGAGCCGCCGTTATAACGATTGCGCACGAGGAACCGGGCATAGTCCTCTTTCGAAAAGCGTTTCGGATCGTCATGCCGTGGATAGAGAGTCGTTTCACGCCAGGCAAACCCGGGTTGTCCGCGCGTATCGAGGGTTGGAATGGCAAGATCACGGTTAACAGGAATGACTTCAATGTTGGGAGTCACCCAGCGACAACCCGCCTGGGTCTCCAGAAACTCATATACGGCGTAAAGTGTGCCTCGCGGCCGCCCGCCGGTCAGGATGAGATCATCCTTTGTCGTGCGCAGAACCCATTCTTCCTCACCCAGCTCACCAAAATCGACGCCGATCCCGGCGGCTCTCTGTGTTTGTCCCACATAGATGCCCGGCCCTTCATACTCGTCTTCCTTTACGATGGGAAATGTTGCGCCGGTAATCTTTTGCAGGAAGAAAGCCAGTTCCTCCGCTGCAAAACGCTCAGCAGCAGTGGAAGTCTCCTCGTCCCCAACCACAACCGCGTATCGCGTGACGGAGTCCTCAGCGAGACGAACCTGTTCCTCGCGCGCGACGGGTTCAGAAGGGTCTGCGGCTTCATTCCCCGCCAGCGGCGCGAGCAGCAGGGACACCAGGAACGGGATCAGTAAGACATTTGCGTATTTCATGGGGTCCTTCATGCGGAAAATGCGGGTGAAGTAAATTTAAAAACCACTTTCTAAATTTAACGCAGGCTCCCGTAAAAATTGAGAGCACGCTTACCTTCTGTTGCATCCAGAGCGGCAATCAACCGCCCTGGTTCCGCCTTGAACGTGGACGTAGGATAAGGCATAGCTTTCGCAAACATGTCTGGCAGATCCGCCTTACGAACATGGGGCTGATAACCACAATGCGCAACGCCATTCAGCTCGTTTTTGTAGTGACCTGTCAGAGCAATTCCGCCACTCCAAAGGTAGTAAGACTTGTTGTCCTCTAAAGGTCGAATGTAAGAGAGGTTAAATGCCCCTCGTACCTCGACCCCACGATTACGCAGTAAAGTGATTTCTCCCCCGCCAGACGAAAGCATCCTCAACGCGGTAGCCAGAGAACCGTAGTTGGTCTGGTGAAAATAAGTGAGCACATTGCCGCCCACACTCAGTTTGTTACTACCCGGAAACATCACTGGCAACAGCTTGTCCCAGACTTTAAATGTATATCGCCTGCCCCAGCAGAACGGGCAGATCTTTTGCAGTTTACAAGGCCTGGAAAACTGATCAATTCTCACGCCAACCGGAGGACAGTTCTGACAAAAAATGATTGGCCTCTGAATTGGACCGTAACCGGCCCTTTTCAGCCTGACCGTCAACATACGCCAACGTTTTTGCAGTACCTCGATACACTGTTTCGGATGCTTGTGATACTTCTTCGGAACATTAGGCAACACGACGCTCCGCCAGTAGGCCTGATCGCCGTAGCCGTTTTTAATCTCTTGAATCTTGTAGTTTTTGATCTTGGACAATTTTCATTTCCTCCACGGAAAGTGGCAGATGTGCCACCTGGTCACTAAATACACAGTCTTCAATGTCTCCCGAAACGTAAATGCCTAGATGACCGTCGCGGATATCAAACATTACATTCAGTGTCAGTTCTTCTCCTTTAACGTCGACTGACAGACCCCCGTGCTGCGGCTTAACGGTAATTTCGTGTGTTTCTTCGCCCTTGATCGCAGGCACCTGAAACACGTGGTTGCTATTTAACATTAAAAACTCCCTTATAAGGCACAACTGTTGTGTCTTATTCTAAGACACAACTCTAAAATATCAAGCCAAAAGCACTGTTTAATAAGACACAACTATTTTTTTGATATAAGACACAACTATTGTGTCTTATTGTAAGGCATAAATATAAGACGTGTCTCTAGGTTACTACGTAACACAACAGCTTACTTCGCTACGCTTACGCTACGCTCGTAAGCTTTAGAATTATCAATTGCGTTTCCTTATTCTTTTTTTACTCTCCACTTCCCATTCAGGGTGAGGAACTTTCAGGCGATCCAGGTGAGTAATACATTCTTCTAAAGTCTTGTCTCCAAAGTTAGGTATCTTCATGAGATCACTCTGAGACATGACAGCCAATTCCCCGATCGAGGCGACACCATTAGACTCAAGACAGTTAACAGTGCGCACACTCATTCCAGAGTCTCCAAGGGCCGATCCCAGCAGGGCGTCAATGCGCGTGATTTGTTATCTCTCCAAAATTGCAGAAACGAGTCATGCAAGAATCTTTACAAGCGCATTCTGTTCCATCACAGACTACAGCCCGATCTGTTCGTCGTTGTTCCTTTTAAGCCAGTTAAGATTCCACACAATACTTTCCAAATCCCATGAAGCCGATCAGGGCAAGACCAGCACGAGCAAGGATGCGAGCTTTACCGTTATGGCGACGACCAACCATCACCCAGTTCCCCGCAATGACACCATGCTCTATTTCCGGAAATCGTCTTTGTGAGAATCCAGTCGTCTGGAACTGTGATCGCGATCTGAAATGGATATCCTAAGTTGCAGATGATGAGGTGCCTGGATATTCCCTTACGAACCTGCTCATCACAGACTGAGATTTAAAATGTTGGACCAAATGTCTCGGGAAAGTTGCATCAAGTAACGTACACATCAGATATACTATCCAAAATGTCACACCCACCCCTTTCCCTATGATTTCACTCAAAGCCACTGTTATGGCCTGTGCCGTCCTGTAGGCAAGAAAACGATAAATGGATCGGGTTCATTCCTGAAAAGCCCTCAGGATGCAACAGGTGCCCCAGAATCAACGCTTTATCGCGGGGTCAGTGATCTTTGGTTCATTAAAAACAATACTCATTAAATCCAATACAAGATGAGGTATACATACAAACCCTCAATCACTAAGGCTTTCCTGAAGTCCAGTAGGGCATCTGCTCTCACCAGTCCGCAGCGATAATCGTACAATCACTGACAGTGAAAACCACTTTTTGACTGATAACGGAGAGCGGGTAAGAAGTAAAAAGTTCGACTACGGAAAATATCTCGGGAACCTGGTCCTTGCTTCCCCGTACCGCTTACGAGCGGTATGCTTAGACTGAAATTCTTGATCAACGGGCCCGATTGATCGTTCACCTTAACCCTCCAGCATGACATGATGTCGTCGCTAAATTATTTAGACAAGCAATAATGATTTCATACGTTTGGATTCTCATCTCGCTGGTAGTGTTTGATTCACTCGTGCTTGCCTCTTTATGGCTACTTCTGAGGAATCGCTCTTCACGCCATGGTCGATCTCTTGTGAGGTCTGTGAAAATGGCAGGCGCATTTTGTGTGCTCCAAGCGGTGCTTTTCTTTAGCGGTCCGGTTTTAGCAATTCAATTGGTCTTCAGTGCCGCAATCTTCGGCCTTTGTTTGTTGATCAAGCAGCAATCGGAGGGTTTGGCTACGCAAAGCCGCAGCGGACACTACCTCAAAAAACGGCACAAGTCAGCAACATAGGACTGTGACAGTTCTGACCGGTTTTATATTGATGAGACAAGTATGTAATTGTTCCATGTAAAGCAGGGCCACAAGATCGAAGTAATCGTTGAGCTGAATGAGAACACGCGTCGTATGGCACAGTGGGGCTATCGAGATCCAAAACGCCTGCAACCGCTCGCCGGATTTTCAGTTCCTGCCCCCTGACCTTTCGGGTGATCTTAACCGGCGGTGGTAATGACTCGGAAGTCGCACGCACGCATCTATATTCGTTTACAAGTTTCTGGAATGGAATATTGTCAAAAACCACAACGGCGAAACAGGCATTGTGAAGTTTACGTCTTATCTGCAACGAGCTGAGTTCACCGAGCAGTAAATGAAACAGTTGCCGGAAGATCCAGAAGCAGGTCAGCCGATTTAAAAAGTGGTTTTTAGAAGTCAAGTTTTCTCTCCTTTATCAAATTCGTCTCCTCGGAACTTACGAATCTTGGTTGAACAGAAAGAAGTGATGGGGTGGTAATTTGTGGCACAAGGAGGAGTGTTATGGTCGTAACCGTACACCAGAACCATTGAAGCCGCGCAGGGTTTAGGATCTCGGGTTTCATCACGTTTCCCCTCACAGGAGATCCCATGATCCAAAACAACTCGAGCGAAACCGCAAGAGTCTGGACAGACCGCCTGGGTCAATCTCCAGCTGTCCCTATTCCATCCAAGGTGGTAATAGTGTAACCGGCCCACAAAACTTTCAATTACCCACAACTTTTTAGTATTCGTATGTCACTATCGCGGTGATTTTGTTTTAATTCGATTATGGTCTATTTGGATTTGACTATATTCGGAGAAGACTGACATGGATGTCTGGGTAGAACGAGAACTGGAAGGTTGTCACTTTCCTGACCTGCNGCTCAAAACGCGGATTGGCAAGTTGATCTCAGCTTTAAGCCAAAAAATTGGTGACACCGTGCCCACAGCGTGCCAGGATTGGGCTGCTACAAAGGCGGCATATCGTTTTTTCTCGAATCCCCGTGTGGATGAAAGTATCATTCTCGCAGGACACTTTGCGGCTACAAAATCCCGGTTTACCGCTACCAGCGGGCCGATTTTGATCTTACACGACACAACGGAATTTACCTTCCAACGCGATCAGCCTGAAGCCATCGGCCAGACGCAGTTGTTATCAAATCTCAAACATTTTCCTAGATCATACACGGTTTGCGGCTTGCTCATGCACTCAAGTCTGGTGTTAACTCCAGAGGGACTGCCACTGGGTATGGCGGCGGTCAAATTTTGGACGCGCAAAAAGTTTAAGGGGACTAACGCACTAAAAAAGAAATTCAATCCCACACGTATCCCCATCGAACAGAAGGAAAGCTTTTGCTGGATAGAAAATGTNAAACAAGCGACAGAGAAATTAGCTGATCCTTTTCGCTGCGTGCATATCGGCGATCGAGGGAGCGATATTTATGAATTATTCTGTGCAGCTCACGATTTGGGGACTCAATTTCTTGTCCGTACCTGCGTCGACCGACTCGCTGGCGCTGGCTGCACCACCATTTCCAGGAAGCTGCGACGTGAACCTGTTCGAGGTACACATGAAATTGAAGTTCTTGATAATAAGCGTCGAATATGTAAAGCCAAACTACACTTCCGATTTAGTCAGATGATGGTGCATCTTCCCGTCGGCAAGCAAAAGCGTTATCCGGCGCTGAAGCTCACCGTCATCCACGCTTATGAACGCGGAACTCCCTCCGACAGAAGTCCGATCGAGTGGAAACTGTTGACCAACCTGCCTGTAGACGACCTTTTGTCAGTCATCGAGAAACTGGATTGGTATGCACAGCGGTGGAAGATTGAGACGTTTCACAAAGCGTTAAAGTCAGGATGTAAAGCTGAAGAATCCAAACTTCGCACAGCTGAGCGATTGACCAACCAGTTAGCCGTGTTCTGTATTATCGCCTGGAGGGTGTTCTGGTTAACAATGATCAATCGAACTGAACCTGATCTGTCGGTCGAGGTTGCTTTTACCAAATCCGAAATTCAAATACTGAATCACCTTGCAAAAGGCACAAAGCCATCATTGCCAGCAACGGTTAGTGATTACATCACAGAAGTTGCCAAGTTGGGAGGTTATCTGGCGCGCGGGAAAGACCCACCCCCGGGTAACATGGTGCTCTGGCGCGGCTTATCACGACTCACTGATATCCAAATAGGATTCGAACTAAGAAAGGGAGTTGTGGGTAATTGAAAGTTTCGTGAGACGGTTACGTAATAGTGACCGTTTCCATCCGCCCCTGGAGGTCGTAGACAAATGCTGTGGTCGTCTGGTTGACTCCCGATTCACTGATGTCACTGAACCCGAACTTTTGCCAAACTCAATTTCCAGCGAACTGGCAATAAATCAGAAAATCAAATATGTGACGACGTCACACGGAAGCCGTTGCGTAAATACAAATTAAAAAACAGCGGCAGTGCCATTCGTCGCTGCCCCCTTTTTCTATCCGACTTCACAGGAAAAGTTGGCTGGAAACGTCTTTGTTTCGAATAACGTAGTCCAACCACATCCAAAAGTCTTCCCCATGCTCGTCAATTAGGTCCATTGTTGGATCGAAAACAGATTCTCTGATTTCATACTGGAGCAACAGAATTCGCTTGCCGCGCATTTTCAGCGAAAACTCTCGTCTGGATGATTTTCTGCGAAATCTTGTGACGCACTCCCCTGCCTCAATGTTTATGCAAATTTTAGAGCAGTCTGTGGTCTGCTCTGCGGGTGACAGTATAGAGCGATGTATCCATAGTCGGCCGAACTCGAACGCCGATACGGTACCCGAACGCTGTTCGACTTGTAGCAAGAGAACGTCTTCTGGGCGATACAAGACTACTGTAAGTTGTGGCGTAGAAACATAAAACCCCAATAAATATCTGGTGCCAAGGGAGCAGGCCTTGGACCTTTCGAAGTTAAGGGGTTCTCCCACTTCAGAAACGTTGCCGTATTGATAGTAATCCTGAATTACAGGTTTCATTGATTCCCCCAGTTCTTAAGCACGTCCGGTTCTTCTAGGCCCGGAAACAGGATTTGCTGGCCCGGTGGCAGGTACATCAGGTCGTAGTAGGCATTCGTGCGGAAGGATGCCTCAATTACTCCTTCCCACGATCCATACTTCACATACATTTGGTCCGCCGTTGGGCCCACCGGGTTACCGTATTCCACCATGTTCCGAGCTTCAAGTTCGGCTACCTGTTCGGGTTTCATAGTAGATCGAGCCTCAACCTTGGCCTGGTTTCGCAGTTCGCTCACAGCTCGGCCGATTGCTTCCGGGCTGTCGCCATTATTCCGCATCGTTTCTGCAAGTTTCATGCCGGCATCTCTTTCCGCGTGATATCCGAGACGAGCCTGCTGATTGGTTGTGAAATTGGGATCCGTGTTTGCCTTTATTCCACGCTGGATGATCGTCTTCGAGAGACGTGCTTGAACGAGTACGAGCAAGACGATGGACAACTTTGTTTGCCAGCGAAGATCAGTGAAAAAGACGGCCTGAATTGCCTGTCCCACGTTATATCCGAGAGCCGCAGTTACCGTCATCGCCAGAAGCTGTGGGTTGATCGCCGATGCACCAATGAGAGCTCCCCAGAGTTCCCCAACCCTTTGCGAAGCTCACGTTTTTCACCTTGTAATGTCTTGGTTTCAGGCAGTGATTCCGAATAGTAAGCTGATTTACATTGTTGAAGGGCATATCTTAATGCTGCTTTTGCAGTTGGATTTTCATTCGCACATAAATATTCAAAAGCAGCCTCTTGTTCTTTCGTAGGCGGTTTTCCATCTGCTGATTCGATTTGAAGCTGTAGCAAAACTGGCCCATTATTTGGCTCACTTTTTTCGTATGCTTCAGAGAGATAATCCGCATCACAATCTCAGAGAATACCACAGGTTTCAAACCCAGTTAATGAAACTTCACCAATCCAAGATTCAAATTCTGGATCATAAATCATTTTCTCAGAAATGCTCATATCGGTGACTTGCTTTCGTGCATGTCATCAGCCCCAAAACAAAATTCTCAATACCAAAAACCTATTAAATCAGCATGTTCACTTGCAGCTGCTTCTATCCAGTCAAATAACTCATCACGACCTGCTCTCACAATGGGTTCTGGGTGGTCGAGATCTCCCTCAAACTCTTTGCACTCCTGATTTGTCATATATCCTACCGAAGGGAATCCTTCCCAGGTGGGTATCTTAAATGGCAAGGGGCGTTCTACCAGTGGCAGGACATATTGAACCTGTTCAAGATAACTATATCGAGTTTCGTTAAATAACGCCGTTTCAAGACGCTCCCCATTTGATGCAACGATTAGCTGTAAGGCATAGCCATAGTCAGTCCGGTCTAACTCACGATCCTGTGTGCCCATGACAAGACTTTCGAGAGCAGACTTGATCTCCTCTGAGACAGCCAAGTTGAATTCTTCATGCCCGTCAGAATTGTCTTCTGAAAAATCAGACTCTAGTATCTCAGACAGTTTGGTTTGATCTTTGCTATCAATGATCGCTTCAATCGAAGCAATATTAGTGAGATAAAGTTGGAGAGAATAACTCATGAATTACCTGTTCAAAAAGCATGTATTAAGAACTATTACGGCTTGAGCCCCAGAGATTCCTGTGTGATTATTAGATCCATCAGATCCTGATCCAGTGGTTCCAACTCACCAGATTGCATCACAGCCAGATTCCAGAGAATCGATCCGTCAATGCTGACGATGATGCTCACATCCTTGTCCAATTCTACTTTCACGTACTGCTTCATGTAGTCCGACATGGTCGCCCGTATCCTGGCTTTGTCATGCTCGGCAATTGCTTTCAAAACAGCAATGAAAAGTTTGGGGCGTTTTCGACGGGATTTCTCTAACCGCTCTACAAGTTCCTGACAATGATCAAGTGACTTGTCACTGATGTATTTCGCTAGCACAATAAAACAGGTGTTATCGTCTTTTGTCCTGTCCCAGGATCCCTCATCAAAAAAAAGATCTTCGTCGAGGTAGGTACAGACTTTTTTTAGGTTCTCCTGATCTTGGGAGACCGTGATTGCTACGAGCCCTTCACGAAGTGGGTCCTGCCACTCCAGTTCTTTACGACACTCTTCCCGCGTCATTCCTTCCCAACCTGAAAAGCAGCGAGCATTTTCACGCCAATCACCAAGGAAATAATCAACGACCAAGTTGCTTATAAACAAGCGCGTTTCATTTGACGTTTTGTAGGAATGCTCATATTGCAGATGGTGCAACTGGAGAATTCGCAGATTAGCAAACAGATCATTTTGGCGACCTGAGTCAGAGTATTGTATACCAGGTCTTTGGTCTTCTTGTTTATCTCCATAAATTCCTTCGTTTTCAAGATTGAGATTAATACTAGCAACATTTTTAGAATGATGTTCTTCAGTAATTCCTAAGCGTTTCCAGCGAAGTTCCTTTGACTTATTCATATTTAATTCTTTCTGCAATATTAGCTGGCTTTGCATAAAATGACGCTAAGCGAACATTTTACATAACGATTGCTTTATCAATCATTCTAACGGTTTTCCCCAAGAAGAGTTAATTCCTTTATAAGTTCGAATCTGCAAATGCATGCTCATCTTTAAACTGGTTATATTTTTCATGTCAGCCGTAGTTTTTACAACCATGGCCCACATACCCTTTGTTCCTAATTGAACTTTATTATAGTGATCCTCTAATTCTCTAATTTCTGATCCATCATCTTTCTTAATCATTTTTTTAATGCGATTAGTTATCCACTTATCCCGCATTTGTCCTCCCTGAGTATTTGCCAATTTTGCAGTATTGCCTTTTGCTTCCAAGATCATGAGTCTGTCAGAGAGGGGTTCATACATTACTGAATCGAATCCGTGATATCCAACAGGAATATCTTTAACCTCCATACCTAGTGCTTTAGCAATTCCGGCTGCAGCGATTTCACCAAACATTTCACTTACCTTTGTTCCCACGGGGTTATTACCAAAGATCGCTGCCATTTTCCCACGGAATTTAAATGGTAACTTGACATCTAAAACACTAGGCATGTCAACTTGAAGCGCTCCTAGTCCAGGCGTAAAACTCGTGTTCGTGAACGATTCAAGTTGTTTTTTAATATCAAGAATATCACCAGGATCAAAATGCAATAAATCCCAGATCGTAAAAATAATACTTAGTGAGTCATGTACCGTGTTTAAGAAAATTCCAATTGTAGAAACGGCAGAAGCGACTTCTGCAAAAGTGGTAGCTGAACCTAAAGCAGCGAATGCCGCACCAGCATTTTGTGCCTGAGTAGTAAGAGTATTTCCAATAGAAGATACCAATCCAATCAAGCCACCGATCACAAGCCCTGAAGGATCAATGTGATTGATAGGATCTCCGTGAGTATAAAGATACTTGTGAAAACTCTGTGGATCTTCAGTATCTCCAAAGAAGGGGTCTAAACGATTGAACCGGCCTGTAGACGGATCATAGTAACGAGCTCGCAGATACTGCTGGCCGATGCGAGAATCGAACTGTTCTCCACTATAAAGAAGCGATGTCAAGGCATCGCTGGCATTGGCGCTGGTAAACTGAGATATGCCATTATGGATTGATAGTAATTTACCATATGAATCAAAGGCAAATAGCTGTTCAATCATGGCAGCGAGATCATAGAGCACACGAACACTGCCATGACCATCATGGCCAAAAATGTGTGTCTCTTCGCTTGAGACATTCTCAAATTCATCGTATTTAGTTACTGTTTGAGCAATTTCATCGTGCCCAAATGAATATTCGATGACTTTTGTTTTTTGACCATTATCCGCGTTATATTGAGTCTCCTTAATTACCTGCTCATAGCCGGTAAAATTATAGTGATCGTTTAGATATTCTGTCCGAGTCCTTTCATCGAAATTAGTATCGCCATTAGTATCGCCATCAGTATCGATTTCATGTAGCGCGAACACTCGGATTCCTGTAGCATCATACTGATAAGTAGTTTTTTCAATCCGAGTCGCTTGGCCTGAGCTGTCAAGAGAAGTAATCGTTACTGTGTCCATACGTCCCTGCAGATCATAGGTGAACGCAGTAGTCGTTTTAGTAAGACCGGATTCCTTGACGATTTTGCCAGTTTGTTGAGTACCGGTATAACTGTAAGTCGTTGAACTAGTCTGATCGATACTCCCGTCATTGTTCAAATCAATTTCGGCAAGTTCCGAGGTCAATCGATCGTTTGCATCATAGGAATAGGATATTGTTTCCTTATCAACTATCCCGTCTCCATCAATGTTTTTTTCGACTTGTTGTTCCAGTCGATTCCCTGACAGGTCGTAAGAGAAATGACCAGATTGATCTAATAGATCATCATAATGATTGAAGACTTCATCAATTAATCGCCCAGCATCATCATAGGTCCAGTTGATCTGATTTATGTATTCTTCTGTATTGCCATCGCCATCGGAGTCCATCCAAAAAGTTTCAGTCACACCTGAGCGTTTTCCGTCGGGACGAGTCGTATAATCAAATTCTGCCGCTTTGGGATTATCAGTCAGATCGTCGGGGGAAGAATCAGCAACGTAATGTGTTAATTTATCAAGGCGATTCAGATCATCATAAGTGTATTCTTCGATGAAGTCATTAGGTAAGTCAACTCGTTTTAAGTTCCCCAGAATATCATATTGATATGATGTGGTCAGCGGTTGGTCGGATCCGGATAAAGGGTCAAGATCATCTGATACAGTACTTAGTCGGCTCAAAGAGTCATAAGTGTAAGTGGTGACTCTCTCAGGAGTGTCAATCTCAGGGTCGCTGCCTGCTGTATAGATGGAACTGGAGGTCTTTCGGCCAAGAATATCATATTCATAAACAATAATCCCTTCATCGGTAGAAACTTGCGAAAGACGTCCTTGATTATCAAAGACGTTAGTCGTCACTCGCTGGTCATTCACTGTCTGCAGATCTCCATCGGAGTCCTGAATAATTTCGATTTGTCGACCAAACGCATCATATTTGGAAGTCCAAATTTCACTGGGGGTTCCAGATCCATTCGCATAATCCGTTTCATTGGCAAAAAAACGTTGTTCGACAAGCATGCCAGACAAGTCATCATAGATATATTGAGTTATGACTCCTTCAAAGGAAATATGAAGTTTCGTTCGCCCCAGATTATCGTATTCATATCGTTCTTTGAAAGAACCTTCTGGAAGTGATGAGTCATCAGCTGTATTGAAGGCTCCATCAGGTCCGAAACCAAGAGGTAAGACCCGTTCCGTTTGGTTGCCATAATTATCATATTCAAATTGGGTTTCATGACCTAAAGGATCAATGAGTGCTATTTGATGTCCTTCGGCGTCATAGACATACTTGTATTTAGGACTTTCAAAAGCACCCGTCTGGGGGTTGAATACAGCCGGTAGTTCGACGACGATCAGTTCACCTTGTGCGTCATACTCAAAGGTACGAGTCAGTCCTGATTGATTTATTTCAGATATGACCCGATCATTATTATCATAACTTGTAGAGATAAAAGACCCGTCGTTAAAAGTGGTCTTGATCAAATTATTTCTCACATCGTACTCAAATATCGTTGTATTGACATTTGAGTCATCTATTTCGACAGAACCGTCTGCTAGAGTGAATTGTAAGATATTATTTTGCTGCTCTGTTATGTTTCCTTCACCGTCATAGGCTATTTCCGCTCTCAGCTGGACTGAAACTGGAGGATTGAGAGTAGTGGCTAATGTGTGATTTGACAAATTAGCTTCAGATAATGAGAGCGATGGGCCAAGCTTAACCACTGTACGTCCAAATGAGTCGTAGATGGTTTCGGTTGTTGTTCCGTCGGCACTGATTGTTTTAGAAAGTTTTCCATCAGTATTATAGATGCTCTCAGCTTGCCAAAGCGTGGTGCCTGAGGCAATCAATTCCGTTTCATTTCCAACAACGGCAATCTGCACCCCTTCCAGCCTTATCGTTTTGACCAGACGTCCCAATTGATCATAGATATTTTGAGTGCCTAACACAGGATCGCTAGATCCTTCAAGATGAAGATCTGTACTTATACTGACCCTTCCATATTCATCGTATACAGAATGAGAAATAAGCCCCACTTTACTTCCTGATTCATCAAATTTCTCCTGTCTTGTTTCTATGACATGGCCGGTAGTATTGTAACTGATTTCTGAAGAGAGACCGAAGTTGTCTGTTGTTGATATGGAACGTCCCGCAATATCGTAATCCATTTTGTTAGATGCAACAAAAGATCCTGGACTTTTGAGAACCGTTCTGAATGAATTACTTATTTTTAACAGAGATATATCAATCCCATTGGTTATTTCCGTTTTAGTGGCCTGACCCGCTGAATCATAGGATGTCAGTATTCCCTGAATTAGTTCATCACTCCCCTCTGAATAATCTTCAGTAGTTGCAATGGCCCGCCCGGCGGCATCGTAAACCGTTCTCGACACTAACTCTGATATATTGCCATTCTGGTCTACTGAACGAGTACGGGTCTCAATTTTCTGTCCTCTATCATCGTAAAGAAATTCGGTACGAACCCCATCACGGTCTACTGACGCAGAGATCGCTCCTGTCAAAGTATATTCTATTGATGTAGTCCACTTTATAAATTCAGTTGGAATGTTACCTGCATCGAAGTTCGATGTGATAAAAGAACCTTCCGGTATTTCGGCCCTTATTTCTCCAGTAAATTGATTGTTTTTATCAAAGTGGTTAAGCGTCAGGATTTGAACCTGATTTGAACCATTACTGTCAAAGTGCCATTTTGCTATCTGGTTACCATTGATGTCGTAGTCAGTATAAATGGTACGGTCTGGCGTTAAGGCAGAAACTGCTGTCAGCACTTCACCAAACTTATTATAAGTGCTAGTTACAAAGGTGTTACCTTTATCATCATCCAGATTTGTTACGTTCCCCTTATCATTATAGGATAAGCCTGTTTTACGTCCCAATCGATTTACCATACTTGATGGTAAACCCCGTGAGTTGAAGTTCGTATATGATGTATTCCCCCAATAATCCGTTGAATTGCGGACCAGTCCCGTATCGGTGTACTCTGAGTAACTCGTATTTCCATCGTTATCCGTTGATTGGATCAGATTACCATCAGAATCATATTTGTTTGTTTTAATTAAATCATTGTTTTCTCCGTTCTCTTCAGTATCTTCCAGACCTACAACTATCGTTTCTGACAGCACGTTGTCATTGCTGTCATATGTATGAAGTACTGTTCCACCAATTGGGTTGATTTCACGGATAACATTACCACGGTCATCTAAAGTGATGATTGAGATAAACCCGAGTTGATTAGTAATTTTTTGAACCTTAGAATCACCATCCCAGTCATATTCAATCGTGTTTCCTTCGGCGTCTACCATACTGATCAGTCTACCGTCCGCATCATAGACACTTTTTGAAGCTGTTCGACCTAGTGGATCAATGATTTCATCCAGATAATGTTCCGGATCATTGACACCATTCAAATAAGTAAACTGAGTGGTTGCATCGCTACGATCAGTGAAGGAAATCAGATTTCCATCTACGTCATAAGCATATTCCAGCCGGTTCCTGGCTGGATCGATAATCGCAGTAATACGTCCCGCATAGTCACGTTCAAATTCAATACTGCGACCTGCGTTACTTTCAATCCCCATGCCGGTAAAGGTAATTTGGTTTCCGCTCAAATCTGTGATGGTGGAGAGATCTCCGGTCTCGGCATTGATAGCAAGTTCTACCCCATTCCGCAGGATGAGAGTGTAGGCTCCACCTAAAATCGGGTCGGCGGGAGAATAACCTCTGCCAGTTTCCATATCAATATAAGCATCACCCAATTTACGAATGTAGCGGGCATCGACGATCAATTCGCTTTTAACACCCACATCGGGCACAAACATAGGTAAGTAGTCAGCCGTTTTAATGAAACCGGAAACCTGTCGTTCTGGCCTGAATGTAAAACCTTCTTCCGTGCCATCAGGTAGGGTGATAATAATGCGAGTGCCGTCTTGAATCGGTGAATAACCGAATAAGCCTGGGTCACTGCTTTCGGGCTGCACAATGCGAACTTTTGTATTGCTCAAGTCCATGGACCAACCGTAGCCAAAATCGCCTTGCACATCAGAATCAAGCGTGTCGTAGGTGCGAGTGACAGTGATCGGAATTCCTACTATGGGAACTTGCAGATCAACAAACGAGACATTAAAGTTCCCCAGCTTCAGATTCCCGTCAACCTTAATCACTTCACTATCTACAGACACATTCCCGCCGGCGTCGGTGGCTTTGAGTTCGATGGTGTAGACGCCATTGCGCAGTAGCGTGGGATCGAATTTTCCTAAGACGTCGTTCGTGATCGCGCCGCTGCCGGTGGCGAAGACTTTGGCTTCGCCGCCGTCGTGTGGAATGGCTGAGAGGGTCCAGGTCAGGTTGTCGAGCGAATCGTCCGTCACCGAACCGACGATGTCAATCGGAGCCGTGATTTCCTGGTAATAGCTGAGCGAAGTGATATCGACGCTGGGCGGATTCTGGTCTGCCGGATCGATGGTTAAGAGGTCAACTGGAGTCGCGGCGCCCTCGTTGCCGCTGGTGTCCCAGGCGGTGGCCGTGATGTGATAGGTGCCGACGGAGGTGGGCGTGAAGCGGGCGATGCCGCCGTTGAGGACGACGATCTGACCGTCAATGCGGAGTTCGATGCGGTCCACGTCGACATTGTCAAACGCACTCACTGAAATCACGAGTTCTTCGCCCACTTTTCCCTGCTGGGGATTCGTCAGGATGGTAACCCTGGGCGCCTGGGTGTCGGCCTGAACGCGGACGGTGAACTCGTGCAGGAACTGGCCGCCGCGTCCGTCGGAAACCATGACATCGACCGTGTAATCCTGAAGCGGCGTCTGGGCCGTGGTTTCCCAGGTCATCCGACCAAATTCATCGATGGTTAAACCCTCTGGGGCCAGCAGCAACTTATAGGAAATCCGGTCGCCGTCGGGATCATTCACGCGCATATCGTAGCGGAATGTATTGCCTGCCGTGACGGTTGCCAGTGGGACATCGTCCACGGTCGGCGGTGTATTGGCGGGCATGACGGTGACGGCAAACGTTTCCGTGGCGCTGCCGTCTACGGTGGTGGCCGTCAGAGTGGCCCAGTAGACCTGACCAACTGTGGCGGGATCGGTCCAGATAATTTCACGGACATTGTCCGGATTGAAGGTCATGCCGCGGGCGAGAGAGGCGGCGTCCAGCGAGAGGGTAATGGCATCGCCGTCCGGATCGCGGGCGTCGACCAGATAGCTGTATGTCTCGCCTGAAGAAGCAATCCTGGGTGCGTGGGAATTAATGCTGGGAGGAGATGTTTGCGTGACCACGCTACTGTCATGGACGACCACATCATAAATCTTGACGGCCCCCAATCCATGTTCATCGACTACAGAGACGCTGAGCCGGTAAGTGCCGGCGGTAGTGGGCGTCCAGGTGACAAGACCACTGCCATCGACGGCAATGCCGGTCACAGGATTGCCGCTGGCATCCTGCGCGGAAACGGAATAGGAAAGCGCGTCTCCGTCCGGATCGGTGGCCCGCACGGCGTAGGTATACTGCTTATTGGTATAACCTTCGGTAGGAGGATCGCCAGCCAACATGGGAGTCCGATTGACGGAGCGAACGGTGAGCGTCACCGTTTGCTCAATACCGGCGCCCATCGTGTCGAGGACCCGTACAGTCATCGTATGCTTACCCAGGTTATCGAGGGTGGGCGTCCACTGGACGAGGCCCGTTTCCGCATTGATGGTCATTCCCTCGGGAGCTTTGGTCAGACTGTAAATCAGCGTATCGTTTTCGGGATCGGTGGCATCGGCGTCGTAAACATAGGGCTGATGGGCGACCAGATTCGTCGTGGGGTTCGTGGTAAATTCGGCGCGTCCATTATTGAGGGTCGTGGTGACATTCAGAGAATAGGTGGCCGTATCGGTTTCACTGCCGTCACTGACGACCACGGTATAAGAGTGCGGCGAGCCGTCGACGTCGTCCGCCGTGGGCGTCCAGCGGAGGAGTCCCTGGTCGTCCATGGTCATCCCGTCAGGGGCAGTTGTCAGCGTCCAGGTCAGGCTGTCACCATCGACGTCATTGGCCTGGAACTGATACAGGAATTCCTGTTCTAACACGATCCGATCCCGCGGGCTTGAAATGATTTGCGGGGCCGTGTTATTGAAAGGATCAGTGACGCGCACTTCATACTCCTGCTGGGCGACTTCACCGTCCTGATCGGTGGCCAGGATAGTAATCGTGTGAATCCCGGCCACAGTCGGCGTCCAAGTCAGGCTGGCGGTGTTGTTATCGGTTTGCGTGAGAGAAACGCCTGCGGGAGGATTTTCGAGGGTGATGGTCAGCGTATCATCGGCGTTTGGATCGCTGGCGACCACGGTGTAAGAGTAAGCTGTGTTGATATCGACGTTCTGAGAGGGAGTCGAAGTGATAACCGGCGGCGCGTTGTTGAGCACCGCGAGCGTAAAGGTTTGGGTGACCGCATCGGTTCCATCACTGGCCACCACGGTGATGTCAAAGCTGCCCTTTGCGGTGGGCGTCCAGGTGAAGGCGCCGGTTGACGCATCGATGGCCATATCGCCGACAACGGTCATCGTGGGAGAGAGGGACCAGGTGATTGTATCGCCGTTGGCATCGGTGGCCGTGGCCTGATAGGTATAAAGGCGGTCGCGGACAGCAGGCCCAGTGGGCCGGGAGGTGATCTCGGGCGGATCGTTGAGCTGCACGGGAGCGAGGACGGTGATCGTCCAGGACTGCGTGATGAAGTTCCCCGCAGGATCAGCGGCTTTAATCGTGACGTCATAATCACCCAGCACGTCCGGTCGCCAGGAGATGAGTCCACTGGCATCGACGGTCATACCCGCGGGCCGCGTTTCGAAGGTGATGGCAACCGGATCGCCGTTGGGATCATAGGCGTCGACCTGATACTGGTAGACTTCACCGGCCCGAATTGAGTTTGTCGGCAGCGATCGAATGACGGGGGCATCATCAGCGAGGACGACAGCTTCAACTGCGAGCGTAAATGACTGGGTACGGGAACCGTCAAAGCCATCGCTGACCTCGATTTCGATGTCCACCGGACCGGCAGACGTCGGCGTCCAGGTGAGTAAGCCGTTCGCATCGATTTGCATGTCGTCCGGCAGAACGGTCGGAGAGAGCAGGCTATATTGCAGACTCTGGCCGTCTTCGTCAGTCGCCTCGACCTGATAGGACCACTGGGAACCGACATACGCGGGGCCTGTGGGCTGGGAACTGATTTTCGGAGCGGCATTATTGACGCCAATCGTGAAGGACTGGACCGCCGTTAAGCCGAATCCATCATCGACGGTCACTTCGACCGGGAACTCCCCTACACTATTAGCAGTCCACAGAATGCGGCCGGTCGTGGAATCGATGGACATACCGCGATTCAGCGAATCCTGATCGAGCGAGTAAGTGAGCGTATCCCCGTTGGGATCGGTGGCCTGCACGAGGTACGACCAGTATTCATTGACGCGGACATTGGTGGTCGGCGTGGATGTGATCTCCGGCGGCAGATTATGAATCTGAACATCGACATCAAACGTTTGCGTAGCGATGCCATCGGCGTTGTCGTCGACGGTCACGGTAATTGTAAAGCGTCCCTGAGCCGCCGGCGTCCAGGAGACCAGACCGTTGGCGTCGATACTGATATCCTCACCGGCCGCATTGATCTCTACATCAAAGGTGATGTTGGGATCGCCGTCCAGTTCATCATAGGTGACATTGTAGTTCCAGAGTTCGTCCTGATAGACGGGACCAGCTGGCGTGGAAGTAATTTCGGGCAGTGTTCCCCCACCCACGGGAGGTGTCGGCGGTGAAACAACGGGAATCGTAAAGCTCTGCTCCGCATAGGCCTCGAAGCCGTCATCGACACGCACGGTGAAGCTGAGGCCATCTGGATTTTGCGAACTAATAGGCGTCCAGGAGATTGTGCCGGATGAAGCATCGAAGGAAACCCCTGCCGGTAATGTTTCGGGAGAAACGAGGGAATAGGTGAGCGTATCGCCTTCAGGATCGGTGGCGCCGATCGTGTAGGTCCACAGTTCTCCCTCTACGGCTGGGCCGGAGGGAATCGACGTAATTTCGGGAGCAGTATTCCGTCGGACGGCGGGAATGGTAAAGCTTTGCGTGGTCACTCCCCCGTTGCCGTCGCTCACTTGAATGGTAAAGCTGCGGTCCTGTTCTCCTGTTAAGGGCGTCCAGCTGAGTGTGTTTGTGGTCGCGTTAAAGTTTACGGTCGCCGGTGGTGTTGTCGGCAGGACGAGAGTGTAGGTGAGCGTGTCATTGTCGGCATCCGTGGCGACAAAATGGTATTGCCAGACTTCGTCTGTATAAGCCGGGCCGACGGGTACGGATATGATCTCGGGGCCATGATTGTTAGATACCACAGGTAGCGTAAAGGTCTGCGTCACCTGGTTGAGGCCTTCATCAGTGACTGTCACCGAAATGGCCTGATCGCCGACGGTGGCCGGATTTGTCCAGGTGAGTAAACCAGTATCCGCATCAATGCTGACGCCAGCAGCCTCAGCTGTGGCATCGAGAGAATAGGTCAGCGTCTCTCCTTCTGGATCATAGGCGGTGACCTGATACGCGTACGCTTCACCCAACACCGCAGGTCCGGTGGGAATGGACGTGATCTCAGGTGGATCATTCTGAACCGGAACGGCTACAGCGGGGACAGAGAACGTCTGCTCTCTCCAGGCACCTTGCGGATCGGTAACCCTCAAGGTGAAAGAAGTGCTCGTGCCGACATCAGCAGATGTCGGAGTCCAGGTGAGAGTGTGGCTGACCGGATCAAACTCGATAACCGTGGGTTGTTCTCCCGGGTTTTCCAGCGAATAGACGAGTGTGCTGTCATCATCGTCGGCATCGGTGGCCATGATGGTGTAGCTCCAGGTTTGTCCTTCGAAGGCCGGGCCGGTCGGGCTGGACGTGATCTGAGGCGGTTCGCTGGCAACGACGGCAGCCTGGACGGGCAGCGTAAAGGACTGTGTTGTTTCTGCCCCTTTTCCGTCGGCGGCGGTAATCGTCACCGGAACATCGCCCAATTGCTGCGCGGTCCATGTCAGAGTGGTTCCCGTGAGGACCATGCCGCGGGCGAGAGAGGCCTCATCGAGCGTCAAAGTAAGCACGTCAGCGGAATTCGGGTCGGTGACATCGATATTGTAAGTGTATTGTTCCCCGACAATGGCGGGAGCCGGAGGATTACTGTTAAAGATGGGCGCCGCATTATCGCGGACGGGCAGAATGAACTGCTGGGTGATGGTGCCCCCCCGTTGATCATCAACCGTGATTTCCACACGGAAATCACCCGTTCCCGGAGCGGTCCAGGTCAGTAAGCCATCAGCGTCAATCGTCATTCCCCGATCAAGTGACGCTTGGTCCAGTCGGTAGACAATCGCGTCCCCGTTGGGATCGCTGGCTTCGACCTGATAAGACCAGAGGGCATTGACACCCGCTGGTCCAGTCGGTCGAGAAGAAATCCCTGGTGCATCATTGACCGAGCTCACCTGCAGGTCAAAGGTCTGTACGGCGACGCCCCCCAGTTCATCTGTTACACGGGCGATGACGGTCGTCGTTCCAATCTGGTCTCTACTGGGAATCCAGCCAATTAAGCCGGTTTCAGGATCGATGGCCATTCCTTCCGGGGTCACGGACAACTCATAGGTAAGTCGGTCCCCGTCCAGGTCGACGGCATCCAGATCGTAAATGTAGGTCCCACCTTCCTGGGCGGCTGTGGGAGCCGAGGATGTGATGACGGGGCGATTATTGGTGAATCCGTCCGGTGAATTGACGGTGATGGTAAACGTCGTTTCGTCGGTGCCGCCAAAGCCGTCCTGCACACGGACCTTGATGGTGTGATCCTTCCTGGGCCGTGGTGGGAGTCCAGTTAATCTGCCCTGTAGTCGGATCAATGGTCATACCGTCGGGAACAGGAGAACCGTTGGCCGTATCATCAACAAGATAGTACCAGAGCGTATCGCCGTCCTCATCTGCGCCGGTGAGCTGAATAGAGATTTCCCGCTCCGATTCCGTGGTGAGGTCGGTAACCGCAGTTAGTGTAGGAGCAATATTGGCGACCCCCGATTCGGTAACGGTGACTGTCCAGGTCTGCAGATCCTCACCGCCGCGGCCGTCGTTAACGCGTGCTGTAAATTGATAGTCGCCAGCAGATTCTGGATACCAGGTCAGAATCCCTGTTTCAGAGTTGAAGGAGGCCCCATGCGTGTCGCCGATCAATTCATAAGTGAGTCTATCGTTGTCGGCATCGATGGCATCGACATCGTACAGGTAACCTACCTGCAGCGTAGTCGGAATCGATCCGTAGAGTATTCCCGGTTCTCCCTGTCGGATAAACTGCAAATCGAAGGCATGCGCATCCGTGTCCCCAGTAAACTGAACGGTGAAAGTGGCCACCCCATTTTCAACCCGTTCATCAAGGATCGTAAACTCGACACTCGGATCTGTAGCGATCAGGTCGAGATCCTGCTGGTTGAAAATATCGCTTGTGAGTGTGGAAACAAATGCGTTGGAGAAAGAATTCGCAATGAGCCCCCCGTCTCGCAACTGATCGAGGCTCCAGACCGTTCCCCCTGTATCAAAGGCCAGATCGACGTATTCTTCTTTTGTTCCCGCATTATCGGCAGGAGAACTACCCAATGCCCCACCGGGATAAACCGCCAGAGGTTCATAGTATAGATTGGGATTCACGGAAAAGGACGTGTAGTTTCCATAACCAACTTTCAGACGTAGTTCAAACGTGCCACCGGGCTGCAACTGACTCTGATTGAGATTGAGCGTAAACTCTCCCGTATCCTCGTCGGCTTTCGTTGTTTGATCGATGGTTCCGTTCTGATCGTAGTCGATTTCAATCGTGTAATCATCGGCTGCCAGACTCAGGTCAACGATACCGCTCAAGGTTCCCGTGGAATTCTTTAAGCTGTAGGAAGAGAAGCCGGCTCCAGTAAAAGTGATCAGGGCAGAAGCATCGAGTGTGTTCCATGCCAGGACCTGAGCCGCATCATCGCTAAGTCGCACATTGATGTTCCCTCCGGCATTGATCAGACTGGAATTTACGGCAAAATTGAATTCTCCTGTCGTAGCATCCGCATAGACCGAAGCATCGGCGGTTCCATCCTGGTCATAGTCAATCTCAACGAGATAATCAGTAAAGCCTTGCGTTAAATCAACGGTTCCCGAAAGCACACCGGTTGAATCATCCAAGTCCAGTTCAGGAAAGCCTGGTACGCCGGCAGTCGAAACCCAGGCCCAAGGAGAAAACCCTTCGAAATCGTTGAGACGTACATTGAAATCTCCATCAACGGGCACCAGGCTGCTATTTACAGTCCCATTAAATGTCCCGGTAAATTCATCGGAATAGAATGTATCATCCACGGTTCCATTTTTGTCATAGTCCACTTCGATCATCGCCATATAGAGACCGGTACTGGGATCAATGGTTCCCGTAAGCAGATAGGTTCCACTGTCGTAGTCGAGCTCTGAAAATCCTGAGGAACCGTTAGATGTGACATTGGAAGCATCCACGGTGTTGAAGGCCAGCGTTGTCGTACTGGTATCGGCATAGAAGCCCGTATCCGAAGCTGACTCTCCGGTCAGGCCGAGTGCCCCCGGAGTTGCGGCAGGTGTAAATGAGGGATTGGCATAATTATCAAAATCATAATCGACTTCGATATAGGGATAATTGTATCCCAAATTCGTATCAATAACGCCGGATAAGGTACTCGTGACAGGGTCAAACACCAGTGATTCGAAGCCAGGGACATCAGTCAATTCCGTTTCGCCGACGGTAATCCAGGTTCCTCCCCCTCCTTCGGGAAATTCATAGTCAACCAGCGACACATTCACAGTCCCACTGGGATCGATTTGCCCAGAATCCAGTACCTGGCTGAATGAACCTTCTGCAGAGTCGGCTTTAATATCCAGCATGATGGCGGAATGCAGCGTCGCGCCCACAGCTTCGATTTGTGCCAGGATCGTATTATACGTGAGTGAACCGTTGACCACGTCACGGTTTTCGTCCGTCACCAGAATGACATTCACGGCGGCATCCGGTCGGAACGGGAGCGAGAGTGCTCCGGCGATTCCATTATATCCGTCTTCGGTGCCTCCATTTACTTCAACGGCAACTTTGTTGACAAAACTGGCCGCATCAGTGAACGCATCCAATTGGATGGAAACGCGATCACCACGTTGTCCGCTCAGGTGATAAACATGCTGTTCTTCTACGACTTGAGGTTCCCCGGAAATGATGGAACCATAGTTAACCGTAGTCTGATCGGAAACATCCAGGAAGCGGAACCGATAACTACCGGTTTGGTTCTGTGCACTCTCAATCTCCACTTGATAGGTGCCAGGTTCCCAAAGTGTAACGGGCCAGGGGGACTGGCTCCCTTCTCCTTCAAAACCACCAAACCCGAGCATATTATCACTGCCGAAGGACGTCATGACCAATTGTTGTCCACTGGGGGAAACTAATGTGACATTCAAGTTCGTGGGAACGGCATCCAGTGAATCGAAGAAGACCTGCTGGCCTGCAGTTGCAGTATAGAGATAGGTGTCTTGCTCGCCTGCAACATCCAGACTGCCGGATACGACATCACCGAATTGTTGCGTGGTTCCCGTGGGAGGAGTCGGTGCCGTAAATCCGAGCGTATCAATTGAGAAGGTATAATCCACGAGCCCCGTGTTGGCCGTTCCCCCCTTGACAATGAGGGAATACTGGCCCGTTGACAGCAGGGTTCCGGGAGACTGGTCAGAGGCAGACGTGGAATATATGTTAACGTCAAATACGGATCGCCCATAAGGATCAATCAATTCCCAGAAAGCACTTCCAGTGCCCGTTCGCGCAGTGAGATCAAAGGCAAATTCGTCTCCGGCGGTCACGTCAAACCGATAAACCTTGGTTTCTTCTGCCGGTGTTAAACTGTCGGAGATCGAAGTGTCAGCAGTAACCAATGTGCCGGCCGTCTGCAGATCGAGCAGCTGGAAATCATAATCTACGGCGTCAGTATCGTTGCTGGAAACAATCAGAGTATAGTCGCCCGATTCCGGCAAAACGACTGGGCCCCGATCCATGTCTTCGATCTCAAACATCTCGGAACTGGTAAACAGGCTCGTCCCCGAAGGGGAGACCAGCGTGATCTGGTAGGAATCAAAGTCATAATTGGGATCATCGTAATCGTAAATTTCCTGGGAGAGCGTGTCGTAGAAAACCGTCTGTCCGGCGGTTCCGGAAAACTGGTAGAACTGACTTGCTTTCGCTTCGGAAACCGTGTCGTCGATTTCAGTATTCAAGCTGAGACTGGTGGACGAATTATTGATATCGACGAGACGCAAATGGTAATTGCCGGTGTCATTCGTCGAATTCCCTTTGACGGTGAGCGTATAGGTGCCAGCTTCCGGAAGCAGGATCGGACCGTAGTCGTATCCGGCAGTTCCGGCGGATACATATTGATTAGGGGGCGTCAGGATTATCGAATCACCGGACGGAGTACGAAGTTGATACCGCAGATTACCGGAAGTTCCATCGAGTGAGTCCAGGTAAAGCTGGAATCCTTGAGGAGCGTCGAAGGTGATCGTTGATTCTTCCCCGGCCTGAATGGATCCCTGGTAGTCTCCCATTCCCGAAACGGCAACGGCGGCATCCCGTTCCTGATCAATCACGAAACTGTACGGTTGCGGATCCTGCGTCGCCTCTGGGTCCGCAAATTCGCCATTCTGCGAACCAACAATCAAGGTATAGTCACCATCGGTTGGTAAGACAAAATCATCGATGGCAGCACGGACGCTTGTGGCTGGAACATAGACTGTTTTTACGATTTCATTATCAGGGCCAACGAGTGTCAGCTGCACCGGGGGATTCGTACCCACGATCGTGGCATCATTGATATAGCGGACCAGGGCAAAGCGGTTATCGGTAACGCCGGCTGCATTGAGGGCAGCATCCAGATCGGGAATCATCTCTTTTAACCAGGCGAGTTCCCCTGACATTGAATTAGAAGTGTCTACAACGATCACGACATCTGTTGTAAAATCGGCCGCCAAGGCAGGCAGCGTAATTGAAATCGTTTCTGTCGTAGTAGCTCCAGGAGTCACGGCCAGATTCAGGATTTCAGGATCCACATCGCCCTGTGCCGGGTTCAGACTCTGGTTAGGGAGTTCCAAAGTTTCAGCGGGCTCACTGACGATCACAGGGGCATGATTGCCTGCTTCAGGATGAACATAAATTTGATAGGTCTGTTGTGCCAGACCTCCCTGGGAATCGTCGGCCTGTAACGTCACCAGGAAAGTGTTCCCCACATCGGCGGCAGTGGGCGTCCAGCTGAAGCCCCCTTGTTGATTGTCATAACTGGTGACACGTACGCTGATATTTCCACTGGCATCCAGGAGTGAGTCGTCAACCAGGTAGCTGAAAGTGCCATCGACCTGGTTCACGGCAATCCGGGTTTCATACACACCATCGAAATCGTAATCCAGTTCAACAAACGGTTCGAACAGATTCAGGCTGCTGTCAACCGTTCCGGAAATCACGCCTGTTGAAGCTGAGTATTTCAGACTTGAGAAACCGGGAGTGGGGGTAAATGTCACACCTGAGACATCCACGTTCGTCCAGGCAAGCGGTTCTGCCGAATAAAAATCATCGATGGCTCGTACTTGAATGGTATCGAACAGTGCGAGCTGCACACTATTCAGCAAAAGACTGAAGGAACTGTCTGTAGCATCTCCGGCGACAGTCACATCACCGACTCCATCTCCGTCATAATCCACTTCGAATGAAGGGGTATAAAATTCATCGTGGTAATACAGAGTACCTGACAACACGCCGGTTACCTGATTCAGTTCCAGACTGTTGACAGCAGGTAGCCCGGACAATGAGATTACGGAATTTTCTTCCGGTGTCCAGGTGATCCAGTCGCGCGAAATGGTTTCACTGTTTATCATCCCTGCTGGCCCGCTTACAACAGAATAACTGAGTGTATCGCCGTCCGGATCCTCTGCTGATGAGGTATAGAGGTATTCCGTGTTGACGTAGGCGTCGATGACAGGAGTTGAAGTGAATTCGGGCGGTCGATTGGGAGGAGCATCCAGCACGCTGATCGTAAAGGCCTGCTGGTCAAAGCCTCCTTTCCCATCGGTAGTTTCAATCACAATGGTATGTGTCCCCATATTTTCTACCTGCGGACTCCATACGATATCGCCTGTTGCCGAGTCGATGGTCATGCCTGTCGGGGCAGTAAGTAACTCATATTCGAGCGGATCACCGTCGGGATCAAAGGCTGCTGCCTGGTAAGTGTAAGCTTGCCCGGCGACGACTTCGACTTCGGGAGCGGTGATAAACCGCGGTGACTGGTTGAGCTGTCCCAGCACAACCAGATCATAGGTAAACTGCAACTGTTCATAGTTGAGAAATGCGAGCGTGCCGAGTTCGGTTGATTCACCGGAGGCTAACGTTAAATCATTGTCCGAATCGCCATGATCAAGCAGGCCAGTAAAATCATAGTAAGGAATTCCGTCAGCAGTCACCCCGTCAAAGCCGTCAACGCGTACGCTGGGCTCACTGATATTGATCACACCGATCAAGAGTGGTGCCTGAACATCGTATTGTCCCCCATTGTGGATGGCCACATCAGCATACAGGATATTGGGATTATGTGAGGTACGCCGATACTGGCCAGTAACACTTGTCGAGACATCATCCATTGTCTGAAAATCAATCGGGCCATTGGTGGCCACTAATCCTGTGAGTGTGAGCTGGGTAGTACTGGTTGCTCCAAAAACATCCGTGGCCGTAATCTCAAAAATATTGACGCCCGGCTGGAGGGTGATCGTGGAAAAGAAATTGTTTCCGGCATCGATTGCTTCCACTTGGGTACCGTTGACCGTGACACTAGCAATTAAATTGTTGGTGAGCACTTTTCCGTTCAGCAGCACTGGATCGCCGACCATAAATTCCTCATCGTCGGCCGACGCTTCGACACTCATCAGATTTGCGATGCCTGCAGAAACCGTGGCTGTGGAAGTTCCCACAGTTAAGCGATCCAGCAGGACCGTGGTATCATTCAGGGCATCTCCCTGGTCGAAAATAGACAGGTAGAGTGTATGCGCTCCCGCCGTAATTGGAGTCCGCGCCTGGAGCAGAGTTGTCGCCGCGCCATTATGATCGCCGGTTCCGGTTTTACCGGCTCCATCATAGGCGGTGCCCTCTCCGTTTTCGGCGGACAAGCCCGTTTGAATCGCACCGCTCACATTCACCAGACCACCGGAAGAAAACGTGGCAAAATTATCCGGTGCTGAGATGACTCCTGCTGAAGTCGTCCATGTCGTCTGATCGAGTTCCAGAATGAATGTGTCATCATAGATGGCATCGATAAATCCGGGGAATTCTTCGGTCAAGAACTGGAAGTCGAGTGACAGATAATCAGCGCCTTCGGGAACATCAATGTCGATTTTAAGTACGGTGACATCATAGTCATTGTCTCCCCGGACATTACCACCACCCAGATCATAACTGGAGAGCTGACCGGGATCATTGACCAGGGCCGCCTCACCGGTCGAGAGAATGCCATAGGTGTCTGTTCCGTCTGCATTCCCAAACGCCGTCAGTTGTGTGGCAGACGTTCCATAGGATTTTTTATTCTGGGGAACTTCGGTGAAAATTGCCCCTGTAATGATGGATGGATCGGTGGCGATCGCCTGGGCGAAGACGAACGCATTTCCACCTACGGCGATATCGGCGTCATCAGTGTGTGCGTAATAAGTTTCATAATTCGACTCGTCGGTAAACTCCCAGTCATAGTTCCAGTCCTTGACGCTCACAACGCCCGTTGAAGTATTACCGTAAGGATCGCTGACCGTATACTGGAACGCATCCCCGTTCGCAATTTCTTCGGCAATGTAAGTAATCGTGCCATCAGCGTTAATGATTGCTGCCCCATAGGTGGGGTCCGAGACAGCGATGACTGAAATCGGCTCGCCGTCAGGATCGTAATCATTGGCCAGCACATCGATCGTCACTGGAACGCCGAGCGGCGCATCATAAATGTGATCCTCATATGTCACGGGAGCGAAGTTGTAGACTTCATATATGGAAACAGTGGCCGTATCGGTATGCCCGTTACCATCGCTGACCGTATAAGTAAAGGAGTCGAACCCGAAACCGGGATTTCCCGTATATGTGATTGATTCGTCTGCATTAATGGAGGCCGTTCCGTTAGCGGGTGTGGAAACGTAGGTTATCGTGAGACTGTCACCCTGTCGGTCGCTATCGTTGTTGAGCACATGAATCACATAGGGATTTCCAGCAACGGCATTTCCCGTATCATTGATAGCGTCTGGGTTCTGGTTTTCCTGAACGGTGATCGTCACGGATCCTGTGCTCTGTAATCCCTGTTCATCAGCGACCATATACGTGAAGGTATCACTGCCCGCATAGTTGGGACTGTTACTGGTGTATTTAATGTCAAAGTAGCTGACGTCATTCCCGGAACTCTGGCTGTAATACTCCCAGCTTCCGTAATACATCGAGACATAATCATCGAGGGAATAGCCGTTTGAATATTCCCAGCTTCCCTCGTATTCGGTTTGTAGCGCGGCAGGGATTCGACGTTGCATGCTGACAGCCCCGTGAGTGGCACCACTTACCGAAATCAAGGTGAGACCAAACGATTCCGGATCACTGTCATTTGCCAGAACATCGACCACAGTCGATTCCCCGGCCGTCAAGCTGGCGCTATCCGCAACGACGGTGGGGGGCAGGTTTTCCAGAACGGTGATAGTGACAGATCCTGAACTCTGGACCCCTTGTTCATCCTGGATCGTGTAAGTAAACGTATCAGTACCAGAATAATTGGCATCGGTGCTGGTATAAGTCACATCGAACGTGCTGGCATCATTACCGGAGCTATTTTCGTACTGTTCCCACCCGCCGTAATTGGAATTGACATAGTCATCGATGGTGTATCCCCCCATCGTGTATTCCCAACTGCCTTCATATTCGGTTTGCAGGACGGCTGGGATCCGTCGTTGAAGTGAAACGGTTCCGTGGGCCGCTGTTCCCAGTAAAGCCAGGCTCACTGTTGCCCCCTCCGGATCACTGTCATTCGCCAGCACATCGATCATAACCGAGTTACCGGCCAATACACTCGTGGTATCAGCAGCGACGACAGGTGCCTGGTTTTCGTTAACGGTGATCATTACCGTTCCCGTATTCTGAACCCCTTGTTCGTCTTGTACTACATAATTGAATGTGTCGGTGCCCACATAGTTGGCGTCGGTACTGGTGTAGGTCACATCGAATGTACTGGCATCGTTGCCGGAGCTAATTTCATACTGCTCCCAACTGCCGTACATGAAGGAGACGTAGTCATCGATCGAATAGCCTTCCGAGTACTCCCAGCTCCCCTCGTATTCGGTCTGCAGGGCAGCGGGAATTCGGCGTTCCAATGTAACCGTACCGTGGGCAGCCGTCCCCTGCGAAACCAGACTCACTGCGGAACCTTCTGGATCGCTATCGTTGGCCAGCACATTGATCACGACGGAATATCCGGCTATTACGGATGCAGTATCAGTAATGGCGGCAGGTGCCTGGTTTTCATTGATAGTGACTGAAACCGTCCCTGACCCCTGGACGCCCTGCTCGTCCTGAATCGTATAGGTGAATGAATCGGTGCCTACGTAGGTTGCACTGGTGCCTGTATAGACAACATCAAACGTGGTGGCATCGTTGCCCGAGCTGAGCTCGTATTGCTCCCAGCTGCCGTAATACATCGATACATAGTCATCAATGGAGTAGCCACCTTCTGAGTATTCCCAACTCCCCTCGTACTCGGTTTGCAACGCGGCCGGGATACGGCGTTGCAGGGCTACGGTTCCATAGGTGGCCGTTCCCAGTAAAACCAGGCTTACGGTCGAACCTTCCGGATCGCTGTCATTGGACAAGATGTCAATCACCACCGTATTACCGGCAATCACGGTAGCGGTATCGGCGACAGCAGTAGGTGCCTGATTTTCGTTGACGGTAACGGTGACTGTTCCCGTACTCTGAACTCCCTGTTCGTCCTGAATCGTGTAGGTAAACGTGTCGGTACCGACATAGTTGGCATCGGTACTTGTGTAAGTTACATCAAATGTAGTGGCATCATTGCCCGAGCTATTTTCGTACTGTTCCCAGCTACCGTAATACATCGATACATAGTCATCGATGGAATACCCCTCCGTGAATTCCCAACTTCCTTCATATTCAGTCTGCAAGGCAGCCGGGATCCGGCGCTGCTGGGCTACCGTACCGTGCGCAGCGGTTCCCAAGGAGACCAGACTGACCGTTGTCCCCTCCGGGTCACTGTCGTTTGAAAGTAAGTCAATCACTACCGAGTTGCCTGCGACCACCGTCGCCGTATCGGCAACCGCATCGGGGGACTGGTTACCTGTGATCGTCACTGTCACGGTGCCCGTGCTTTGGACTCCCTGTTCATCCTGGATCGTGTAGGTAAACGTATCAGTTCCCGAGTAATTGGCGTCAGTACTGGTATATGTTACATCAAATATACTGGCATCGTTGCCTGAGCTGTTCTCGTACTGTTCCCAACTGCCATACTGGAAGGAAACATAATCGTCGATGGAATATCCTTCCGTATATTCCCAACTCCCCTCATATTCGGTTTGTAGCGCAGTGGGAATCCTGCGTTCCAATGTGACCGTACCATAGGCGGCTGTTCCCAGTGACATCAGGCTAACCGCAGAACCCTCCGGATCGCTGTCGTTGGCCAGCACATCAATCACCACCGAGTTACCGGCGACCACCGACGCAGTATCGGCAACCGCGTCAGGCGCCTGGTTGCCGGTGATGGTCACCGTAACCGTCCCTGTGCTCTGGACTCCCTGTTCGTCCTGGATCGTGTAGGTAAACGAATCAGTCCCCGAGTAATTGGCGTCAGTACTGGTATACGTGACATCAAAAATACTGGTATCATTGCCAGAGCTGTTCTGATACTGTTCCCAACTGCCATACATAAATGAGACATAATCGTCGATGGAATATCCTTCGGAGTATTCCCAACTGCCTTCATACTCGGTCTGCAGGGAAGTCGGAATACGTCGTTGCTGTGTGACCGTACCGTATGTCGCCGTTCCCAATGAAATCAGGCTGACTGTCGTCCCTTCCGGATCGCTGTCGTTGGCCAGCACATCGATCACCACAGAATTACCAGCGACTACCGTCGCTGTATCGGCAACTGCATCAGGAGCTTGATTGTTGATAACGGTGACTGTGACAGTCCCCGTGCTCTGCACACCCTGCTCATCCTGGATCGTGTACGTGAACGAATCGGTTCCCGTATAACTGCCATCAGTACTGGTGTAAATCACATCGAACGTAGTAGCATCGTAGCCCGAGCTATTCTCATACTGCTCCCAACTCCCATAATACATCGAGACATAGTCGTCAATCGAATACCCTTCCGCGTATTCCCAGCTTCCTTCATATTCCGACTGTAGTGCAGCGGGAATCCGGCGTTCCTGTGTGACCGTACCATAGGTGGCCGTTCCCAGCGAAACCAAACTCAGCGGCGTGCCTTCAGGATCGCTGTCATTGACAAGCACATCAATCACAGTGGAATTACCGGCTACCACGGTTGCCGTATCGGCAACGGCGTCAGGAGCCTGGTTTCCGGTGACCGTCACCGTGGCTGTCCCTATACTTTGGCCCCCCTGCTCGTCCTGAATTGTATAAGTAAAGGAATCGGTTCCCGAGTAACTGCCATCAGTACTGGTGTAAATCACATCGAATGTCGTAGCATCATTGCCCGAGCTGATTTCATATTGCTCCCAACTGCCGTAAAACATCGACACATAGTCATCGATCGAGTAACCTTCCGAATACTCCCAGCTCCCCTCATACTCCGTCTGCAGAGCAGCCGGAATCCGGCGCTGCAGGGCGACCGTACCGTGGGCAGCCGTTCCCAATGAAACCAGACTTACTGTCCCCCCCTCCGGGTCGCTATCGTTGGCCAGCACATCAACCACCACGGAATTACCGGCGACTACCGTCGCTGTATCGGCAACGGCATCAGGGGCCTGATTACCGGTGACAGTCACCGTGACCGTCCCGGTACTCTGGACTCCCTGTTCGTCCTGAATCGTGTAGGTAAACGTATCGGTACCCGAATAGCTGCCATCGGTACTGGTGTAAGTCACATCGAAGGTTGAGGCATCGTTGCCAGAGCTGTTCTCGTACTGTTCCCAACTGCCGTAAAACATCGACACATAGTCATCGATCGAGTAACCTTCCGAGTATTCCCAACTCCCCTCGTACTCCGTCTGCAGGGCAGCCGGAATCCGGCGCTGCTGGGTGACCGTACCATGGGTGGCCGCCCCCAGGAAAACCAGACTCACCGCCGAACCTTCCGGGTCACTGTCGTTGGCCAGCACATCGACTATAACCGAGTTACCCGCAACCACTGTCGCAGTATCAGCGACCGCGTCGGGGGCCTGGTTTCCGGTGACAGTCACCGTCACCGTGCCCGTACTCTGAACTCCCTGCTCATCCTCAATTGTGTAAGTAAAAGAGTCGGTGCCAGAATAATTGACGTCGGTACTGGTATAAGTCACATCGAAAATGTTGACATCATTGCCCGACATCATGGCGTAATCGTCCCAACTGCCGTAATACCAGAGCACGTAATTGTCGATGGACTCACCCATTTCATATTCCATGCTGCCTTCAAATTCCGTCTGCAAGGCAACAGGGATTCGGCGTTCCAGCGAAACCGTACCATAGGTGGCCGTTCCCAGCGAAACCAGACTCACCGCCGAACCTTCTGGATCACTGTCATTTGAAAGTACCTCGATCGCTACCGAGTTCCCCGCCACGACCGTTGCCGTATCTGCACCGGCAACGGGGGCCTGATTCGCATTGACGGTGATGGTCACCGTCCCGGTATCTTGAACGCCTTGGTCATTTTGGACTACATAATTAAACGTATCAGTGCCCACATAGTTGCCATCAGTGCTGCTGTAGAGTACATCGAAGATGCTGACATCGTTTCCCGACATCATGGCGTAATCGTCCCAACTCCCGTAGTACCAGAGCACGTAATTGTCGATGGACTCACCCATCTCATATTCCATGCTACCTTCAAATTCAGTCTGCAATGCGGCGGGAATGCGGCGTTGTAGCGTAGTGGTCCCATGAGAGGCACCATTGGCAGAAAGCAATGTCAGCGTTGTTCCGGACGGATAGTTATCATTCGTGAGCACATCAATGGTAACGGTGGATCCCGCTGTAACACTGACCGTGTCATCCACGGCGATCAGTTCATAAATCGAAACAATCGCCGTGTCTGTATTACCGCCGGGATCACTGACCGTATAAGAAAAACTGACACTGCCGAATCCCAGGGGACCGGTGTAAGTAATCGTTCCGTCGCCGTTGTCGACAGCCATACCGCTTGTCGGTGCGGAGAGTGAAGTGATCGCCAGTGTCCCCGCTTCTGGATCAGCGTCATTACCGAGGACATCGATGATTACCGGTGAGCCACCCGCGACTTCATAAGCAAAGTCGTCAGCAGCAATAGGGGGCAAATCGACGAGTTCCGTAACATTAATCGTTCCGGTATCAGTATTGCCGTTTCCATCGCTGATGGTATAGGTGAAGGAGTCCGTACCGAAGCTGGCATTACCCGTGTAGGAGATGGTTCCATCTCCATTATCGACGGCAGTTCCATTGAGAGGTGTTGAAACGGAAACGACGGTGAGTGTATCTGCTTCCGGGTCGGTTGAATTAGCGATGACTGAGATGATAGTCTCTACTCCCGCCTCCACGGGGTCCAAGGTGGTACTGTAGGCGACTGGGGGCTGGTTCACGGCTTCGTAGATCGTAACAGTCGCTGTAGAGGTGTGGCCATTTCCATCACTGATCGAGTAAGTGAAACTGTCACCGCTGAATCCGGTGCCGGCCGTGTAGGTAATCGTGCCATCCCCGTTGTCCACAGCCGTCCCATAGGCGGGGGTGGACAGAGCCGTGATCGAGAGCGTATCACTCTCAGGATCCGTATCATTGCTGAGAACACTGATCACTACCGCTTGCCCTTCGAGAACATCATTCACAGAATCATTGACTGCCGTTGGGGGATAGTTACCAGTTTCCGTCACCGTGACCGTGGCAGTTGAAGTGGCGCTACTGGTATCGCTGATAGTGTAAGTAAAAGTGTCGGTTCCAAATCCGATCGTACCGGTGTAACTGATGGTCCCATCCCCATTGATTACGGCAGTACCATAAAGTGGTGTCGAGACAGAAGTGACCGAGATCGCATCGCTTTCAGGGTCGGTGTCATTTGCCAGGACGTCAATCACCTCAGCCACTCCGCCAATCACATCTGACACCGTATCGTTTGTAGCCACCGGAGCTTGATTGGGATCCGGGTCAGCGATGCCCTCCGGATTGAGATTATCACCGATTAAATCAAACGTCGAGGCGGCAGTTAAGCTTCCCGAGCGGACTCCAGTGGCATCATCATATCGGTAAACCCTGTCATCATTACGGTCAACAACCCACATGGAAGTGGAATCATTCAGCGCAATCGTGATACCGGCCGCATCTGAGTTTGCGGGATCCAGGTCCCAGCTTCCCAGATAAGTTCCTGCAACATCATAAACAAAGACCCTATCGGCAACATCGTCTACCACCCAGATCGTATCCCCATCCGTGGTGATGCCGCTGGGGCTTACATTGTCCTGGTGTAGTGCAAACGAGGAAGAAGAGATACCAACCCCGAAGAAAGCACTTTGATGACCATATCCGACATAGCGCAAGACTTGGTGAGTGGCGGCATCGACAATCCAGATGTCATCGCCTCCGGTCGCAATCCCCTGCGGGTCTTCGACACCAACGGCTCTCCAGGAACCAATCAGGGTCCCGTCAACCTTCTGCACGGCAACCTGTTGTGTGCCCCCCACAGTCCACAAAACAGGTTGAATGTTATCGTCGGGATTCTCATCATAGACGGTCGCACCGCGTACATCCCTAGCAGCTGAGTCAACGGCAATCGAGTCAGTCGATGCTCCCGCGGAGTCATACCGAAAAACGCGGTGCACGCCGTTGTCGGCGACGAAGAATTTGGAATCACCGGCCGGATTGGGGTCTTCTGTTACGACTCCAGCATTCCCTTTGCCTTTTTTGTTGCCTTGCGCAAAGTCGAGGACATCCATACCGATAAAGAAAGTGCCATCAGTAAGCTGACCTGTCAGAAATCCCACTTTATCCGTGATGCGAATGCCCGTTTCCTGTGTTTCGAAGTGGGCCTTCACATCGCCATTTCCTTTTAATTGCCAACCACCGTGGCCGGGAGTTGGCGGCGCACCCGCAGGCCCGAAACGAACCGTGCTGGAGTCAATCAGAGACAGGTCGACTCCCTGATCTCCATACACGGTCACCGGCAAACGTCCCTGGGCGCTAAGCTGAATGTGCGGATGTACGTTTATGCTGATCGGGAGGATACTCCCCAGCGTGACTGAAGTGGTTCCCCCGTCATCGTCGGTGACCGTGACCGTCGGATTGTAGGTTCCTGTCTGAGTATAGACGTGCGATTCAGAGAAGTAGCCTTTGGTGCGCAGGCCCTCTGCCCCCTGAGTGACAGCGGGAGTGACGTTGATCACGGTACCATCGCCCCAGTCGATAATCATCGTGAAGGACTCGCTCGTATTGGCCAGTAGACTGTCAAATCCCGGGTCATCAAAGTACCCCGAAATGACAAAACTCATCTCATAATCACTCCCGTTTTCAACGGGTGAAAATCCAATGCCGGCAGACAGATAAGGGGCCACATTCCCAATCGCGGCAATCCCCGACGCAGAAGCCGCCTCGATTGGAGTGCCGTCGTCGGTGACTTCCACGGTAATCGTGTAATTTCCATTGTCGGCATAAATATGGCTGCCGGTGATGGTCCCGCTACCATTAACCTCGATCACCGTGCCGACTTCGGTGGTGCCATCACCCCAGTGAATGATGGCCGTATGGATGTCCTCCGGTTCAGGATCAGTGAAGGTTGCCACCAGGTTGACCGTTTCTCCTTCATCAGCACTTGTGTCAGGTACGACCACGGTCGGCGCGTCATTCACGGCACTGATGTTGACCGTCACTGTATCGGATGCGGTCTTTGCGTCTGGTGCTCCCGCGGTCGTGCCATTATCGGAGACCGTGTATTCAAAGCTGGCGGTCCCGTTGAAGTCGGTATCGGGAGTAAACGTGATGGTGCCGTCCCCATTCAGAACTACCGTGCCGTGTGTGTCCGCAGTCGCTGTCACGGCAGTGACCGTCAGAGTCTGGTTGCTTTCATTGGCTGGACCGGTACTGTCATTGGCAAGCAGTTCGCTGGCAGCAAAGGTCAGCGGCGTATCCTCCGTGGCCGATTGGGTATCACCTGCGGTCAGTGTTGCATCATTGACTTCCGTAACCAGGACAGTCACAGAGCCAAGGTCAGACAGGCTGTCTGTCAACCCCTCGGTCGTACCGTTGTCGGATACGGTATAATCGAAACTGGCGGTCCCATTGAAGTCGGCATCCGGGGTAAAGGTAATCGTGCCGTCCCCGTTGAGCACCACGGTGCCGTGCGTGTCAACAGTGGCTGAGACTGCCGTGACCGTTAAAGTCTGGTCACTCTCATCGGCGGGGCCAGCATTGTCGTTGACCACCAGATCACTGGCATTAAACGTGAGTGGTGTGTCTTCGACTGCCACGATACTATCGGTGTTGGCCGTCGGTCCGTCGTTCACTTCGCTGACGGTAACATTTACTGTCCCGGTGGTCGACTGCGCATCCGGGCTGCCATTGGTGGCCCCGTCATCGGTGGCTGTGTAGTCGAAGCTGGCGGTGCCGTTGAAGTTGGCATCCGGCGTATAGGTGATCGTGCCGTCCCCGTTCAACACGACCGTACCATGCGTGTCGGCGGTGGCTGAAACCGCGGTGACCGTTAAGGTCTGGTCACTTTCATTGGCGGGGCCGGTTGTATCGTTTAGCAGCAGATCGGCGGCATTGAAGGTTAACGCATTGTCTTCACTGGTGGTGACCAGGTCGTCTGCCGTGATGGGCACGTCGTTCACTTCCGTCACCGTGATCGTGACCGTGGCCTGATCGGTACTGCCGGGCGTACCGTCGTTGATGGTATAAGTGAACGTTTCCGTGCCCACGAAGTCGGCTGCCGGAGTATAGCTCAGGTCGGCGCCTCCATTGGTAATGCTGATCGTGCCTCCGGCTGAACCGGTGCCTACCGAGACGATCGACAGTGTTTCACCGAAGTCGGGGGCGATTGAATCGTTGCTCAACACATCCAAGGTGGTCGTACTGTCTTCGCTGACCGTAATCCCGTCAGCGCCCGCGGTAGGAACATCATTCACGCCTGCAATATTCAAGTTGACCGTGCCGACCGCCGTTAAGCTGTCCGGGACCGCATTCGTAGTCCCATCATCGGCGATCGTATATTCAAAGCTGGCGGTCCCGTTGTAGTCGGCATCGGGGGTAAAGGTGATCGTGCCATCCCCGTTGAGCACCACCGTT
>PAJV01000002.1 GCA_002706765.1 Gimesia sp.
TGACCTCGGATGAAATATGATGGATCAGAATTTCAGAGTCGACGAGAACACCAATTTCTGAGAGATATCTCAGCGAATCTGCAGCCTGCAAATCGATCCGGACAACCTTGAGTGACTTGCCAACAGGAGCATCTGTCAATCGCAGAACCTGGTGCTCAGGCATCGATCCATCCTTTTGTGGAATGGGAGCATCACCTGGGTCATATTCAGGATGATTCAAAAAGTCATCGATATAATCAATCAGTCTGTCAGAAGCACTAGGCTCCAGTTGGAAGGCGTCTTTCTCCAGTGTTTTCCAGGTGACTCCCAACGACTGGCAAAAGAAGAATTCGAGAAGTCGACGCCGACGGACCGTACGGAGAACCTGTCTTCGACCGCACTCTGTCAGGATGGCCCCTTCATATGGGATTAAGTCGATCAACCCTTTTTGGGCCAGATCCTTCAGTACGCTACTGACTGTTCCGTTGGTAACTCCAATCGCTTTAGCAATCTTTCCGGTCGGGGCACGAGAATCATCTCCAAAAGTGGCGATACTTTCGATTGCCCAGAGATAGTCTTCAGGACGCGTCCGACGAAGATCACTCATTGTGCTCCCAATCTTAATGCAGGTACAAATATTCTTTGCAATTCAACCTCGGTTTTTTAATTACGCCAGAGATTTGTGAGATTGTAGTCTGCGATGACTGTTTAACTGGCGATCTGTCAATAAGATACTTTTCTTAGGCAACGTCTTCTGATAACCAGATGCTGTGCTCAGGATTTCGATGCGCTGTCTACCGGCCTAACAGATAGTTGCGCGTACTGAATGCACCACGCACAATTGTAGCATGCGCTACATCAAACCCCGACAAATGTAGCTTATGCTACAATTTGTGTCAAGCATAGAGAATCATCGCTCTCTGTATCCCCCGAATTGGCTGTCAGACCGGAAGTCGTGATGGAGAATTGCTTAAAAAGGTCGGTTTCAACCGGCAATTTTAATCAACAATCTTCACCGAAAGTCCGTGTGTCTGACATTTCCTCATTAGTCTCATAGTTTTGGAATACAAAAACCAGGGTTTTGGAATATCAAAACCGATTTACCCGTCGATCCTTATGACAATTAGTGATCACGAAAGTATCAACAGAATTTGTATCCCCCCCCAAAATCAGCAAAAACTCTAGAAAGACTCAAATCGATGATACTCCGAATACTTAACAGTTACTGCCCATATCAAGTTTTGGTGGTCTGTGCGGTTCTGGCAGGAGAGCATTTGTACCAGCCTCCCCAGGCAATTGCCGATCTTCCGTTTGAAAATCCGACTCCCGCCTGGCACGAAAATATTACTCCAGTTTCAGATCGGGAGTCTGGTTTGCGCCCGCTTGAACCTGCCTCGATCTGTTCTGACAATGAATGCCAGCCCAGAGGCACCCTATTTCAATGGAGTTATGGAACCAGTTTTTCAGGAGGCCCCGATCTTGACGAACCTCTAGCCACTGACCGACCCGATTTCACTGAAGCGAGTTCAACTGTGGGCCGGGGAGTGGTTCAGCTCGAACTGGGATACACCTACATCTATGATGACGATGGTACTGCTTCTTCAAAATCTCATTCTTTGCCTGAACCTCTTCTGCGTTATGGTATCCTGGCAGACTGGCTAGAATTCCGACTTGGCTGGAACTATTCCAGCGATCAACTTGCTCAACTAAATGATATTTCCGGTAGTGAAGATCTTTACCTTGGCTTCAAAATTGGACTGACGCCACAAGAAGGAATTCTACCTGAAATGGCGGTCATCCCGCAGATGACTGTCCCCACAGGTTCAGATCAATTTACAGCGGGAGAAGTACTGCCCGGCTTAAACTGGATTTACAGTTGGGAAATCAACGACTTCATTTCGACGGGAGGCAGCACCCAGTTCAACCGCGCCATCGACGAAGTCACCACGAATGCCTTTACCGAATGGGCTCAATCATGGACAGTCAGTTACACTTTGACTGAAAAAGTAGGTGCATATACCGAGTGGTTTGCGTTTTTCCCTCAAAGTGCTGAGACTGCAAAACCTGAGTATTACTTTAATGGCGGATTTACCTATCTGATCAACAATAATGTGCAATGGGATATCCGGGCAGGCGTGGGGCTGAATGAAGCAGCTGACGACTACTTCGTGGGCACGGGAATCTCAATACGGTTTCTATAAGGTTTCATCTGCTCATCACATTGTGATCGGCGCACAACTCACATCTAGAATTGTTCGAAAACTTGATCGTCCCTAACCGGTCGATAGTAGAAACTGGACTTCCCCAGTAATAGTGGTCGAGTTTTGACGCTTAAGAATTAATCATCCTGGCGTCAGTTTGAATTGTTCACATACTCCAATCTGCACTTTCATGAAATAGAATGCCAGGGAACGCACACGAATAGTGTCCAGTTCACGCATTCGCAGCTCGGCCGGTTCATCAAGAACACTCTGGTAACGGTGACCGGCCCGCGAGAAGCCGAGCACCTGGCAGGCACACCGCTCACTGACTTCGTATCAAACCTGAAGTTCCTGCATCAGAGTACGACGACGAGTGGGCCTCACAGTTTTTTTTGAGAACGTTTTAGAGCATGCTCTTGTCCAGGCTCAGGTCAGCCACCAGTTGTTTGAGCTTCCAGTTTTCCCCTTCCGACTGCTTCAGTCTGCGGACTTCAGCGACGCCCAGACCGGCGTATTTCTTCTCCCAACGGTAAAAGGTCTGTTCGGTGATCCTCATCTTCCTGACGATCTCTGCTACCGCAGTGCCGGACTCATACTGCCGCAAAACAAATGCAATCTGCTCTTCCGAATATCGTTTCTTTTCATGTTCATGCTGTCTGATCCTCCTACGAAAAATACAAGATAACAAAATTTCTCGCATTTAACATGGATCAGGAATCGGGGTGAAGGTCAAGTCTATTGGAAACTCTCACAACAAATGGATCAAGTCAAGGGGAACTTCAGCATGCCAGATATCGCAGAATCGGACACATCAATTTGGCTACCCATAAAAAACAATCAGGTGCATTACTTCCGAACCTGATGCTTAAATTCGGCTCTGAACTGCTGTTCGACGTCATCAGCACGGCGTATGAACGCTTCAGCCTGATCGTGACGACCAATCTGCCCTTTGAAAACTGGGCCGAGGTACTAGTGTCTCGTCAGTTTTAATAATTGGGGTTGTAGAGATCGAGTAAATATCAGATCCTTCACGCATTCAAGGAGGATCTGATATGGAAAAGAAATACATCGTACGGCTGTCGAAGCAGGAACGGGATACGCTTACGGATGTCCGCAAGCGGCTGAAAGGTTCAGCGCAGAAGGTCAGGCGGGCAGAAATTCTGTTGAAGGCGGATGTGCGGGGACCGAACTGGACTGACACAAAAATCACCGAGGCGTTTTCGTGCCGCGTGCAGACCGTGGAAAATCTCCGGAAACGACTGGTCGTCGAAGGGTTTGAGATCGCCTTGAATGGGAAGCCCCGGGCAGCACCGCCGAGACAGAAAGTTCTCGACGGCAAACAGGAGGCGCAGGTGATTGCCATGCGTCTGGGGCAGCTTCCGAAAGGCTATGCGAACTGGTCACTTCGACTGCTGGCGGAACGTATGGTGGAACTCGGACTGGTCGAGTCGATCAGTCACGAAACAATTCGACAAACACTTAAAAAAACGGTATGACGCAGCGCAAGATTCAGTACTGGGTGATTCCACCGGAAGCCGAAGCGGAGTTTATTGCGTCGAAGGAAGAGGTTCTGGACACCTACGAAGCGCCTTACAACAGCGAGTATCCGGTGTTGTGCATGGATGAGCAACCCGTTCAGCTTCACAGGGAAATTCGCAAGTCGATACCGGCCACCAGAAAACATGCCCGTCGAGTCGACTATGAATATGAGCGGTGCGGGACCGCCAGCATTTTCATGTTCACGGAACCTTTGTCAGGCTGGCGGGAAGTCCGTGTTCGCGATCAGCGCACTAAAGTTGACTGGGCCATTGAAATGGAGCGATTACTGACAACGCGTTACCGCTCTGCCAGAAAAGTCATCGTCGTCTGCGACAATTTGAACACGCACATCAAAGGAGCATTTTACGAGGCCTTCCCCGCTGAGAAGGCACGCTCGCTGGTTCGGCGGATCGAATTTCGTCAGACGCCTAAGCATGGCAGTTGGCTGAACATCGCTGAAAACGAATTGAGTACAATGACCCGGCAGTGTGTAACCGGTCGCCGCTTCGAATCCACACGACCGTTGCGAGCGGAAACCAAAGCCTGGTCGAAGGACGCCAACAAAAAGCAGCGGGGAGTGGACTGGCAATTCAAAGTTCAGGACGCCCGAGCGAAATTGAAATCACTTTACCCCAAAATTAAATCCTGACGCAGCACTAGTTAGGCGTTGAGTCTTCTCTGTCGTTTTTCCTGCCCTTCCTCATTCCTTCTATTTTCTCCATACACATCGGGCACATCCCGCCGGATTTGGCATCCCGCATGTTTTTGGTCTGTATCATCACAACTTCCATCATCGTCATGGCTTTGTCAGGTGGTTCACCGAGCATTGACTCCTGCTCCTCAGTCAGTACCTTCGTCGCCTTTCGTTGTGCTTCCTCGGCGATCGATTTCAATTCCTGCTTCTGCTGTTTCGTCAACTTCAGTTCGTCTGCTCGTGGTATAAGCAAAGGTGGGCTGCCAGCGCTCAGCATGATCGCTTTCAGACCAGCCATCATCGGACACATTGACTCGGACCCCATCTCTTTGTCGCTCTTTGCCTTTGCCGACTCCTGAGCGAATGTCAGTGACTGAAGTGAGATGGCGAGCGCCATAGCCAGAATCACTCCAGCACCGACAATCGCCTCGAAGTTTCGATTTCTGTTCTGGTAAGTCTTCATCTTGTTTCCCTTCTACGCGAAACGTTCAAAATCACTACCGCCCTATGCGGCAGCATCGGGTATTAACCTGTGCAAACTGCATACCACAGCAGCACAGTTTGCCTTTGCCGCTCACTGGGCAACGATCACACCCATCACAACTCGACGCCGATGCATGAACGATATGGGAGACGAGTTTATGCAGTCCCAGGGAGGGAATAATAATCCTTTCAATCAGGATAACGAAACCAGCTGGCTCGACTGGCAGCGGCTCAAGCACAACGAGGAAGTCTTTCGCTTCTTCAAAAAAATGATCTCTTTGCGCAAATCACATGCCTTGCTGGGAAGTTCAACTTTCTGGCGGGAGAAAGTCCAATGGTACGGAGCAGGACATCCAGAGGTCGATATGTCAGCAGAATCGCAAACTCTGGCATACCACCTGCACGATCCCTCTCCGGCAACGCGCGATCTTTATGTTATGATCAATGGCGCAACGATTCCTCAACTGTTCTCGATCCATGCAGAGCCAGAAATGACATGGAACCGGGTCGTCGACACATCCCTCCCCAGCCCCACGGATCTATTATCGCCTGACGCAGAAATTCCTCTTCAACAGAACAAATACAGAGTCAACCAGCGGAGCGTTATAGTTCTGGCACAACCGAGAGGATGAACCTGAAAAACAGTACTGTGTGCAACGGTGCGTTTCTGCTAATGATGGAAGTACTTGAAATAAAATGAGTTCAGTATCGGAGAAATTGACCGCATAACCTCTCTTGACCTGATTCCTGATTATAAAGATACTTCCGCAGCGTTCCCAAATCTTTAGCGTCTACATACTTGTAACACATCCTGAAGAGATTGCGATTTCCCTCGACTTCGTCTCCAGATCATTTCGGTCCCGGGCCGATCTAAATAGATAGAAACCTCTTTGCTGATAGAGGACAGAAGAGCGTAAAGGATTTTCGGTCATGTGGATGTCTAAAACAATCACAACACGAATTATGATCTGCCTGGCTGCTTTGACAGTTCCACTGCAAGGTTTCTCTGCTGCTTCCTGTCACTGTGGCCCTCGTTGTTCTCAATCTATCACGAACTGCTGTTCTGATCAGGAACAGACGCGACTTGGAGAAACTCCTTCCTGCTGTTGCACAGACGCACCTGTCTGCCATTGTGGTGATAATGCTGAAATCACAAAGGATTCCGCTTCCAGTAGCGAGTCACAGTCAGCAGAACCGGGCACGTGCTCTTGCGGAGCAGACTGTCATTGTAGTGCTCAGAGCCAGCCTGTCAGCCCTCTCATCCCTTCACCGGTCGAGAAAAATCCTGCTGAAAAATTAGTGAGCCTGTCGCAGTTGACGGTGGTGTCGACTGTGATCGCTCAGCCACAAACACCGGGAATACCTGGCTGTATTACGGCACCTCAGGCATCCCTTGATCGCTGCGTATCTCTTTGTCGCTTCACGCTATAAGGCTGCTCGGACAGTATCTTTGCGCACTGCAATCTCTGCTGATTTTCAATGACTGTCGTTTTGTGTTCCGTGTTCCAATTCTGACCACACACAGCGAGATAAAGTCTCTCCTGATTCAGCAGGCAAGCAGCAAGTGGGAATCACTTTACTTAGCGTGAACAGAATTCAGACTTGACTGTCGTAAGTCTGGGCCCTAAAACAAATGAGACTTTCCTTTTAGACTGGCGTAGCGATGTTTCAATTTTCAATTCACTCTATGACTTCCTGTATGCTGATGGCAGCGACTCTCCTCGGGGGAATGATTTCGTCAGCGCAGGCAGGCAGTTATTGTGGTACTGAAGCATGCTGCTGCTCACCCTCGATTGAAGCAGAACACAGTTGCTGTTCTCAAACCTCCCATCAGCTGCAATGCCGAAGTTCGGTCGAGAAGGAACTTCCCGTTGCTCCGGAAGAAAATCGCAGTTCACAGGAACGCGAATCATCTCGACGGGCAGCGACAGCGGTAGTCATGCTTGCCGTCTGCACGAAACAATCGCAAGCAGACGCGACGTTTGACACGCCTCAATTCTCATTTCAGCCCCTTCTTCGCCAGCAAGTGATTCTTTGTCGCTGGCTGATCTGATCTCACGCCTTTGCTGTCTTTGTGCGCGCTGTTTGCCACAGTTTTACAGTTGTGTTAACACGCCCCAGGGTTGATGCGTTTTCAATTCATCAGAACCTGGCCAAAGTAAAACGGACAGACTGTATTTTCCCGAATAATTACAGTTGGCTGAAATAATTCTGTTGAGGTTGGTATGAATGATTCTAATAAAAGTGAGATCTGCGCTGCGGATGATGCAGCCTCTCAGCGCAAACAGAATGTGCGCCGCTGGTGGATTCGACTGCTGGTGCAGCCCGCACTGTTTCTCTTGTGTGGGGCGCTGTTGATTGCCGGACTGGGAGTCGCCCAGCGGATGGGATTTATTACCTCAGGCGGGGGCGGCCATAGTCATGGGAGCGTCCTCAGCAAAGCCATTAAATATATCTGCCCGATGATGTGCACCCCTCCCCAGACAGAACCTGGCCGGTGTCCGGTCTGTGCCATGGAACTTGTGCCTGCCACGTCCGATAGCTCAAAATCAGATCCCCGTGCAGTCCGCATTGATCCCGCTGCCCGGCGGATTGCCAATATTCAGACCGCAACGGTCCAATCACTTCCTCTGACTCAGACGATCCATTCCGTGGGGGAATTGAGTTATGACGAAGGCACCCTCAAAACCCTGTCTGCCTATGTGGACGGTCGTATCGAACGGCTCTATGCCGACTTCACCGGTGTGGAAGTCAAACAGGGAGACCATTTGGCGTATGTTTATTCTCCGCTGCTTTATTCCAGTCAGGTGGAACTGCTGCTGGCTAAAAAAGCCTTTGAAAACAGCCGTTCTGCAACACTTTCCCGGGTCACCCGAACCAGCCAGAATCTCTATCAGAGTTCAAAACAGAAGTTAATTGAACTCGGTATGACGATGTCTCAGATCGAAGCACTCGAAAAGACGGGCACTGCCAATAGCCGGATGCATTTATGTGCCCCCATCAGTGGGACTGTGATAAAAAAACAGGCCATCGAAGGCCAGTATGTCAAAGAAGGCCAGGTGATCTATCAGTTGGCCGATCTTTCGCGATTGTGGCTGATGCTTGAGCTTTTTCCTGAAGATGCCGCCACGATCCGCTATGGACAGAAAGTCGAGGCAACCGTCCAGTCGCTGCCCGATGAAACCTTCACCGGCCGCGTGGCCTTTATCGATCCTCACGTCGATCCCCAGACTCGTACGGTGGGTGTGCGGATTATGATACCGAATCCACACGGACGGTTACGTGTGGGAGATTATGCACGGGCGACAATCTCGATTCCCGCGGGAAGCAAAGGAAAGTCAGGAGGCATCTATGATCCGGAACTAGCGGATTGCTGGATTTGTCCGCGACATCCGCACGTCATATCCGAAGTTTCCGGCAAGTGCCCTCTGTCGGGTCAGGCGCTGGTTCCCACGTCAAAATATGGTTATGTTTCGCAGTTATTAGCAGAAAGCGATGTGCTCACAGTGCCCCGCGATGCGGTGCTGATGGCGGGAGAACACAGTGTGCTCTATGTCGAAAACGAACCGGGTCGCTTTGAAATTCGCAATGTCGTTCTCGGCTCGACGTGCGGCGACCAGATCGTCATCCTGAAAGGGGTCAAGCAGGGAGAACAGGTCGCAACCCGGGGCAACTTCCTAATCGATTCGCAGATGCAGCTGGCGGGAAATCCTTCGCTCATCGATCCGACCCGGGCCGAACCGCTGCCGGTTGAGGAGATGTCGGAAACCATGCTCGCCGCGCTCGCGAAGCTCTCTGGAACAGACCGGAAACTGGCGGAACATCAGCGAATCTGTCCGGTGACCATGATGTCGTTAGGAACGATGGGAGCCCCTCCCAAAGTGGACGTGAATGGCAAAACGGTTTTCATCTGTTGTGAGGGCTGCCGTGAAAGTCTGCTGGAACATCCGAAAAAATACCTGGAGATCATCAGGACGGCTGACGCCTCAAACAGTCGGAATGAAGCGGTGTCCGACATGGATCTGCCGCCACTGGGAGTTCCGGAAATAATGGAGCCTGATGACAGCCTGCCACCGATTGAAATGCCACTGGAGATAGACCCCGAACCGATGCAGCTGGAACCACCTCAATCAGCTCCGCCCCGGACGGTCACCAGACAGAAACAGGAGGTCCGCCAATGATTCGCAGCATACTCGATTTCTGTATTCGTCAGAGACTCCTGATTGTGCTGCTGTCGGTAGCCTTGATCAGTTTTGGCTGGTACTCAGCACAAAAAGTTCCCATTGATGCGATTCCCAACGTAAGTGAAAACCAGGTGATCGTCCTGGCAGAGTGGGCGGGACGATCTCCCAAAGATGTGGAAGACCAGATCACCTATCCGCTCTCCATCGCCCTGCAGGCGGTGCCGAGCTCCCGGAGTGTTCGCGGCAAAAGCATGTTTGGTTTCAGTTTCGTGCAGGTCACGTTTGACGACGACGTCGATTTGTACTGGGCTCGCTCGCGCGTGGTGGAACAGCTGACGACGGTCACGGGATCACTACCCGAAGGCGTGGTTCCTGCACTCGCCCCCGACGCCACTGCGCTGGGACAGATTTACTACTACGTGCTCGAACCACCCGTCGGCATGGACCTGGCTGAACTGCGCTCGAAGCAGGACTTCTTCATCAAGTACGCCCTACAATCGGTAGATGGCGTGGCTGAAGTTGCCTCGATTGGCGGCTATGTCAAACAGTACCAGGTCGGAGTTGATCCCAACAAACTCCGCTACCACAACATACCGCTCAGCCAGGTGATTGATTCCGTTAAGGCTTCGAACATTGATGTCGGCGCCAAGACCGTCGAGACCGGCGGGATGGAATTTATCGTTCGCGGCAAAGGTTTTATTGGCGCGGGCAAAACGGAGCAGGAAACGATTGAGCAGATTAATAACACGGTCGTCACAACCAGTAAAGGAGTGCCGATTCGCATCAGCGATGTGGCTCAGGTCCAAACAGGCCCCGCATTTCGCCGCGGTGCCCTCGATTTGAACGGACGGGAAGCAGTAGGAGGCGTGGTGGTGATGCGTCATGGCGAAAATCCCCGTAAAGTCATCGAACGGGTCCAGACCAAAATCGTTTCGCTGGAGTCCGAACTGGGCGGCATCAAAATTCATGGCATCTATGACCGCAGCCAGTTGATCGACGAGACCGTTTCTACCCTGACTAAAGCTCTGCTGCACGAAACGGTCATTACCATCGCTGTCATGGTTCTGTTCCTGTTACATATCCGCGCCAGCATCATCATTGCTATTACACTCCCGATGGCGGTTTTGATGTCGTTCATCGCCATGAAAACCTTGGGAGTCGATGCTAATATCATGTCCCTGGCGGGCATCGCGATTGCTATCGGCACAATGGTCGATATGGGAATTATCATTATGGAGAACATCTATAGCAGCCTGGCTGACTGGGAAGCTGGCGGCTCACCAGGTAGCCCTAAGCAGCGTCTGGTTGTCATTCGGGATTCGGCCGCCGAAGTGATTCCCGCCGTGATTACCGCCGTCAGTACCACCATTATCAGCTTTCTGCCCGTCTTCTTTCTGACAGGCCGCGATCACCGGCTGTTTTCGCCGCTCGCCTGGACCAAATCGTTCGCCCTCATCTCCAGCCTGATCGTCGCAGTGGTCATCCTGCCGATGCTCTGCCGGATCTTTCTCCGTAGTGCGCGCATTCCCCGCTGGGGACAACTGGCAAGCGGCGCGGCGGTAGGCTGCCTCACGGCCGCTCTCTACTGGTTTGTCTGGGGAGATTACATCGCCGAAGGATCGACGCTGACCCTCTATGCGGCGACTGTCTTTGCTGCGGTAGCCGGTTTTCTGCTGGGCTGGTGGGTGACCTGCGAGAAGATCCGATCCATGGATGAGAACCCCACCAGCCGTTTCGTCCGATTTCTGTACGCGGGGCGGTTGAGGCTGGCGCTACGATACAAGCTGCTGATGCTCTCCTTACCTGCAGTGATCATCGTTCTGGGAGCGGGGGCCTGGTTCGGATTGCCCACGGTATTGCGTCCTGTGGAAAAGGTCGTTTCGCTGCTCGGAGCGGACCTGAATCAGGTGCCCGGTTACGTGGACGCCAAGCACGTCTTCACAGGGCTGAAGTCAGACGACTGGATTGCCTTGGATGAAGGCAGCTGGTTTTACATGCCCAGCCTCTACCCGGCTGCCAGTTTTTCACAGGCAATGGAGATCCTGCAGGCACAGGACACCCTGATCAAAGGGATTCCGGAAGTCGAAAATGTGCTGGGCAAAATCGGCCGCGTGGAATCGGCACTCGATCCGGCCCCCGCAGCGATGGTCGAAACCTATGTGATGCTCAAGCCCCGCGCCGAATGGCGGGAAGGCATGACTGCCAGACAGATCTGGGACGAAATCAACAAAGTCGCCACGCTGCCGGGAGTCACTCCCGCTTCGCCTCTGCAACCGATCGAGGGACGCGTTGTCATGTTGCAGAGCGGCATCAAAGCTTCCATGGCGATTCGGGTTTACGGCGACGATCTGGAAGGCTTGTCCAAAGCGGCTCTGGCCGTTGCAGAGCGTCTGAAACAAAACCGGTATGTCAACGCGGGAACCGTCAATCCTGATATTGTCATGGGCAAACCCTACTATGAATTCGAAGTCGATCGCGAAGAAGCCGCCCGCTACGGTATGACGACGATGATGGTGAATCAGATCGTCTCAGCCGGGCTCGGGGGGCTCGATGTAACCACCACCGTGGAAGGACGGGAACGTTATCCGATTCAGGTCCGCTTCGAACGCAGCGTCCGCAAGGACCTGAAAGATCTGCGCAAAGTCTCCGTCGTCACTCACGGCGGCGACATTGTGCCTCTGGAACGACTCGCGAACGTCACCACCACCTGGGGACCGGGCGCCATTAACAGTGAAGACGCCCGCCTCGTGGCGCACGTCGCGTTTTCTCCGTCCGGCGTATCCGGTGACCTGGAAACCGTCGAGCAGGTGATGTCCGAACTGCGGACCGCCCGGGAGGACGGCACCCTGACCTTTCCCAAGGGCAATTTCGAACTACAGGCTGTGGGGTCTTTTCAGAACCAAATCGAAGCCAACGAGCGGCTGATGTGGATCATCCCCACGGTGCTGCTGGTGAACCTGTTGATTATCTATCTCAGTTTTCAGGACTTCGCCATCTCGGCGATTGTCTTCTCCGGGATTCCCGTTGCTTTTGCCGGCGGGATGATCGCAGTCGCCTGGATGGGCGTGGATATGAATACTGCAGTCTGGGTCGGGTTTATCGCCCTGTTCGGCATCGCGGTGGACGATGGTGTGGTGATGGCGACTTATATTCAGCAGACTCTGAAACGCCGTCCGGTCGCCGGCATCGCTGATTTACGTGAAGCAATCTACGAAGCCGGGCTGAAACGCATTCGCCCCTGTGTGATGACCACACTGACCACGATCTTCGCTTTGCTGCCGGTTCTGATGTCCCACGGACGGGGAGCCGATGTGGCCCGGGCCATGGCACTCCCCGTCCTGGGGGGCATGTTGGTCGAACCCTTCACCACGTTTATTGTACCCGCCGTCTATTGTGCTTACCTGGAATTCAAAATGAATGTGGGCCTGTCGAGTCAGGCCTTTGATCACGAACTACCTCAATCTGGATCTCAGAATTCGACATTCGATCCAGCCTTAAGCGGTCCCGCCTCCTGAGCGGGATCAAAATAATTTTTTCAGAAGGAGATATATGATGAAAACATTCAGAATGATTTTGGCTTTGTCGCTGGTTGTAGTCACCGGGTTCGGTGTGCAGCAGTTCGCAGAAGCACAGCAACCTCAAACAGATGGGAGCCAGCGCGATCAGTTACGTATCGCAGCGCAGCAGATTTGCCCCGTCTCGGGACAGAAACTGGGCGCGCATGGGAAGCCGATTAAAGTCAAAATCGGCAAAGAGTCGGTCTACCTCTGCTGCAAAGGCTGTTTAAACAGCAAGGTCAATCCACAGCACTGGTCGACGATTCATGCTAATTTTGCGAAAGCACAACACATGTGTCCGGTGATGAAAAAAGAGCTGCCACAGAAACCGAAATGGACCATCGTGGATGGGCGGATTGTGTATGTCTGCTGTCCTCCCTGCACCAAAAAGATTGACGCTGATCCTCAGACCTATCTGAGTACAGTCGATGCACTGTACTCTGCGAACTTACGGAAGTAGCAGAGTACAACCAGCAGACCGGGAAATCGCTTGAGCATTTTCCTGGTCGGCTCCTGAGTTGGGATGCCTGGGTGATCGCATGATGCGCTAACATGCGATGCTCAGGCATTCCATATATTATCTGGCAGTTGAAGTACGAAAGAGTCCCATTGAGAGTGGAAAGTCCTGTGTTTGAAAAGCGATGGCTGATATCCCTTGTAACGAAACCATTCGTAACTGTGTTTTCTCCATGGCGTGATCAGCTGGAGAGTCAGCGACTGAAGAAAGTTTGAAAACTATGTCAGTATTATTTGCCAGAATCGCCCGATTCAAGAATCAACCGCGTACGATCAGATTTCAATTACTGTTTTCCGTAAATCTGACACTTAGTATCGCACTGGCAGGGATCCTGATATTGCAATATCACCGGGAAATCGAAAATGCGACAGCAGAAATGCGTACAGGTTTGCACGATGAAGCAATAGCCATTCAGTCCGCAGTCTCTCATCTCATACAAGACCATCAGGATCACGACGTCCAGAGCTACATCAACAAAGTCTGTTCAGAAATGAGAAAATCAGCTTCTCCCGGACACCGGATTATCGTCAGCTTGAATGGGAAATACATACAGACGGGTGGTGCTTCCGCGGATAGTAAGGCGATATTGTCCGAATTTGATTTTTCCAATCCGGAATCATTTGATCTGGACGAATTCCAGAAACACCAGTTGGTCATCGGATATCAGCCTGGCAAAGAAGCAAGCGTCTTTGTCATCGAAACTTTAAAAAATGTACGTCGATCAATCCGATCTAAAGTTATGGTTCAGCTTGCAGTGCTCGGGGCATTAGGAATGATCGCGGCTGGGATTGTCAATCTCGTGTTGCTGAAAATCGTGGACAGACCATTGAATCAACTCTTAAAGACAGTCGAAGACATTACATCCGGTAACCTAGATGCTGTTTCCCCGGGATTCACCAGCAGTGAGATGAACTTACTTTCCACATCCATCAATTCCATGAGCGCGGCACTAAAGGAAAATGATCGTGACCGCCGCAGCCAGATGGAGAAAGCGAGAAAGATCCAGCAATACCTGTTGCCCCACGGAGTTGAAATATCACAGTTTGAAACTGCGCATATCTTTGAACCGGCAGACAGCGTTGCCGGAGATTACTACGACTTTTTGCCTTTGTCGGATGGATCATGGCTCATCTGCATTGCCGATGTGAGCGGACACGGTGTTCCCGCTGCCATGGGGGCAGCGATGTTGAAATCACTCCTGCTAGCTGCTTCCGAAAAGCCCCCCTTTGATCCAGTCACGATCATGAATGAAGTCAACCGTCAATTTACCGCCTCGATTCTGCCGGGGAATTTTGCATCCATGTTTCTCTCACGCTGGAAGCCGGAATCACACAATTTAACATGGGTCAGCGCAGGCCATCTACCTGCAATATTGAAAAGAACTTCCGGAACACTCGAATTATTGAAAAGTACAGGTCTTCTGATTGGTATCGACCTGAAAGCTGAGTGGGAGCAGAAAAACACAATACTCTCGCCAGGAGATCGAATCTTACTCTTTAGCGATGGAGTAACAGAAACGGCCAACACTGAAGGTACATTATTCGGAATAGAACGCCTGACGAATTTGTTCACTCAGAGGACAAATCGATCACTCATTGCAGAAATCATGCAGATCAACGAAGCCATAGCGGAATGGCGTTTCAATGCTTCACCCAATGATGATCTGACACTGGTGGCCTTACAGTGTGAATCGGCTTCAAATCTGAAATCGTCTAATCATCAGGCGTCAGCTGTTTACGAGGAAGTCAAGACTTTCTCACAGTCAACAGAACCAGATACTACCTAATCCGTAATATCGTTACATGCGAATCCGGTTCACTGAAGAATTAGTTGTAATCCCTGTTTCGATCAAATCAATTTTGCCGATGATAATCAGTGTGTATCGATTTCGATCATATCAAAGGGGGGGAGGCCAAGGATGGCCCTGCGACAGACAGCTCATTTTTTAAGCTTGTTTCTATTATTGTCCGGTTGTCAATCTGCGCAGCAGATCCACGACCCCGGGTACGCTCAAGTTTCTCAGGCTGTTCAACAGGCTTCCTATACTCCAGCAGAAGCGACAGTGAATCCCATCGCCGCTGATCTGGAGGGGCCTCATTCAGTTGAAAAATACATTCAATACGCATTGGCTCAAAACCCGGATATTCAGGCTGCCCGAAAACGTGTCGAAGCCAATGCTTATCAGGTCCCGGTCGCTTCGAGCCTGCAGGACCCGAATCTGGGGATGACGTTTTATCCGGACCAGGTCCAGACTGCATCAGGCCCCCAGGAGTTTGCGTTGAATGTTTCTCAAAAGTTTCCTGCAAGAGGGAAACTGAGCGCACAGGGAGAACTCGCAGAATCACACACCAATGAAGCAAGAGCTCATCTGGCAGCGACCGAACTGGCTACGATTGCCAAAGTGAAACGAGCGTATTACGAACTTTATTTTATTCAGCAGACTATCAATGTCACTGAGGCAGATAGACAGTTATTAGTCGAGATCCGTGACGTGGCGAACGTGCGCTACAAGACAGGAAAGGTCAGCCAGCAGGACCTGTTGCGTGCTGAACTGGAAATCTCGAATGTTGAAAATGAATTGATTCGCCTGAAACAAAAACTCCAAAGTGGCCAGGCAAAACTTGCACGTCTGCTGCATATTTCCTCTCAGACAAAATTACTGGCACTCAGTCATATTGCCCCGGGGGCTCTGCCTGACGACCTGGACTGGCTGCAGCGGCAGGCGGTCGCCTCTCGTCCGGAATTACATGCACAATTAGCAGCACTCGAAAAAGACAGGCAAGCCCTGAATCTGGCACGCCTCGCCTATAAACCGGATGTCACGCTGGGAGCCACCTGGATCGATGTGGGATCTACCGGGGTCAGTCCCGTTGCCAACGGAAACGATTCGTTTCTGATCACAGCAGGAATCAATCTGCCGGTCTACAGAAAGAAACTGGATTCAGCAGTTCGATCCGCGGAGGCAAAAGCAGTATCGACGGCTCGATCCTATGATTCATTAAAAGATGAAACACTTGAAGAAGTCGCAGACCTGTTTGCTCAAGCCAAAAGCCAACAGGATCTGTTGATTCTGTTCCGTGAAGATATTCTTCCAAAAGCGCGCCAGACGCTGGAGGTCTCCAGCCAGGCCTACAATACCGGAGAAGTCGACTTTTTACAGCTGGTTGACAACTGGAGGGAATTACTGCGTTTTGAGGTGAGTTACCTGAGACTCGAAGCATCATTAGGACAATCACTAGCAGAATTAGAACGGGTCATTGGTGGAATTAACCCACAGACATTACAACCCATCCCTGCACCGCCGGAAGCACTTGAAAATTTACCACTGCCTGAAGAACCATAACAGGCAGGATTAGACTGCAATCGACGAAAACGCGATTGCTAATGAAGGAGCTTAAGATGGACACCGCTCAAAAGTGGATGTGCCGGATCGCAACGCTGGGAGCGATCATGATGACAGGTTGTGCCTCGACTTACCACAGTTATTCCGGCTGTCAGGTCGATTGCCAGTACTGTGATCCACCCCCACTTTCTTATACCTGCTATGAAAATTGTGTTTGTCACTCCAGCCAGGTCTCGGGTTATCTGGAGCGCCTGCCGCATCATCCTGAGGCAGCAGATCACGGGGACAATAATGCAGAATCAGGGAAGTGAACAGTTCGTTCGCCATCCAATTGGAAAGTTCACCTACTTACTTTGTTCTATATTAACATTACTGGTGGGAAGCAAGTTCATGAGCAGTAGCAGAGTCTCTGTCTGTCATCGCCTCAAGACATTGGGAATTGAACTTACCCTTGTAGTCCTGCTGATTTTGAATGTCAGCAGTTTTCTTCCCTGCAGCTATTCACTGATAGTACTACACACCAGTCTGATAATCATTTTTTTGGTATTTGTCATTTATCATATTCTGATCGCCGTAGTTAACGACGACCGGGTGACACTGGGTGCCATTACTCGTATGAAACTAAATCCTGATCAAAGGACGCCAACAAAAAGCAGCGGGGAGTGGACTGGCAATTCAAAGTTCAGTGTGCCCGAGCGAAATTGAAATGACTTTATCCCAAAATCAAATCCTGACACAACACTAGTCCCAGAACAAGCGACCCTTTGAGTGTGAGTGGGAGCAAACATCGGCGCAGGGGTTGGCTGCTGGCGGGATGAATTCGCCGGAACATGCGGTGGATTTTGGTTGCTTCATATTTTGAATGTTCCTCAGGTAAAGAGCCACGGCAAATGGTCAGGACATCCGCATCCTGCCTGCATTGAACCCAAGCACTCACGGCCGTGCGCGAGGGCTTCGGTTTGTCTTTACAACTGCAATACATCGACCAGTCGCCAGAACGCAGGCTGACGATCATTGCCATTCAACAGCCGGAAGATCAGACGGCGACCGGTCCGCACAATCTGACACGGGATGCGAATCATGGCTGTNACGAATGTACGGAACTCCATTCTGAGCAATTCACACTTTTCTTGGCGACGCCGGTCTTTCCAGCGACCCGTTTCCGGAAGACTCAGGGCGATCCATGCTTTCAACGTCCAGCCCAGCGAGGCCATCAGCATGTATGCCCAGTTCGAATACAGATTGTCCACCGGTGCCGTTAAGGAACGCGGGCCGTTCTTCAGTTGCTCAATCAAATTCTCCTGTTCGCAACGAGCGTTGCATGTGAATACGATTTCCGCTGGCGTCGATGTGCGATCATTTGTGATGTAAAACAGATAACGCACATCGTCCAGCAGCAGTTTCTGCCCTTTCATTTCGTCGATGTNTTTGCGAACAACGATCAGGCGATACACTTGACCGCAGGCCGTTGGCTGATAATCGAACTCTGCCACCTCTTCACGCTGCAACACCAGGTTCTTGTATTCTCGATCGACAATGATGTTCTCTTTGACCGGGTGGNCCTTTGTTCGCAGCTGGGTTTTGGCTGCGTGACACACGCGTCTGTTGAGCTTCTTCCACCGCGTTTTCGGCAGGTTTTCCGCCAGTCCTTCGAGGTTTGGCAGCGCTTTGTAGCCGAAGTAGAACGTCACGCCGCGATCATTCCAGCGATCGAGGTGCTGAGTCTGACTGAACGCCGTATCACCTCGAAAGACGATCCTGCGAAAGCCGCAGCTCTGCAGATAATCGGCGATGCCGTCGCATTCGACAGCGGCTCCGTCTTCGCTCGTCCGGTTACCCGATCGATTCACAATCCGCAGAGGTTCGCGCGTTTCCGCCAGCGAAATCAGGAGCGGATGATAGCCCCAGATCCCCTTGTACGACATATCCATGCCGAACTTGCATTCGCCCGTTGTTTTGACGATAGAGCCATCCATGTCCACGGTCGCACAGTCGAAGAATTCCTCGGGCTGTTGAGCCCACACGTTTCGCCTTGCTTCATCAATGGCGTGATGCAGACAGTCGATCTGTTCTTTCGATTCAAATCGCCGACAGAAATCGCCGGCCGTCGATGCGTCCGGAATACGGTTCGCTCCCAGAGCATTCAGATACGCTGTATCGACGCGTTTCTTCTTAAGATCTTCCAGGCACGTGCCGTCGGTCAGCGCGTTGTAGGCAATATTCAGGACGTGGTCAGATTCGTGATACGGAAAGTGGACCTGCAGTCGCTCGACATGCCGATTGATGGCATNGACCAACCCACTTTGTTGCGCCACAGCAGTCGCCAGCCCGATTCCACCGTAACACGTCGCTGACTGTCGCTGAGAAACTTCGTACTGAATGCCAGCCGCCGACAGCAGGGGACGCTGGTGATCCTCGCATTTGTGTCTGGTGCGCTGTCTGACCTTGAGTTCACGTTCAGCGTGGCACGTGGCCGCATTTTTGATCCGGCGTTTTCGAGATTTCTTCGCTCGTATGGCAGACGCGGTTTGTCGTTTTTGATAGGCTCTTNTCTTCACCTGAAATCCCTTTCTGCTTCTCGTATTGTTTTGTCGTGATAACACTCAATACGCGGAAATCAGCAGGGATTTCGGGTGTTTCTTATTATTCAGGCAAACAAGGTCGCTTGTCTTGGGTCTAGTTCGTTACGACAGCGCGAATCCCCCTCCAATGTAAGCCGTTGCCCCGCCCCCGCGAATGACACCAGCCACACGATTTAGTGTTCTGTTGTATTACTGATTGTTCTGATCAGCTTGTGAAAGTAATCATTAAAAATGCTCAGAGCTGGCTTTTGCCCAGTCTTGTTTCCAGAAAGAATCTGTTGGGGAGGTCTGCAGTTCGTTCTCTTTCGCCTGATAAAAGATTTCCGCGTAACTTTTCACAGTGGTGGCATTGACTCTACGCATCAGCAGTTCTGGAGAGAGTTGGTCCGGTGAGCTCAATCCAAGAGAGGCGATGATCTGATTGAACTCCATCACAGTCGAATGCTGAAAATAGCGGACTCGATATTGTTTGACTTCCGGCAGAAGTCCTCTGGTGCGCGTCTGGTCCTGTGTGGTGATGCCGGTTGGGCAGCGATTCGTCTCACAGATTTGTGCCTGAATGCATCCCAGTGAGAACATCATGGCCCGGGCAGCATTGCAGTAGTCGGCACCATGGATGAGACGTCGGATCATTTCGAAGGCAGAGTCCACTTTCCCGCTGCAACCCAGTTTGATCTGTTTTCGCAAACCGCAGGCAATAAGAGATTGATGTACGAAATGTAAGCCTTCTGCGAGGGGGGCACCGACATGATCTTGATACTCCAGTGGTGCTGCCCCGGTACCTCCTTCACCTCCATCGACAATAATATAATCAGGTAGAATTCCGGTTTGCAGCATTGCTTTACAGATTCCCAGAAACTCACTGCGACGTCCCACACATAATTTGAACCCGACGGGCTTGGCATCAGATAAATCACGCAATCGCTGAATGAAATTCAACAGACCGCGGGGGGAATCAAACTCACTGTGCCCGGGGGGTGAGATGCATTTTTCATGTGCAGGCACTCCACGCGTCTCTGCAATTTCTTCTGACATTTTGGCGGCCGGCATCACTCCACCCAGGCCGGCTTTTGCGCCCTGGGATAACTTGATGGTGATACATTTCACCGCGGGTTCTGCTGCTTTATTTTGAAATTGCTCCGGGTCGAAATTGCCATTCTCATCGCGGCAGCCAAAGTAAGCGGTCCCGATCTCCCAGACCAGATCACCACCCGGTTTTAAATGATAGGGGCTTATACCACCTTCTCCAGTTGCATGTGCAAAACCGCCCAGTCTGGCACCACCGTTTAACGCCAGAATGGCATTGGCACTCAATGAACCGAAGCTCATGGAAGACACGTTCAATAAAGACATTTCGTATGGATGCCGACAAGCTTCACCACCAATTCGGACACGAAACTGTGTTTCACTGGCCTGCCTTGGATTGATCGAGTGTGTTAACCATTCATAGGCCGCCTCATAGACATCCAGTTCGGTACCGAACGACTTTTCTTCGTGTTCGTCTTCTGCACGCTCATAAACAATTTGTCTGCTGTTCCGGTTAAACGGGGCACCATCAGTATCACTTTCGACGAAATACTGATGCAGTTCCGGACGTAACTCTTCCGACGCGAAGCGGAGATATCCCAATAGCGGGTAGTTACGCAATACATTATTGGATGAGAAAAAAAGATCGTAAAATCCCACTCCCGTGAGGAGCAGAAACGGTATCGTCAGCCACATCCAGTGAAGAGATGCAGTTACAACCAGAATACAACCTAGTAAGGCCAGAATTACAGATAGCAGTAAGGGAATATATCGCATCATGATTAACGGCTTCTGGTTTTCAAACCATTTGCGTTTTAAAAAGGACTATAGAACCTGATATATTTATGGTCGAAAATAGGAATTAATTATATCAGAGAGTCTGGCGTTTTTTCACTGTCGTATACTTCTGAGCTTCACCAGCGCAGATGTAGAAGTCATCACTGCCAAAGCTCCTTTTCTGTCACTTATTGTAAGGAAATCAAGTTCTGGGTACCATCGCTGAACGGCTTGTATCGCCAGTTCTGACCTGCCTCACAAATGGTAAGTTGAGACGATTAAAGTGGTGAGTACTAGTCTAGTAGAGAGTTACGACAAATTAACAGCCCCCTGACTCCTCCCTGCGACATACCAAAGAAATCACGTCCGTTACGCTAAATTCCATACTCGCTGTTTCAATCGTTTGCGATGCAAAAGCTCTGCTACCGAACTGTGAGCGAATCACTGGTCAGATGGACGTCTTCATCGAGTTCTCTATTCAGGTTTTATACGACGCCATTATAATAAAGCAAGGTCTCATTCATGACTGCGATTATCACCGTCATCACTGAGTCGTTCGTATGTGTAAATCAGTTATTTGAGTACCGAGATATTCAATTGCGTGAAAGCTTGAATCAAATCAGATTGTTGTCAGTAAATAATTGACTCTGGTTCTGGAATGGAGGAAATCTTTCTGAATAAAACCTTACTTTGGCTGTATAATATTTTCATAGAATGAAACACAAACAATATATCCTGTGCCGTTTGCAGGAAAGAACGTTTCAGATCGACTTGCAATTTCTTCCTTATTATTGATGAAACATTCAGCATGTCTGGAAATCATGTTAAACACGAAAAGGGCTCTTATCGTTTTATGATCAACTGCATGAATATAGTTGTGCTTTGTGTGATGTTAATCTTGCCCTGCAATGCGAGTGCGCAAACACCTCAGCAGATTCTGAAAGAGGTCGGTATCACGCCGCATCCAGGGCAGTCGATTCCGCTGGATGCAGTTTTTAAGGATCATTCCAGTGATGAAATTTCCTTACGCGAAGCGTTAGATCATCAACCCGCCGTACTCTGTCTGGTTTATTTTGATTGTCCAATGCTCTGCAAGTTATCAGCCGATGGCCTGGTACGGGCCGTCAGTGAGATCCAGGAAGAAGTAGGAGACGACTTTCAGGTGATTATGGTCAGTTTTAATCCGGCTGATACACCGGAAAAAGCAAATCTGGCCCGCCAGCGACTGATTCAGAAATATGGTCGTTCTCCTGAAGGCAGCGGCTGGTATTGTCTGACCGGTTCCCAGGCAGAGATTGAACGCCTGACATCCGCAGTGGGATTTCAGGCTCACTGGGATGAAACGATTCAACAGTACGCGCATGCCAGCGGACTGATTATTGTTTCTGGAGAGGGGGTCATCACACAGTATCTGGATGGTGTGAATTACGTGCCCCGTGAGCTTTCCCAGGCAATTAAAGCAGCGGGGGACGAAAAGGTTTCAGAGAAATCTGCGAATTCGTTTCTGACATGTTATCTTTATGATCCGACAACGGGACGTTTCGGTAGTGCTGTGCAATGGACCGTTCGTATTCTGGGCGGACTGACTATAGTCGGCATGCTTTGGATGATGATAGGTTTACAGCGGCAGAATCTTTCGCAGAATGATTCGGACTGATTCAGTCTGCTGTCGATGCTTCAACGCGATCACTGCTGGAATAATGAGTGCCCTGTTCCAGACCTGGATCGAGCGTTTCCTGCCACCCACGGGTTGTGTAATCAGAGATGATACCCAGGATTGCAAAGCAGAGCCACAGAATGCCAACTGCCGCTGTCAGACGCAACACTCCGCTTCCCCCCTTTAAATTCATGAAGATTGCCAAAATCAGCAGGGTTTTGAGGAAAGCGATACTCAGTCCTGCGATCAGATGGGCAGATCCGAGCGGCAATTGAAACAGTCCCACCGTCAACAGCAGCAGGAGCATCAGAGCGACGCACGTCCAGATCAGCTGAGTCGACGATACTTGTTTTGCTGATGTCATGGATGTCTCCTCATTAAGCTTGTGACAGGCTTCTTATGTAAATTCATGTTGCAGTTGGTTGATTTACTTTCAGATCAAATAGAACAGTGGAAACAGGAAGATCCAGATAATATCCACGAAATGCCAGTACAAACCGATTACGGTGAGCGGGTTCTTCAGCCGTCGCGGATTTTTCGAGTATCGCAGATAAAAAGCCAGACCGGATACCAGACTGATGCCGATAATCATATGCAGGGCGTGCAGACCCGTCATACAGAAAAACAATACGAAATATATCTCAACAGAACGACCTGATAGAGGCGTGGATTGTTTTTCTGGCCAGTGAAAGGCAGCACCCGGAAACAGCTGGTGCTTGATTAAATCGTGATATTCATAAAATTCAAAGCTTAAAAACAGGATGCCCAGAACAGCAGTGCTGATCAGATTCCAGAAAACCCGGTGCATGTGGTCTCGTTCAAAAACATTCTCCGAGAGTGCGATCAGAAGACTACCCATCAACAGGAGTCCCGTCATAACGGCACCCGACCAGATTGCCAGATGTTCGCTGCCTTCAGCGAATGCGTCCGAATATTCATAACGGTATACGGTATAGGCGACAAACAGCCCACCAAAGAACAGCACCTCAGTCGCAAGAAATATCCACATTCCCAGCAGAGCCGCAGAGTGCTGCTGTTCGCTGTCATCAAACTGCATTGCTACGATAGACGAAGTCCTGTTCATGTCAGTCTCGTTTTGGGATTCGGTTTGTTTTTCGAGTCCGAGTGAGGCGTCTCATATTGATAAGCGGGTTCCCGAATGACGGGCGTCTCCCGGAAATTATGTGCAGGAGGCGGCGATGTCGTCGCCCATTCCAGTCCAGTCGCATCCCAGGGATTGTCGCAGGCCCGTTTGCCATATTTCAATGACCAGAGCAAATAGAATAATGGCAGTAGATAGCCGATTCCCAGGATCGACGCTCCCAGTGTACTCATGATGTGGAAGACCTGAAATTCACCGGGATACGTATGATAGCGGCGGGGGTTCCCGAGATATCCCAGTATGAATTGAGGAAAAAATGTCATGTTAAAACCGGCGAAGACGATCAGGGCATTGATGCGGCCCAGCCATTCCGAATACATGCGGCCTGTGATTTTGGGCCACCAGAAGTGCATTCCTCCGAGATAAGCCATCACCATGCCGCCCACCATGATGTAATGAAAATGAGCAATGATAAAATAGGTGTCGTGCACATGCACATCGAAGGCCAGTGTAGCCAGGCAGATTCCGGTCAAGCCCCCCATGGTAAACAGGCCGATAAAACCCAGGGCATACAGCATGGGGGTCGTAAGTGAGATACTGCCTTTATACAGCGTGGCTGTCCAGTTAAAAACTTTGACTGCCGAGGGGACCGCAACCAGCATACTCAGTAACGAGAAAAACAGACCTGCATACAGTGATTGACCGCTGACGAACATGTGGTGCCCCCATACCAGGAATCCCAGAATCGCGATTGCCAGGCTGGCCATGGCAATGAATTCATAACCAAAAATCGGTTTCCGGGAAAAGCAGGGGATGATTTCACTGATGACGCCCATCCCAGGTAAAATCATGATGTAAACGGCCGGATGAGAATAGAACCAGAACAGGTGCTGGAACAATAGCGGATCTCCACCGATCCCCGGGTCGAAGATGCCGACTCCCAGTAGTCGTTCGACGGCGACCAGTGCGAGCGTTACCGCCAGAATGGGAGTGGCCAGTACCATAATCAGGCTGGTTGAATACATGGACCAGATGAAGAGGGGCAGTCGGAACCATTTCAAACCGGGGCAGCGCATCGTGTGAATGGTGACGATAAAATTCAAGCCCGTCAGAATGGAAGAAAAACCCGTAATGAAGACCCCGGTTGCCGCCAGAATGACATGGGAATTAGCATAGGTACTGCTGTAAGGTGTATAAAAAGTCCACCCGGTATCGACACCACCCGCAATCACGACATACAGGGTAAACAGACCGCCTGCCATGAACAGATACCAGCTGGCCAGATTCAGACGCGGGAAAGCGAGGTCTCGGGCACCTATCATCAGCGGTACCAGAAAATTACCTAATACGTTAGGGACAGCCGGGATCAGGAAGAACCAGACCATAATGATCCCATGGATCGAAAACAGACGGTTATAAGTATCAGATGAGACCAGATCCCCCTGGGGAGTGATGAGTTCGAGTCGGAACAAAACTGCGGCGGCTCCTCCTACAAAGAAGAAGAATGTCAGCGAAACCATATACAGGATTGCAATGCGTTTGTGATCCAGCGTCATAAGCCAGGAACGCAATGTTGTGCCGTCACTTAAATAGGATTGATGCGTTGCCATTTTCTCTTTAACCACATTCTTGAAACAATTGATACTGTGTTACATCTCGCATTCTAATCTCCGTCTTAAAAAGCAGCGGGACCGGGAACCGGTCCTGAAGCATCAGCGATGGATTTGAGGTAGGCCGTGATTTCCAGGATCTGTTCCGGCGTCAGATGTGTCTGATAACTGGGCATCATTTTTTGATAGCCTCGATGAATCTCAGCCTGGGGTTCGACTATCGCGCGACGGATGTAACTGGCGTCGACGCGGACGGTATGACCACTTGCCAGTGGAAGCAGGCTGCCATATAAACCAGCCAGCGGAGGTCCACTGCGATTGCCTTCAAGTGGATCGTGGCATTGCAGACAGCCGAAGGAAGCCAGGTGCCGGCGTCCCCGTTGTTCCGGTGAAAGTTCTTCACCAGATCTGAGCCATTGTTCGTATTCTTCCGGCGTCTGTACGATGACAGTCCCCCGCATGGCGGAATGACTGGTACCACAGTATTCGGCACAGAACAGATGAAAGACGCCGGTTTTTGTCGGTTGAAACCAGAGTGTCGTATAACGGGCAGGCAGGACATCCTGCTTATTCCGAAATGCGGGGACATAGAAGCTGTGAATCACGTCTTCTGAGATCATGGTCAGTCGAACGGGCTGACCGACGGGAACATGCAGCTGATTGATTTCCCGACTCCCCTGTTCATGCCCAATTTTCCACATCCACTGTTTCGCGACGACATAAATATTCGTAGTCTCTGGAGGTGGTTGATGACCGCGTACATAAACTTCTGCGCCCCAGCCAAAAAAGATCAGCAGGATCAGCAGTGGCACGATTGTCCAGACGATCTCTGTTGCCAGATGGTGTCTTTCCAACCAGCCAGACTGTCGATTTACCTCACGCGTGTGATAATAGCGCACTACAAAAACAATCAGCGCAACCGCAATCACGACAGAAAACAAAGTCGATACTGCCAGTAAGGCCCATGCCAGCAGATCGATTTCACTACCACCCCGCGAGGCAACTTCCGGAAGCAAACGAAATGAGGTATTCATTGATCCGATTCCTCCTGTTGTCCGTTATGATCGGGGGAAAAAGGCTGCAGTCCGCGTTGAGGCAGTAACTGCATGGCGCGCTTGACAGGTATACGTGCCACCCGATGTTCTGCATCCTGCCAGGCATAACTCCGGAGTATCAATGCTTCCCGAGATTGAATGTGTTCTCGATCGTATGCCTGGTTCGGAGCCACACCAGGTGATGACTGTTGTTGCTGCCACTGTTGACCCGCGTGTTCAATCGGGGTGTCTCCAGAAAGCCAGTTCAGACTGAAATGAATCACTGCCAGACAGATCACGAGGAGCAGTAATATTCCGCCAGCAGTATACCAGACTCTCGAAACGTATACGGATTCCGCTTCGTGACAGGAGGGAGCCATTTGCTCATGATTTGAATGTTGCTTGTGATCGTTTTGCATAGGTTTACTCATCAGGTATTAAGAGATTTTTTTCGGTTTGACGGGCATCCCGGCGCACCAGTGCTTCCATCGCGAGCAGGTAGCTGCCGGGAATGGCGAACAATGCGGGGAGTAGCGACCAATGAAATCCAACCAGAGGCGTTTTGTGACCGCCGGGAAGCACCATCCATGCCAACTCGACCAGTCGTACACCCAACAGAAACAGCGCCAATAATCCCAGTTTGAGGGCATCCCTTTTAAAATCTTGAGAGAGCAGGCAGGCCAGGGGTATGAAAAAGCCTCCCAAAGCCAGGGCAGGAGTGATCCAGGACCAGCTATTCATAAGTCTCCGTTGATAGAAGGCAGCTTCCTGGGGCAAATCTCCCGACCACATGATTAAGAACTGTGACAGGGAAAAATAAGCCCAGATCATCACAAAGGCCAGCAGCAGATTCCCCAGGTCGTTCATCAATTTGGAATCGGGGTTTCTGTTTTCATTCCGCGGGTTGAATGCGTAACCCGCGATTGCTGCTGCCATCGCTGCCAGCAATGCTCCCACACCGACCAGTGCACCAAACAATGTCGATGTGAAGAAGGGGTCCAGGGACATAATCCAGTCCATAGCCGCCCATGTGACAGAAATCAGAATCGCAATCAGTCCCAGGCCGGCGGCAGCCTGGCCGCCGGGAATGAGGATCTGGCCGGATTCAGCGACCCGCTTCTGACGAACACGTAAAAAAGTTCCCGCAACGATCCAGGAAAAACCGATCCAGATAAAAAAATAGAGAATCGAGCGTCCGATCACGAATCCCGGTTGCAGAAACCATTGTCGATGGCTGATGTTTTCCAGCCCCTCAAAATAAGCAGAATCGGTCCAGGGATACACATATGAGAGCCCGATCATCCAGGGGAGAAAACAGAGTCCGACCATCGGCATCAGTCGGGCATGCAGAGAGAGTCTCTGCCAGATCGTTTCGCTCCATTTTCCTCCCGTTAGAACAATCATCAGCAGCAGAGTCAGACTGCCCAGCGAAATACTCCAGGGCCATAAGATGACAGTCAGCCATGACATGAAAAAATGCCTGGGAGAAAGAAACGCCGCCAAAACACAGAAACCCAGCGCGCAACCCGTCCCCAGCAGCAGAAAACGTCTGCTTTTTTCTGAGAAGAACGGTTGTGGCGTGTCAGTAGAATTCATGGTTTCGTTTTCAATTGGTTTAAGTCCGTTTCAGTTAACATCGATTCGGGAGCATGTTGACTGAATTGCAGTGCCCGTAGGTAAACGGCAATCGCCCAGCGATCATCGGGGGGGATCATGAATCTGTAAGCCGGCATGTGTTTTTTTCCCTGTGTGATGACTTCAAAAAAATAACCGAGTGATTTTGCTCTCAGGCGAGGCGTATGAAAACTGGCCGGATAGTAATAACCTCGACGTGCGACTTCACCATTCCCGTTTCCCAGTTGTCCATGGCAGGGAGTGCACCAGATCTGGAATCGATTCTGTCCCCGCTGTACCGTTTCCAGAAGATTATGACTGTCATTGAGAGTTGCGGGGATGTCGGGTAAATTGCTTTCGTCAATCTTATCTGGTGGCAGGATCTCTTCTGCGGGTGACCGCGCCTGCCACAAGGTAGCATGTGGTCCCCCCATCTGATCCATAATGGATTCTTTGGCAGGAACGGTGTGGGCGGGAAGTGCCCGCATGGAACTGCGATTTCCCCAGGCGGCAGTTGCTTCCTGGGGATCAACCCGTTTCTGATTCATCATCTCCTGCGCACAACTGCTGGAAAACAGGAGCGGTAACACCAGGCAGATTATCTTCAAGCCGCGGATAGCATTACAGCAACGGCTGATATTGTGAGCCTGTGCTTTCTCGCATTCAGGCTTCGATCGCGGGAACATCCCACACCTCCTGTGCACCGGCATTCAATAACGACTGACGCGTCATTTCAGAATCGAATTGAGCATCTTCTGACTGCACACAAAGGAACCATGCATCCGTACTGGCGCGGCGAAAAGCCTCAACCTCAAACACAGGATGATTGAGCCTTGGCAGTCCACACAGCAGCAGCATCCCTCCGGCGCCTGCCAGTGCGCCGAGTAATATAATGCATTCGAACGCAGGAGGAATGAACGATACCCAACTGTGCAACGGACGTCCGCCGACATTCAAAGGATAAGCAAACAGGTTCACCCAATATTCCAGCGCATAGATGGAAATCCCCCCCAGTATCCCCCCTCCCAATACGATGGGAGCCACCAGCGATCGTCTCAAATGAAGTGCATCAGAAAGGTCCTCCAGGGGAAACGGTGAAAAGGCATCCAGCGCGCGATATCCGTCAGCATAAAGCGTATGGGTCGCTTCGATGAGTTCTGTATCTGAAGAAAATTGCGCCAGTAACCCGAACAACGGTCCGGATTCGTGAGCTTCACTCGCAGCTGCGGTGCTCGATAAACGGGGGTCAGGTGGAATCATGGATTCGAGCCCCCTTTCTGATGCACGAGTTCCCGCATTTCTGACATGGAGATCGAGGGTAACAGTCGCAGGAATAAGAGCATGAGAATCAGGAACAGACCACCGGTGCCCACAAGCAGAGCCCAGTCCCAGATGGTGGGATAATACATGGCCCAGTCAGAGGGGAGATGATCGCGGTGCAGACTGAGGGTAATAATAATGAAGCGTTCCAGCCACATCCCCACTTGAATGCACAGTGAGATTCCAAACAGAAAAAGCGTACTACGACGGACTGCGGGAAACCAGAGTGCCTGCGGGATCACGCAGTTACACAGAATCAGGGCCCAGTAACAATAATCGTATGGCCCGCTAAATCGATTTGTGTAGATATAGCTGTCATAAGGCTCATTGAGATACCAGGCCTGATAAGCGTCCATCAGGTAACCGTAAGAGACAGTCATGCCGGAAGCGAGCATGATTTTCGCCATCTTATCCAGATGAGTTTCTGTAATCAGATCTTTAACATCATAAACGCGCCTGAGCGGTATAGTGATCAGCAATACCATGGCAAAACCGGAAAAAATAGCGCCGCCGACAAAATAGGGAGGAAAGACTGTGGAATGCCAGGCAGAGACGATACCGACCGAGAAATCCCAGCTGACAGTTGTGTGTACGGAAACAACCAGCGGAGTTGCGAGACCCGCGAGCAGAAGATAGAGCTTCTGATAGTGATGCCAGTGTCGGGCGGAATTCCGCCAGCCCAGTGCCAGTACACCGTAAATCCGCGCAATAAAGTGACTCTGAGCACGGTCTCGCATGGTTGCCAGATCTGGCAGCATCCCCAGATACCAGAAGATCAGCGAGACGGTGGCATAAGTTGTGATCGCAAAAAAGTCCCAGATCAGAGGGCTGCGGAATTGAGGCCACATATCAGTTGTTGCAGGGTAGGGTATCAGCCAATAAAATAATTTCGGTCGTCCCAGATGGAGTAAAGGAAACAGGCCTGCGCAGGCGACCGCAAACAGCGTCATCGCTTCAGCGATCCGGTTGATACTTGTTCGCCACTCCTGATGGAGAAGCAGCAATATGGCTGATATCAGAGTTCCTGCATGACCAATGCCAATCCACCACACAAAATTGACAATTGCCAGTCCCCAGCCGATGGGAATATTAATACCCCAGATGCCAACCCCATACGCAAACAACCAGCCAATCCCCAGCAGGAGTGCCTGCAGCATCAGTAATCCGATCAGAAAGCTGAATTTCCAGGAGCGAGGTGTTGGTTTTTTCAGAACGATACTGCTGACCTGCTCACTTACGGATTCGTAAGAGGCATTTGCCGGCAGCAGATCAGTCCTCGCTCTGTCTTCGCTGCTCATGGGCTTTCACCTGTATTTGGGTTTTTAACTTCAGCGAGGTAGGTTGTACGTGGTCTGGTATTAAGCTCTTCCAGCAACGCATAATTCAACGGATGATCATGAGTCTGTCGCACTCGACTCTCAGCTTCATTCAAATCACCAAAGTGAATGGCTTGAGCCGGGCACGCGCCCTGGCAGGCGGTCACAATTTCCCCATCGCGGAGCGGACGTTCTTCCCGCTGCGCTGCAATTTTGCTTTTTTCTATTCTCTGCACACAATACGTGCATTTTTCCATAACTCCCCGACTGCGCACGGTGACATCGGGATTGGTCAGCAACTGCAAACCAGGTTCATTCAAGGCTTTGTCGGAAAAATCCAGGAAGTTGAAACGTCGCACTTTATAGGGACAGTTGTTGCTGCAATACCGTGTGCCCACACAGCGATTGTAGATCATCTGATTCAGCCCCTCGTCACTGTGAGTGGTCGCGGCGACCGGACAGACAAGTTCGCAGGGTGCGTGTTCACAATGCATACAGGGGACCGGCTGGCTGAGTGTCTGCTCGGGATCTTCCGCTTTACCTTCATAATAAGTATCGACGCGGATCCAGTGCATTTCCCGGTTGAGCGCCACCTGCTGTTTACCGACGATCGGAATATTGTTCTCTGACTGGCAGGCCAGCACACAGGCGGAACATCCCACACAGGCGGTCAGATCAATCGTCATTCCCCAGCGATGTCCTTCGTACGACCACTCATCGTTGAAAGACGCGGTCGGTAAGGGGGACGGTGGATGAGCAAATTCCGGTTTTTCCGGATCCTGCTGATACTTCTGTAATGTGCCGGAACGTACAAGATGTTTGCCTTCCATCAGATGATGGGTTTGTGTCGCCGCCAGAGAATAACGCTTTTCTGTTTTTTCCACTTGCAGATCGGGGCGAAACCACATCCGCTCACTTGTACGTAACGGGTAGATATTAAAGCCGTTCGCTGTGCCTGCTCTACCGGAGACAGTTCTCCCATAGCCAAAACAGGCAGTGATACAGCCCGCCGGTTGCCCGGGCATCACCCAGACGGGAAGAGTGCACTGTTCTTTACCACTGCCCACAGTGATAAGGTCTCCATTTTTAAGATCAAGCTCTGCGGCATCGGAGACTGAGAACCAGGCGACATTGTCCCAGGTCAGTGTACTGAGAGGTTTGGGAAGTTCCTGCAGCCAGCCATTGTTGATGAAGCGTCCATCCCAGACAGTCGGATCCGGGTGAAAAGTGACCGTAAACCGTCCTGTGGTGGATTGGAATTCCTCGGTCCACTTTTTGAGGGCTGTAGAAATACGTGTGGGGAAATCTTCTGCGATCGTTAACTCTTCTGGCGTCTGCTTTGTGTCGGGAATCACACCATCGGCTAAAGCCTGCGACCAGGCTTGTGCTGTTTCGCCTGTGCCAAGTTGATCGCTCCAGGTTGAGCGGACGAGTGCATAGCCACTATCGGATTCATCTACGAGGGTGCCCAGCAGTTCCAGTGCAGAGATCCCATCATACAGGGGTGAGATCAATGGTTGTACAATGCTGGCTGTCCCATCAGCGGATCGTACATCTCCCCAGCGTTCCAGAAAATGCAAGTCCGGAATGGACCAGAGACAACTCTCTGATGTTTCGATTGGCAGGGAACTTAATGCGTAGCTCCTGCTTACCTGCTTGAGAGCTGCTGCGAACGGGATGTCGGCAGGAGCATCGAATACCGGATTTCCACCCAGAATGAATAAGTCTTCAACCTTGCCCTGTTCCATGTCTGTTACCAGGTCACGAAGCATGCTCGTGTCGGCAGTGGTTGTATCAGGACGGATCTGCTGTGATGGATAGAAATGAGTTGTGACGCCACTGTTTCCCAGCTGTTGGGTAATGGCATATACGAGTGCATGAACGAGGGGAGGCTGTTCACGTCCTGCGGCGACAAGACTGAATTGCCCTGCAGATTTGAGGTCTGCTACCACCTGTTGTAACCAGCGTCGTTCATCTTCCGACTGATCAACCAACTGATACAGTTCAGTTTTGCTGACGGCATCGACTCCCACCTGCGCTGCGATCTCGATCAACAGCGAGATGATCTTAGCGGGATCCGTGCGGAGATGATGATCGGCTTTGGCGGCTGTTAACGTGGGAGAGGATGCGAGCGCATAGAGACGATTGAATTGCGGATTCTGATCTTGATTTGTGCCGCCTGCTAATCGCCGTTTGTCTGTAAAATGCCGAATCTGCTGCAGAGGCAGATCACGGGCCTGTAAAAAGTCATAGTCAATCGACAATATGACAGCGGCTTTTTCAAAATCGTATACGGGTTGGGTTAATTTTGCATTATTACCAAATGCTAAAGCAGTACCGGCACGCTGTTGATCGTCATTGACCGGTTCATAACAGTACCAGCGGGATTGCGGCCAGCGCTCTCTGATGTGATTCAATAATCGCTGTTGAGTGGGGCTGGTGGAAGTTTGTGTAAGAATGCGGAGGCCTGCACCCTGAGTCTGATCGAAATGAATACGGGTTGCCTGCAGTTCCCGCCTCCACTTTAAGCGAGAGGAATTTTTTTGATTTCGTTGGAATACCTTGAGCCGATCAGGATCATACAGGTCCAAGGTTGCTGCCTGAGCAAACACGTTCGTTGCACCCAGGCTGGAGGGGTGATTGGGGTTTCCTTCTATTTTGATGGGCCGGCCCATCTGGCTTTCCACAGTCAATCCAAGGACGGAACCACTCAATTCCATGGCGGTATTGAAGTACAATGGGCTTCCCGAGTGATTCTGGTTTGCCTGGTGCACTGCGGGGACGATCATTTCTTCAGGTTGATGCAGATCGCAGCCGTGTAACCCCGCGAGAAAAAAGGAGGCTCCCATCAAATAAAGAAAATCACGCCGGGAGCATTGCAGCCACTCGGTTGCCTGAGCCGGAAATTCTCGATGCAGATAAGACTGAAATTCTTCTGTGTCCGCAAGTTCTTCCAGGCTGCGCCACCAGTCTACGCCGGTTGATGATGACTTCAATTCGGGAAAATCAGATTGTTGCAGTTTTTTTCCTGGCATATCACAATTCAGTTTCGATCGTCATAAGTACGGTTTCCTGTTGTCAGGCCACGGTGCCCGTTACTGTGAGTTTATCGATGACAGGTGTAGCAGTCTGTCCGACTTTTCAGTTTGTATTTCTTCGCCAGCTGCGTCTGTAGAAGTTTGATTTCAGCGGAAGAGGTTTCGGCTTCCAGATGCTCTGGTTTGGTTTCCGACAACGCATCACGAAAAGGGTTTGTGCTGGTCAGTGACTTTAACGGTTTGGAATGAAAGACCAGGGCGCGTGGTCGCACATGCTGTTGCGGATTGCGGTGGCAGTCCAGGCACCACTGCATGGTCAGGGGGCGGGCCTGCATAGTCAGAGGCATTTCCGACAGATCGCCGTGGCAGCTATAGCAGCCAATTCCTTTATGAATATGGATGCCATGATTGAAGAATACATAATCCGGTAAATCATGAACACGACGCCAACGGAGCGAACGATTTTCCTGCCAGCTGTTTCGCACCGGCGCCAACATATCACTCTGGCTCCACAGTTCGCGATGACAGGTCATACAGATTTGTGTGGACGGCACACCGGCACGCGCAGAGTCTTCGACTCCCTGATGGCAGTAGCGGCAGTCAATGCCAGCATCTCCTACATGATGTTGATGACTGAAAGGGATGGGCTGCTCAACAATTCGGTCCTGTCCCGTCATGAAAGGTGAGCGCGCAGCTATCAACATGGTTGATAATGTGCCAACTCCCAGTAATGCGATACACCCCAATGCGCTACGCATGAGCGAGTTTGCTGCCGGGGTAAATAACTGAGTCATCACTCTGACTTTATGCCAATTATTATGGAACTGAGGTAAAACCTGAGAACCAGCAAGCCCCACTCCATGCAGATACTTGCAGACCCCGGGTATGCACTGCGAAATCAACAACAAAAAGTAAAGGCGGGCAAAAATTCAATAAAGCAAATTGCATACCAGCCTACTTACATCTTCGGGATTGAGTGAGCACTTTACAGCAGAATATGCCCGCCATTTCTTCCTGATATCTTGTTTGTAACAGGCAGCGTTATTGTCCTGAGTTGAAATCGCTTTAGAGAGGGGCATGTTATTTGCTGTTTCGCTCCTTCCAACGCCACGGTGTATTTCCGTCAATTGTGGCATTTTCAGCTTGCCGACAGTGGATAGTCATAAAAGCTGTTCTGGTTGACTGCACGGCATTGCCGAATCAAAAATAATCTTGATTGAGGAGTGAGAGATCATGGCAGACCGGGTGAGTGATTTTATACTTGAACGACTCCGTGAGTGGGGAATTGAACGAGTTTATGGCTACCCCGGTGATGGCATCAATGGGATCATGGGAGCTCTGGCACGCGCGGGGGCTCCTCAATTTATTCAGGCGCGGCATGAAGAAATGGCGGCATTCATGGCTTGCGGCCATGCGAAGTTTACGGGTCAGCTGGGAGTCTGTCTGGCGACCTCCGGGCCGGGAGCGATTCATCTGCTGAATGGTCTCTATGATGCCAAGCTGGATCATCAGCCAGTGCTGGCCATCTGTGGTCAACAACCGAGTACTGCTCTGGGCAGCAGCTATATGCAGGAAGTCGACTTACATACGCTTTTTAAAGATGTGGCTCATGAGTACGTGCAGACTGTCACGAATCCTCATCAGCTGCCTGCCATGCTTGATCGGGCAGTGAGAACGGCTATCTGTGAACGGACTGTTACCGCATTGATTGTTCCAGCGGATCTTCAAGATGCCAAGGCAGTCAAGGAAACACCGCATCAGTTCAAAATGGCTCCAGGAAGTCTGGGCGTGATCAAACCCCGCATTCTTCCGCCAAAAGATGATGCATTACAAAGAGCTGCGGGAATCATCAATAGCGGGGAACGAGTCGCGATCCTCGTGGGCCAGGGTGCGCGAAATGCGGCTGATGAAGTGATTGAACTGGCGGATAAAACCGGTGCAGGCGTTGCCAAAGCGCTGTTGGGAAAAGATGTGCTTCCTGATGATCTTTCGTTTGTCACCGGTTCGATTGGCCTGTTGGGGACGAAGCCCAGTTATGAGCTGATGATGAATTGTGATACGTTCGTGATGATCGGGTCCAGCTTTCCGTATTCCCAGTTTTTGCCCGAATTTGGTCAGGCACGAGGTATACAGATTGATATCGACCCGAAAATGATCGGGATTCGGTACCCGATGGAATTGAATCTGGTAGGGGATTCACGCGAAACACTACAGGCTTTACTGCCGATGATCGAGAAAAAGGAGGATCTCCAATGGCGACACCAGATTGAAGATTCAATCAGTCAGTGGTGGAAGATTGTAGAAGACCGGGCCATGAGCAGTGCCAACCCGGTCAATCCCCAGCGTGTTTTCTGGGAGCTGTCTCCCCGGCTGCCTGATGACTGTATCATCACCGCAGACTCGGGGAGCGGGACGAACTGGTTTGCCCGTGATCTGAAAATTCGTAAAGGGATGCGTGCTTCCGTTTCAGGCACACTGGCTTCGATGGGATGTGCAGTGCCTTATGCCATTGCCGCGAAATTCTGCTATCCTGAGCGGGCAGTCATCGCATTAGCCGGCGATGGGGCCATGCAGATGAATGGCATGAATGAATTATTGACCATCAAAAAATACGCGGCGGAATGGCCTGATCCACGATTGATCATCCTGGTGCTGCATAACAACGATCTGAATCAGGTGACCTGGGAAATGCGCGTGATGGAGGGAGATCCGAAATACGAGGCTTCCCAGAATTTGCCTGATATCAACTACGCCGCCTATGCAGAACTATGCGGTCTTAAAGGAATTCGTATTGAAAAACCGGAGCAGATTGTCGATGCCTGGGAAGCGGCTTTCTCTGCTGACAGGCCTGTCGTCATTGATGCCTTGTGCGATCCTTCTGTTCCACCTTTGCCCCCGCATACCTCCTGGAAGCAGAGTGAAGCCATGCTGGCTTCACTCTTGAAAGGCGATCCTGACGCAGGAGACATAATTCGTCAGAGTTTTAAAGGCCTGATGAAAGGACTGATTCATTAATCCAAGTTAGCACTTTCACCAGGTTATGTTTTCCAATATCAATGGGTATGGGCCTGAACGGGCGATAATATTTCTACCCGACGCCTTCGGTCACTCAAGGAATTCAAAAGTTGCGTACACGAATTATTGCATCATGCGTTCTCCTTGGGTGTTTGGATATGACGGAAATCGGCATTTTCTTGAGAGGAATAATCAACCAGTCGCTGTCTGATCTCCAACCAGATGACGAGCCAGCGGACCGATTGATAAGCCTTGAACGATAATTGAAAAGATCACAACACCATAAGTCACAGTGAGGAACAAGTCGCGGTTCATTCCTGGCGTCATTTGTAACGCCAATGCAATCGAGATTCCACCACGTAGTCCACCCCACGTCATGATCGTTAACGTGTGCGGTGCAAACTTGAGGCGCTTGGCAAAAAGCCGTATGGGAATCAGTAGAGACAGAAATCTCGCTGCAAGGACCAGTATAATCGCAATAAGCGATGCATAAATATAGTCCGTCTTTACATGGAGAATCAGTATCTCAAGCCCTATTAGAACGAACAGGATCGCGTTCATGACCATGTCGACCATTTCCCAGAAATGATCGACATACTTTTCCGTTTGAGCAGACATGGATCGACCACGTACCGCGTCGCTGCCGACGATCAAACCCGCCACGACCATCGCCAATGGTCCCGAAACATGCAGGTAAGTGGCAAGTGAGTAGCCTCCCATCACGCAGGCCAGCGAAATCATGATCTCAATTTCATAGTCATCGATTGATCGCATCAATAAGAACACCACACTTCCCAGGGCCAGCCCCAACGCGAGACCGCCGAGCACTTCGACAGCCAAAAGTTCTCCAATGATCCCGATTGAGATTTCGTGCTTATCAGGTGAAATATTGGGGGAACCTTGAAGCGTTTCTGCCCCTTCTTCTGTAGTCGCTGCCGAGGAAACACCTGGCATTTGGGGGGTATCAAACTCGTTACCGAGCGGATGGCTACCTCCTGAGGCGATCCCGAACAGGGCCAGAAAAACGACGACGCCTACTCCATCATTGAACAATGATTCACCGACTATTTTGGTTTCCAGCGATTTTGGGACGCCCGCGTTCTTTAATATCCCGAGAACCGCGATGGGGTCAGTTGGAGAAATGAGTGAGCCGAACAGCAGACAGTGGATAAACTGGACGTTCAACCCCAGCATATTGAAGGTAAAGAATGAAACGCTTCCCACCAGTGCGGTTGAAGAGACTACACCGAGCGTTGAGAATGTCAAAATAGGCCAGCGCTGTACATGTAACTGACCAAAATTCGTTTGCAGTGCGCCGGCGAAGAGCAGGAAACCGAGCATGACATCCAGCAATATTTCCTGGAAGTCAATGTAGCCAATCAGAGTGCGTGCGTAATCCAAAATACGATCATTGATCCAGGCACTGGCAAAAACCAGCGTCGTGAATAGTGTCGCGACGATCATCAGACCGATTGTCTTGGGCAGCTTCAAGAACTTAACATTGATGTAGCCAAACAAAGCCGCCAGAGCGATGATAATCGAAGTTAGACTGAACAAATCCATAATAGTGCTTTGCCGGTTAGAAGAATTTCAGAACGTATCAGTCACGTACGAATGCAATCGCGATTTCCCATATAGATCAATCTGGAATCGCTCTTAATATCTTTTGATTTTAATTGTAACTGCTGAGGTTCCTGCGTGTCTAACGGGGTCTGAATTTCTCCACTTTTGCTGTCCTGTTATTTGTGAAATTCAAAATGGCTATTGTTTTCAGGCACTGGATAGTAACAGGAGAGACAACTTCAGCAGAATTACTTCCCGCAGACATGACAACCGTTTTCCGCTGAAAGATTGATATCAATGTTTCATACGGCTTTGCCGCCTTGATACAGTACTCAGTATATGGATACCTGGAATACTCATGTTAGCGTTTGTCACCAGATCGCGTTGCAGGCCGGGTTCTGCCGCTGGCCAGAGCATGGGAGCGATTGAGATGCCGACATCGCTTTCGCTTATGAATATATTGTTGGTTGAAACGCATTCAGAATTCTACAGACGGCCGGGCATAATTGGTGGGCCGGTTACACAATGCTGTATCTGGACATTCCCAAATTCCCTGACGAATGGAAATCATAAAAGAGCCGTTCCAGATGCATGACGATTTGAGAATGTTCCCATCCAAACCGACTCGGCATCGACGTGGATGGAGAAATCGTCAATCAGAATTCGATTTAAAAATGAGAAAGGAGTCAGCGGTGCTCTGTAGAAAAGCTCCCTTTGATTGCTATTTTCGAAATTAATAAGTCATGATATACCACATTGCATGACACAGACAACTAAATCTCCACGGCTGGTTTTGGCTACTGCTTTTCAGATTGCAGAGCAATCACTTCCTGATTACGCACACCGCTTTAGTCCTCGGAAGTTTACACAGCAC
>PAJV01000003.1 GCA_002706765.1 Gimesia sp.
CATGCAGTGTGAAACAATCGAACCTCGCCAGGCGGGTCGACACATGGGTCGACCCCTACACGGAAGGGGCTGGTATGGCTTCCCTGGNTTGAATGNTTNNCCTGACAGTTTCCTGTTGTCTGCGACAACCCCGAATTGTATCCGGGGCTACCTTTTTTTGCTGGTGGGGGCGGGTAACTGAGCACCGTCTGATCCGGTGAGGGGCATTGTTAATCATCCAGCTTCCAGGCGGTCACGTCGTCCAGCAACAGCGTGTTGCCTTTCATGATGAAGCGGTAGCCGGTTTTGTCGACGTCGAGTGAGGGGTGCTGGCCTTCCACGTGCAACCCATTGTCCAGCTGGGCGACCACTTTGTCTCCCTGCATTTCCAGTTGCAGCGTGTACCACTTGCCTGGTTCGAGGGTGCCTTTGGCCTGGGCCAGGGTGATCGGTTTGGATTTGGGATCTTTTTTATTCTTATCGGTTCGCAGGATCATGCCGTTCTCGTCGAGGATGACGCGAAACAGATGCCCCTTGGCGTGATTCAGGCTCAGGTGAAAGAAATCAGCGTCTTTCAACTGGAACGAACAGCGGATAATCGAATTGCGATGGGGCAGTTTCCAGGTCAAAACGGCTGCGTGTTTGTCGGCTGGCAGTTCCTTGCCGGTCAGCACGCCGTCTTCAATCTTCCATTCCCCCTTCGCAGCCGCCCACTGTTTGCTGAGTTTGGGCTTGTCGAAGGCATCGACGGCCGTCGGTTCGCCGGTTTTGCCCAGCACGGGTTTGAGGGGTGAATTCTTCTCGGCTTTAAGCAGTGTGGGAACCAGTAATGTCAAAGCGAGACAGCAGCAGGAAACAGATTTCAACATGAGTAAGCCACTTTCTTGAAGTGAGTTGATCTGAAGGAGATAAACAATCGGCTTCAGTTTAACAATCCGATTACAACACAGGGTAACGAAATCGGGAAAACTTTTCTGCGGATTCCGATTTCTATATGACAAGAGATGGATCTGCCTTTTCTACCAGTTTCCATTGTGAGATTTCCGTGTGCCACGGACCGGCTTGTCCGGCCGTGCCGAAGGGGTATTGGAATCCCGGTTCTGGAGGGAACGCGGCAGCGGCGACCTCCTGCTCGCTGCGCTCGGCCCGGATTTAATCCGGGCTCACCCTCTTTTTTCTTTCGTGGGGTTTCGTATCGTTCGTGGTTCATAATTCTGATTGGGGTGTTTCATTCTGTTCCCATTGTGGGGGATAGCGGGTTGATACTCGCCAGGCGGGTCGACACATGGGTCGCCCCCTACACGGAAGGGGTTGGTATTGTTTCCCTGGTTTGAATGCTTTCCCTGACAGTTTCCTGTTGTCTGCGACAAGGCCCATTCTCTTTCAACCGGGTGTATCCACATAGGTGAGACCTTCCGTCAGATTTCCACTGACCTGGATTGCGTGTCCCCAGAACAGATCTCCATCATCGTGCCAGAATTCGAATTCCCCGTCAGAATAAATTAAGATCGATTCGAGAACCATACGTTTCTTAAACGCTTCGGCAGTCACTTCGGGCTGATCTTCTTCCAACCAACCATTATTTTTACGCTCTAACAGTTCCAATACCGCGAAGTCTTTAACCTGGTCGGCCCAGTCAGATTGCTGTTCCCAAAGCTTTCTGGCAACAGTCAATGACTCCTGAATGCTTCCTGTCTCATCGCAGGATAATTCGAGACTGATATCAACATCATCCCATAATACCGAACCACTAAACCGATCCAGAACTCGATTCAGGGTTAACGGCCCAAACTGAGGATCTTCAATAATAATCGGTACCTGTCGTTCTTCCACAATCTGTTTCAGGTCTGAATCTGATTCATTCGTCGAGATAATTTCCGAGGCCACAGCCTGCAGAAATCCATTGGGATGTTGAGCGCAGCGTGCCTTGATTTTTACTATCGCGAAAGGATCAATTTCACTCATATACTGAGACACACTCTCTTCTGGCAGGGGAAATTCGACACGTAATTCTTCCTGGCTTAATTCTCCAGAAGATTTTTTCCAGGCTACAAGACTCAGTATCAGCTTCCAGTCTTCACCCAAGAAAGAAGCACCGCCTGCACCACGTTCTCCAACCAGCCCGACGATTGTCTCTTCAGGAATTTGTTCGATCACTCGCTTAAATTCCAGATTGTTCCGTTCCAGTTCTGCAAACGGATCGTCTTCATCACACACGATATATTTCCCTTATTAAATGTTAATTGGTGGCTTACTAAACTCCTGATGGCAGATTGAACATAATAACCAACGGTTATCCCTGCGACCTCCTGCTCGCTGCGCTCGGCCCGGATTTTATCCGGGCTCACCCTCTTTTTTTTCGTGGGGTTCGTGGTGGAAAATTCGTAATTGAGTGTTTTACCAGTTTCCCATGCAGTGTGAAACAATCGAACCTCGCCAGGCGGGTCGACACATGGGTCGACCCCTACACGGAAGGGGCTGGTATGGCTTCCCTGGTTTGAATGCTTTCCCTGACAGTTTCCTGTTGTCTGCGACAACCCCGGATTGCATCCGGGGCTACCCTTTTTTATGGCTGGTTACATGATAGAAATTTCCGGAAAGTGGTGAAACTCTCAGATCAGTTCGTCGATCGGTTCGCGGAGGTCGAGCATGTAGTGGGGGCGGCCCGCGAAGTCGGGGACTGTGGTCGTCATGGGGTCGATGCCCAGCTGGCGATAGAGTGTGGCGAAGACGTTTTGATAATCCAGAGGACGATCCTGGGGGACTTCGCCGAGTCGATTGGTGGAACCGATGACCTGCCCCATCCGCATGCCGCCGCCGGCAAGCAGCGCACAGGATGCCTGCGGCCAGTGATCGCGACCCGCGTTCTCGTTGATGCGAGGTGTGCGTCCGAATTCGCCCCAGGCGATCACGCTGACATCGTTCTGCAGGCCGCGGTTGTGCAGATCTTCGACCAGAGCCGTGATACCCTGATCGAATTTATTGAGCTGCAGAGGCAGGCGGGCGAAGTTCGAATGATGCCGATCCCAGCTGCCGAACGAAAGTGTGACGCAGCGCACGCCCGCTTCGACCAGGCGACGGGCCATCAGGAACTGATCCAGCCAGTGCGGGCCGGCGTCTTCACCGAAGGCGGGCGAATTATCGCCTCTGCCATAACGGTCGCGGAGGGCGGGATCTTCTTTTTCCAGATCCATGGCTTCGACCAGTTTACTGGAAGTCAGAACGTCGAAAGCCCGTTGTGAAAACGCATCCAGTCCGTCGTACGCATTGTCGGCGGAGTTGCGGAAGGCGTCAAAGCCGTCCAGCAACGCTTTCCGGTCGCGGAGTCGATCGAGCGAGATGCCCTGCAGACGCATGTTGTCCATGCCTTCGCCGGTCGGCTGCATCGGCGCGTGGGATTTCCCCAGAAAACCGGGGAAGCCGGGATTGCCGTAAGGTTCGTGGCGACTGGCAATACTGAGTCCGACAAACGGGGGAATTGCCCGGTCGACGGGGCCCTGCACTTTGGAAAGGACTGAGCCAAGGGAAGGATGGCCCGACTGCCGCCCGTCACCATTGATGGGCCAGCCACTCATGCAGAGGTCGGACGCATGCTGATCGGGACAGCCCTGCAAAGAGCGGATGATGGCGAACTTGTCCATCATGGTCGCCAGGCGGGGCAGATGTTCGCAGATCTGGATGCCGGGCACGTTGGTGTCGATGGGACGAAATTCGCCGCGAATTTCTGACGGGGCGTCCATCTTCAGGTCGTACATATCCTGATGCGAAGGGCCGCCGGACAGGAAGATCATGATGATGGCTTTGTGCCCCAGTTTTCCGGTCGGAGTGTTTGCCTGTGCTTCTGCTGCCAGGATCTGCGGGAGCGAAAGACCGCCCAGCGCCAGACCGCCGATCTTGAGGAACTGGCGGCGCGAGCCGTTACACTGTCGTTGTGATGGACCTGCGATTGAGAGCATCGTGTTCTTCTCCAAAAGGATGCAGGAGGGTTCTGGTCGGGGTATTGCAGGTGGGAGACGGAACAATCCGGTCCGTCAGCCTGAAGTCGCTCGCTGGAAATCTGTGGTATGCTGTAATGCCTTATTTGGCAGAAGCATTTTACAATCCGGTCGATGCGGCGGCAAGCAGATCAGGACTGGCAGTGCACTCCCTTTTAATATGTAAATGAAATTAAGATTTGTGTGTAACGGGGATGGATTTTGAGCGGCATTCCTTGTTGGGAGTATTTAGAGCGGCCTAGCCATATGGGTGGGGGAAGACTGGCTCTGGATTTTACGTGGCAGCTGTGACCTCTTGCTCGCTGCGCTCGGCCCGGATGTGCATCCGGGCTTACCCATTTTTTCTAATGGCTGGTTTGGGGTTTTTCGTGGTTCCAAATTCTGATGGGGATGTTTTATTCTGTTCCCATTGTGGGTGATAGCGGGTTGAGCCTCGCCAGGCGGGTCGACACATGGGTCGACCCCTACACGGAAGGGGTTGGTATGGTTTCCCTGGTTTGACTGCTTGCTCTGACAGTTTCCTGTTGTCTGCGACAACCCCGGATTACATCCGGGGCTACCCGGTTTTGCTGGTGGGGGCTGGTTAACTGAGCACCGTCGGACAAGCCGGCGCTGGCACGCGCTCGTCTGATCCGGTGGGGCACGTTGCAATAGATATAAAGGTTACCGTGTGCCACGGACCGGCTTGTCCGGCCGTGTCGAATGAGTTTAGGAATCCCGGTTCTGAGTGGTACGTGGCAGCTGGGACCTCTTGCTCGCTGCGCTCGGCCCGGATTTTATCCGGGCTCACCCTCTTTTTACTTTTGGGAGTTTCGTGTTTTTCGTGGTTCATAATTTTGACTGGGGTGTCTCATCTGTTCCCATTATGGGTGATACCAGGTTGATACTCGCCAGGCGGGTCGACACATGGGTCGACCCCTACGATGAACAGGTGGAATGTGTTGTTCTGAATTGTGTGCTTGCTGTGACAGTTTCCTATTGTCTACGACAACCCCGGATTGCATCCGGGGCTACCCGGTTTTGTTGATGGGGGGCTGGTTGTTCGGGCACTGTCGGGCAAGCCGACAGATGGCACCTGCGCGAGGGAGAGGACATTGAATTTTTGTTATGTTTGTGGGGTTCAATCTGGTTGTCTGGTTGTCTGGTTGTCTGGTTGTCTGGTTGTCTGGTTTCTGGTTGTCTGGTTTCTGGGTTCTGGGTTCTGGGTTCTGTTGCATGTTGGATTATTTTGTGGAAAGGCGTGGGGGCGTCAAGGGGGATGAACAAGATCATGTGGCGATACGGGTTGACAGAGAACCGACCTGCTGCGACGTCGAGGCGGTGCCGAGGCGAAGCTTTGCGATGTGCGGCGACCCGCAGGCTACCATCACGAACGGGTGCTATTATGCAAACTGAAAATCTGGAAAAAACAGGCTTATTTATAGTGAAGATCGCGAACATGTGGCTTGTGTTTCAGTGCACTGTAAACTGGGCACGCGCGCGACCCAAAACAGCGCTTATCGCTGTTGGCGCGGCGGGGTCAAGTCCAGTTTTTTCAGAGGGAGATAAATCAGCCCATGCGGCCGAACTGGCGATCGAGCTCGGCGTGACTGAGAACCAGGGCAGAAGGACGACCATGCGGACAGTGGTGGGCATCGTCAATCAGGTGCCTCTGTTCAAGCAGGCTATAGATTTCTTCCTGTGTGAGTCGCTGGCCGGCTTTGATGGCGGCTTTGCAGGACATCATCGTGATCAGGTCATCCAGCAGATCGCGGCGGGAGGGCTGTTTGGCATTGTCGAGGTTGTCGGCGATGTCGCGGACCAGCTGTTCCAGATTCACCTTCTTGAGCATCACGGGATAACTGGTGATCAACAGCGTGTTGCCGCCAAATTCTTCAATGCCGAGCCCGAAGCTGTTGAGCATTTCAGCATGATCCAGGAGGAGTGCCGCCTCTTTGCCGCTCATTTCGAGGGTCAGCGGGACGAGCAGTTTCTGTGCTTCGACCGACTGCGCGAGGACGCGTTTGCGGAAGTACTCGTACATGATGCGTTCGTGCAGCGCGTGCTGATCGATGATGGTCAGCGCGCCTTTGATCTCGACGACGATGTAACAGTTCAAGACCTGAATCGGTCGCAGGTCAGAAGTCGCGACGTCTGTGAATTTGTCTGCAGGTCGATCGATGTCGGGAACGACCAGGTCGGCGGGGGCGTCTATCGTTTCGGGCGAATCGAGGGACGCCTGCTCCCGGTTCTGCTGGAAGTGCGAGAGCGGAATTGCGTCGGCGGCGGTAAAGGGAGCCGCGAGATCCGAGGTGGGGGAAATGGAGCGGGGAGCCGAGCTGATTTTCAGGTCGGCGAGGTTATCGTGGACCTGGTTGAGTTGTTGTTTGGCCCAGCTCGTCAGTTCCAGCTGCGTCTGCTTCTGTTCGGGTGTGAGTGGTGGCGGCGGTGCCGTGACATCGAAGTCGGCTTTTTTCCCGAGCGACATCTGCGACTGCAGATCCATGCTGAGAAACCGGCTGCGGAGCGTGGAGAGCAGCTGGCGGTACAGGTGCTGGCCGTCGCGGAAACGGACTTCCGATTTGGTGGGATGCACGTTGACATCGACCTGGGCGGCGGGCATGTCGAGATAGAGGAACGAAATCGGCTGGCGTCCGACCATCAGCAGTCCGCGATAGGCTTCGGTCAATGCATGCTGCAGCGTGCGGTCCTGAATCCAGCGACCGTTGAGAAACAGGTACTGTCCTTTGCGGGTCGATTTGTTTTCACTGGGATGCGAGACGTAGCCCCAGATGCGGATGTCGTCGACTTCGGAATCGACCCAGATGAGCTGCTCAGCGAGATTGCTGCCATAAAACAGGCGAAGACGGTCGAGCAGATTATCGGAGGGAGGCAGATCGAAGATGACTTTGTTGTTGTGCCTGAGGACCATGTAGAGCCGCGGATGTGCGAGGGCGGCGCGGGTGAACTGCTCGCTGATGTGGCCGAACTCGGTCTTGGTGGTTTTGAGGAACTTGCGGCGGACGGGAGTATTGGCGAACAGCTGACGGACTTCGATCGATGTTCCCAATGGACAGCCACACGGCTGGGGTTTGCCGGGGATTCCGGTTTTGACTTCGAACTCGAGTCCCTGGGTCTGGTCGGCGGTACGTGTGCGGATGCGGAAGTGACTGACTTCGGAAATCGAGGCGAGGGCTTCGCCGCGGAAGCCCATGGTCTGCACGCTGAACAGGTCGTCGGCGGTAGAGATTTTGCTGGTCGCATTGCTGGCGACGGCGAGCAGCAGGTCATCGGGATGAATGCCTTCGCCGTTATCGACGACCCGGATGAGGTCGGCACCGCCGTTCATGATGTCGACTTCGATGCGGGTGGCAAGGGCGTCGATACTGTTGTCGAGGAGTTCCTTGACCGCGCTGGCGGGGCGTTCGATCACTTCGCCGGCGGCAATCTTGTTGATGACGCTGGTATCGAGTTGATGAATGCGGGAAATGGATTCCACGACGGCTTTCCGTTCCATTGGCTGATCAGTCCGACTGATGAATTGAATTGAGTAGTTTGTGCCTGGACTGTGTCCAGTTTTGCTGTAACGTCTCCAGGGCCATTTGAGACGAGTATATTAGATTGAGCGACGCGATGATTCAAAATGATGCGCTCTAGCCTGTTTTTAACGGTTCCGGGGCAAAATCGCAAGAAAGCGCGCTAGAGAGGAGAAACAGTGCTGAACACAAAATACAAAAACCTACAACGGCTGATTTCCCCAGCGCTGATGGATTTCGTGCCTGATTCCCAGATGATCGCAGATGCGGCCCGACATGAAGTCGACCAGATCGTGGATGGTGACCGGGTTATGATAAAAGCCGGGCGCAGCGGGCATGACGATGGCGCCGGCCTGGGTGAGTTTGACCATGTTTTCCAGGGGGATCAGGCCGAGCGGGGTTTCGCGGGCGAGCAGAATCAGTTTGCGTCGTTCCTTGAGATGCACGTCGGCAGCGCGGTGGATGAGATTGCCACAGGCGCCGGAAGCGATACTTCCGAGTGTGCCCATCGAACAGGGACAGACCACCATGCCATCGGTCAGGAAGGAGCCACTGGCGATGCCGGCGGAGAAATCTTTGTAATGGTGATAGATCAGTGCGCCCTGTTTGAGGTCGGAATCGCCGAGTACGGAACTGAGGGCGAAGTCTTCGCTGTGGGTGGGCTTGATTTTGCGGATGACGCTGTCATCGGGCTGGCCGGCGGGATCGGGGAGGAGTTCGGTGGGGTCGAAGTTTTCCAGATCGATTTTGAGGCCGAGCTCATGTTTGAGAACCTGTGCGGCGGAGGCGCTGATGGTGAGATGCACGGTGCGGCCGGCGGCCATCAGAACTTCGATCAGGCGAACGGCATAAATGGCGCCACTGGCACCGGTCATGGCGACGACGACATTGGACATGCGGGGACCTCACAATCTTTCATTGAACGTTATTTCGAATCAGCGGGTTTCACGCCGGTATACAAAGTGGCGATGCCGAACGTGAGCGGATACCAGCGTGTGCCTTCGAGCCCGCATTCATCCATCAGGTCGGCTAAGGCCTTGCCATACGGAAATTCAGAAACCGACTCGGGCAGATAGTTATAGGCGGACTGTCTGTTGCGGGCGAGTAATTGTCCCATTTTCGGGAGGATATGTCGAAAATAAAACTGGTAACAGGAGCGAAACAGCGGATTGGTGGGCATGGAGAATTCGAGGACGGCCACCTGACCACCGGGCTGACAGACGCGGATCATTTCTTTGAGGCCGCGACGGGTGTCGGCAACATTTCGCAGGCCGAATGCGACGGAGACGATCTGAAACTGGTTGTCGGCGAAGGGAAGTTCCTGGGTATCTGCTTCCAGAAAGGTGAGGTGGCTACTGGTATTTTTCTTCAAAGCCAGCTGCAGCATTTCATGCGTGAAGTCTGCTCCGACGACCTGTGTTTTGCCGCCTGCTTTTTTGAGATAGGAGAGGGCAAGGTCTCCGGTGCCGGTACAGACATCGAGTATCGGAGCCGGGCCAATGGGAGCGACTTTCCGCACGGTGCGCCAGCGCCAGTAGTAGTCGACGCCGCCGGAGAGGAAGTGATTCATGAAATCGTAGCGGGGTGCGATTTCGCCAAACATCTGCTGCACACGGGAGCCGGTTTTATCAACATTCATAACTTCAGGATCGTTTCTTACTTTCAGGACAGGCCGAGATCAGTCAGACGGCTCTGGACGCGTTCTAAAATTTCAGCGGGCATTTTCAATGCGGACGGCCATTCGCGGGGATGCCCTTCTGCTGCGGATTTACGGGTGGCATCGAGGCCGAGTTTGTGGCCGATGCCCTGCACGGCTGCGCTGTGATCGTCATCATCGCCGGGCCCTTCTGCGTGAATCAGATCGCGTCCCGGATTGAGATTCGTGCTGACACGATACCAGACCTGCTGTTCGTCGTGCACATTGACGTCATCATCCACAACGACGATCAGTTTCAATGATAATAGACTTTCCAGGCTCCACAATGCATTCACCACGCGACGAGCCTGCTGCGGATAGGATTTGTGAATACTGACGAACATCAGATAGCGGCCCGCGCCGGCAGGGGGAAAGTGGATGTCGACCAGTTCGGGAACCATCAGTTTCAGCAGCGGCAGAAAAACACGTTCGGTGGCTTGAGCGAAAAAATCTGCTTCTGAGGGAGGCGCCGCCGGGATCAGAGCATGCCAGATGGGATTGGCCCGATGGGTGACAGCGGACAGATTCAACGGCATCACTTTTTCAGCTGGACTGTAGTAGCCGGTGGCATTCGCGACGGGACCGACGTCAACCGGATCAGAGGCGGGATCGATAAAGCCTTCCATCACGATTTCGGCTTGCGCGGGGACATCGATTTCAATCGAACGGGCTCGAACCAGTTCCAACGGATTATTACGGAGAAAGCCACCAAAGGCATAGGGGTCGGTCATTTTCGGCAGTGGTGCGTGCGCGGTATAGAGGCCGACGGGATCACCGCCAATCACAATGGCAACGGGCAGTTGCTGACCGCGGGCATGGAATTTCTGCAGGAGCTGATATCCGGCGTCATGCTGACTCCAGCGGATTGCCAGTTGCTGATCTGAGATGACCTGAATGGGTCGGGCGTTGACGAAGCGGGCTTTGGTTTCGGGGTCGAATGTAATGATCTGGGCGGCGGTGATCGTGGGCGATTGTTCTTCGGGCCAGCAGGTGAGCAGCGGGAATTCGCTGAGATTGACATCACGGCCGAGCTTGACCACCTGCTGACAGCTGGCGGTTTTGACGATGCGGGGTTTGACGTTGAGAAGCTGCGAGAACTGCGGAATCATCTTCAGCGAATCGAGCCAGCCTTCGGGCAGATCGGGTGACAGGAGTCCGGCGACACGGTCGGCGATGGAATCGAGGGCATCGGTTCGCAGAATCTGCAGCAGTCGGGGCAGGCTGCCATACAGATTGGTCAGCACCGGGATTTTGTGCCCGGCGACCTGATCAAACAGCAGTGCGGGTGCGGAATCGGGCGGGCTGGCTTTAACGACCTGTTCGGTGATGGCAGCAATTTCGAGCTGTGTTTCTACCGGGGATGAGATCCGGACGAGCAGCCCTGCTTCTTCAAAGTTGCTGACGAATTCCGCCAGATGGTCCGCATGCATCATTATGGTGTTGTTCATAGAATTTCAGGATGGCATTGATTACAGTCAGGAATCATAACCGATTCATTACAGTCAACAAATGATTGCGGCTGAGAACCTCTCAGATTATTACAATCCCAGGCCCCTCGACGTCATTTAATCCCCGGAACTGCTCTTATGCTGCAACGTTATCTGTTAGTCTGGCTGATCGTGCTTTCGGGAGCGGCGATCCTGTGGGACAAGGTTCTGCCTGACGCGTTTCATCCATTTCATGCCTCGAAACCGTATCTCTCGTATTTATTTACCGCGACAATGTTCGTGATTGGCTCGTTGCTCCCGCCTGAGGAAGTGCGGGCGGTGTTTCGACGCTGGCACCAGGTGCTGGGCGGCACATTTGTGCAATACACGGTGATGCCGAGCCTGGCGTATCTGATGAGCCTGTTTTTTATCGATCAACCGGAATTACGGATCGGCATTATCCTGGTGGGCTGTGTGCCGGGGGCGATGGCTTCGAATGTGCTGACGCTGGCGGCGCGAGGCAATGTGAGTTATTCGGTCTGCCTGACGGCATCGGCCACCCTGCTCTCGCCACTGTTTGTGCCGATCGTGCTTTATCTGGCTGTCAGCGGAACTGATATCAATGCAGCAGAACTGGCGAAAAACTCATTCTTTCAGTTACTGACCCAGGTGGTATTACCGGTGATTGGCGGTCACCTGCTGGCTTTGTATCATTATGGATTCAGTCGTCTGATGCAGGTTTTCGGCCCTGCGTTCGCCAATTTTTCGATTCTGTGGATCATTGCGACGGTGATCAGTCTGCAGGAAGAACAGCTGAAGAAAGTCTTTTTATCGCTGGCGGTGGCGCTGCTGGTGATTAATCTGCTGGGGTATCTATGCGGATACCTGGCAGGTGCAGCATTACAATTGAGTGAGTCGATGCGGCGGGCATTGACCCTGGAAGTGGGAATGCAGAATGCCGGTCTGGGAGCGATTCTGGCAGGCCAGCTATTTCCGGGGCAGGAGATGATCGCATTACCGCCCGCGCTGTATATGTTTGGCTGCATGCTGACCGGGACAGTTCTGGCCCAGTACTGGTCACTCAAGTCGGTCGAGGAAGTGACAGAATCCCCCGGTGCGGCTCTCGAGGATTAAGTTTCTTCGAGGCGGGCCTTGAGTTCATCACGTTCTTTTTTGGTGATATCCAGATCGAACATAAGGTATTTCACATCCAGGCGGAGTTGAGCCAGCGCTTCCTGGATCAGTCCCAGAATTCGTCTGCGGCGTTTCACCGATTCCACGACGCGTGAATAGGATACTTCCAGCAATTCCTGCTGTTCCCTTGGTAATTCGGCTATTTTTTTGCCCAGGTCGATAACTTCGCGGGGCAGACTTGCACTATCTGTTTCGTCGGTGAGTCGGATATTCATAAGTTTCAATTCTCAGCTGGTGCCAGTACTTTCACAATAATCCATTTCATCAGGGGATGAACTGAAAACAAATAGAACAGATTTCATGCCGAATATGAATATTTAAGTGAGGTTTCGCATTAAGTGTCTATTCAACAACCAGTTAGACCAACATACAGAAAGACACTCGCTCGATACAGATTCACAAAAAGGGGAGGCTTCGTATTGGCTTAGATTGCAATTTCTTCTAAAATCCCCGAGGAATGTAGTCATTTTTGCCAATGTTATGGCAGGTTGTATTATGGCAACGCCGCTGTTGCCTGACTGCAACGAAAACCGGACAGCGGACAACATTTCGTAAAGAATGCTGAACGGTGATTGGTTTATGGAAAATGGGGAATCTTTTCCAGAGACTGACCGAATTGAAATTCATACCGCTGACACACCCCAAAGTGTAAATCAGTATAGAAACCGCAGAATCACGATCTTTTTATCCCAGGGATGGGTTCGAGTTCAGGCATCGATGCCACGTATATTGAATAAGCTGTTTCAGAGTCACCTCTGCCTGCTGGTCTTTCTCATTACCGGGCTGTTCAGCAAAGCTGCTCTGCGCGCGGAAACATTCCACGAGTCTTTCGATGATACGTCCCAGGTCAGCTGGCAGGTTCGCATTGATCCGAACCAGGCTCGAAAAAAGTGGCATGTCCGCAACACGTCGGTGATGCATGCCGGCGCTGCCTGTGAGCACCTGCAGGTTACGACGGGTAATCTGGGTTCGCTGATTGAACTCTCGCACCCGCTCCCTTCCAGTCGCATCATCAATGAGCTGACCCTTTCCCTCTGGCTGAAATCCAATCGACGGGGAACGCGTGTAGGACTGGAAGCGGTCCTGCCCCACCAGATCGACCCGGAAACCGGAGCAGTCGCCCGCATTTATTTAATTGGAGACACTTATACAGAGGAAGGCAAATGGCAGCAGATGAAGTGTACCACCACCGAAGCCCTGGTGAATCAGTCACTGGGACTGCTGCGGGGACGCACCAAACTGCGTCAGCTGGACACACGTGAGATGTACGTGGAACGGGTTCTGATTGTCACACGTTCTTCTTCCGACCAGGTGGAATTCCTGCTGGATGATCTGAAACTGACCCCGATTGTCCGTCCCAACGATTCGGTCATTCAGACCGCTGCCGCCATGAGCAAGCAGAATTCCCAGCCGATCGTCGAATTTCTGCTGGACCGGATTCAACTGCAGGGAAGACCCCTGTTTCCCCGTATGTCGCTGTATCATGGTGAGAGTCTGGAAGCACTCAAACAGGCGGGTATGAATGTAATCGAGGCGCCCCAGTTTGATGATTACCGGTTTCTGACGGAACTTCGCAGCCAGGGATTATGGGCGATGGCGACTCCGCCTCGACCACAGGCACAGGATGGTTCATTTCTTCCCTCTCGCGATGCTACATTAATCCCGTTCGATGAGCAGACAGCGCCAATCGTTTTCTGGTATCTGGGAACCCAGATTCCCGGCAGCGAATGGAACCAGATCCGCAGTCGCGTGGGTCAGATTCAAAGTGCCGACCAGCAGTTCAAGCGGCCCATTATGGCGGATGTTCTCGGGAAAGAACGTCAGATAGCCCGGGAAGTTTCGATGATTGGCTCGAGCCCCCGGATCCTCAACAGCGATATCAACCTGCTGGAATATCGTAATACGCTGATTGAAAAAACACGGCTTGCCCCGGGACGTTTTCTGTGGACGTGGATCCAGACGGAACCGACGTTTGCCAATGCACGCTGGCGTGATTCTTTTCATAAAACCCCGATTGTGATTGAGCCTGAACAGATCCGTCTGCAGGTGTATGCCACCCTGTCAGCGGGTTGCCGGGCCGTCGGTTACTGGACGACTGATCGACTGGACGATACGAGTGCGCCGGGAGCACTGGAGCGCAAACTGGTGATCGAACAGTTAAACCGGGAAATCGACCTGATCGAACCCTGGCTGGCGACCGGATCTGTGATTTCTCATGTTCCCTTCACGCTGATACAAAAACAGGCTCCCCTGATCACTCAACTGGGTGCGGATTTCAAGACCTCCGGTTCGAAAAGGCTGATGCGTGACGAACAGCTGGCAGAGCGAGAGATGCTGTTGCAACAGAAAAAAGAAGCGGCAACGGAAATGCAGGCTTCCATTATCCATTCCGAGTATGGCACCTTGATTCTGCCGGTATGGTATCGCGATGGGGCGCAGTTTGTGCCCGATCAGATGGCAGGAAATGAGGCGAAAATCGTGATCCCTGGTGGGAATGTCTCTGCTTCCGTCTGGGAACTGAGTAGCACCAGAATCAAAAACCTGGATCGAAAACGGGTGAACGGGGGTGTGGAAATCTCACTTCCCAAATTTGATATGACATCGATCATCATCATGACATCGGATCAGGGTCTGATCGAGAAACTGCGAAATAAAATCAGGGAGATCAGTCCCCAGGCAGCAGAAACCAGTCTGAAACTGAGTCGAGCCAAACTGGAACGCTGTGAAAAAACAAATGCCGAGCTGCTGGAAATGGGCGTGAGCAAGGTCGCGCGCATGGATGGGCCAGCGATACTGGAACGGGCCCGCGAACGGTTGAGCCAGGCGGAAGTCTCCCTGACCTCCCAGGATTTTCATGAGGCCCATACCGCGGCTCGTGACTGTCGGCAGTTACTGAGAATTCTGCAGCGCATTCAATGGCGCGAAGCAACCCGCACCCTCTCCTCTTCGATGACGAGCCCTTATACCATTTCCTACAGTACCCTGCCCGACCACTGGAGAATGATTGAACAGATTGGCCGCAGCGCAAAGCACATTAATCCGAATTTGCTGCGATCAGGAGATTTTGAAGACATCGACACGATGGTCGTCGAAGACTGGAAACACGTCCAAAATCCGATAGAGGGAACTCAGGCGATTGCTGAACTGTATCCCCGCGACAGACGATCCGGCGAATTCAGCCTGCGATTACTGGCCGCACCCTTGAGTCGCAATGATATTCCTCAGAACATCGAAGGGCCTCTGGTACGGGTCACCACTCCTCCTCTGGCAGTGCGCAGCGGGCAGATTGTGCATGTCACCGGCTGGGTCAAGGTTTCGACAGCCATTACCGGCAATCCGCTGGGCGCCACTTTTCAGGACAGCATCATGGGGCCAGGTGGTGCCTTACATTGGAATGCGCAGAGCGACTGGCAGAGAATTGATCTGCTGAGAGAAGTCTCCCAAAGCGAAAACTTCCATCTGACCATGTCTCTGAACGGACTGGGAGCCATTTTATTTGATGACCTGCGGGTGATGGCCTATACGCCCGAACCGCAGCAATATCAGCAGACCGAGGGGCTGGAAGCGCTGCCCTTAAAGTCTTTGGGTTCCTCAGGCGTTGAATTACTGAACAAGGTTCCCGAATAATGAGCTTCCCGTCGCAGTCAACCTTGTAGAACGATGTCCTGTAAATGCGTCTCCCGCTCACTGGGGAATATTGCAATTTCCGGTTCAAAACAGGTATTTTATGCTGGTCGAGCGAATTCCCCTGTCAAGCTTCGCGACACAGATTCCTGCGACACTTGAATGACCAGGCAGAACTTGATAATAAACAGTATAGAAACAGACTGAAAACTGGCTCGATTTACTGTGCCAGGTTTACTGTCACGTTTCCAGGGTCATTTAGACCGAGTTGAATAAATTGAGGGACGCTATGGTTAAGAGTGGTGCGTTCTCGACTCTGTGCAACAGATTTCGGGCCGCATTCAATTTATAGATTGATCACATCGGTCTTGATGAACGGTACTTACGTTTCAAGAGGGATGATGACTGTCTTAACGAAAGATTGAAGCAGCGGAATCTCTGTGCCCCCTCTCTCGATCCTCTTTTCCGGTTCTCTGCTGATGCCGGTCCGTGAGGGACATCGACCTGGATTTTCATCCGGCAGCGAAGCAGGAACAGATCAGACAGCGTTTGTCAGATAGATTTAAACATAGTCAGAATTAACATTTAAACTGAACAGGAAAAACCAATGCCGATTGCAACCCCAGCTCAATACGCAGCGATGCTGGATGCCGCTCAAGAAGGTAACTATGCCTATCCCGCGATGAATGTCACCTCGCTGACCACGATCAACGGAGCCCTGAAAGCATTTGCCGATAAGAAGTCAGACGGAATCATTCAGGTTTCAACCGGCGGTGGTGAATTTGCTTCCGGTCTGGATCAGAAAGATGCCGTTCTGGGCGCGATCATTCTCGCAGAAGCCACTCATCGACTGGCAGAACGCTATGATGTGCTGATCGCTTTACATACGGACCACTGTCAGCCGGGCAAGGTCGATTCCTTCCTGAAGCCACTGATTGCAGAAACCGCCCGTCGACGTGAAGCGGGCCTGCCGAACCTGTTCCAGTCACACATGCTGGATGCGTCAGAGTTGCCGCTCAAGGAAAACCTGGAATTGTCAGCTGATCTGCTCAAGCTGTGTGCTGCCAATGAGATCATTCTGGAAGTGGAAGCCGGTGTGGTTGGCGGTGAAGAAGATGGTGTGGATAACTCCGATCAGCCAGCCGACAAGCTGTATACTTCTCCAGACGATATGGTCGCGGTTTATGAGGCCCTCAACGGTCTGGGTCGTTATATGTTCGCTGCGACATTCGGTAACGTACATGGCAGCTATAAACCGGGTGCCGTCAAACTGCGTCCGGAAATTCTGAAACAGGGTCAGGAAGCTGTCATTGCCAAATACGGTAAGGAAGCTGCCTTCGACCTCGTATTCCATGGCGGTTCAGGAACGCCTGAAGATCAACTGCGGGAAACTCTGGAATACGGTGTTGTGAAGATGAATATCGATACCGATACTCAATACGCCTTCACCCGTCCTGTTGTGGATCACATGATGAAGAACTACGACGGCGTATTAAAGATCGATGGCGAAGTCGGGGTCAAAAAAGTCTACGACCCACGCAGCTATCTGAAAGCCGGTGAAATGGGAGTTGTCAAACGGATGGGTGAAGCCTGTGACGACCTGTTCTCCAGCGGAAAAACCATTTTCGGCAAAGTCTGATTCGCGTCGGCATTTCAGCGGAATAACTGATTTCAAGCGAGCTGTTTCCCCGCGAAGCAGCTCGCTTTTTTACAGCTCAGTTTTGTTATGAGCAATGCATTATTCGCTGCGAACTACATCCATCTTGGACATGTTAGAGAGTCGCACGACCAGGATTTTCTGAATGTCCGATTTGGAGCCTTCTCCGCGGAAAAACAGGTGACCTGCTGAATCTGGTTTGACGCCCTCGGTGGCTGTAATGATTGCCATTTCGCCAACGTTCAGAGTGACTTCAAACTTCTGGTTATAGAGCGGACTGGTATTCCGGCGACTTTCCAGCTGCCAGCCAATATTCGTTGGAGTGTGTCGCATCTGCTGGGTGCCATAATGGACTTCAGGAGTAAACTCGAGTTTTGCCCAGCCATCCTGAACTTTATGTGCTTTGACTCGCATCACACATTGAGCTTCTTCAAACTCTTTCAATTCCACAGGCTCAGTATCATCTCCTGTGAGCAGTTCGAGTTTACATTTCGGGTAGGAATCGCTTGTCTTGATATCTGTGGGAACACCCGATCTTAACATCAGTCTTCTGCCGGAAAGCAGCAGTGATTCATCTTCCCGGGAAAGTCCACCCAGGTGAGATTTCAAACCTAGCAGGGTCTGCAACGCTCGGGGGGGAACTGAACTGACATGGCCGACACGCAGACCATTCTGATTCAGGTTTTCCTGGTCCATCAGTTCGATGGCTCCGATTTCATCGACCTCATCCCAGAGCGTCGACCCGAGCAGAGGGTCTGTGACCGGTCGTTCGATGAATACAATTTCAACCTGCATGGCATCCAGTGATACAGGAATCGCAGGCAGCTTGTTGACCGTCTGTTTCTCTGCATATTTCTTCAAACCGAACACGGCACTTTCTTCCATCAGCGCGCAGCCGGAGATTTTGACGACCAGTAAAACCAGCGTCAGAACCAGTAAACAGGATCTGAGAGGGGATAACTTCATGAATGGTTCAGGTTGAGAGAGGTATCAGTTTGAGAGATTGGTGCGCGGCAGGAGATCGCCGCTTAAATCGAAGGGGCCGGGAGTCTAACGGGAATCGAATTTGATGTCAATTTGAAATTTCGGATTCACCAGATTCTGCTGAAACGGCACTGTTTGCTCAAGAATTACGCTACTCTCGTTCAGAGAACGACTTGGGACTCCGGCTCATATTGCCTTGTTTGACTGCTCCAGCTATGATCTGCCTGCTTCAGCTGAACCCGACCGAATCCTGTATACATTAGAATAGAAACTGTCGTTTTCTGAGCGATTTCGACAACGGTTATTGATTCGAACCCATGACATCTGCCCCCGAACCCCGGAAAATTCCCGAATTACGAATTGGTGCAGGCCAGGACTGCCATCGGCTGGAAGCAGGTTACCCGCTGATACTGGGAGGGGTCTCGATTGAGTTTGAGTCAGGTCTGGTCGGACACAGTGACGCCGATGTCTTGTTGCACGCGATTACCGATGCACTGCTGGGAGCAGCGGGCCTGGGAGACATTGGAGAGATGTTTCCCAACACGGATGACCGCTGGAAAGGCGCCGATTCCGGTAAGCTGTTGAAAGCCGCATTTGCAGAAGTGCAGCAGGCTGGCTGGCAAATCGTAAACCTGGATTGCACTATTTCAGCAGAACGTCCTAAACTAGCCAGCTACAAACCTCAGATCAGGCAATCTGTCGCCGGGTTACTGGACCTGGAAGCACAGCAGGTCAATATCAAGGCAAAAACAGGAGAACGCGTTGGCCCTGTCGGCCGACAGGAAGCGATGACAGCAGATGCTGTGGTACTTTTAACGCGAACTCAGTGAAATTCATTATCAGACTGAACCTGCTTCACTTCAGGTTCCTCATTCATTTGATTACAGGAAGAAATTCAGGTATCCAGCACAATGACACTCAGAATTTACAACACACTCAGCCGCAAAAAAGAAGATTTCCAGACGATCAAACCGGGCAAGGTTGGCATCTACCTGTGTGGCCCCACGGTTTACAAGCACGCGCATATCGGTCACATGGTCGGTCCGGTCATTATCGACACGATCGCCCGCTATCTGACCTACAACAACTATGATGTCAAATTCGTCAACAACATCACTGACATCGATGACAAACTGATCAATAAAGCCGCTGAATTGAACATCTCCGTGGAGAAGCTGGCGGCAGAAATGACTCAGGATTACTTCGATAACCTGGAGACCATGGGCGTCGATACGATTACCGATTTCCCCAAAGCCACCGACTATATCGAACCGATGCAGGAAATCATTCAATCGCTGATCGACAAAGGCTTCGCTTACCCGCTGGATGGTGACGTTTACTTCTCTGCTGAAGCAGACAGTAAATATGGCTGTCTCAGCGGTCGTAAAATCGAAGAAATGATCGCGGGCACGCGTGTCGAAGCCAATGATAAAAAGAAGAATCCGGCTGACTTCGCGCTCTGGAAGAAATCGCGCCCGGGCGAACCCGCCTGGGACAGTCCCTGGGGACCCGGTCGACCAGGCTGGCACATTGAATGTTCCGCCATGAGCCGCAAACTGCTCGGCGATTCATTTGACATTCACGGCGGTGGACTTGACCTGATGTTTCCCCACCATGAAAACGAACGCGCCCAGTCAGAATGCTGTACGGGAAAAACCTACGTGCGTTACTGGGTTCACAACGGTTTAATGCAGGCCAGTGATGCGGCTGGGAAAGTGGGCGGCCAGCATGATCGTCATGGAGATGTCGCGGTGGATCAGCAGGCACAGGAAGCCGATAAACTTTCGGGATCCAAAGGCGCTGCATCGGTCAAAGAACTGTTTGCGATTCACCCGCCGGAAATCGTGCGATTGTTTCTGCTTTCCACACATTATCGCAGCCCGATCGCATTCAGTGACGAAAACATCCGGGAAACCGGAAAAGGCATTGAAGGCTTCTACCGCTTCTTTGAAACCTTCGAACGTATCACAGGCGAGAGTTTCTACCAGTTACCCACCTCGGAAAAGCGGGAACAGTCCACCGGGTTGAAGGGAGAACCTGCCGAATATTTCCAGCAGCTATCCGAACTGCGTCAGCGATTCCTGGAAGCCATGGACGACGACTTTAATACGGGTGGTGCGATTGGTGTGCTGTTTGAATTACGGTCGACATTGAACGCTTTGATTCATTCACAGCACCTGGAAGGTGAAGGCAAGCAGAACCAGGCAATGGTTGAGGCACTGACAAGCGGCGCCAGTCTGCTCAAGGAACTCTCCAACCTGCTGGGTGTCTTCCGCAAAGCGCCGGTGAAAGAATCAGCCGCCGATGATGGCCTGGTCAATCAGTTGATGGAACTGGTTCTGGAGATTCGCAAAGATGCTCGCAGCAGCAAAAACTGGGACATTGCAGATAAAATTCGCGATGGTCTCGCCGCCTGTCAGATCACAGTAGAAGATCGTCCGGAAGGCAGTTTGTGGCGACGGGGCTGATCCACTTTCCTGTGATAACGTAGGATAACGTAGAGCGTCTCATGAATCTGAACTCGACCATGGATGAAACAGAGTTGACCACAGCGGTGCGATTTCTGGGTATTGACCCGGGGTTAAACCGGACGGGGTATGCTTTGTTACAGCAGTCAGCGAAAGGCCCGGTGCTGTGTGAAGGCGGCATCATCCGCTCGAACCAGGAAACAAACCTGGCTGCGCGTGTTCATGAAATCGCTTCCGGGATCAGGGAAGTCATTGCCGAATACCGTCCGGATGTGATGGTCATCGAGCAGGTATTTACAACTCCCCGTTTCCCGAAAAGTTCGATCATCATGGCTCACGCCCGGGGTGCGATCCTGTTCGCCGCCCATGATGCGGGTGTGCCTGTCGTACATTATACGCCGACTCAGATTAAAAAATTAATCACCGGCAGCGGCCGTGCTTCCAAAGAACAGATGCAGCACGCCATCAAAACAGAGCTGGGCTTGAAAGCCATTTTAGAACCCAATGACGTGGCAGACGCTTTTGCAGCAGCCTTATGCCATTACCACACGATCCGTGTCACCTGTCTGTGAAACCAGTTTCTCTTTTCCATTGAGCACCCATGATTACCAATATCCGCGGCGAACTGATTGAGTTGAACTTAACCGAAGCAATTATTTCCGTCGGGGCGTTTGACTATGAAGTCTTTATTCCGGAATTCGTCCGCCGTCAGCTGCAGCCCCTGATCGGCAGCGAAGTGAGCCTGAAAACCATTCAGTACATCGAGGGAAATCCACAGAAAGGGAGACTCACCCCCCGCATGATCGGATTCATGAGTCACGCCGAACGAGAGTTCTTCGAACTGGTGTGCTCGGTCGATGGGGTCGGCGTCAAGAAAACATTACGGGCGATGGTGCGTCCCGTGAAAGAAGTCGCGACAGCCATCGAGGAAAAAGACATCAAACAACTCACGACGCTGCCGGGAATTGGTCCGGCTGTCGCCGAGCGAATCGTCGCCAAACTCAGACGCAAAATGACAAAATTTGCGCTGATCGTTGCCAAAGAATTTCCTGCCGAGGAAGGCCGCACCGATGTGTTCAGCGAAGCCTATGAAGCGCTGCTCAGCCTGGGATATTCGTCAACTGAAGCGCGGGCCAAGGTCGAAACCATTGCCGCGGAAGGCAAGAAATTCAAAAGCATTGAAGAATTTCTCACCGCTCTCTACCAGCAGGAACGCAACTGAGCGTCGGCAACAGGCTGTTTTGCCTCTGCTACAATCCGCACAATTGACAGACTCGTCATATCTTCTGCCTGAATTCCATGACGAACGTGTCTCCGGATATTCCGGTTTGGCCGGTCTGTGTGTCTGACCTAAGTTTATGCAATTACTTATGCTTGCGTATCGGTTTATGCAATCCGGTCACTCTTAAATCCTGTCAGTGTCTTCTGACAACATCGCAAGATTTAAATTGCAGATCCCCGGGCACAGCGGCGTCTCACATTATGGTTGCCAGAATTATCAAACAGAAATCCAGCCCTTACAGCGCGCTGAATATTGACCGTTTAAGAATGGGAGTCAAATTACAGTCTCCCATTTATGATGCGGAAGGCGAAAAGAATATCCTGCTGCTGGCCAGCGGCAAAAAAATCACACAGGCAACCATCCAGAATTTGAAGAATCGTGGCATTCGCAATGTGCGGGTGCATGAACGGGATTTGTCAAACCTGACGCTGTCTCCCGGAGAAAGCCAGTCTTCCGGTTTCACTTCTTCACTACGCCTGCGCAGTCAAAAATTAAGAAAACGGTCAGGAGGCACTTCAGCCCCCGGCCAGGCTGCTGATACGGAACGAACGAATTCCCCCTGGCAGATCCAGCCTCAATCGTTCCTACATGAAGTGACTCCCCCTGCAGCGACCGCCTATTCACCGGAATTACAGCAAGAATACCGAAAAGAATTTGCGGTCCTGACCAAAGTCACAGATGATATTTACCGCCAGGTTCTGGGTGCTTCGCGCATCAGCCTCTCGCAGATTCGAAATGTGACAGACTGCTCATTCTCAAAGATGATCCAGGATATGGATCTGTTTGTACTGGAAGGGATCACGCCAGTCGCTCTGGGAAATTTCTGTCGGCACGGCCTGCAGATGTCCAGTCTGGCGATGGCGATAGGCACTCAACTCGGCCTGCAGCGAGAACACTTATCCCAACTCTGCATCGGTTGCCTGGTTCATGATACGGGTATGATCAAAATCAATTCCGGGGGTATACAGGGACACCTGCCAGCCAGCCCCATCGATTTCCTGGAACTGAAAAAGCACCCTGCCATCACCTATAACCTGCTTTGTGAATCAAATGAATTTCCCATGATCTCCCGGATTGTGGCGTATCAGATTCACGAACGCTGTGATGGATCCGGTTACCCGCGAGGCCAGAAACAAAATCAAATTCACCCCTTTGCAAAAATTGCTGCGGTGGCAGATGAATTCCTTTCCCTGGTCTCCGTGGCTGCGGCGAATTCAGAAGTCCATCCTTACCAGGCAGTGGAACAGTTGATCTATGGTGCCTCACGAGGCATCTTCGACAGCGGTGCGGTTCGCGCATTACTGCAGTCGATCTCGCTGTACCCTGTCGGATCGGTCGTCGAATTGAATCAGGGTCAACTGGCAACTGTGATTCGGACGAATCGTCAGCAGTACGATGCGCCGGTAGTCAGCATACGGAAGCCCGATGGCACTACCCAGATTTTCAATCTGCAGAATCACCCGGAACTGCATGTGATTCGAGCAATCCCTCACGCCAAGCTTGAGATGCTCAGTCTGTAAACGAGACGGCAGAGAAACGCAGAGTTGTCAGTCCACGATGACCACTCGCAAATCCATGACATTGGTTTGTGTGGCTCCTGTTTTGAGGAGACTGCCTGTTTTCGCCAGAAAGGGATAGGAATTATGGTCCTGTAAATACCGGGCGGTATCCAGCTGCAGTTCCTGGGCCCGTTTCAGGCTGTGCTCATCCAGAATCCCGCCGGCGGCATCCGTAGGACCATCTTCGCCATCAGTGCCTCCGGAGAGAATGCAGAATCCGGACAGTGATTCATCCCAGAGGCGCTGCATGGCAGCCAGTACCACTTCCTGATTACGGCCCCCCTTTCCCGGCTGGGGAGAAGTCGACAGGTCAACCACCGGTTCCCCGCCACTGAGAATACAGGCAGGACGATTTACAGGACCTGCTCCGGCCCGTATCTGCAGACACAGTTCAGCCAGTTCCACCCCGGTGTCGACGGCGGTTCCTTCGTTTGCCGATCCCAGCGAATACACTTCATATCCCAGCGCCCGCGCCTGCTGTGAAGCCGCCTCCAGAGCCGTTGCGTTACTGCCAATAATCTGATTGAAGACCGTCGCCTGTCGGTCTGGCTGTGGAGATTGTGCGGGTGTCGACTCTGACTTTAATATGCTCCATACGCTTGCCGGAATCTGCGCGGGATCTGAAACAAATTTTTGCAGAACCTGCATTGCATCCTGCGTCGTTGATTGATCAGCAACAGTCGGTCCCGAAGCAATCAGATCGAGGGGATCGCCGACGATATCCGAGATGATCAGGGCAAACAGAAGTCGGCAGCCGGCTGCTTGAGCCAGTCGCCCTCCTTTTACAGCGGAGATCTGTTTGCGGACACAGTTCAGTTCCTGAATGGTGGCTCCCGAGGACATCAACAGCCGCGTGACCAGCTGTTTGTCTTCCAGTGTCACCGGCGGCAGGGGCGCTGGCAGCAAAGCACTGCCGCCCCCGGAGATCAACACAATGCAGATATCATCCGGTTGCAGATTCGACATCTTCTGCAGAATCTGGCGGGCGCCGTAGACGCCTTCCGCCGTCGGTTCATTCAGACTCGCAGGTCGGGCGGGATAGAGGTGAATCTTTGAAAGTCGGCGGACACAGTCGGCGGGAACATTCACCCAGCCGGATGTTCTTTCAGCCAAAGCGGAACCCCGCAGTGCAGCTTCCACCCCCGCAGCCATCCCACTGCCCGCTTTTCCAGCGCCGGTTACCAGCAGTCGTTCCTGTCCCTGCAGCGGAATGGTGTGTCCGCAGATTGTCAGTTCCTGATCGGAAACCTGGATGGCCTGGGAAACCAGCGTTTCGGAATTGACGGCCTTGACTCCGGCTTTCCAGATCTGAACAGCACGCTGAGCAGCTGACGATGTCGGGGACATCAATACCTCGCATAATAGAGAAAAGCTGACCGGCTGATTGTCAGATTACTTTTCGTATCTCCGTGATTTTACACAGAAAGAAATAACAGTGAGGTCTCTGGTCGAGCCGGGAAATCGCGGAAGCGAATAATATGTTTCAGGGATCAGCCTGATCCGAATCCGCATTGTCCACAGTTGTATTTAACGAACGTGCCAGCTCTTTTGCAAGCACGCGTCCCTGTACTTCTGCAGGAGGCACGCCTTCTTCTGTCAGTTTTTTCCGGTCCAGTTCATCCTCCTGGTCATACCAGAGAGGATCCACTTTGGCCTGAGTGATTTCAGAAACCTTCCAGACACCGGTCTGACTTTTGACAAGATGGATGTCCGGTTTGATTGCATAGCCGTTTTTCTGAATCTGCACACGGACCTGTGCTGTAGAAGCGGTCAATTTGACATCGAGAACACGGCATTCCAGAGGCTGCGAATCGTCTTGAGACTTCAGATTCAACTTCTTCGCCAGATCCGCTTTTTCAGGTGTAAGCAGAGCGCGAATCTGTGATTCATTCCCTGTTTCCAGAGCGTCCACAAACTCAAGCGCAATCTGCTTCACCCGATAATGCTCATAAAATCGTTGTGCGCCAATTACGACCAGGTAGAGACCAGCCGCAACGAGTACACCAATCAGAAACTTCTGCGAGAGCGGTTTATCAGCCATCAGGCGCCCGGGCGGAGATGACTGTATGCTGCCAGGATGGCATAGAGATCAGAGGGAATCTTTACTTCGTCTTCTGAAAAATCAGAGATCCAGGTACGACGATAGTAAACTGCTTCTGCCAGGGCATCTGCAATTTCCCCAAATCGAACATTGACCAGACTGTCTTTCTGTTCGAGCGTTTCTTCTTCACCTGTAAAAATTCGAAGCCGATGTTGCATGGAAAGGATCCTTCCTATATCGAACTCAATGAATTCCGGACCGGCTGAATCCACAGCCAGGCAGAGGCAATTCTCTGCAAACCAGTATCATTTTGAATGAGCTGAACAAAACAGGAGACGGGAATTTACTCCAGCCTCACTTTAATTATCGGCTTAATCAATTTAGCATCTTGACCGAAAACTTCAGTTTTTTTCGATTTTATCGGCTGTAAGGTCGCCCTATTCTCACCACTTTGAAATCAACGATGTAAGAATTACCAGTCGATCGGCGTAATCCGCGCATTGAGGAGACGCAGAGAAATATCAAACAGCAATCTTTGCCGCCTGAATCGGAGGTAGATTACCCGTCGCATCAGAAATGTGAGGACTGCAGCCCGAGTAAAGCCGGGAGTTCATACATTGAGCGAAACGTTTTGGCTCCGAATGATTCCAGTTCGACCGGTGAACTATGATCGGCATAACCGAGTACCGGGATCCCTGCCGCGACTGCCGCCTGCACTCCGAGTTTGCTGTCTTCAATGACCACACACTCGCTCGGATGTACTCCCATCTGGTCAGCCGCAAACAGATACAGATCGGGTTCCGGTTTCCAGACTCCTACCGTATAGGCTGAATAAATGCGGCCTTCAAAGTAACGGGACAGATCAGTGATTTTCAAAGTGAGCGCCATCTTTTCTTCTGGCCCATTCGAAGCAACACACTTGGTAACGGGAATCGCTTCCAGAGCTTCGCGAACTCCCTGAATGGCCTGCAGCTCTTTTTCGAATACTTTTGCCATCTGGGCCCGAACCTGATTGGCAAAATCTGCCGGTAACTTCGCATCCATCTGATCTTCGACAACGGCCAGACAGTCGGCCAGCTTCCCCCCTTTGAACTGCTGAACCGCCTGTTCGGGAGAAAGCGGAAAGCCGATCTCTGTAATCATCTCGGCCAGGACGCGATTCCCCAGCGTTTCGCTGTCGACCAGCACCCCATCACAATCGAAGATCACCGCTTTATATTTCATGCCGCCTGCTGACTCGTTTCTTGATTTGCTATGACTCAGGTAGTTCGATATAAATCCCGTCCTCTTCCTCAAAGACGGAATAGGTGGGGTGGCACAGGCGTTCATTCAGACAGTGTTTACCCGTAGTGACATCAAACTGCCAGCCATGCCAGGGACACGTGACAACGTTGCCCGTGAGTGTCCCTTCTCCCAGAGGTCCGCCTGCATGCGGACAGACACCATCCATTGCATAATACGCACCATCCACATGATACAGGGCTATAATCCGATCTTCCGCAACAAACTCACCTGCCTGCCCTTCCGGAACTGCGGTGAGATCGGCGATCCGTATTTTTTTGCCCATGACTGTCTCCAGGTCGGCTGTCTGTTTCAGGTGCGCTGTTCATGGTCTCATCATGAACGGGCAGTCGCCGGTTCTGTCAGATGACCTCTGATTGCGTTTGTAGTGGAGATCAGCGTCTGAATCAATTCAGGCTGCCTTTTTTTCCTGAATCGTTTCTGCCTGACGTTTCTTTTTCGCACGGACACGCGGTTCGCTTTTCCAGCGCCGGTGAACCCAGAAATACTGTTCGGGAGATTTCCGCACTGCTTTTTCCAGGGCCGTCGTAAACTGCTGGGTGATTTCTCCTACCGGATCAGCAGTCACACACTGCGTTGAATCGATCAGTTGCTCGCAACCCATTTCGAATTTGACCCACTGATTGTTTTCAAAATCATCGGGCAATCGACGGGCATAGCCCACACAGATATAGGCTCGATATTCCAGAGCCAGCAGCGCAATCGATTTGAAGGTCGAAGCAGGCTTGCCAAAGAAGTCAACGAACAATCCTCGTTTGCCTGCGTCCTGATCGCCAAGCAACGCCAGATGTCCGCGGCGTTCAATCGTGGCAATCATATCGTCGTAACCACCTTTCTTGGCCATCGCACGATGCCCGGTATGCTGGCGGAATTTTTCGAACCATTCGTTCAGGAAGGGATTATCCAGTTCCCGGGCGACCACTCCCATGGGAAAGCCAAACAGCCCGAAGACAGAAACCGCAACCTCCCAGTTACCGTAATGGCCGCTTAACAGAATCACCGGTCTGCCGGAACAGAGTGCGGTAATCAGTTCCGGCGGATAATCGAAGTCCAGTACATCAAAGATATTTCCCCGATGCAGTTTGCGGGGCAGCTGGATGATTTCCACCACCATGCGAAACAGATGCGTCCACATCTGATAGATGGTCTGGTCGATTTCCTGTTCAGAAAGTTCTTCACCAAAGGCGGTCCGCAGGTTTTCTGCAGCCACATGATAACGAGTCAGCTTGCGGGGCAGACAGCGATGGATCACAAACGCCATTCCTTTGGCCAGTTTCACCGATTCTCGCAACGGTAATGATCTGACGACACAAACCAGCGTGCGGAAAATCAGATATTCCAGTCGGTATCGTGCCATGCGCCAATCGATCATATGATCGTTCCCCCAAACTTCCCTGCTGTGATTGCCTGCTTCTTCCTGAAAATCAGACGGGATCGAATTCAACTGAACCCCAGAGCATGCCTCACCTTAGCTATTGGAGCCAACGATCGGAAATTAAACGGACTGCTTCGGGATTCAGGCACAAAGTCGTAAAAGTGTCTTCGGAATCGTGTTTTTCGTCAAGCCCCATATTGAACCCCGTCTCTCCCAACTGAAATTCAGTTGATTTCTGTGAAAACCGATCGAGACCAATTTTTTTCGCTCGGAATTGAACTGCTGACTGAGTATATTGATAAAGAGAGATAGATGTATTCAATTCAATACCTTTTCGGTTTCTTTTCGTGATGTCTATGGCTAATCGATCTTCATCCGCATTTCGTCTGCTGCTGACTGCCCTTGCCGTCTGCGCCGTGAATCTGATGTCGCTCGATTCTGCTCAAGCGACCTGTGGAGATTATCTGTCGCATACAGGTCAAAATGAGACTTCACATTATGATCTGCTCTCAGATCCGGCACAGCCGCCACCCGCCCGGCCCTGCTCGGGCCCAGGTTGCGAGAAGCAGCATCCCGATCCTGCTCCAGAAACCCCGATACTGGTGACCACCGTTTTCAAGGCAGCCTGCACGGGAGGATGGGAATCAGTGACATCCCCCCAACGGCAAAAGAGTCTCGTCAACTCCTCTCACTTACTCAGTTCCTCTGCGTATCAATCACGCATTGATCGTCCTCCTGAACAGCGTGGCTTCTGAAACATTGGATACAGGGACATTGTCTCTGTTGTCTCATGAAACCTGTCTGCGCAATCCATTTCCTATTCTGGATTCGCCTGCGCTCTGCTGAGCGTTGTGAAAGAAACGGCAGGTTTTGCAACAGCCATTTAGTGCAGGATTTCTTGTCGTTATGACTACCATCGATTCTTCCATGACGGAAGCAAAGCCACGTCGTATCGTCCGCAAAGCCATCGGACCGAAATTACGTAAAGTTCTCTATCTACTCTTCTTCATGGTGGCACTGCTGGGCGCCAATTCAATCTATCTGGTCAGCATCACCGTCTATGACTGGTTAAGTGGTGAGACTCTGGAAAACTGGTTCTACCAGTACATGTTTCTCGCGCATCTGATTCTGGGCCTGCTGCTACTGGCTCCCTTTATCATGTTTGGCATCGTACACATTTATAACACAAAGAACCGCCTGAACCGTCGTGCCGTGCGGGTGGGTTATGGACTCTTCTTTATTTCCTGCCTGGTACTGGTTTCCGGAATCTTATTATTACGCATCGGTTCATTCGACATGAAAAATCCCACCGCGCGATCTGTCACCTACTGGTGTCACGTGATAGCGCCGGTGTTTGCCCTCTGGATGTACTGGCTGCATCGCCTGGTCGGCCCCAAGATCAAGTGGAAAGGAGGACTCGCTTACCTGGGTGTCATCACTGCCATGGTGGTTGGCATGCTGATGTTCCATTCTTCCGATCCCCGCAAATGGAATGTGGTCGGCCCCAAATCAGGCGAGAAATACTTCTTTCCCTCCCTCTCCCGGACTTCGACAGGCGACTTCATTCCCGCAGAAGCGTTGATGATGGATGACTACTGTCAGAAGTGCCATCCCGATACGCACGCCGACTGGAAAAACAGCGTTCATCATTTCAGTTCATTTAATAATCCCGCCTACCTCGCGTCTGTAAGAGAAACCCGTAAAGTCTCCTTTGAACGGGATGGAAACCTGCAGGCCTCCCGGTTCTGCGCCGGCTGCCACGACCCGGTCCCCTTCTTCAGCGGTGCCTTTGATGATCCCAACTTTGATGATATCAACCACATCACCTCGCAGGCGGGAATCACCTGCACGACCTGCCATGCCATTACGCATGTCAACAGCGTGCGTGGCAACAGTGACTATACCATTGAAGAACCCATCCACTATCCGTTTGCCTACAGCGACAATACGTTTCTGCAATGGGTCAATAATCAGCTGGTGAAAGCCAAGCCGGCATTTCATAAAAAAACGTTCCTGAAAGATCTTCACAAATCAACTGAATTCTGTGGGACCTGCCACAAAGTGCATCTGCCCGAAGAACTGAATCAGTATAAGTTCCTCCGCGGGCAGAACCATTACGATTCCTTTCTGTTGAGCGGCGTGTCCGGTCATGGGGCGCGGAGTTTTTACTATCCTCCCCAGGCACAGGAGAACTGCAACAAGTGCCACATGCCTGCCAAGCCTTCGAACGACTTCGGTGCTCGGCACTTCTATGATTCGAAGGAACCCAGTGTTCACAATCACCTGTTCCCCGCTGCGAATACCGGCATCGCCGCGTTACGCAATGATCCGGAAACAGTCGCCGTTCATCAGGCATTTCTCAAAGATAACCTCCGCGTGGATTTCTTCGGCATTCGTGAAGAGGCCAGTATTGAAGGAAAACTGATCGCGCCCTTGCGACCGGCAGTCCCCACTCTGAAGCCCGGCAACAAATACCTGCTGGAAACAGTACTCCGCACTCTGAAGGTCGGACATCACTTCACACAGGGAACAGCCGACTCGAACGAGATCTGGCTGGACGTGACGGTCAGAAGTGGTGACCGGATCATTGGACGCAGCGGTTCACGCGAAGCTGACGGAACGGTTGATCCCTGGTCGCATTTCGTAAATGCGTTTGTGATTGACCGCGATGGAAATCGGATTTCGCGACGTAACGCGCAGGACATTTTCATGGCACTCTATAACAACCAGATGCCACCTGGAGCCGGACAGACCATTCACTATGAATTGAATCTGCCCGATGACCTGACGGCCCCGGTAACAGTCGAAGCCAAACTGCAGTATCGAAAATTTGATACACACTACATGCAGTTTGTCGCCTCGGCACTGGAAGCCAAAGGGCAGGAGCTGTCCTGGAAGGAAAAAGGCGTTCCCTATGTGAATACCCTGCCCATCACAACGATTGCCTCGGATACCATCACGTTTCCGATCGAAGGGGTCACTGCAGAAGTGGAAAACAAGAAGGTCGAAATTCCCGTCTGGCAGCGCTGGAACGATTATGGCATCGGCCTGTTTCTAAAAGGCAAGGCGGAGTTGCGGCAGGCAGCTGAAGCTTTTGAGCAGGTTGATCAACTGAACCGCTATGATGGTTCGTTAAACCTGGCGCGGGTGTACTTCACGGAAGGACGCCTGGAAGACGCTGTCAACGCCCTGAAAAGAACGGCGTCATTCAGCGATCCTCCCGCTCCGCCCTGGACCCTGGCCTGGTTGAGCGGCAAAGTCAATCAGCAGCAGGGACACCTGGAAGAGGCAGAGAAAAACTTCCGCAGTGTCCTGGAAGATCAGACGGAAGAACGTACCCGCCGTGGATTTGATTTCAGTAAAGACTACGTGGTCATCAATGACCTCGGGCAAAACCTGTTTGATCAGGCCAAGCGGTTCCGCACCGAAGAAAACCGGGAGCAGCGCGATCAACTGCTCAATCAGGCGGTCGAACAGTTCCAGAAAACGCTGGTCCTGGATCCGGAGAATGTCACTGCCCACTATGGCCTTTCGCTGGTTTATGATCAGCTGGAGAAACCGGATCTGTCAGATCAACACCGGAAGCTGCACCAGAAATATAAGGTCGATGATACTGCCCGGGGGTTCTCTGAACGGAAAGCACGCGAAAAATATCCCGCTGCCAATCATGCAGCAGAGCAACCTGTGATCTATTCATTAAACCGTACGGTCAAACCATAAACTTATCAGTCCTCCCCGCTGCATTGCTGCAGAGAGGACTGAATTCAGATAACTGAAAGTGAAATTCATGTCAGATTTCAACCCTGATGATTTGGGTCCCGAGCTGGAAATTGAAACCGAACAGAATGATGAATCCATCGGACGTGCGTTCTGGTATTCCTTCTCGGCATTTCTGATCCTTGCCGTTTGTGGCGGAAGCATCTATGCCTGGAAGCAGATGCAGCAGCCGGAAGAAATCGTCAGGGAGACTCCCCTGAGCCTGCCCGCTGAGCGAAAGGTGGAAGAGATCACACTCCCCAAGATCCCGTTCACAGACATCACGGAAGAGGCCGGCATCCGTTTTATTCACAATAACGGTGCCGCTGGTGAAAAACTGTTACCGGAAACCATGGGCGGCGGTGCTGCATTTTTTGATTACGACAACGATGGCGACCAGGATTTACTGCTGATCGGATCTCAGAACTGGCCATGGAACCAGGCTGCAGAACAGAATAAGTCCGTCTCGTCGCTGGCATTGTACCAGAATGACGGTTCGGGAAAATTCCAGGTTGTCACAGAGCGCATGGGGCTAAACCTGTCACTGTATGGCATGGGTGTCGCCTGTGGAGACTATGATAATGATGGTCTGATTGATCTCTATATTTCGTCACTGGGCAGTAACCGGCTGTTGAAAAATGAAGGAACCCGATTCAAAGATGTGACCGCGCAGGCGGGAGTCGGCGGGCCAGATCATCTCTGGAGCACCAGTTGTGGCTGGTTCGATTATGATCGGGACGGCGACCTCGACCTGCTCGTCTGCAATTATGTTGACTGGACCCCCGCTTATGATCGCGCACAGAATTTTACGCTCAAAGGAGGCATCCGCGCATATGGTCGTCCCCAGAACTTTAACGGCGTCAATCCACTGCTCTATCAGAATCAGGGGAACGGAACATTCAAGGACATGACCGAACAGGCAGGACTCAAAGTCTTCTCGCCAGGCACCGGTGTCCCCCTGGCGAAATCGCTGGGGCTGAACTTCTATGATTTTGATGAAGATGGATATCTCGACATTTTCATTACCAATGATACCGTGCAGAATCTGTTGTTCCGTAATCAACAGAATGGAACATTCAGTGAAATCGCGGCACGCTCCGGAGTCGCTTTTGACATGGATGGAAATGCCCGCGGTGCCATGGGGATCGACATCGCCACGTTCCGGAACGATGACACACTGGGGATTGCCATTGGAAATTTTGCCAATGAAATGACAGCCCTGTATACTTCTCCCGGAAAAGAGATGCAGTTCATCGACGAGGCGATTTCAAACGGACTGGGTCCCCAGACACGACAGGCGTTGACCTTTGGGGTCTTCTTCTTTGATGCAGATCTGGACGGGCGCCTGGATCTGTTTTCAGCAAACGGACACCTGGAGGAAGACATCAATATCGTGCAGGCACGACAGCATTACGAACAGCCGCCTCAACTCTTCTGGAACTGTGGTCCGCAGTATGCCACCGAGTTTGTCCCCCTGGATGAATCTCGGGTAGGACAGGATTTCGTAAAGCCACTGGTAGGACGCGGCGCCACGTTTGCCGACATCGATGGCGACGGCGATCTGGATCTGATCATCATGACAACTGGTAACAAACCACGCCTGTTGCGAAATGACCAGCAGACAGGACACCACTGGGTGCGTTTTCACCTGGTCAGCGAAGACACATCGAAAAAAGACCGTTCTGCTGCTTCACCCCGTGATGCGCTGGGAGCACATATTCAGATCACGACGGCGACCGGTAACCAAAGCCGGATGGTGATGCCGACCCGAAGTTATCTGGCGCAAACCGAGTTGCCCGTGACCTTTGGGCTGGGAAAAGATGAGGAAATCGAGTTGGTAACCGTCAACTGGCCTTCAGGAAAATCCACTTCCCTGAAAAACCTGAAACCCGATCAGCTGTATCGGATTTCAGAGCAAGCCGGGCTTGTTGAAAAATAGCAACATCACATCGCTGTTGAATATTCGCTATTTTCCTGACTTGACAGATTCTGGACAGTAAATCCTTGACATTTTCACATCAACTTTGTTTGATATATAAGGTGTCGAGGTGTGTCCGGATTGCTGGATTTCAAAATTGTCCTTGAATTTCAGAGCGTGAATCTGGCATAATACCCTCAGGTGGTTTGAAAACGATTCCTCCCCCCACTGGATTAATGTGATAGTATTACAAACATTACCAGAATCACCTGACATACAACTCGGGCCATATGATAAGAGAAGTACCGAGCCATCCGCCAGAAAAACTGGCTATATTCCAACCCGATAAGATTTAGCGCTCAAACCTGACTGCAAGTGTTAAGCCTCTGGCCCTTGAGAGCCACAAACCCGGACACAAACTATCCCCACAATCGAAAACGGAGATTTCACTATGAGCTTGAGACAATCACGCCGCGATTTTTTGCATGTTGGTTTTGCAGGTGGAATCGGTCTGACTCTGCCTGATTTCCTCCGTATGAAAAGTGCGCAGGCAGAAATTAAAAAATACGAATCCAAAGAAGGTACTGCGAAGTCAGTCATCTTCATTTATCTTCCCGGTGGGGCCGCCCATCAGGAAACCTTCGACCCGAAACCATATGCTCCGGTCGAGTACCGTGGTCCGATGGGTTCGATCGACACGAATGTGGCTGGTGTACGCTTCAATGAAAAGCTGGCGAAAACGGCCCAGATCATGGACAAACTGACCGTGTGCCGATCCATGTCTCACGGCGAAGCGGCTCACGAACGGGGAACACATAACATGTTCACCGGCTATCGTCCCAGCCCTGCTTTACAGTTCCCCAGTATGGGAAGTGTTGTAACTCATGAATTTGCGCCTAAAAACAGCATGCCACAATATGTCTGTATCCCCAATCAACCCAACGAGTTTGCAGGGACCGGCTATCTGAGTTCTTCCTACGCTCCCTTCAGTGTCGGTGCAGACCCGGCTTCCAACGGATTCAAGGTTCGTGACCTGAACCTGCCTGGCGGCGTTGATACCAACCGGTTTACACGACGACGCTCTCTGCTGAGTGCCGTCAACGAGCACTTCGTTTCAAAGGAAAAAGCGGATTCACTGGACGCCGTCGATACCTTCTACAAACAGGCCTATGATATGGTCTCTTCCAAAGCATCACAGGAAGCCTTTGACCTGGACAAGGAAGATGCCAAGGTCAGAGACGCTTACGGACGCAATCAGGCAGGTGCCCGCATGCTGCTGTCCCGTCGTCTGGTAGAAGCGGGTGCACGTTTCGTTACCATGACTTATGGAGGCTGGGACATGCATGACCGGATTCAGACCGGGATCGAACGGAACCTTCCTTCCTTCGACCAGGCCTTTTCAACGTTAATTACAGACCTCTATGACCGTGGATTGCTCGACAGCACCCTGGTTTGCGTCTGTAGTGAATTCGGACGTACTCCCAAAATCAACGGAACTGCCGGCCGCGACCACTGGCCGAAAGTTTTCAGTGTTGTGATGGCCGGTGGTGGAATCAAAGGCGGAAACGTCTACGGTTCATCGGATGCCATCGCCAGTGAACCCGAAGATAACCCGCTGTCTGTAATGGACTGGGCAACCACCATTTATCACTGCATGGGTATTGTTGCTGATAAAGAACTGATGGCTCCCGGCGATCGTCCGATTGAAATCGTCGATGGCGGTAAGGTCGTCAAAGACCTGCTGGTTTAAAGCCCATCAGGCAAATCGATATTGAATTGAATAAGAACCGTTAGCATGGGGGCACCTGTTCCCGTGCTGACATTCTTATTCAGACGGAAATAAAACTGATTCTCGAACATCAACATTCCAAGGGGGGAACCGTGATGCTGCAGAAGTACAAGTCTGTTTGCACCGGAATATTGACTATCGCACTGGGCTTACTGCTGGCTGCTCCAGCAGAGGCTGCTGACCCGGGTCTGAACTATGTTCGTCCACGAGGCGGGCAACGGGGAACCGAAGTCAGTCTGACTTTCATTGGAGCCCGACTTTCTGACGCAGTCGAAATTCTGTCCTACAAAAAAGGCTTTGAATTCAAGGACATCAAAGCAGATCCTAAAAACGCAAACGTCTGTACTGCAGTCGTCAAAATTGCCCCCGACTGTGCTCTCGGCGAACACACATTCCAGGTTCGCACAAAAAGCGGTGTCTCTGACTACAAAACATTCTGGGTCGGCCAGTTTCCTGAAGTCGAAGAAAAAGAACCCAACAGTGAATTCGATACGCCCCAGGCAATCGAACTGAATCATACCGTCACCGGGATCGTTCAGAACGAAGATGTGGACCACTATGTGGTTACCGCTAAAAAAGGTCAGAGGATCTCGGCAGAAATTGAAGGGATCCGCCTGGCAACGACTTTGTTCGATCCGTACATCGCCATTCTGGATGAAAAACGTTTCGAATTGAAAGCTGAAGACGACCTGCCCCTGCTGCGAAATGACGCAGCCATTTCCGTCGTTGCTCCTGAAGACGGGAAATATACGATTCTCGTCCGTGACAGTTCGTATGGCGGCAACGGCGCTGCCTTCTACCGACTGCATGTGGGCACCTATCCACGTCCCACAGCCGTTTATCCAGCCGGGGGTCAACTGGGAACCAAGCAGCAGGTTACTTTCAAAGGCAATACCATCGATAATCTGGTTCAGGAATTCCAGCTCCCCGACAAACCGGATGCCGAATTCGAACTCTTTGCATCCGACGCAGGTGGCAGTGCACCTTCCGGAAACGTCTTTCGTCTGTTCCCCCATGGTAACTCGATGGAGCAGGAACCCAACAACGATCTCAAGACGGCTTCCGCAGCAGCCTTACCCAATGCATTCAACGGGATTATTGAAAAAGAAGGCGACATCGACTTCTTCAAGTTCCAGGCGAAAAAAGACCAGACCCTGGAAATTGAATGCTATGCACGTCGCATTCGTTCGCCGCTGGATCCCGTCGTGAACCTGTACAATGAAAAATCACAGCGTCTTGGCGGCAATGATGATTCCCGCGGACCGGACAGCTACTTCCGCTACAAGTTCCCCGCTGATGGGGAGTACTTTATCTCCATCACAGATCACCTCTCGCGTGGAGGGGAAGATTTTGTCTACCGCATTGAAATGCTGCCCGTCTCACCGGCCCTGGAACTCGGGATTCCCCGCAATGCCCGCTATTCGCAGGAACGGCAGACTATTGTGGTGGCACGCGGCAATCGTTTTGCAGCCGTTATCAGTGCCCAGCGCACGAATTTTGGGGGCGAGATTGCCCTCGATACATCGAACTTCCCCAAGGGAGTCAGCGTGGTTGCTGAGCCAATGGCTGCGAACCTGACCACAATGCCCGTTGTCTTCGAAGCCGCCGCCGATGCCCCCATCGAAGGTGAACTGATCGAACTGACGGGACGTCATGTTGATCCCAAACAGAATATTTCCGGAGTGTTCACAAACCGGGCTGATCTGGTGCGTGTGCGTAACAACCAGCTGCTGTGGATGAAAGATGTGGCGCAAATTCCTGTCGCAGTGGTGGAAGAGCTCCCCTTTAAACTGGATATCGTCGAGCCCAAAGCACCGCTGACTCGAAACGGCTCCATGCAGCTGAAAGTCGTAGCAACCCGCAAAGAAGGTTTTGACGAACCCATTACTCTGCAGTTCCCCTTCCGTCCACCAGGAGTTGGTGCTTCCAGTCGGGTCACGATTCCCAAGGGACAGAACGAAGTCTTCTACCCGATCAATGCCAATGGCAATGCGGAAATGAAAAAATGGAAGATCTTTGTCATCGGTTCTGCCAACGTGGGAGGCAACGCCTGGGTTTCATCTCAGTTGGCTCCCTTGGAAGTGACTGATTCTTTTGTCGACCTCGATCTGGCACGAACTGCCGTGGAACAGGGACAAGACACAGAGATTATCTGCAAAGTGAATATGAAGAACCCCTTTGAAGGGGATGCCAAGATCAAACTGGTCGGTCTGCCTCCAAAAGTGACGACCGAAGATATTACTTTCAATAAAGAGAGCAAAGAGTTGATCTTCAAAGTCAAAACCGATCCGGCTTCTCCACAGGGACGACACAAGAGCCTGTTCTGTCAGGTAGAGATCCCGATCAACGGGGAAACCGTGGTGCATACGACCGGCAGCACCGAATTACGAATTGATAAACCGGCCCCTCCCAAGAAAGATGAGCCGGCCAAGCCTGATACGGTTGCCAAAAAAGAAGAGCCAAAAAAAGAAGCTCCCAAACGGCTGACCAGACTGGAACAACTCAGACTGGAAGCACAGAAGCGACTCGAATCTGGCTCTAACTAATAAATCAAACTGGATGGAAATCGCGCAGTTTCAAACTACTTTCTCTGTTTATTATTACCTTCATCAACGGGATTTTGTTGACGAATAAAGGTTTTCAATTATGTGGCGTCATCTACTATTAACAGGCAGTCTTCTCTCTCTGGTTATCTTTGCCAGCGGACTCTCTCTCTCTGCAGCAGATGAGAAAACGCCGGCTAAACCCGAACCAGCCAAGCCGGCTCCAGAAAAACCGGCTGAAACCAAACCTGCTGAAACTAAACCTGCTGAAGCCAAACCAGCCGAGACAAAACCGGTTGCAGCACCGATGCCTGCCCCGAAGCCTGCGGAAACCAAACCCGCAGAAACCAAACCCGCTCCGCCAAAACCCGCTCCGCCAAAACCAGCTGAGACGAAGCCTGCAACACCAGCCCCCGCCAAGCCAGCGGAAACCAAGCCGGCGGCACCTGTTAAACCAGCCCCCAAAATGGTCAAGCTGAATGTGTATCCCACGGAAATCCAACTCACAACCAGCCGGGACCGCCAATCGCTGATTGGCCAGGCAGTCTTCGATAACGGTTTGACCCAGGATGTGACCAGTCAGTTACAGTTAAAAGCGGCCCAGCCTGGAATCGTACGCTTCGACAAAAACATGGTCTATCCGGAAAATGACGGGGAAACCGATGTCATCGCCAGCTTTGGCGGAACTGATGTGAAACTGCATTCCAAAGTCGTAAAAGGTAAAGTTGATCGTCCGATCAGCTTCAATCTGGACGTGATGCCGACGTTCATGCGTGCCGGCTGTAACACCGGTAGTTGTCACGGTGCTGCCCGTGGTAAAGACGGTTTTCGTCTCTCACTATTCGGCTTTGATCCGAAAGGTGACTACGACCGCCTGACGCGGGAACTAAGTGGTCGTCGTATCAATCTGAGTCTGCCTCACGAAAGCCTGTTACTCGAAAAAGCAACCGGTGCAGTCCCCCATACGGGTGGAAAACTGTATGAAAAAGATTCCGAGCACTATAACGCAACACTTCGCTGGCTGCAGGCAGGCGCTCCCTATGATGCCGGCGAAATTCCCACCGTCACAAAAGTGGAAATCTATCCTGAAGGTGGCGTCCTGGATGGTAAAGATACGACACAGCAGGTTTCTGTCCTGGCATACTACTCGGATGGAACCACCCGCGATGTGACCTCGCTGGCATTTTTCTCATCCAACAACGATAACTCGGCCACAATTACCAAAGACGGCCTCATCACCGCAAACAATCGTGGTGAAGCCTTCATCATGGCCCGCTTCGATACTCACACCGTGGGATCCCATTTTGTGGTACTTCCCAAAGGCCTGGATTTCGAATGGCCCAGCGTCCCAGAATACAACTATGTAGATACTTTAATCCATAACAAGCTCAAGAAGTTACGTGTTGTTCCTTCCGAGGTCTGCTCCGATGCAGAATTCCTGCGTCGTGCCAGCCTGGATATCTGTGGTGTCATGCCCACAATTGAAGAGTTCAATGCCTTCGTCGCCGATAAAGACCCAAAAAAACGGGATAAACTGGTGGATCAGTTGCTCAACCGCAAAGAATTTGTGGAAATGTGGGTGATGAAATGGTCCGAGTTACTGCAGATCCGGACTGTCAACAATCAAATCAGCTATAAATCAGCCCTGCTGTATTATAACTGGCTGCAGGAACGCATCGCGACCAACGTGCCGATCGACAAGATGGTTCAGGAACTGCTGGGTTCGACCGGCGGTACCTTTGCCAACGCGGCAACCAACTATTATGAAAACGAACGGGACACCCTCAAAGTATCTGAAAACGTGGCCCAGGTCTTTATGGGCATGCGGATTCAGTGTGCCCAATGCCATAACCATCCCTTTGACCGCTGGACGATGGATGATTATTACAGCTTTGCTGCCTTCTTTTCACAGATTGGTCGCAAAGGGAGTGAAGACCCGCGTGAATCTATCATCTACAACCGTGGCAGTGGTGAAGTCCGTCACGCAGTGGATAACCGGGTGATGCAGCCCAAGTTCCTGGGTGGTGTTCGACCAGATACTAAAGGCAAAGACCGCCGCGTCGTGCTGTCCAACTGGCTGGCCTCTGATGAGAATCCTTACTTTGCAACGAACCTCAGTAACATTGTCTGGGCGCACTTCTTCGGCAAGGGAATTATCAATGAGGTGGATGACGTTCGAGTCAGTAATCCACCGGTCAATCCGGAACTGCTGGATGAACTCGCAAAACGGTTTACGGAATACAATTATGACTTCAAAAAGCTGGTCCGCGATATCTGCACCTCGCGGACTTATCAGCTGTCAACACAGACGAATCCTTCGAATGAGCGTGATCTGACCAACTTCTCACATGCACAACCTCGTCGTCTGCGGGCGGAGATTCTGCTGGACTGTATCTCACAGGTCACCAGTGCTCCCAATAAATTCCGCGGATTGCCACTGGGGGCACGTGCTGTTCAGATCGCTGACGGGAATACTTCCAACTACTTCCTGACGACCTTCGGTCGCGCAAAACGCGACACGGTCTGCTCCTGCGAAGTCCGCATGGAACCCAGCCTGTCACAGGCCCTGCACCTGTTGAATGGTGATACCGTCAACCAGAAAATCGTCCAGGGTAAATTTGTGGAATCACGACTGAAGGCAGGTAAGAAACCACTGGAAATCATCGATGAGATGTATATCACCTGCCTGAGTCGAAAACCGACGGATAAAGAATATTCCTCGCTCGTCCAAGTGCTGGATGAAAATAAGAAGGACGAAACCAATACTTTGAACGACGTGTTCTGGTCTCTGTTGAACTCCCGCGAATTCATCTTCAATCACTAATATTTAATCGATTGTACTAACACCGGAGTCTGCTGCGGCGGTCTCCCGACATGATATGGTTACGATAATGAAATATTTAATTTCTACTGATTGGCAAAAGCTTACCAGAGGCACACTGCTTGCTGTCGGCATGGTTTCGATCGCTCTGTTTTCGACTCCCGTTGTTGCGGAAGAGAAAAAAGAGGATGACAAAAAGAAACCGAAGATCACGTACGATGAACACATCAAACCGATCTTTCGTGCCAAATGTTTTGCCTGCCACAATACAGATAAAAAAGCTTCTGGCCTGGATCTGACGAACTACACAGGTTTGATGCAGGGCGGCGCTGCAGGGGAATCTGTGTCACCCGGTGATGCGGAAGGCAGTTACCTGTATATGCTGGTCACGCATGAATCAGAACCTTTCATGCCACCGAAATCAGACAAGCTGCCTGCCAATGAACTTGCCCTCATCCAGGAGTGGATCAGCGGTGGTGCACCTGAGAATGCCGGCAGTAAAGTCACCATCAAAAAACCGAAATTCGATTTTTCTCTGAAAGGGGCCTCTACCGGTAAACCGGAGGGACCACCGCCGATGCCTCCCCGCTTGAGCCTGGAACCCATCGTCCATACCAGTCTCTCCACAACAGTTACCGCCCTGGCAACCAATCCCTGGTCGCCTCTGGCTGCTGTCGCCGGCCAGAAACAGGTACTTCTCTACAATACAAAGACCCTGGAACTACTGGGGGTACTCCCCTTTCCGGAAGGTGTCCCGCATGTTCTGAAATTCAGCCGTAACGGCAGCCTGCTGTTGGCCGGTGGTGGCCATGCTGCTGCCAGCGGACGCGTTGTGGTCTGGGATGTAAAAACCGGCAAACGATTGTTCGAAGTCGGTGACGAACTGGATACAGTTCTGTGTGCCGATATCAGTTCCGACCAGCGATTCATTGCATTGGGCAGTCCCAGTAAAGTAATCCGCGTCTATTCGACCAGTAACGGCGAACTCGCTTATGAAATTCGTAAACACACCGACTGGATGACTGCCCTGTCTTTCAGTCCCGATTCCGTTTTGCTTTGTTCCGGGGATCGGAATGGTGGTGCTTTTGTCTGGGAAGCCGCTTCAGGAAATGAATACCTGACGCTGAAAGGCCACAAAAGTGGTATCACGGGGATTACCTGGCGCAGCGATTCCAATCTGGTAGCAACCAGCAGCGAAGACCAGTCAGTGAAACTCTGGGAAGTCCAGAACGGGAACAACATCAAATCCTGGAATGCCCATGGCGGCGGGACATCCAGCGTCGAATTTGCACGCGATGGCCGCCTTGTCACCTGTGGTCGTGATCGGATCACCAAGGTCTGGGATCAGGCAGGTAAACAGTTGATTGCAGCTCCCGCATTTGGAGATATTGCAGTCAGTGTCTCGATCTGTGATGAAACCAATCGTGTGATTGCCAGCGACTGGACCGGCAAAGTGAAAGTCTGGAATGCCGCCGACGGAAAAGAAGTCGGTGAGCTCTCCGCGAATCCCGTACCACTGGCAGAACGCCTGACTGCGGCGACTGCCGGCGTACAGACCAGCCAGGCGAATCATCAGAAATTACTGGCTGCAGCCCAGGCAGATCAGGCAGCGGTCGCGAAAATCAACGCTGATATCGCAGCAACACAGAAACAGCAGACTGATCTGCAGAATAGTTTGAATGGTCTGAATGCAAATCTGGCGACTGCCCAGAAAGCACTGGCCGCTGCACAGGCAGGGGAAACCGGTTCTACAAACCAGATCAAAGCGATTGAAACTCCACTCGCTGCGATCAAAGAAGCCCACGCGAAAGCAGATGCCGTCAGTAAGCAGGTTGCAGGCGATACTGAGCTGGCAGAAGCCGCTGCCAAACTGAAAGCTGCCGTTGATAAACGCGAAGCCGCGAAAGCCGCAGAGCAGAAAACCCTGGCAGCCCATCAGGCCGCCGTCAAAGACAATCAGCAGAAGATTGCCCAATACACGCCTCAGATCAAGCAGACTACCGATGCACTCAATGCGGCCAAAGCCAAAGTCGCAGAACTTCAGAAGACACTGAAACCAGCGACCGATAAGGCAACAGCTTCACAAAATGCCGCCAATGCTGCTGCTGCAGCACTGGCAGCTGCTCAAAATGAAGCCAAACGCTGGCAGGCCGAAATTGAATTCTCCAAGCAATTCAATAATGCCCAGGCCAGTACTGCCAAATAAATAAAAATGTTACTTTTTCAAAGGCCCTTTGAGTACCTGCTTAAAGGGCCTTTTTTCATACCCAATAGACTGTGTCCAGTTTTACTGTAGCGTCTCCAGGGCCTTCCGAACCGGCTATAATCGATTGAAAGACACTATGGTTAAATGTAAAGCGTGCTAGAAGTTGCTCCTCGATTCTGTTAATTTATGGCTTAATTCAGACTCGACCATCATTCAGAAATGGAGCAGCATAAAATGGCGCAAAGCAATTCCCGGTTCGCAGTGATTGCTGCCCTGATCGGAAATGCCATCATCACGATCGTAAAGGGAGCGACATTTCTGATTACCGGTTCTGGCGCCATGTTGTCCGAAACCATTCACTCGGTGGCTGACTTTCTCAATCAGGTACTGTTGCTGATTGGCCTGGTCCGCGCTGACCAGGCACCTGATAAACGGTTTGAATACGGCTATGCCGGTGAGCGGTATGTCTGGGCTCTCATCTCAGCAGTCGGTATTTTCTTTCTGGGTTGTGGCGTGACCCTGTATCATGGCGTACAGTCCCTGTTCCATCCGCCGGAACTGGTCCTGGGAGAAATGAAATGGGCCATCGCGGCCCTGCTGTTCGCGCTGGTCATTGATGGCATCGTCTTTTTCCTGGCAATCAAAGGGGAATGGAAAAACGCAGCACGCGCAGGTCGACCGTTCCATCAATATCTCCGCAGGGAAGCCGACCCGGCTGCCGTCGCTGTGATTCTGGAAGATGGTGCCGCCTGCGTGGGTGTCGTCATCGCTTTGATTGCCATCCTGTTGACCCAGATGACCGGGCATCATTACTGGGATGCCATCGGGTCCATCGGTATTGGCTTGCTGTTGGGGGGCATCGCAGTCTGGTTAATCATTCGCAATCAGGAACTGCTGGTCGGGCCCAGTATTCCTCCCCAGGCTCGCGAACAGGTAGTCCGCATCCTGAAAAACAATCCACTCGTTGAAGATGTCATCGATCTCCGCTCACGCATTCTTTCGATTGATAATTATCGTATCAAAGCAGATCTCAGTTTTAATTCCAGTGAACTGTCCAAGCGCCTGAAGAAAAAAGCTCTGGCTGCTTACCCGGAAATCAAGAGCGAACAGGATTTCGAATTGTTTTGTCAGAACTATACAGAAGATGTTCTGAACATGCTGGCGGAAGAGATTGATAAAATTGAAGCAGAAATCCAGCGTCAGATTCCCGAGGCACAGCATCTTGATCTGGAAGCCAATTAGAGCCTCAAGCGAGCCGATCTCGGCCGATTTCATTTGAATTCGCAGCATTCAGCGGCCTGCTTAACTGTGATCATTCCGAAGTGCGTCTATAATAGGTACTGAGTTTTCTGACATTTACCGTACTTTACATCGAGTTATTTTGATATGTCTCAGCGTGTTGTCCTCGCGATGAGTGGTGGTGTGGACAGTTCCGCAGCCGCTCATTTATTACTGGAACAGGGTTATGAAGTCATCGGACTGTTCATGCGGTCCGGCGCCACAGAAGAAACGTCCTGCGCGATTGAAGACAAACACAGTTTACCCGTACTCAATATCAAATCGCATAAACAGGGTTGCTGCTCGGCCAGTGATGCCGCCGATGCCCGCCGTGTGGCTGACATGCTGGATATTCCCTTTCATGCCTTGAACTTCCAGGACGCTTTTGGACGCATCAAAGATTACTTCGCCGATGAATACCTGGCAGGCCGTACGCCGAATCCGTGCGTTATGTGCAACAACTGGCTCAAATTCGGCAAGCTTTGGGAATTTGCAGAACAGGTAGGCGCGTCCTATATTTCGACGGGCCACTATGCCCAGCTCACATCCCTGCCAGATGAATCCCAGCCAGCCCTGATTCGCGGGCTGGATCGATCCAAGGATCAGTCCTATGTCCTGTTTGGTATCAATCGGGGATTGCTGGATAAAATCATCTTTCCCGTGGGTGGCTTCGTCAAACCGGAAATCCGTGAGATGGCAGGGGAAGCCGGTCTGCGAACCGCCAATAAACCGGACAGCCAGGAAATCTGTTTCATTCCCGATAACGACTATTTTGGATTTCTGAATCGCTATCGTGGTCCGCAGGAAACCGCGGGTGAAATGGTCGATACCAGCGGCAATGTTGTAGGACATCATACCGGCTATGAAAATTACACGATCGGCCAGCGCAAGCGTCTGGGTGTGGCCTTTGGTACGCCCCGCTTTGTAATCAAAATCGAACCGGAAACAAATCGCGTGGTGATTGGAACCCGGGACGATCTGGCGCGCAACTCTCTGGAAGCCAATCGCTGCAACTGGTTGATTGATGATCCTGGCTCAGAAATTCGCTGCCAGGCCCAGATACGATATCAGCATAAGGAAGCAGATTGTCTGGTCGAAATACTCGATGAAGATCGCTTCCGTGTCACGTTTGATAATCCAGAATACGGCGTGGCCCCCGGTCAGGCTGTTGTACTGTATGATGACGACCGCGTCCTGGGCGGCGGCTGGATAATGTGAGCAACATCAGGCAGCAGCTTCCATTCGCTCCTGATTTTGTCGCTTCTTCTTGCGATTCCGCTGGGAATCTTCATCGTCATCCATGCTGACGGTATCGGTAGCTTCCTGGCGATTGGAGATCCAGGTCAACAGTGCCGGTAAAGTCACCAGTGAAACAAACAGGCAACAGGCAACCCCAATTACCAGAACCAGTCCTACACTGTAGAGCCCGCGATGCGTGGCGACCATCATGCTGCCAAAGCCGATCATGGACGTCAGGGATGTCATCACAATCGCATTGATTGTGCTGGGCGAAGTTTTATACGGCCCCTTTTTCATCCGGAAGTCATGCACTACGTGCACCCCGTCATCCACGCCAATCCCTAAGATCAGAGGCAGTACGATCAGGTTCGCAGGATTCAGATCAATCGAGGTCATTGCCAGAATTCCAAACATGACAATCCCCCCGACAATCGGTGGCAACATGGTAAGTAATGCGTGGCAGACACTGCTTCGATCTAAAACAAAGGATACGCCAATACTCATGACAAGAAACATGCCAATTGCTGCTTCGACGCTGATCGGTGTACCACGGTTAAACAGAATAAACCAGGTACAGACCGCCAGAATGATTGCCGGCACCAGCCCTAATACCGCATGACTGCGGCTTAAGTAATCGATCAACAAGACAATACAGATCACGGCTAAAGCATATATGGAGGCGGTCTTGTAACTCGACTTGATCTGCTGCGCTGCTTCGTAATTCTGTAAAGGCGTCCCTGTCACATCCGGGTCAACCGAACGAACCTCTTTCACAAATTCTTCCAGCGGTTCGATTTCCCAGATATGATTGCGGGGGTAGACCTGAATCAACCATTTGCCCTCTGCACTGACAAAGCGTGAAGTCAAAGAACGGGGAAGATCGGAAAAACGGACGGGAGTCGAATCCGAAGCGCCCCGCAAAGCCTGGAACTGTCCCAGCAGTGAGGCCGTCGTGCGATACTGGAATTCGTCCAGGAATCGTGACTGCTGCGTCAGAGTCATTGATTCAAAACGGTTGAGAAACTGATCGAGCATCCGGGCCGTCGCCTGGGCTGTCGGATGGTTGTAGCGGGATAACAGAACATAAAACTGTTCCAGCTTGCGCCCGATTGTGGAAGGATTCAGACGATTCACCTGCGGGACGTCGCTCGGTAAATGCGTTAACTGAGCCCGAAAGGACTGCACGAGCAGATTGGTTTCCTCTGAAGAATGAGCGGGAACCCGTGAGGCCAGTTCATCAACATGATGTACTGAAGGCAGGGCTTCAAATTTCTTACGTAACTCTCGCGCCTCTTCCGGGCTGTCAGCGACAGAGACCGCGAATAACAGAGAATTCTGGGCATCATTAAAGATGCGTTTCTGAATTTCTACTGATTCCAGTCCGGAGGCCTGCAGATTCAGCAGGTTGTAATCGTAGACCACTTTGGAACTCCAGCCGTCATCCGTCTTGTGCACCATCTGACTGGCACAGAAACCGACGATCGCCAGAGAGGCAATCGCAACGGATCGTGGAAACCGGACGATCATCTTCTGCAGCCATTTCCCCTGAAAGGGGGTCGGCATCTGTTTGACTTCTACGCCCTTGTCAGCCCGGGAAATCAATGCCGGAAGCACAACGAACGTAGCCAGTGCACACAGCAGGATTCCACCGCCGCCAATAAAACCCAGCTCCGCGATCCCCAGAAAGGGGGTCAGACCGGCACAGTAAAACGCCAGTGCTGTCGTTATCGCTGCAGTCACGATGCCCGTACCTACCGTCCGGGAGGTCTTTAACAGCGCGGGCTCTAGGTCTTCCCCCCGATGCCGCAATTCCACGTATCGCGCCAGATAATGAATGCCAAAATCGATACCCAGACCGATCAGGATGACGGCAAACGAGACAGAAAGAATATTCAGATGGCCGATGGTAAGAGTGGTGTAGCCGAAGGCCCAGGACATTCCGGCCGCCAGCATCAACATCGTCAGCAGTGGATGACGAAAACCGCGAAACCCAATGAACAGTAACAGGCCCACTCCAAAGCAGGATATGATCGAAGCATTGATCATATCCGCCTTCGACTTACGCATCTCATCATTTTCGAGGACCGGAATCCCGGTCAGGCTGATTTTGGCTTCCGGGTTCTCAGCGACCACTTCGCCAATAATGCCACGCATTTTTTCGATGGCTTTAGTGGCACCATCAAAGCCATCTTCCTGGTGCACGGGAAATACTTTCAGGAAACCCATCGTCCCGCTCTCATTGAGCAGGTAGATGACTTCACGCGAGCGTTCGCGCATGCGTTCGTTCACGGGAACAATCGAAGGCCAGGGAGACCGGAAATCGTTCTGATCCGCCAGAAAACGTGACATACTGCTGGAAAGGATGGCAGCATGCTGGAACAGGGGATCCAGGTATTGATCGGTGTCTTCACCACGATAACTGGCGGAGCGTGACTGAATCTGGTAACGCAGGCGATCGTAAAGCAGGTCAACCTGGGTCAGATCCCAGCGCCCATTACGGTAGATCGGCCCATATTCATCGAGCCGATTCAGACCGACCTGCAACTGACGAGGCGTTAAATATTGCAGCCCTTTAGAGGGTAAATCACCCGGGTTAATCTGGTACAACGGATTTTCGAACAGCTCCGGATGTTTTTCAATCCGGTGTCCCAGGGTTCGTAAGACATATTTGATCGATTCGGGAGAATCCGCTTCGACCACACACACCAGATCAGACGAACTGCCAAAGCTCTCCGTGTAGTTGATCCATTTCTTATGAAAGGCCGCCGTCGGGTCGATTAAATCAGCGCGATCCGTTTTGAATTCGAGCCGGAACACCGTCAGGAGCACACAGCCAATCGAGACGATCAGCGCAAAGGCCAGACAGAATTTGGAATGCGTGACCACAAACTGTGTCATCGCAGCCAAAGTCTCGCTGAGGAAAGATCGTTCCTGATTGTCGGGGGAGAGATTATCCACAGAACACTTCCGTGTGTTACTTAAGTCGACCTCTCGTTCGATCTAAACAACCGGGCAGAAGTGAAGGGATCGAGTCTATGAGAGCATTTCGCGTATTACGAACTTGTGATTTTACAGCAATCTCCGTATTGCCGGCAACATGAATCTTATCTGTATTAAAGGTGTAAGTCCATTAAAACCAAAACTTTAATACAGCGCTGATCGTATAACTATCTGAAATTTTTGGGGAGGAATCTCCCCCGATGACGTACGTAATGTGCCCGGTAACAGAAATTTCATCGGCAATCTGGTATCGCCGGGATCAACATTCTCAGAGAATCAGGCTGAACCTCCTTCAAATTTCTGGCAGATCAAGCATTCTCATAAAAAGACAAAAATTCTCTAACTCTATTGAAAACAGCACATTAGATTCTAATACCCAATAATCGGATGCCGGGGTATCGGCATTTTGCTGAATCCCACTTGACCCCAATTTCAATATTTCATAAAAAACCTGCCCCATCGCAATGCTCCGGCGGCCAGCCTTAGCTGTCAGTGATTGCACACTTCACATTTACTCCATCAAATACCCCCTCTCAAAGACTCTCTTTGTAGGACATGCTCATGTTAAAAAGCGTCATTCGTTCAATTCCCGTAGTGGGGATTACATGTTTTTCATTGGCTGCAGGTACTGCCCAGGCTCAGTGGCGGCCCTTTAACAACTGTAATTCCTGTGCACCACCGCCGGTCGTGCAGAACTGTTGTCCACAACCTGTGGTTCAGTGTCCGATTCCAGTGACCCAGACAACCTATCGTCAGGTTCCTGTCACCGAGTATCGCCCTGTCCAGCAGACTGTGATGAAACCAGTCGTTGAAACCAAATACGTCGATCAGCAGGTGACCGCCTATCGCCAGGTCATGGAGCCACGAACCGTCGATGTTCCCTGCACCACCTACCAGAATGTCACCGAGTGCCAACAGGTACAGAAGGACATGGGACGCTGGGTTACACAACGTCAGTGTGTTCCCCGTGTTGCTCCCTGCGAATACGATAACCGCGCCAACTTAATGGGCTGGATGAATCGTACCGGGTACTCCATGCGAATGGCATTCACACCACAGTACAAAACCACCCGTCACTACGTACCTAACGTTGTTACGCAGAACGTGCCGGTCACTCGACAGGTTGCCGTACAGCAGACCCGTCAGGTAACGTACAACGTCGCGAAAATGGTGCCTTACACCACAACACGTAAAGTTGCCGTTAATTCAACACGCTATGTCAAAACCACTGTGACTGCCATGAAACCGGTCACCGTGATGCGATCCATCCCCACCACCCGGACTGCTTATGTCTATCCTTCCAATGGTGGATTCGATGGAACAGCAACCGCGCTGCTGCCAACTCCTGAACCTTATATTTCAGCAGAAGCACCACAGCCCGTCCGTCAACGATCGGCTCTGAACAAGAAAAAGTACGACGATTCCTTTGATGCAAACGGGGAACAATACAAACGTGATCCTGCTTCCGATCCTCGTCGATCCAGCCTGGATGACGATTCGTCTTACCGACGCTCATCTTACGAAATTCCTCAGGAATCAACGGCTCCGACATTCCCCCCCACACGTCGTGCCGGTTATGAGCCTGATACAACAGAGCGACCACTGCCATCAATCGTTCGTGCCAGTGGCTGGACCCGCCGTGTTCCTCGTTCCGAACAGACAGCTCCGGTAACAGCGAACAGCGAGATTTCCGTAGCACAGCGAACACCATAACTCAAAGTTATAACATGAGCACTTTGAAGTGCATGGGCTCACTCGTCGAACCTCAGTTCGACGAGTGTTTTTTTTTGCGCGGTCCTGGATCGCATCATATTCAACTATAGCGTCTCTCGATCTAATATCCTCGGTTCAAAAGAGCCTGGAGACGCTACAGTAAAACTGGACACAGTCTATTTACCTTTCGGCTGATTTTCCTGCTGCTTTTCCAGCCGGGCCCATGTATCTCGCAGTGTTACCGTCCGGTTAAAAACCGGTTTTCCAGGAGTGGATTCGCGAGTATCGACACAGAAGTAGCCCAATCGTTCAAACTGGAATCGGCTTCCCGGCTCAGCTTCTTTCAGGCTGGGCTCCAGTTTGCATCCACTCAAAACCTGCAGGGACTCTGGATTCAGATTGCTTTTGTAATCGACATCTTCTGGGACATCTTCCGGATCAGGTGTGCTGAACAAGTGATCGTACAACCTGACCTCTGCATCCAGAGCGTGTGCTTCTGAGACCCAGTGCAGAGTTGCTTTGACTTTGCGACCATCGGGAGCATCTCCCCCTCTGGTTTCCGGATCGTATGTGCAATGCAGTTCAATGACTTCACCGTTTTCATCTTTCACCACATCGACACAGGTCACGAAATAAGCATAACGCAGTCGAACTTCCTTGCCGGGAGACAAGCGGAAGAACTTCTTGGGAGGATCTTCCATGAAGTCCTCTTTTTCGATGTAAATCACCTTGGAGAACGGAACTTTCCGACTACCCGCAGATTCGTCATTGGGATTATTAATCGCGTCGAGTTCTTCAGACGTGTCTTCCGGGTAATTGTCGATCACCACCCGCAGTGGATTCAGGACACCCATCACCCGCGGTGCCGTCTGGTTCAGATGATCGCGAATGCAGTTCTCCAGAACCACTTTATCGGTCATTGAGTTGAACTTGGTCACTCCGATGGTTTTACAGAACGCCCGCAACGACTCGGGAGTCACGCCACGTCTCCGCATACCACAAATCGTGGGCATACGTGGATCATCCCAGCCGGACACATAATCGCCTTTAACGAGTTCCAGCAGTTTGCGTTTGCTCATCACGGTATAAGTCATATTGAGCCGTGCGAATTCGATCTGCTGCGGATGAAAGATCTCCAGTTCTTCCAGAATCCAGTCGTACAGTGGACGGTGATCTTCAAACTCCAGCGTACAAATCGAATGAGTGACCTTTTCAATCGAATCGGAAATACAATGCGTGTAATCGTACATGGGATAAATGCACCACTTGTCCCCGGTGCGGTGGTGATGCACATGCCGCACACGATAGATGACAGGATCCCGCATGTGGAAATTCGGAGAGGCCAGATCAATCTTCGCTCTCAGAACAAATTCTCCTTCTTTGAACTCGCCGTTCTTCATGCGTTCGAACAGATCCAGGTTTTCCTCAACAGAACGCGATCTTCCCGGACTGGGTTTTCCCGGTTCGGTAGCGGTTCCCCGGTACTCGCGCATCTTGTCTGCCGGCAGATCACAGGCGTAGGCTTTCCCTTTTTTGATCAACGTCACGGCGTGCTCAAATAACTGATCAAAATAATCGGAGGCAAAATATTCCCGATCTTCCCAGTCGAAGCCGAGCCAGCGCACGTCTTCTTTGATCGAGTCGACATACTCAACATCCTCTTTCTCAGGGTTCGTATCATCGAACCGCAAGTTACAGAGCCCCCCTGGATTTTCACTGGCGATCCCAAAGTTCAGGCAGATCGACTTGGCATGGCCGATGTGCAGATAACCGTTCGGTTCCGGGGGAAAGCGGGTCATCACTCGCCCCTGGTGTTTGCCCGTGCGGTTATCTTCCTGAATGATGTTACGAATGAAATCGCTTGACTTCGCTTCTTCGGGAGTTGACATCCCTTACTCCTTAATGGAATTTCTCAGTGACAGGCCACGCCTGTTTTATATTATTTTCAGTTCGTCTCAGGCATTCTGAGTCAGACCAATCGCCCGGTCAATCCGCTTGACGCAACTCGCCTGTCCCAGAATCGACAGACAGTCAAACATCCCGATCCCGGTTCCTTTGCCGCTGACAGCAACGCGCAAAGCATGAATGATCTGGCCCATGCCAATCCCTTCCGCTTCCACAAATTCATGCAGCAAATGATCGAGGGCCGCTGCAGAAAAATCGTCGGTCTGAGCCAACTGCTCCTTAAATTTTTCCAGCAGCGCGACTGCTTCTTCCGATTTCTGAATCCGTTTTTTAAAGGCTTTGTCATCGTATTCCAGTTGAACGTCGGGCACAAAGAATTCGTCGAACTCCAGAATGTCACTGGCAACTTTCAACCGGTCTTCCATGCCGACAATCACGCGACTGATCCGTTCTTTCACTTCAGGCTGGCTGGCATCCTGCACCAGTCCCGCTTTCTCCAGATAGGGACTGCAATGCTCAATCTTGTCTTCCAGAGACAGCTGGTTCATCCAGTGTGACTGAAAGTTGAGTAACTTATCAGGATCCAGGCCGGCAGCAGCTTTGACAATCCGATCAAGGGTAAAGTTCTCGACAATGGTATCCAATGACATAAATTCTGTCTTATCATCCAGCGACCAGCCCAGTCGCGCCAGAGAGTTCAAAATCGCTTCGGGCAAATAACCGATCTTTTCGTAATATTCGACCATCACCGGATCCAGGCCGCCTGCATTCTCCAGCCCAATCCGCGGGAAGACGGCTTCCGCCTTATCGAACATTTTCTTGAACTGCGGACTCTTACGGTATTTATCGAGCTTTCGCTTGCTCAGTTTTTCTTTCCCGCCCGGCGCCGCCACAAACGGGATGTGGGCGAACTGAGGCAGCTCGTATCCCAGGGCCTGATAAATCAGCACCTGGACCGGCGTATTGGAAAGATGCTCTTCTGCGCGAATGACGTGTGAGATCTGCATCTGGGCGTCATCAATCACCGTCGCCAGATTATACAGCGGCGTTCCATTCCCCCGCAGAATCACCGGATCGGGCATCAGTCCGGCAACAAATTCCACATGGCCCCGCACAGCATCGTCGATCTGGATTTTCTGATCGCGGGGAACCAGCAGACGTACCACCGACGGACGACCTTCCGCTGCATACTGTTCCAGTTCACTCTCAGTCAGTTCCAGCGAACGCCGAATATTCAGATAGTTTTTCTTTTCCTGGCTGGCGGCTTCGCGATCTGCCTGAATCTGCTCGGGCGTATCATAATCCCGGTAGGCTTTTCCTGCTGCCAGTAACTTGTCGACGGCACCGCGATACAGGTCGTTGCGTTCGGACTGAAAATAGGGTCCATGTTCGCCACCCACTTCGGGACCTTCATCCCAGTCAAGTCCCAACCATTTGAAAGCCTGCAGAATGGGGCCGAGTGCTTCTGACAGATTGCGTTCCTGATCGGTATCATCAATGCGGAGAATAAACTGCCCCCCGTTATGTCTTGCCCAGAGCCAGTTGAAGAGCGCGGTCCGCATGCCTCCAATGTGCATATAGCCTGTGGGACTGGGAGCAAAACGCGTTCGGACAGTACTCATAAATAGACTCTTATCATTCGCCGGGAAAGCGATCTGGGTAAAAGAAAGTCGTGGAAAACACTCCGGGCAGCCAGGCGTCTCACGGGAGATTCGATTTAGACGACTGATCATAAAAGACCACCACCCATCCGACAAGTATATTTAGAGATACAACTTAGTGCATTTTCACGTTTTCTGATGTTTCCCCGGCTGCCAGTACCGCTATTGACGCCTCCCCCCACCCGACCTAGCATTCCTGCATGAAACGTTACCTGCTGTTCTTTTTTTTAATGCTGCTGCTCCTGGCAGGGATTTCCGGAGGCCTTTACTGGTCCTCTGCTCAAGTCCCTGATTTTTACCAGGAAGCGCTACAGGAACAGGCGGAGCCCGAAGTGCGGCAGGAAGAAGCCAAAGAATTCGTCCAGCGTTCGATGCAGGTTGTCAACGATGTGCGAAATCATGAGCCACTCTGGTCACAGGAATTCAGCGAACAACAGGTCAATGCCTGGCTGGCAGAAGAACTGCACCAGAAATATGATGAATGGGTCCCTGACGGCGTGAGTGATCCGCGGATCCGGTTTGAAAAGAATCAGGTCGAGCTGGGCTTTCATCTGACCCTCCCCAAATGGTCAGGAATTATCAGCCTCAAATTCAAGCCCTGGCTGATGAAAGAAAATCGCCTCGTACTGGAACTCGAACACGCCCGCGCCGGACTATTGCCCATCCCCATTGATGAAGCGATTACGGAACTGATCCAGGAAGCGCGTAAAGAAGGCTGGTTCATCGAATGGGGTCAATCTAACGGAAACGATGCTTTAATCGTTTACCTGGATCGCCGTAAACCGGAACTGCCGGAGCTGACCACCTTAGCCGTTGAAACGGGTGTCTTTCGGATCGCGGGAAAAACAGAGTCAGACACACAGTAAACTGCTGCATGTCATTGAATCGTGTTCAGAAAAAAGAAGTGTAGTTCAGGTCCCACTGATTTTCCTGATCGCGCTGCCTCAACGTGACACGCCCGGCAAGTTCTTCACCTGTCAGCAAGGCGACGTATAAGCCTTCTTTTTTTTCCAGTAACGTGAACGATCCCTTATCCCACCGCGTGACTGTGCCGCGTTCTCCACTCACAGGTCCTTCGTACTCCAGATAGACCAGCCGATGGTCGGGCAGCGACTCGGCGACCAGATCCAGTGACGTGTCATCGGAAGCAGCGTCTATCGCAGGCGGTTCGGGAAGTCTCCAGGTCTTGAGAACGCCTGCCTCTTCCAGCATCAGATCCCAGTGTACTTCAGGAAAATCGTGGCGGAGTATTACGTATTGTTGCATGCTGTCTCACTTTCAGTAATCGCCTGACCGATCAGTTGCTTCCAATGCTGGAAATACGCTTCGGCTGAAAAGCGTTCTGTAATCTGCAGTGCCTCGACGGCCAGTCGACGTCGCAGGGAGTCATCCCCCATCAGACGTTTTAAAGCTTGCGCAAGTTCTGAAACGCTGCCTGCTGGAACCAGCAGACCATCCGTCTCCGATTGAATAATTTCAGCGGGCCCGCTTTCACAGTCAAAACTGATACACGCCAGACCGCGGGACATCGCCTGCAGCAGGGCATTGGGAAAACCTTCATAACGGGAAGGTAATACAAAAAAATCCCCCTGGTCCAGTTGCAATTCAGGTTGGGACGTCCAGCCTGGTAAATCAATCTGCTCCTGTAATCCCAGGTGATTAATTTGCTGCTGCAGGGATTCGCGTAAAGGGCCTTCTCCTGAAATCTGTAATTTCCAGTCCGGGAACTCAGAAGCCACCCGGGAAAACGCCTCAATCAATAAATCAAAACCTTTCTCGTGCGAGAGACGCCCCATACCTAATACAATTTTTACACGAGTTCGTACTTCAAGTGTTTCACGCGAAACAGCGGGGACTTCCGGAGACCGGGGTAGTGGTACGGCATTGGGAATCACTTCAATCTGAGTTGATTTCAACCACTGCCTGCAGAAATCTGCCACCCCCTGTGTCTGGACGACCAGAGCATACGCGCGCGGATAAGTCCGTTTTCGCAGAAACGACCAGAGTCTGCCGATCGGATGATGCCGCGGGTCGGAACGTTCCGAGATGATTACCGGACAACGCAGTTTTCCGGTCGCCAGCAGCGTCAACACATTCATTCGATCCGTCAGACTGATCACGGCATCGGGTTGGGAATCGGCGATTGCAGACTGCAGATAGTTGATTCTCAATCTGTTATTGGAAACCGCCTGGAACAGATTTCCCGAATCCTGCATCAGATTTAACGCGATCCGCTGCACGACTGCGTCCAGCGAGAAGGAATCGGTTTCCTTAGAATCCAGGGTAATCAGCGTCACCGTATGCCCCTGTTTCGCCCAATGATTTGCCATCATTGCCGCAACTCCTTCGGCACCGCCCAGGCTGAGAGAAGGAACTGTGATGGTCAAACGACGCGACAAGGCCTGCAACCCCATTATGTAAGCTACTGATATCCTGAGAGATACGGCATAACACAAAAACTGTCTCTCAGTCTAAATGCAAGACTACCGCTTCAGAGAACGGACCACAAGTCATTGTAATTCTTACTTCCAATCCGGCTGAAAATTGCTCTACACGCTGATCCAGATTTCTGCTAGATTGCGGCCCTCTCAACTCTCAATTCCTGCCTTACTTCTCCCCTGCCTGAATTCTCTCGCTACTCCCGTCATACGCATTACCACGGATGGTACTATGGCCGAAAAACCCAAAAAGAAAACGTCTCTCGTCAAATCATGGAAATTACGCGGCCTGGCACTGCTGCTCATCGGCTTGCTGGGTGGAGGCATGGTCCATTTCGACCTGAAGCCGAAACAGGTCACCCGCTGGGTCTCCGACATTATCTCTTCCACCGTCTCCCCGTCGACTCCTTCGGACTGGGATTCGACAGAAATTGATCTGCCCCGCTCCGATGAAACCATTCGCATCGCCACTTTTAATATCCAGGTGTTCGGTCTGAGTAAGATGCAGAAGCCGAAAGTACCTCAGATCCTGGCCCGCATTATTCAGCAGTTTGATGTGGTGGCGATCCAGGAAATTCGTGCGTCAGATCAATCGTTTCTGGATGACTTTCTGAAGATACTCAATTCTGGAGAACTGCAGTATGGCTGCCTGGTCGGCCCTCGACAGGGTCGCACGGCCAGCAAGGAACAATACGCCTACTTTTATAATACAGCCCGCATTACTGTGAATGAAAAATGGACCTACACGGTCATCGACAAATACGACAAATTACATCGCCCGCCTTATGTCGCGCATTTTCAGACCCTCAGCCCTTCCAGCAGTAATCCCTTTACGTTCTCTATGATCAATATCCACACTGATCCGGATGAAACCGATCAGGAACTGGATGTGCTGGACGATGTATATCGAGTCGTCGCCAATGATGGCAGTCAGGAAGACGACGTCATACTGCTGGGTGATCTGAATGTCGACGACCAGCACCTGGGTGAGCTGGGAAGACTTGCCGATATCATGTGGACTGTTTCGAAAACACCCACCAACACGAGAAAATCGAAACAATACGACAACATTCTCTTCAGCCGTCGTCACTCCCAGGAATTTACGGGCCGGACAGGAATTTATGATTTCCGGACCCGCTTCAAACTGTCGGAGAAAGAAGCGCTGATGGTCTCGGACCACCTTCCGGTCTGGGCAGAATTTCATCTATCCGAAAACGGCTCTGTCAGACAGGCGTCTGCCGGACAGCCTGTACCGCGCTAAGTCTCGACGACTGGCCTGGCACGCAGAGTCAACAGGCTGAATTCCGGAGGACAGAGAAATCTCAACGGATGGATCCCTGAAACTCCCCGACTCACATGCAGCAGTGTCTTTTTGCGGTAGAACGTTCCACTGGTATATCGGGTCCCATGCACACTGGGAGCAAAAACCGGCCCGACTACAGGCAGCCTGACCTGCCCGCCATGCGTATGCCCGGCAAGTACCAGATCATATCCCTGCGAACAGGCCCAGTAAAAATTATCCGGCGTGTGACTGACCAGCAGCAGAAAATCAGCCGCCCCCTCTCCCCTTTGAGCAGGTAACACAGGATGCTCCCCCATCCAGGGAACTTCCGTTCCCGCAATCAGCAGCGAATGACCGGCATACTCCAGTTGAAGTGTCTGTGAAGAGACATCCATCCAGCCCCGGCGAGTCAATGCCGTTCGGATCTGCTCACTCTGTTGATTCCAGTCATGGTTTCCCAGGATAAAATACCTTCCCAGGGGAGCCTCTAACTGCTCCAAAGTCTCGTCCAGCCAGTCCAGGCAATGCATCTCATCAAGAAGATCGCCTGAGAAAATGATGAGATCTGGTTGCGATTCCCCAGCGATCCGACACAGCTCACCAAAATAATCCCGAGTCAGTGTTCCCGAGAAATGCAGGTCGCTCAAATGCAGGATTGTCAACCCATCCCATGCTGCCGGCAGTCGCTCCATCACAAATGTTTTACGCGAAAATTCGACGCAGAAGATTTCGTTGAAAGGCAAACCGGCGAGATAGTGATAGGGGCCGTCTCCAATCAATTCGTGCCCCAGCTTCTCACGAATGTCAATCATCTCCGAATGGCTTTCTGTCTGAAGTCGGGGAACGCGGTAGAACAGATGCCTGAATACAGAAACCAGAAACCCCAGGAATCCAAGAACACACAGCACAAAAACAGGCTTCCACCAGAATGACAGCCGACTCCATTCCCCGCCGACCAGCACTCCCGGTGAGTACAGACCCACCGCGCCAAACAGCACCAGTGGAAAACCCAGAAGCATCACATATGTAATGTGCCGCATTTTTTTGAGCGTTGGTTCATGAATCGGCAGCGCATGGGTCCGGTTAATGAATGTGACCCACAGCTCGAAATGGCCAATTGCTAATATGAGCAAAATCAGGCCATTGATCCATTCTTCCATGAAATTTGATTTCTAACAGAGCCGCTGAAAGTTAAAAACAGGACGAGCGCAGTGCCGCTTATCATAGAGAATGAATACAGGATTGAAAATAGAAAGCAGATAGCAGAGTGGTACCAGAATCGTCGTTAAGTGGTATAATCCCTCAGTAAACGTTACGCTTCAGCCGGAAACCTCGGCTGATCATAGATGAATTTTAGAAGAATGGAACCGTACCCCAATGGGATACCGTGGACTGCGTGCATGTGTCAATGACCTCGAACGAACAGGTCAGCTCATTCGGATCGAGCAGGAAATCGATGCCCATCTAGAAGCAGCAGAAATTCAGCGTCGCGTCTACCAGGCAGGCGGCCCCGCTGTCTTTTTCCCCCATGTCAAAGACTGCCGTTTCCCGATGGTCAGCAACCTGTTTGGCACGCTGGAACGCACGCGTTATATTTTTCGAGACGCTTTACAGGCCGTCAATCATCTGGTCGAACTCAAAGTCGACCCCTCCCGATTCTGGAAACAGCCGTTCCGGTATCGGGACGTTCCTTTTTCCCTGCTCCACATGCTGCCCCGCTCACGCCGAACCGGTCCCGTTATGCAAAACCAGATCCGCATCAGCGATCTGCCCCAGCTCAAAAGCTGGCCCGACGATGGGGGCGCCTTCGTCACGCTGCCGCAGGTCTACACAGAATCACCCACACGAGGCGGATTGATGAATTCCAACCTGGGAATGTACCGCATTCAACTGAGTGGCAATGAATATCAGCCCGACCAGCAGATTGGCATGCATTATCAGATTCATCGCAGCATCGGCGTGCATCATGCAGAAGCGATTGAAAAAGGCGAGCCGCTCAAAGTCAATATTTTTGTCGGCGGCAGCCCTGCGATGACACTCTCAGCGGTGATGCCTTTACCGGAAGGGCTTTCCGAACTGACCTTCGCCGGTGCACTGAGTAAACGTGCCATCAGAATGGTCCGGAATAAAAATGGGCTGCCAATTTATGCGGACGCTGACTTCTGTATCACCGGCTGGATCGATCCTGAAAAACTGTTGCCGGAAGGCCCGTTCGGCGATCACCTGGGTTACTATAGTCTGGCGCATCCCTTTCCTGTAATGAATGTGGAAGCCGTCTACCATCGCAATGATGCCATCTGGCCCTTCACCGTTGTGGGTAGACCTCCGCAGGAAGATACCGCCTTCGGTGCCATCATTCATGAGATTACCGGCCCCGCGATTCCGTCGGTCATTCCCGGCGTGCACCAGGTACATGCCGTCGATGCCGCCGGCGTGCATCCGCTGCTTCTGGCGATTGGCAGCGAACGCTATACGCCCTACGATCAGGAACGAAAGCCGCAGGAAATCCTGACCAATGCGAATGCGATCCTGGGACAGGGACAATTGAGCCTCGCCAAGTACCTGATGATTGTCGCCCGGGAAGATCGACCCGATCTGGATGCCGAAGAGCTGGAAGAATTCCTGTCTCACCTGCTGGAACGGATCGACTGGAAACGCGATCTGCATTTTCAGACCTGCACGACCATTGATACCCTGGATTATTCGGGCACCGGCTTCAACTCGGGTTCCAAAGTCGTGATGGCGGCGGCAGGCCCGAAAAAACGAACATTGCTGACCCAGATTCCCCCGGACTGTTCTCTGCCCGATGGTTTCTCACAACCACGTCTCTGCCGACCGGGAATCGTGGCGATTAAAGCTCCTGCTTTTCAGAACCAGAACCAGGATCTTCGACGGTTCTCCTCAGAACTGCCTGCCAGTCATTCTCTGAATCAGTTCCCGCTGATTGTGCTCGTCGATGACAGTGAATTTACTGCGGCCAGCCTCAACAATTTTTTATGGACGGTCTTTACACGCTCGAATCCCGCCAGCGACCTTGATGGCGTTGATGCCTTTACGGAAAACAAGCACTGGGGCTGCCGAGGCGCCCTGGTAATTGACGCCCGCATCAAACCCTGGCACGCGCCGCCCCTGATTGAAGACCCCGACATCACACGACGCGTTGATCAACTGGGTGCCCCCGGCGGCCCGCTGCATGGAATCATTTAGACTCACAGTACAGATAAGGTTATGATTTAAGGAAATCAATCACCGATCACTTTTTGCAAAGATGAAACAGCCATGCGCAATACCAGCTTTATCTCTATCAGGTACTTCTGCATCTACGTATTAGCAGCGGCGACCGCGCTGCCTTATGCCAATCAGATCAATGCGCAAAATCAGCAGCCGAAGAAAAAGCAGCAGCCCTTCCAGTGGGTCAATGAACTCAACGTCAAGCTTCCGGGAGTGCAACATGCCACCTTTCACAGTCCCTCCATGAATGTGGATGTCGGTTACTGCATCTATCTTCCGCCTCAGTACCACGCTGCAGGTAATGAGCAAAAACGCTTTCCCGTAGTCTACTATCTGCACGGCGGTCGCCCCGGCAGTGAAACCAAAAGCGTGCGACTGGCGCAGCAGATGCATGAGCATATTTCTGAAGGTGAAGTGGAACCGCTGATCTATGTGTTTGTCAACGGCGGTCCCGTCAGTCATTACAATATGGCCGACCGAAAAAATGCGATGGGGGAAGATGTCTTTGTGAAAGAACTGATTCCCCATATCGATGCCACTTATCGCACGATCGCCAGACGAGCGGGGCGAGGCATTGAAGGCTTTTCGCAAGGGGGTCGAGGAACAACCAGAATCATGTTCAAATATCCTCAGCTCTTCTGCTCGGCTGCACCCGGTGGTGCCGGTCATTCGACTGAAAAGCGAATCTCAGAAGAGAACGGCCAGGAAAGACCCGGACTGGTATTTGCGAAAGGTGACAATACCTACGACCTGGCGCGGAAGTACGCCCGTCATCCAGAACCGGCGCTGCCCATCCTGATTCATGTCGGCACAAAAGGCTTTAACTATCAGAATAATCTCGAGTATATGGATTTCCTGAAATCGCTGAAGATTCCGTTCGAAAAACTCATCGTCCCAGATGTCCCGCACAGCGCAGTCAAAATCTACGAAAAAGAGGGTTTGAAAATCATGCGGTTCCATGCAGAGAATTTTCGAAACGCCAATCAGCAATAAGGTATCAAAAAGAAAGTATTCGTTTTCCGCTAGGCATTCGGAAGTTTTCTCAGCATCCGTTTCGCTTTACTTTTCCAGCGGACGAACTTGCGGGCGATTCCCCGCGGGCTGCCATTTATATCCAGCAGCATCGACTGCAGTGTCTTGCGGGCTGCCTGGTGATCACCGGCATCAGCTTCCAGGGTCGCCAGCATGAAGAGCGCCTCGGGTTGTCGCCAGCGCTTTGTATGAATTACCAGTTGCTCACGCGCCTTTTCTGGCGTATCCAGTTCGCAAAGTGTTTTGCAGTACAACAGCGAAACATCACCAAACTTATATTCCGGATCGATAGCGAGGACTTTCTGGCTGAGCGACTGCGCTTCCTGAAAGTCTTTGAACTTCATTTTCATCTGCGCTGCGCCCCACAGCGCCTGCAGGTTGTCGGGTTCTTTCGCTATTGCCTGCTGGTAAGCAGCCAGGCTTTTTTGAAAGACCCCGGCATCTTTCAATGCATCTCCCCAGCGTACAAACTGGTAGGCATTGCCAATCTGCATCGCAGCGGTCTCCAGCTCGTTTAATCGACGCTGCCGCAACAGCGGCCTGGCAAACTCCGGCAGTTGTACCTGGTTGGTTGGCAGCCAGCGAAGAAAGAAATAAATCAGCGCGCCAAAGGGGGGAAAAACCAGGATCACCCAGAACCACAGAAAACGGTCCGGATCCTTCCTGAGACAATCCACGAGCATCCAGACCCAGAACACCAGATACAGAAACATAAATCCACTCTCCAGCAACGACCAGAGCAGTGAAGGCCCCTCATACAAAGTCGGGTCATTCAGGTACGGATCCTGAGGAGGAGATACGGGTTCTTGTTGTGCAAACATATGTTCTTGAATTTCTGATTGCTCTCAATGGAATCGGTCGTCGCTTACTGCCAGCCTGGCATTTCTCCCAGCCAGGAAGCAAAATACATCGCGCGGGGAACCGTGGAATCCAGCAGCGCCTGCTTGCGATTCTCCACCTGGCTGGCTTCTGCGGAACCCAGCAGGATATCTGCCAGTGTAACAGGATGCCGGTATCTTATCACACGTGCATTCTTGAGATTCGCGATTTCCTGTAATCGGGCCAGCGCATCTTCCTGATAGCCGATCTCGTCGATCAGCCCGTTCTCCCTGGCATCCGTAGCCGGATAAATCTGACCCGTCGCCAGTTTCTTCACCTGATCATAATCCAGATTTTTGCGGTTGTCAGTAATGATCGTCAAAAACCGCTGGTACGATTCATCCAGGATATGATCCCAGATATCCCGTTCCCGTTTGCTCATCTCGCGAAATGGATTCAAGGCATCTTTGAATTCTCCCGTTTTCAAAGGATCAGAGACGACACCAAGATTCTCCGCCAGACCACTCAAATCAAAGCGGGGAATAATCACTCCCAGTGAACCGGTCCAGGTAGTGGGTTCTGCAAAGATCACCCCCTCTTCACCAGCCCCCATCGCGACATAGTATCCCCCGGAAGCCGCCATCCGTTTCATGGAAACCACAATCGGTTTCTTTTGACGTAATTCCACCAGGCGATGATAAATCTGATGACTGTCGGCAACCAGACCACCGGGGCTGTCAATTTCCAAGAGAACCCCTTTGACCCGGTCATCTTCATCCGCGGTTTTGATCGATTCCAGTATTCGCTCGGTAAACGGAGGCATGATCGTACCCGTGATCGAGATGATCGCAATCTTATCAGCGGCAAACTGATCGCCGGTCTCAAACTGCTCTGTAGGACCGCCTCCGATGGTGAAGTATTCCTGATACCAGGCATAAAAACCCAGATTAAACAGCACGGAGATCATCAACAGCACAACCATGCTGCGCATGATCCAGCGTCTGGCCGGCGGTGCTGCGGGACGGCTTTCATCCGCTTTTTCCCTCGAATTCTCTGGTAAAGCCTGCTGTTCCTGCATCGATGTAACTCCTTTTAATTCAGCTGTTTCGAATTCAGAAACCGCTGCCCTGCTTAAGTGAATTGCTGAACGGGCTGCTCAGCGAATCATTCATCCTAAAATGTAAAGATAGCAAATTTGCAGCCGATGGCGACCCTGCGGCAAGATTGTCGATAAAAACGGTCGTTCGGGTTAATGCAAAGATCCCGCCAGATTCTAGTTCTACAATCGACATAGACATCAAAACCGGAGCAGATTAACGACGATAGAATTCCCAGCAGGGCTATTCTGCATGATTGTGTCGATTATGTGGAACCAACCAGTTGAAAGCAATATACCGATTAATGAAGTCTCGGCGATTCGAGAAATCATTCACTCGGAAACTTTTTTGAGTACTGCTGAGAAACCGCTTCTCCACAGTATTCAAGGATCAGGAACCAGGAGATTTCAGGAGATGATAGCAGGAACTCGCTTCTCCGCTCGCGTTATTTTATTTAGCGCAATTTCTGGCTTAGTGCTTACGAATTTGAATACCCTTTCTGCGGAAGATGCTTTCGTGGAAATCAATTCAAAACCGCGTTCAAGTACCAAGGCAGTGCGGAACCCGCAAAGTACATTGGAAAATGCCATTCAACGTGAAATGCATTCAGCACGTCGCAACACCACTCAGCCACGTGTCCGTTTTCCTCAGACAGAACAACAACCTGCTCAAATTCAGCAGGCCGGATTCACGCTGAATCCTTTATCACTCTTTCAAAAGAAGAGCAGCGAACCGGAACAGAAACGCCAGATCATTGTCAACAAGCCAGGTCAACCGGCTGACCCGCAATACAAAACCGCTGCGCCGCTGCCCGAAGCAAAACCGGGACAGAGCGAAATTCAGCGTCAGCTGGAAGCGTTATACCGCCGCGATGGCCGTCAGATGCCGCCCATGTCAATGGATGCCCTTCCTAAAACGGCAAACAATCCAGGTAGCGGACGGGGCACAGTCAACCCCACTCCCGCTGCTCCGCAGACACCGGCTGCAACCGCCAGAACCACTCCTGCTCCTCAGCAGGCTGCTCCACAAAACGTGATTGTAGCACCACAGCAAAACGTGGCTCAACAGCCAGAAGAAAAAACCAAATGGTATGAAAAATTCCTGCCATCCAAAAACACTCCCAAAAAATTGCCTAAGTCAAACCAGATTGCAAAAAAGGCACCAACGGAAACTCCCGTAGCGCCACCAGCACAGCAACCCGTCACACCAGATTTTCCTCCTGCCCCGGCTCCAGAGAACCAGCCACAGATAGCAGGTCCGGAACAGCCAGCTGACTCTCCCGAGTCCGTTGCCAGAACCATGACGCCTGCTGCCAGCGAACTGGATGAAGATGATCTCGAAGAGCTCCGCGAAGAAGAGGCTGAACGTCTCGAAGAACAACGTCTGGCAGCGGAAAAACTGGCGAAAGAAGCGGCTGCGGACATGCCCGTCATCGTCGAACAATCGCCACAATCTGAAACACCAGCAGTCGTCGCTAATCCCGAGGATGAATTCAAGAACCTGTTTCCTGAAATGTCTGAAGAAGAAGCCGACAGCTTGAATAAACCCAAAGTGGCTGAGAATAAAGTGGCGGAAAAACCAGCCAGCACTCCCTTCAGTGGCCTGGCCCTGGAAGAGGAAGGCTTGAAGAAAACCGCTGAAAAACCAGCCACACCGGAAACACCGGCCCAGGAGAAAACTCCCCAGGTGGCTCAGGAAAAACCGGCGAAAGAATTCAACCCATTCGAACCTCAGCCACAACCACAACCAGCTGCGGAAAAGGTGACGAAGGAAGAAAACCCGTTTGAAGTCCCCGTCGAAAAAGTGGCAGAGAAAGCAGAGATGCCTGTCCCTGATGTCGCGGAAACTGAAAAACCGGCTGCTCAGCCCAGTGAAAAGATTGTAGAAAAAACAGTGGAACAGCCACGAGAAGACAATCCTTTCAAACCACAACCCGAACAGAAACTGATCAAGCCTGCACCGGCTCCTCAAAAACAGGTTGCCGCCAGCGAGCACGACAGCTCGATCGATCAGAAACTGGCTCTGATTGCCAGCCGGGGTAACATCAAAGGCCTGAAAGGCTTCTGCCCGGTCGCTCTGCGAGACAATCGACTGCTGGTCGACGCCCGACCGGAATTCAGTTCTTCCTACAAATCGATGAACTATCAGTTTGCCTCACTGGAAAACAAGTTGAAGTTTGACCGCGAGCCTGCCAAATACGCACCGGCTGCCGGCGGAAGTGATATCGTAATGCTGGTTGACCAGCAGGATGACAAAGAAGGTACCCTGGACTTCGCTTCCTGGTACAAAGGTCGCCTGTATCTGTTCAGCAGCCAGGCGAATATGGGAATATTCATGAAAACTCCTGCTCTCTATGTGGGTGTTGAATAAAAAAGTGAGCTTTGTTCCTGCTGCTCCTGGTAAGCTCCCGATGATCTTTACGATGATCGGGAGCTTTCTTTGATTAATTGATCGCCCGCCTCTCCTGCCTGTCTCTCAAAATCAGCCACTCAACCACTGAAAAAATTCGACTTGACTCGCACCTGCCCCCAACCAGAATAAGCACCTAACTGAGTCGCGCGCGTGACCAGTTTACAGTGCACTGAAACACCAGCCACCGGTTCCAGATCTTCACTACAAAACAGCCTGTTTTTTCCAGATTTGCACTGCTCGAAACCACACCCGTTCGTGATGTAACCCTGCGGGTCGCCGCACATCGCAACGCTTCGTCCCGGCACCGCCACTGCTCACCCCAGCATCGGTTCTTTATCAACCCGTATCGCCACATGATATGATTCATCCCCCTTGACCTCCTCACGCCCTTCCCGAAAATAATCCAACATGCAACAGAACCACAGAAACCAGTCAACAGATCAAACACTAGATTGATCAACAGATTGAACCCCACAACAATAACATCACTCCATATCCTTTCACACCACGGGTGCCATCTGTCGGCTTGCCCGACAGTGCCCGAACAACCAGCCCGCCGTCCAACAAAACAGGGTGAGCCCGAATGCAATTCGGGCCGAGCACAGCGAGCAGGAGGTCACAGCTGCCACGCACAATTCAGCACCAGGATTTCCACACCCATTCGGCACGGCCGGACAAGCCGGCCATGGCACCCGGAACCTCTTAAGTAATTGCAATCTCCCCTGCCAGATCAGACGAGCGCGTGGCACTGTTCGGCTTGTCCGACAGTACTGGTATTAACGTCCCTGACCCGTTTCACGAAGCATTATAAAAGAAACGCCCCACTCCCCGCAGATGAAAATCCCGAACCAGTATAGAAGGTGCACCTTTTACACGCCCCGGCTAATCTGAAAGAAATAAAGGGGTAGCCCCGGATGCAATCCGGGGTGAGCGCAGCGAACAGGAAACTGTCAGAGCAAACGTACAATTCAGAGCCACACATCCTACCTGCCTCGCCGTAGGGGCTGTCCCATGTGTCAGCCCTCCTGGCGAGGTTCAACCCGGCATCACGCCCAATGGGAACAGATAAGACACCCCCATCAGAATTTTCCACCACGAAAAAACCAAAACCTACCCTTAGAAAGAAGAGGTAAGAAAAATGGGGAAGCCCGAATGCAATTCGGGCCGAGCGCAGCGAGCAGGAGGTCGCAGCTCACGCAAGTTTTCCCGATACCGGCTTCCATACCGGCTAGATTTGCCCGACAGTGCTTAAAACCAAGGCTTCCTCTCAGATGAACATCCCGCACTATCCCCCCCGATCTCTCACCACATTTTCCACTGAAGCCTACGAACCGCTGATACAATCAGTTATCATAAACCACCAGAGCGACATTAATTCACACACCTTTACCCGTCACACTTAGACTACAGAAAAACAGAACCAGACGATGAATCAATTCCTTTCAGCCTGTTGGCTCACCCTCACTCTTGTTTCGGCATTTCCCGTTTCTGCTGCGAATCCAGAACCCACGGACACTCCGCAGCGACTCTACGATGAAGGCGTTCCGGAGACCGGTTTCCTGACACTCAAGACAGACAACTACACCCTCCCCCTCGACGCCGCCAGCGGCTGGACCATCGATAAAATGCTCTATGACGACTACGAATTCGGTCTCAACAACGGCCAGTATGGCACCGTCTTACGCCCCAAAGGCCAACAGTGGTGGGGCACCGGACACAAGGAAGGAGGCCGGGAAGTCGTGCATCGTCTGCAACTGATCGTCGACGGGAAAGAGACCCCCATCACGAAAACCAGCGAGACGATCACCGGCAAACGGATCGAGTTCATCAAGGAATCCACGATCTGGAAATTCAAAGTCCGGGCCGAGATCATCCTGACCAACTCAGAGATTTTTGAACGCACCCAAATGGAAGCCCTGGAAGACGTCGATCTGGACCTGCTCTATTATTTCATGCACAGCTTCCCGCCCACATCCACAAAGTGGATGGTCCAGCTCCCCGACGGCACCATCGAAACCGGTCCGCTCGCCCACTCAAAGAAGATGGCGGTCAACAAAGACACAACCTGGGTCGCGCAATTCAACCCGGAGCAGCAGCTCAGTTCGCTCTGCTACACGCCCCGCGTGATCGCCGGCAACCAGAGTGCCAGCATGATCTGGGACCTCGACCGCTACCACAAATACTACCTCCGCCACAACAACGGCCAGTCCTTCAAAAAAGGCGATCAACTCGACTTCACCGTCATCGTCAAAGCCATCCCTAAAGAAACCGGCAACTGGCAAGCCACGAAAAAAGCAGCCGAGAGTTTGATGAAACAGTTTCCCGCTGAGAAACAAACTAGTGAAGAATGAAACCATTCAAGTTGCTGAAGATTTTTTGGTTCCCGGTAGCAATTTACCATATAATATACTATCCAAGTACAAATTAACGATTTTTGACAAACATTTTAACTTTGCAGTATTAACCTATGCTTGACCAAGTAATAGAACCAGAAAAAGATTATGTTGCCAAACTTGCAAATAAGTATAAAAAACAATGGCAGAACATAACCAAAGCACGAACAGATGCGATTGAAGTAAAGAAAATCCTTTATGAGAACTTGAAATATTTTACATCTGAGGATGTTGATGTTGTGGTATTTGGTTCCCTCGCTCGTCAAGAATGGACGACTGGTAGCGATGTAGACTGGACGATGCTAATTGATGGGCAAGCTAATTTGGAACACAAGCCAATCGCTAGAAAGATTGCTCAAGTCCTGGGTGAACTGGAGTTCAAAGGAAAGCCATTAAAACACCCTGGTAGTGAAGGCATCTTTGGGAATATGTCTTTTAGCCATGAGATTGTTCATCATATCGGAGGTCAGTCTGACACAAACCGAAATATGACACAGCGGATATTATTACTACTGGAAGCAACTTCGTTGCGAAGTTTTATAATAAATGAGGATGGTTCTTGCGAACGTACTATTAGACAAATCTTAAATCGCTATCTGGAGGGGGATTCTAATTTTCATCCCCAGTCAAATGATGAGTCCCGTATTCCCAGATTTCTACTAAATGATATTGTGCGTTTTTGGAGAACGATGTGTGTAGACTTTGCCTATAAAGACTGGGAACAAGCAGGCAAAAAATGGGCCTTACGAAATATTAAGTTAAGAACATCACGAAAATTACTGTTTGTAGCTGGTATGCTCACAGTTTTTAGCTGCTTTAAAAATGAATCACTCAAGAGGGATGGTGACTACATATTAAAACTGCAAGATCACTTGTTGAATTTCGTACATTCAACCCCGCTTAATATAATTGTGTGGACCCTACAAAGAATCAAGCGTGAGAAAGATTGTGTAAAACTACTTGACATCTACGAGCAGTTTCTTGCATGCATGAACAAGGAACCATTACGCCAACACTTAGAATCGCTTAATCAGGAAGACGTTTATGTCGATAAGGATTTTTTGGAGTGCCGAGAGATTAGCCATCAATTGCAAGTTGTATTACAAGACATATGTTTTAAAGAAGTGTCTCTCCTGAGAGAGTTTACTTGTGAATATGGAGTTTTCTAATATGAAAATCGGATTTTCGACAGGAAGTATTGCACTAGATGATGTGTGTCGAGGAATTGACATCGCCATTCATGATCATACAAACGCAATTGAACTTTCAGCTTTGCGTGAACAGGAACTGGATCCTCTTTTGAATCTAATTGGGAAAATCCGAAATAGGTTAAGCATTTTTGAATACATTTCATTCCACGCCCCAAGTAAGCGAGAAATGTTTTCTGAAGAATTGCTCGTATCTAAATTGAAAAAGGTGGCAGATCTTAACTGGGCAATTATAGTACACCCCGATCTCATTGAGAATTTCGAACTATGGAGAACACTAGGTAGAGCCGTTTGTATTGAGAACATGGACAAACGCAAAACTACTGGCCGTACTGCGGCGCAACTCAAATACCTTTTTGACCAGTTGCCCGAGGCAACATTCTGTTTTGATATAGGCCATGCACGGCAGATTGATCCAACTATGCTGGAAGCAGAAACAATGTTGCGGGACTTCCACTACCGTCTGCGACAAGTACATATGAGCTATGTTAACTCTCAAAGTCATCATGAACGGCTTAATTATGAGTGTATCTTGGCATATCAACGTGTTACACAATGGATAGATAATTCGATTCCGATCATTCTGGAAACTCCCGTGAATCAAAATGAAATCGATGAAGAAATTTCTTTAGCAAAGAAAGTATTTGAGTTCGTTCATATTAATCATGAAGATGATCTAACCCCAAAACAACATCAAGTGAGCATCCACCGCTCCGAGGGCTAAGGATTTTTAAGGGCCCAGGTCTCTTATATATCAAACCCTGCCCCGTTATATAACATCCATCTGACAACCAGGCGTTGCAACTAACCCGACTGGCCGTAATAAAAAAGTAATTTCAATGCGCTTACAGGGAAAAATCACGCGCTGGGATGATGAAAAGGGCTTTGGCTTTATCTCATCGCAGGACGACGAGAATACGGTCTTTGTTCACATCAGTGCCTTCTCCCATACTGCGCGGCGGCCGGAAGCAGGCGATCCTGTTTCTTACGAAACGGCCCACGAAGAGAACGGTAAAACAAGAGCGGAGAAAGTCCGTTTTGCAGATCAGTCCGTTGGCAAACGTCTGCGTAGCGCCCCCGCGGTTTCATTTACGGTAATGTTTGTCGGTTTTTTATTGGTCTCGGTCTATTTCAACCGCATCTCCTGGCTGGTGCTGATTGTATACTTTGTCGCAAGCTGTATTACATTTTTCGCATACGCCTGGGATAAATCCGCGGCACAACGGGGAAAGTGGCGAACAGCAGAATCGACTTTGCACTTCATGGCACTGGCTGGTGGCTGGCCCGGTGCTCTGGCAGCACAACGCCTTCTGCGACATAAATCCAGCAAGCATAATTTCTTACTTGTGTATTGGATTACCGTATTCCTGAACGTGGCGGTCGTTGGTTATTTAGTCTGGAGTGGTGATGCAGGCTTTCTCAATCAACTTATAAATGCGTTCTGGCAGAATGCGAGTCACGCGGTTAACTAAAAAGCTAAAGAGGGCTTAAAAGGGTCAGGACTCTTATTTATTGAGTCCTGACCCCTTATTTTCACCTCACTTCGGTGCGGGCAGGGCGTAAGCCGCACATTCGGCGAAGAAGAAGGTCGCCATGTTGAGTTTGGAATAATCGTAATGATTGATGGCGGCTTCAATGCTGTCACGGTGGGAGCCATCATCGGCAAGGGCGACGATGGCTGCCGCCGCGAGCGGGTTTTGCATCCAGACCTGCTCGTACGACTTGCGTTTGCCGCGTTTGTCTTTGTCGCCTGTACGGGCCAGCCGCTCGGCATCGGCCTGCGTTTTCTGCGGGAACCACGTGGTATAGACGGCCCGCCAGTCAGCATTGCCGAAGACTTTCGTGTCCTGGTTGTCGAACTTCTGATACGCTTTGAGGGATTCGAGCGCCTGCGCTGCATTCAATTTCAAACCGGTGCGATAGAGAGTGCGCAGCTTGTCGTCCGTTTCCAGCGCGACGAGTTGTGCCAGCGAAGCCTGGGAGCCGACGTAGATCCAGAGCTGGTGTGTGTCGATGTGGCGAATGGCAGTGCGGTCTCTGGCATAACCTTCCGCGCAGATTTCAGCCCGTGATATTATTGCATGTTCGGGAATCCCCGCTTGTGCTGCCTGGTAGCGATCCAGCCAGATCTGCTCGCCGGTCACGTCATACATGGCCCGCAACAGGTACAGATAGCGGACGGCATCGCGAAACAGGTGCCCTGTGTACCCGCCACGAAACTGGCCTTTGAAGGCACCATCGGCAGGACAGCGCCAGCCGGTGGACTCCAGCACATTCGCGACGGTTTTCATTTTCGCGATAATCTCCCGCCGTTCGTCGGCAGCGGGCAGATCGCTCATCACATAGGCATGCAGTCCATAAAACCAGGGATGCGTCTGATCGTCTGAGCCAAGTGGATAATGGCAGACGCCGTCCGTACCCACGCCGCGCACGATCATGCCCGGCACATCTGAGACCGACGCACATTTCATCAGCCCGGCTGCCAGCCGCCGCGCCTGTTCTTTGTCGACCGGATCGCCCGTACGTCGAGCCCGCTCGCAAATCGCAGGCAGGTACAGACCCGTAAACATGGGCCCGTCCTCAATGGGACTCCACCAGCCAATGGCGTTCGGCTTGCCCAGCCGACAGTCTTCCGGCGTCGGCAGATCCCCCGCAAAGTCATGAATGATGCCGTACGAATCAACGAACCGCCCCCACAATTCCGCATGCGCCTGCTCCACGCCACTGAGAGCGAGTTGCGTAACAGGCTCATCGGCAGAGACTGCAGATAGTGGAGTCAGTAACAATGCGAGGAGCAGTGTGCAGGAGCGGTTTACACAATTCCTTGACCGGTTCATTGGAGAACTTTCATTAGAGTGCGGTAATTATATAGTAGGTGTTTTCTGAAATGAAATAACTTATGATAGATTAATCTTACACGTTGACACCATTTCTCACATTGTAAAATCCCTGGTTATTCTGCAAGGAAATTCATTGCATACAGAAAATAAATTATACAGATCAATTTGCTCCAGGCTCATCAGTCAGCCACGGAATCGACATGATGCTGCAGACCTGAGCTGTGATATTATGCAGTATCTTTATGACTACGGCGACAATGAAGAGACTGCTCAGGAACTCCGCAATGGTTTTTTGAATTATATCGAAGTGCATAATTTTCAAGATGTGTTACAGCGGCGAATCGAGTATGCAATTAAACTCGCCAGTGCAGAACGTGACTTGCTCTACGAAGAAATGCTCAAGCTGTTCTATCTTTGTGATGAAATTGAATCATTGATGGCACTGGGCTTAGAAGTCACACAATCTGAAAAGAATTCGCTTAACCAGGCACTGAAAGAAAGGTTTGTGAAAGAACGCAGATCTGCCAGGATCATAGCAAATCAAAACTGTGAACCGTGGAATTCTCAGTGGTGGTGGTATAAGGATTTTCGAAAAGAGTAGGTGATGAATCAGTAATCGGTGTCCGCCCCCTTTAATCTCCTCCGGAAACACAATGGCATGACCCAGGGAGAGTACAAACGCCTCAACTGGTAAGCATAGCTCCGCTATCCTGCTTAAAAAAGTGCCAGCACCGCTACCAGCAGCAGCGTGTCCACAGTGCTGTTGACACATTTTTTATCTAGCACTGAAATACTTACTCATTCAGGAATGACGTATACCAGGTGCCGGAAGTGACACCTGGTATATTGTATCATTTTAGTGAGGAGCTGCTATGGGCCGTCCTGTTGGAATCGCATCAATGATCGCTGTATCGATGCGGTTCGTTGGCCAGCGAAAATTATACCGATCCATCACAGCAGGTGAAGGAACATATCGCTTGGTTCCTCCATCAATTAAATAGACTTCAGCGCGCCCTTTTCCCTGGGCAAGAATCGCACCATCCGTAATTTGTGTACCGGTCTGAATCTCATCAATGTCGATGTCTTGGATGTAGGACCAGTCGCGAAACAGATTATCAAAAGTAGGTGGATTTGGAATATGACGCTTGCATCCTTCATCAATTAAATAAATTGCCGGATTTCCTGGCAATTGCATGCGTAAACCATTCAGGTCATTTCTCACATCGGCCATCAATGTACTCCTTCTGATTTTAATATTAGCTCAGAAACGCAGTTCGAACACCGAACGCATCAAAAGTTGCAGGCAATACAACATACATCGGGGTAACATTGGAAAAAGTTAATAACACATTTTTGGTTAAGCCTTCATAATTCGGCAGGCCCATTTTTTTCTTTTCCCGCTTCAGAAACACGTTGCCCCGACAGCGTATATTCGTCTCGCTATTTGAGAACCGTAATACTGAAAACTCCCTGATCAAAAAAGAATAAAATATTAGGCTTAACCTTCTCGGCACTTATTACCAAACCCTGACACCACAACCGACAGTGCCATTCCTGTCAGGAAACTTTTTGCAGATTTACTCACAATTCAAGTTAGTATTAGTGCTTTTCGTAGTCGATAAATAACAATTCCCTTCATGTGATTAATCGTCTTCCGGATCTTCCGTCGCAGGTTCAGGGAGCCAGAAACAGGCAATTGAACCGATGAGATAAACCGCCAGCACGACGCAGGCGGCGGCGAGTGCCGTTGACTTGTTGGGCATGAGCGGGGTAAGTGATGTTGTCGCCAGGGCAGCCGACGTCCCGATCATGCGGCCGCCGATGTTCGCGGCAAAACTTTCGCCCGTTCCCCTGAGATGCAGCGGATAAACGCGCGGCAAATAGTTTCCCCAGAAACTGAACTGCGCGATCGTCAGCATCCCGGCAAAGAAAATCCCCCACTTGAGCAGGTCGAGATTATCGCGGGCCGGATAAAAGTAGACGAGCGGAATCAAAATCAGCCCCGGAATCTGGAACAGTCGCATCAATCCACGACGGCTGATGATCCAGATGGCACAGATCGCGAA
>PAJV01000004.1 GCA_002706765.1 Gimesia sp.
AGCCGACAGATGGCACACGCACGTCTGATTTAGCAGGAGCCATTGCAATTAATAGAGAGGTTCCCGTGTGCCACGGTCCGGCTTGTCCGGCCGTGTCGAATGGGTATAGGAATCCCGGTTCCGGATTAAACGTGGTAGTTGGGACCTCCTGCTCGCTACGCTCGGCCCGAATTGCATTCGCGCTTACCCATTTTTCTTATGGGTGGGTTTGGGTTTTTCGTGGTCGATATTCCTGATGGGGATGTTTCATTCTGTTCCCATTGGGCGCGATGCCGGGTTGAGACTCGCCAGGCGGGTCGACACAAGGGACGACCCCTACGTTGAAGGGGTTGGCTTTGTTGTTCTGGATTGTGTGCTTGCCCTGACGGTTTCCTGTTGTCTGCGACAACCCCGGATTGCATCCGGAGCTACCCTTTCTTTCTCTCGCATTTTTTCTTTCACATTAGCCGAACGGCGTTAGTCGCGGTTTTTGCGAGCGGGGTATGAAAACCGGGGCTAAGGCACTGCGGCCCATCCGAACGTTTTATGGTGAAGAGTGAAAACAGATTTTTGAACCTTCTATTGATCTTTCAGTGGTTCGGGATTTTCATCTGCGGGGTATGGGGCACTTCTTTTATAATGCCTGCTGAAATGTGAAAGAGGACGTTTGCACCAGCCCTGTCGGGCAAGCCGATCAGTGGCACGCGCTCGTCTGATTTTACAGGAGACATTGCAATTAATATCGAGGTTTCAGGGTGCCATGGCCGGCTTGTCCGGCCGTGTTAAGTGAGATTGGGAAGTTCGGTTCTGGAAAGAACGCGGGAACTGCGACCTCCTGCTCGCTGCGCTCGGCCCGGATTTTATCCGGGCTCACCCTCTTTTTACTTTTTGGGGGGTTCGTGTTTTTCGTGGTAGGTATTTCTGTTTGGGATGATTCATCTGCTCCCATTGGAGATTGAAACGGGGTCGATTTTCGCCAGGCGGGCGGACACATGGGTCCGCACCCTACTTCTACAGATTGGCTTTATTGTTCTGCTTTGTACGTTTGCACTGACAGTCTCCTGTTGTCTGCGACAACTTCGAATTGCATTCAGGTTTACTCTGTTTTGTTGGTCAGCGGGCTGGTTGTTCGCGCACTGTTGGGCAAGCCAACAGTGGCACCCGCACGGGGGAGAGGACATTGAATTTTTGTTATTATTGTGGGGTTCATTCTGGTGTCTGGTGTCTGGTGTATGATTTCTGATTTCTGATTTCTGATTTCTGGCACCGTTGCATGGTGATTATTTTGTGGAAAGCCATGGGGGCGTCAAGGGGGATAAACAATATCATGTGGCGATACGGGTTGACAGCGAACCGATGCGGGGGTGAGCAGTGGTGATGCCGGGGCGAAGCTTTGCGATGTGTGGCGATCCGCAGGATTACATTACGAACGGGTGTTGTTGTGATAAGTGCAAATCTGGAAAAAACAGGCTGTATTGTAGTGAAGATTGCGAACAAGTGGCTTGTGTTTCAGTGCACAGTAAACTGGGCACGCGCGCGACTCAGTTTGTTGCTTATCGCTGTTGGCGCGGCGGCGTCAAGGGGAAGTTGAACAGTGAAATGCATGTCTGGTGCGCGGAAAAGCAGTCGATGTTTTTAACCACTGTCGATTCAGAACCAGAGACTTTTGTCGGCGAGCGTCAGGAAAGGTTGACCATTGATGAAGCAGCGGATATTTTCCAGCAGGGTTTCCAGGTGACGTTCGGGAACGCGGGTCGAGGCGGCGGCGATGTGCGGAGTGATGATCACGTTCTGCATCTGCCAGAGCGGATGATTCGCGGGCAGCGGTTCGATCTCGAAGACATCGAGGGCAGCACCTGCGATCTCTTTCTGCTCCAGGGCGGTGGTGAGATCCTGCAGATCGACAATGGCACCGCGACCAATGTTGATGAGATACGCGGAGGATTTCATCTGGCGAAACTGTTTGGCGCGGAACAGTTTTTCGGTCTGGGGCGTGTGGGGAGCAGCGATGACGACGAAATCGCTGACGGCCAGCAGGTCGGGCAGGCGGTCGATGTCCCAGACGTCATCGACAACGCCGGGCACTTTGCGTGTGAGGGGGTCGACAGCATAAACCGTCATGCCGAACGCTGCGGCGCGGTGACAGACTTCCGCACCGATGGAGCCGGCTCCTACAACGCCGAGCGAACAGTCGGAGAGATGCAGGTGGCTGCGATCGACTTCGCTGACCTGTCCGGGGCCGGTGACGAAGTCGGGTTTGCCGGCGGTTCCGCCGATGGGCTGCCATTCTGCTTCCCTCTGCTGGTGGATGTAACGATGCAGATTGCGGGCGAAGCAGAGTACGAAGCCGAGCACATGGTCGGCGATGACATCGTAGAACAAGCCGCGCATGTTGGTAAGCTGGCAGGGATGTTCGACCAGTTCGGGGAATACATAATGTTCGAGGCTGGCGGTGGGGGACTGGACCCACTGGAGGTTTTCCGCAGCAGTCAGCAGTTCGGGAGTGATCTTGCCGAAGAAAGCGTCGGCGTCTTTGATTTCGCTCAATGCCTGTGAAAGATCGCGGGCATTGCAGATGGTGAGCTGGTTGGAGACCTGTTGAATTCGAGCCAGCCGGGTGTCATCAATGGCGGGATAGATGAGTAGTTTTTTCATGATAAATTATTTTAATCAGAAGTGTTCGATGGTGCCACTGATGATGCGTTCGATGCCGGTTTCGGTCTGGAGAATGAGGAAGCCCTGTTCGTCGATTTCGAGACAGATTCCCTGTTTGACTTCGAGTCCGGTATTGATGCGAATGGAACGGCCGGTGAGCAGGCAGTAGCGTCGCCAGTCGGTCATAAAAGAATTGGTTTCGCCGGCGATGTCGTAGAGACGGTTTTCAATGCCGTTAATCAGATCGATGAGGGTGGAGGCGAGCGAATATTTCTGGCCGGTGGTTTCGTAGAGAGAGGTTCCCCGCGACTGGAGTTCTGCTGCGGCGGAAAGGAAGGAGTTATTGAGATTCACGCCCACGCCAATGACGACGAGCCCGGGTTGACTGGCTGCAGTTTCGACGAGAATGCCGGCCACTTTTTTCTGCTGCAGATAGACATCGTTGGGCCACTTGAGCTGCAGGGTGTAATCGGGCAGTTGTTTTTCGAGGGTTTCACAAACGGCGAGACCGGTGGCGAGCGCGATGAGTGGCTGCTGTTCGAGCTGAATCTGCAGGATGCGGGTATCGACCACGAGCGAGAAGGTGAGGCCTCCTGCGGGCGACCACCAGGCATGACTGCCTCGCCCGCGGCCGGCAGTCTGATTTCCGGTGAGGACCAGACTGGGATGGCTGGTTTCGCGGCTGACTGCGGCGCCGGCAGGGATACAGTGAGTACTGAGCGCCCAGGAGTTGGTGGAGGCAAGGCTTTCGAAGTAGTCGAGATGTTCGATAAAGGTTTCGGTCTGGATGGCTTTCAGATCTTCGGCTGTGAACGGCAGCATTCCAGGCTCACTCTTCAACAGGCATGCAGACTCAGGAGATTTAATTCGCGTTGATGGCAGCGATGGCTTCTTCCCGGGTCTCAAACAGAGGCCAAAGGCTGCCGACCTTGATGCATTTTAGGATGTTCTGCATATTTTCACAGGCATTACAGAAGACCGCCTGGCCGCCTGTCTGTCTGGCGCGCTGCAGTAGTCGGATGATGGAGCCGATAATGATGGAATCGAGATAATCGACTTTGGAGAGATCTATAATCACATTCTTGATTTCCGGCGCATCGAAGAGCCTGAGCACCTTATTGGATTCCGTCTGGACGTTGCTGTACAAAAACTGCAGGGTCGATCCCTGGGGAACGACAACCAGGTTTGGTGCTGACACTTCCACCTCGAATATTTCCAGATTTTCTACCATTATCAATCCTGCTTGCGTACTAATCAGTATGTGCTGAAAACGTCAAAAGAAGAGAAGGATATAAAGAACGCTACCTACTTGCTTCAAGAGCATACCTAACCTGTAGGGAAATTTCAGGCTCGAGATCAAAAAAACATATCGTTTCGAGAAAAGTGTACAAAATATGCAATTCACGGATGTGAAGCCTGTTTTTTTCGACACGGACTTTGCCACGACGGGAGATTGGACTGTTGATATCAGTTGCTTAACTGGAAATTGCTCAACTAGAATAGAGGACGACTTTTAATTTTAGAAGGACCGTTCCGGGGCTGCTGTTAAAGCGTATAATCAGACTGACCGTCAGAGTCATCCGTGATAATACGACTGCACCAGAAGACATTGCATAAAACAGCGGAATTTTTCCCGGGTCGAGCCGATAAAATAATCCTATAACACTGATTACGTAAAACGTGCCCGTTCTCCAGACTGGATCGGACGGGACCAGATTCCCAGCTAAAGCCTGTTGAAATAGCGATATGTCATCACCGAAACCAGCCTGGAAATACAGCCCACGGATGCTGTTGCGATCGATATTAATGCTGGACGACAGTGCCCACTCTATTGCACTGGGGACGGCGATCGGGATGTTTATCGCTCTGACGCCTACGGTGGGGATCCAGATGCTGATCGTCGTGTGTGTGGCGTTTGTGACCCGTCCTTTTTTCAAATTCAACCAGGTCGCGTCTCTCATCACCGTTTATATATCGAATCCACTGACGATCGTGCCGATCTACTGGTTCGACTATAAAATCGGGACTTATTATGTCGGGGGTTCGCTGACCCAGAAAGATTTCGCCCGGATCCTGGAATTTGAAGGCTTCAGCGGCTGGTGGGAGACGGTGAAACAGCTGCTGCTGGAAGTGGGCTCGCCCCTGATCATCGGCTCGTTGATTGTCGCCACGTTTTTCTCGCTGATGACGTATCCGATCATGCTCAGGCTGTTGATGCATTTCAACCGGCAGACACCTGCTGACACTCCGGACGAACCAGGAACCCAGACAGTGATCCCCTCGCAGACTGTGGACTCGGATCAGAACTTAAAATCTGTGCATCTACATTCCAGTTAGGTGTTGATCTCTACCTGCACTCTCGCATAATAATCAGTTCGTAAAAAATCTGACTGTATCGAGAAAAAAGGTTATCGAATGTCGTCTCCCCGATATGACTGTTTGTGTGCGGGCATCATAGTAGCGGACCATGTCTGCAAAGCCATCGATCATCTGCCCCGGCCCGGAGAGCTGGTACTGACCGACAAGATGGAACTGACGATAGGCGGATGTGCCTCTAACGTGGCTTCAGATCTGGCGCGGCTCGACAGACAGGTGGCGATTGCCGGCATCGTCGGCCAGGATGTCTTTGGTCGTTATGTGGAGGAGAACCTGATTCAGGGGGGAGTGCACTGCGACTACCTGATGAAGTCGGAGACACTGCCGACCAGCGGTTCCTTTGTGATCAATGTGCAGGGAGAAGACCGCCGCTTTATCCATTCTGTCGCAGCAAATGCGCTGTTTACGGGGGAAACGGTCACACGGGAACAGATCGAATCGAGCCGCATCCTGTACCTGGGGGGTTATTGTCTGTCCGAAGAGCTGTCACCAGAGAACGTGGCTGAAATGTTTCGGATGGCAAAAGATGCGGGAGTCACGACGGTCCTGGATGTAGTGACTCCCAAGCCGGCTGACTACTGGAAAATGCTGGAGCCGGTGCTGCCTTTCAGTGATTATTTTCTGCCTAATAATGACGAGGGAGAGTTAATCACGGGTGAATCTGATCCGTTCGAACAGGCACGGGCGTTCCGCAAAGCGGGTGCGAAGCATGTGATTATCACATGTGGCGGAGCAGGGAGTATTCTGATGGACGCCGAGCGAACCATTCAGTCGGAAATTTACCCGGTCAATCTGGTCGACGGAACCGGAAGCGGGGACGCGTTTGTCGCAGGTTTTATCCACGGGTTACTGGAAGGAGCCAGCCCGGAAGACTGTCTGAAATTCGGATCTGCCCTGGGTCACAGCTGCGTCCGGGCCACCGGTGCGACGGCGGGAATTTTCACCCGGAATGAGCTGGACGAGTTTGTCGGGGCACATGAACTGCAAGTCAGAACCATCTGACCTGCAGGATGCTTGAGCGAGCCTGTTATTTCTGATTCATGTAGGGCTGTACGGCTTTCTTCCAGACCAGGTAGCCGGCATGTTCCATGTGCAGGCCATCGGATTTAAACAGTTCGGGTCGTGGCTTTCCATCTTCTCCCAGCATGGGATCCCAGACGTCGGCGAATTCCAGTAGCTCGTTATTGGCGCACTGTGCAGCGATGAGCTGATTGGCTTTCTGGATGGTATCCGCAAGTTTCCAGCGACTGAGGCTGGGCTTGATGGCGATGAAGACAATGCGGGTTTTCGGTAGACTTTTATGTATTTTCGCGACAAACTTTTTAAAATCTGCGGCGACTTCTGCGGCTGTTTTCTTGCGAGCGAGATCGTTATCGCCGGCGTATAAAAAGATCACTTTCGGTTTATGCTTGATGATTATTCGATCGGCGAAATGGGTGGAATCCACGATTTCTGAACCACCAAAGCCGCGGTTGATGACAGGTTGATCGGGGAAATATTTATCCAGATCCCACATGCGGATACTGGAACTGCCTACAAACAGGATACCCCCTGGTTTGATTCCCTGCTCCTGATCCTGCTTTTCAAACTGAGAGATCGATTTTTCCCAGCGTTCAAAATTGTGCTCCTTTTTTTCCTCAGCGTGGCTGGAGATGGTAATCAGGGTGAACAATACGAGAACGAAGGATCGCGGGCAGAGATTCAGATTCATATCGATTCCTTATTCATGATCTATTTAAGCGATGAAGTGCTGCGGGAAGTGATTGCCTGCCAGGCAGCAATGGCATCCCGGTTGGCGGCGATATCGTGCAGCCTTAAAATTTCGACCCCCTGATTTGCGAGAGCCACGGAGACCCCGATCGTACCAGCCAGTCGTTCTTCGAGCGAGCGACCCAGCAGCTTTGATAAAAAACGTTTGCGGGAATGTCCAATCAGTACGGGATAACCGAGTGACTGAAAGGAGGCAATTTGAGAGAGAATCTGCAGATTATGGTCGGCTGTCTTTCCAAAGCCGACACCAGGGTCGAGGACAATCCGCTCGGGCTCCACTCCAGCATCCAGGAGTGCCTGAATCCGCAGTTGAAACCAGCTTTTGAGATCAGCGACGACATCATCGTAATCGGGATTCTCCTGCATGGTTTGCGGGGTGCCCTGAATGTGCATACATATCACGCCCGCTTTTGATTCGACGGCCAGAGGAATCATCGCGGGATCAAAGGTCAGCCCGGAAATATCATTGATAATGATGGCACCGGCCTGTAGTGCCTGCCGCGCGACTTCTGCCTTGGTAGTGTCGATTGAAATCGGCGTGGTGGTACGGGCAGCGAGTGCTTCAATCACGGGAATGACGCGGCTTAGCTCTGTCTCTAAGGGAACCGGCTCAGCGCCAGGTCTCGTGGATTCTCCGCCAATATCCAGAATGTCCGCCCCATCCTCCACCAGTTGCAGCCCTTTCCTGATGGCGGACTCTAATTCAGTGGCTTCTCCTCCGTCAGAAAAGCTGTCGGGAGTGACATTCAAAATTCCCATCAGCAGTGGCAACTCTCCCAAGACCAGTGTTTCAGAGGCACACTTCCAGATTCGCTGTGATTCGGATTGACTGGGTGGGGAATCTGAAGAAAGTATATTCACAATGCGATCTACTCAAATACGAGGTGTGTTCTGATTTCAGACGGTAGAAGATTTATCGTTCACTGTACCCCCTGGCTGAGTATCTGGAATGATTTCTGCCCCGCGAAACAGGGTTGATATTCGGAAACATGGTTCAGGGAAATTGATGGGGGGAGCAGCTATTGTTTTTACTTCCCCGGGATGTGGGTTGCAAGGAAATTAGCGGAAAAGAGGACCTTGAAAGACCTGTACAGCCTGCTATTTGAAGAACAAAGGTCAAAATTTACCACAGACCAGTTTTATAACCTATGCTACAGACAGAGCCCTCAGGTCTGGCATTCGAGGTGTAGTTGGAACTGCTTGAAAATCAAGTAAAAACAGGCATTATTTGAGACTCCAGGAAATAAAGGATTTTTAGAGAAACTTTATTTTTAGTGTAGTCTTTACTTTGACATCGCATTTCGTTCTGGTATTGTAATCAACGTATTCGCCGTAACCGGCAAAACTTACCAAACCAGAAAAACAGACCTGTTTTCCCCAGGTGCGTAGGCTTGGGGACATCGCCGGGAGATGAAGTAGTGACTCATCTTTCAGCGAAGTGGAACCACTTTTAATTATTGAATCTGAGGAGTACACCATGATTCGAAAAACTGTCACACTTTCTTTGATCGCTGTCCTGACAATGTTTGCTGCTTCTTTCAGCGTTTCTGATGCTGAAGCTTTCGGTTTCCGTAACCGTTGCTGCAAACCAGAACGCGTACGTTGCTGCAAGCCAGAACGTGTACGTTGCTGCAAGCCCAAAAAAGTACGTTGCTGCCGTCCAGAACGTGTACGTTGCTGCAAGCCAGCTCGTGTACGTTGCTGTGCACCAGCTCCTACTTGTGCTCCAGCACCAACCTGCTGTGCACCAGCAGCACACTGTGCTCCCGCTCCCTGCTCAAGCTGTGCTCCTGCATCTCCAGGTGCCCCAGCTCCTAACCAGGTAGAAGAAGCACCAGCTCCTCCAAAGAAAGCTCCCGCACCAGCTCCTAAGAAAGCCTAATGCGGAATGAGCTCCTTTCGGAGCAACGAGGAATACAAACGGCCCCATTGCATCAGCAATCGGGGCCGTTTTTCATTATATGTATTCATGAATGTTTATGACCGCCGCTTCAGAGCCAGTGGGACCGGTCGTCATTTGATGAGAGGCGTCCAAGTCAATCCAGGCGGACTTTCACATTCCTGCGGATCAGGCAGACTTTGCGTAGTCCTGTTCGATTTCATCATCCTGGTCATCAAGCTGTTCGGCAGCATCCGCGGAAGCGAGCAGTTTTCGAAGCTTTTTCTCCAGCCTGGGAAGCATTTTATTCCCTGAGTTGGTGACTTTATAGAAGACCCCCGAATCGCGTCCTGCAATCTGGAACTTGAGTAGATCAAAGGCGATTAACTTGCCATGAATGCGAGGCAGATGTTCGGCGACAACCCCCTCGACTTCATTCTGGCGAATAATCCAGCCATCTGACTCCGGGTCCTGTTCCTTGACCTGGACCTGCGTTTGACTGTAATGCCTCAAAACGAGACACCACTCGGGATTTTCCAGCATCTGTTCCTGTTCGAAATCTATCATGTTGTAGTTATCGACCTGGTCCCCGAACCAGTATTATCGAATTCACTTTGCCGACACGACCGACATAACAGGACTATTGTCTTATACCCTGGGTCAAAAAATCGTCGAAAACAGCTCAAGATTTTCTGTAATACAATACCTGAAGTTGCATGCGCTATGCAGGAATGATTTACAGAAGTTCACACGCCCGTCCCGGCAGTCTGCAAGGAGCTGAAGCGGTAGAGCCGCGACCTACATATTCGTTTTGGAATCAGAGACTTCACCCAGCGCGGCATTGAGTGCATTGGTCATCTCCAGGTCATGCAGATGGTCGCGGGTATAAATCCGAAAGATGAGAAAACTGACAGGGATCGCTCGGAATAACTCATCATCGTGCAGTTCCTGTGTTTTCTCGGTTCCCTGATCCAGCAGGAAGTTCTGGCCCCCCGCGGGCAACCGGCCACTGGGGCGATGATAGTGCCTGGCGACATCGATTCTCAGAGGGATCTGTTTTAATTTCGCAGGCAGTTTTGCCCGCACCCTTTTTTCGACGAGTTCGGGTTCAGAAAAAATCGAAGTGTGGACGGCGGTGCCGGAATGAAAATTGAGCGAGCGTTCACAAGCCATTTTCCACTCGACATTCCGCGACAGGATACCCTGCCAGCGTTCTCCCAGATCCAGAACAGCCGGATCTGAGCTCTTTTTAAACCGTCCCACATCAACCAGAAACGAGGATTCCGTGAAGCCCAGATAATCATCCAGATGTTCCAGGGGATTTCCATGAAACAGGTGCTGCATGGTTTCCGCAAAGATTTCTTCCAGAGCCAGGTCCAGCGCGCGGACCGTCCGGTGATAATAGATGGTTCGAAACAGGTTGGCCCGGGTCTCGATAAAATTGACCAGCGCCTGCAAGCCTCGTCCATGAATCGTGAGGCCTTCCGTGGTAAAAAAGCTGTAATGGATCAAGCGGGAGACATCGACGGCTCGAATGTTGTAACCTGACATATAGGCATCGCGCAGGACAAAGTCCATGTTATCCACGGTGTAAATGCCGCTGAACATGGCACGCAGCTTGCATAGCCAGTCCGGATTTCCTTCTTCACTCTGCTGATCTCCTGAGGGGCGACGGATCAGCCAGCCCACCTGTTTTGGATCCAGCTCTTCCAGTGGGTTCAACCGGCCATTGGGATTTCTGCGAATCCCGCGGATCAGGTCGCCCAGTTCATGTTCGATAATATGAGCTCCGATATCTTCATGGGTCAAACCATATTGATCCAGATAATGATCATCAAAAAAATGACCGAAGGGTCCATGCCCGACATCATGCAACAGGGCAGCAAGGCGCACCAGGCTCTCTACATAAGGCAGTGAAGGGACATTCCGGCAGGCAGTGTTGAGCGAATCATACCAGGCGTGGATGGCGACCGATGCCAGATGCATTGCTCCCAACACATGTTGAAACCGCATATGCTCTGCAGAAGGGAAAACCCACCAGGCTGTCTGCAGTTGATGAATGTGCCTCAAACGCTGCACCCAGGGGTGATCAATGATCTCCTGTTCTGAGATTTCTTCACCGGGTATCCCCGTTTTTGATGTAAACGGTATATATCCATGAATGGGATCATGGGCCAAACTTTCAGAAATAAAATCGCGTACCATTATCTCACTGTTTCAATTGCATTATATTGCGAATAAAATCTGAACAGGTTTTCATAAACTCTTTTTGGTTACAGCTTTTATTCATATGACGTTGTCACATCTTCCCAGTCGGATCCAGTACCAGACCTATCACCCCAAACGCTGCCGTCTGCTGCGCCGCTGTGAAATCATCGCCTTAATTGTGGCTCTGATAGCCACCATTATTCTACATGGCCTGCTGAAGATTACCACCATCGTGCATTGGGAGCTAGGGGTGATCATCTTCGGTACGATGTTGTACTTCACTTTGAGCCTGGCGTTTCGCTACTACTGGCACCTGTCGCGCAATGAGTTTCTTCGCAATCATGTCATCTATGTCTTTTTATCAGGTCTGTGGATCTGCAGCGTGGTGCTGATCGTTATTTTTCAGGACCTGCTGCCGGACTCTGCTCCGGATCGACTGCTCCTCATTCTGGGTGCCTCCGAACTCTGCGTGATCCTGCGAAGCCTGTACGAAGCGATTCTCCTGATCCGCCGCGTCTCCTCGCGCGGCTGGAACCCGGCTTTAATTGTTGTCTCTTCGTTTCTGGTTCTGATTTCCGTAGGAACGGCTCTGCTGATGTTTCCGACGGCCCGGGTCCAGGATCCCACTACTGTGAATACAGAGGGTGCTCCCTTTCTGACGGCCCTGTTCACCTCAACCAGCGCCAGTTGTGTGACAGGCCTGATCATTGTCCCCACGGGAACTTACTGGAGCCAGACCGGACAGACAATCATCCTGTTTCTATTCCAGATTGGTGGCCTGGGAATCCTGACCTTTGGGGCCTTCTTCGCCGCCGCTTTTGGACGGTCAATGCAAATTCGCGAGAGCGTCACGTTCGGTGAAATGCTGGAATCTCACCAGCGGGGCGACGTGAGGCGACTGCTGCTGGCGATTCTGGGTATTACGATTTTTACCGAACTGGCGGGGGCCGTCTGTCTTTCAGGATTATGGCCGGAACTCTCATGGGAAGATCGTATCTTCCACAGCCTGTTCCATTCGGTCAGTGCCTACTGTAATGCAGGTTTCAGCCTGATGGATGACAATCTGCTCGGCATGGGCCATCACTGGCAGGTCTGGGCCGTCATGCCGGCGCTGATCATCATTGGGGGACTGGGTTTTGCCGTCAACTATAATTTCATGCTGTATGGCATCACCCATTTTTCCAATCTGCGGGTTCGCAAACCTCTGTTCCACCACCCCACTCAGAAAGTCAGGCTGACAATTTCATCACGCCTGGTACTCTTTACCACTCTCTTTCTACTCGTGGGAGGAACCATCGGAATCTACTTCTTAGAGTCGGTTCATGGAAACTATGAAACCCCTTTCCGGGAACAGCTGAACCAGGCCTGGTTTCAGTCGGTGACAATGAGGACAGCCGGCTTTAATACTGTTGACCTGGGGGAATTCCAGCCGCAGTCCAAACTGTTTTCAGTACTGTTGATGTTTGTCGGTGCCTCCCCCGGTTCTACGGGAGGCGGAGTTAAAACAACGGTATTCGCTTTGGCGATTCTCTCTGTCTGGGCTTTACTGAAAGGCAGGGACCGTGTTGAAATTATGGGGCGCACCATCCCTCCAGCCCTGATTCACAGGTCACTTACCATCATTTCACTGGGAATCCTGGTGCTGATGACTTCCACGCTGCTGGTGGTATTATTTGAAAATCGTGAAGATATCTTTCTGGATCATCTGTTCGAAACGACCAGTGCCTTTGCAACAGTAGGCGTTTCGACCGGGATTACAGCCGAATTAACCACCCCCTCACACTGGGTGATTATTTTTACGATGCTGATTGGCAGAGTCGGACCGCTGACGGCGCTGATCGCTTTGTCAAATCGCGGCCCCTCCAACCGGTACCAATACCCGGAAGAAAGTGTGAACCTGGGTTAATCCCTGCTACAAAAACCGTTAGAATATAGATTCATCCCGCATCCAATAATTACCTCTCCCGGGGAGCATTGATCCTGTGATAAAAGTAGCCGTCATCGGTTTAGGACGATTCGGAACGGAACTGGCAAAACGTCTGGGGGCCAGCCACGTCGAAGTGATTGCCATCGATACATCCGACAAGCTGGTCAATGAAGTCAAAGACGACGTGGCGATCGCCGTCCGGCTGAATGCGACCGATGAGCAGGCATTAAAAAGCCAGGATATAGACAAAGTGGATGTCTGTGTGATCTCCATCGGCGAAAACTTTGAAGCGGCTCTGCTGACGACCGTCATACTCAAAAAACTGGGTGTACCTAAAATTATCTGTCGCGCACAAACCAGGTTCCACGCGGAGATTTTTACACAGGTCGGCGCGACAGATGTCATTCAGCCTGAGGTTCAGGCCGGCGCACACCTGGCACGCCTGCTCGCCAATCCTCACCTGGAAGACTACATTCAGGTGGGCGATGGTTACACCATGATCGAATTGATCACCCCTAAAGAATTCATTGGGAAAAACCTGACGGAACTTTCCCTGCGCTCTACCTACTCGGTGAACGTCGTCGCGATTCGCAAGCGGAACTCAGCTGAAGTGGAACAGAAAACAGGTAAGATCTACACCACCGACTGTGTTCCCCACCCGGATTACCAGATACAGGAATCAGATATCCTGTTAATCATCGGAACGGATCAGAACCTGCTCCGCCTGCCCACCAGCAATACGTGACAGACTCCCGCGTTTCACGGATCAGGCCCAGTCCCGGGATCGTTCAATGGCTTTTTTCCAGCGTTGATACAGATGCGTTCTCCGCTCTGCGTCCATCGCAGGCTGAAACTCCACGTCCAGTGCCCAGTTTTTTGTCACTTCATTCTGATCATGCCAGAATCCGACCGCGAGCCCTGCCAGATAGGCGGCTCCCAGTGCAGTCGTCTCGTGTACGACTGGTCGCTGCGCAGGAACATCCAGCATGTCCGCCTGGAACTGCATTAACAGCTGATTGGCGGCCGCGCCCCCATCCACCTTGAGGTTTTTCAGTTTGATTCCGGAATCCTGTTCCATGGCATGCAGTACATCACAACTCTGATAAGCCAGCGACTCCAGAACGGCACGCGCCACATGGGCTTTCGTAGAACCACGCGTAAGACCGATTAACGTTCCCCGCGCGTTCTGATTCCAGTAGGGAGCCCCCAGTCCCACAAAGGCAGGCACAAAGAAAACGTCTCCGGAATCTTCCACCTGTGCGGCCAGACCTTCTACTTCTTCTGATGATTTAATGATCTGCAGACCATCGCGCAGCCACTGAATCGCAGCGCCGGCAATAAAGACGGATCCTTCCAGGCAGTAAGTCACTTTACCATTAATGCTCCAGCCAATCGTGGTCAACAGGCCGGTGGTGGAGGGGACCGGCTTGTCTCCCGTATTCATCAGCATGAAGCAGCCTGTGCCATATGTATTCTTGGCAGAACCGGTTTCAAAACAGCCCTGCCCAAATGTGGCCGCCTGCTGATCGCCGGCGATTCCAGCTATTTTAAGCGGTGCGCCAAACAGTTCAGGCGACGTTTCACCATAGACTTCACTGGAACTTTTCACTTCGGGCAGCATCGCACGTGGAATGTCAAAAATCTTCAGCAGTTCCTCATCCCATTCATGGGTATGAATATTATACAGCAGGGTTCGACACGCATTCGTGGGATCAGTCACATGAACCTTGCCTCCTGTCAGCCGCCAGATCAGAAAGGAATCGATCGTACCGAACAGGACTTCCCCCTTCTCAGCCCTCTCCCTGAGTCCTTCAATCTCATTCAGCAGATATTCAATTTTTGTGCCGGAGAAATAAGCATCAAGGACCAGCCCTGTTTTCTCACGAAACAGTTTTTCGTATCCCTCCGCTTTCAGCTGATCACAGCGTGCGGCGGTTAAACGACTCTGCCAGACGATGGCATTCGAGACCGGTTTTCCGGTATCACGATCCCAGATTACGATTGTTTCCCGCTGGTTGGTAATACCGATGGCAGCGATCTCTGAAAGATCCACGCGCGACTGCTCGATCACACGCTGCGCAGTAGCCAGTTGCGAATCCCAGATGGCCTCCGGATCATGTTCTACCAGCCCGGGTGAAGGAAAGATCTGTTCAAATTCCTGCTGGGCCGTCGCCTCAATTTTTCCCTGATGATTAAATAATATAGAGCGACTGGACGTCGTTCCCTGATCTAATGCCAGAATATATTTAGCCATTACCATACTCCTTGAGGCGAACACAGACTTCAAAGCGAAAGACTTGAATGCTTACATTCTGTTTACATTAAGTAAGCCGAGCCGGGTTCACAAGGAATTCCTGAGAATTCTTGAAGAGAGCGATTCGGATCATCTGCTGAAACTGGTCAGAACCGACGATCTTGTCTGGCAGTGCGCGCATAAAAAAACTGATGGCGAGAGAATTCATTTCTCAAGCCATCAGTCAGTCACACTTAATAGTACCTCCTGCAAAGTACCAGTGTTTCAACAGTCTGTCCTAGTGGTATGCTTGCATTCCGTGCTCAGACAGGTCCAGACCTTTCAATTCATCTTCTTCGGAAACTCTCAATTGTCCGATCACTTTCAAGACAATGAAGAGAATGAACATTGTGACAAAGGCATAGACAGGAATCACAACTGATCCCAGAATCTGAACACCCAGGTCATAATCGCCAAAGATACCCGTAGCCACCCCACCCCAGATACCACACAGTCCGTGGACAGGGAAAGCACCGACGGGATCGTCGATTCTCAGTTTTTCCAGTGCGAGGATGCCGAAGACAACCAGGAGACCAGCAATTCCGCCGATAGCAAGCGACTCGAGATTGGTCACGCTGTCACAGTTGGCAGTGATACCAACCAGACCAGCCAGCACACCGTTCAGAGCCATGGAAATATCAGGCTTACCATACATAACCCAACCCAGGATCATGGCGGCGACACCACCGGTGGCTGCTGCCAGAGTTGTGTTGGTTGCAATTAACATCACAGCGTTCGTGTTACCAGTTCCAGCGAAAGCCAGCTGACTACCGGGATTGAACCCGTACCAGCCGACCCACAGAATGAAGACACCCAGTGTCGCTTGAGCAATATTATGCCCTGGAATGGGAACAGATTTGCCATCTTTGAAGCGACCGATACGGGGTCCGAGCACCAGAGCTCCAGCCAGGCCAGCAAAACCACCGACAGCGTGCACAACAATCGAACCGGCAAAGTCATAGAATCCCATGGCGTCTAACCAGCCACCGCCCCACTTCCAGTAACCACTGATAGGATAAATAAATCCAGTCAGGATCACGCTGTAGATCAGGTAAGAGCTGAATTTGAGACGACCGGCAACAGCACCAGATACGATGGTGGCAGCTGTCGCGGCGAATGCAACCTGGAACAGAAAGTCCACTTGAGGATGCAGTACAGCAGGACCGGCTTCTCCCGCTTCTCCGATTCCAAAACCAGCGTAGCCGAAGTAGCCATTTCCTGCATCACCCGGATACATGAGTCCGTAACCGACGGCGAAATAGATCAGAACGCCAACACAGACATCCATCAGGTTCTTAAAGAGAATATTGATTGTGTTTTTGGATGAGTTGAATCCTGACTCGACCATGGCGAAACCGGCCTGCATAAACAGAACCAGCACAGCACACAGCATTAACATGCTGTTATCGAGTGCGTAGTAAACTTCAGATAATGAAAGTGGGGGAGCTTCTTCAGCGGGAGCTTCCTCAGCAGGAGCCTGTGTCTCCATCGTTGCTTCCGCTGCGGGCTTTTCTGTCGGTTCAGCTTCATCAAAAGCCAACGTGGGTTGAGAGAACGCTAATACTACGACAAGGCTTGCCGTTAAGCCTGTGAGCGCATGTTTCCAATTCATTTTGTCGCAAACCTTTCCCGGAGTCTAATCAGTCGTTGTTTCTTCTACTGTCTGGACAATCGTTGAATCTGATTATGGCCCCTAAATACCAATCAATAATTTGAGCACTTTCTTTGGTAGAGGGGCGTAATGCAAACAGTGTGCCTCTAAGAAATTCCGGAAGTGGTTCTACGACCATATCGCTTTATCAACATGAGACTTACAGACGATCATAATAAATTCATATTTCCTGATTTTTACATTTTGTAACATTTTCAATGCGGGTAAATCGGGCATCGACTCGCGATGCTGCCCGCTGTTTAAGCAGAGCATCTGCAATCTGTCGGCTCAATTCGAACTCATCAGTTTTGACTGGACACTCTGACTGGTCTGCTGAGATCAACAAAGTCACTCTACCAGCGGTCGCGGAACTGGCGTTTCACAATTGCAGCTCTGCTGCCAACTTGGCAGTCTGAGAATAAAACCTGAATTCCACAATAGTCATAATCTACTATGCAGTATTGTCTTATAACTCATAATTCTGATTGGCATGATGATTGCATTTACTGTTTGCCATGGTCGGGGTCTACATGAATCCCTGCCAACTTTGTTTGTATTACACCTGGAACGTACTCACGCGTTCAAGACGGCATGACTACCAAGTCCGCTTATCTTTAACATTACGCGTGAGAGATCATCGTGGTCATGGACACATATTTATTGGCCATTATTGCTGGTTGAGGAGAGACTGTGGCAAAACTTTTAAGCTTTGACGAAGAGGCCAGGAAGAGTTTATTGGCAGGAGTCGCTAAATTGTCGCGGGCCGTTAAGAGTACGCTCGGGCCGCGAGGGCGAAATGCTGTCTTGGACAAAGGCTGGGGAACACCAAAAGTTACTAAGGACGGTGTCACTGTTGCAGAAGACATCGAACTGGAAGATCCCTTTGAAAACATGGGAGTCCAGCTGGTAAAAGAAGCAGCATCGAAAACTAACGATGTTGCGGGAGACGGAACTACGACGGCTACGGTTCTGGCAGAAGCCATTTTCCGGGAAGGCCTGAAGTATATTGCTTCAGGAGCAGACCCGATGGCACTGAGCCGTGGTGTCCAGAAAGCCGTAGAGGCAGTCGTTGAGCAGATCGGAAAGATCTCCAAGGAAGTCAAAGGGAAAGACAAAAAAGCGATCGAAACCGTGGCGACGATCGCCGGAAATAACGATCCGGAAATCGGTAAGATCCTGGCAGACGCACTCCTGAAAGTCGGCGCTGATGGCGTGATTACAGTTGAAGAAGGCCGCGGCGTTTCAACTGAAGTCGACCTGGTGGAAGGGATGCAGTTCGAACGCGGATTCCTGTCTCCTCACTTTGTCACCGATGAAGACAATCAGACCTGTGATATGGAACGGGCTCATATTCTGATCTACGAAGAAAAAATCAGCTCTGCCCAGACCCTGGTACCACTGCTGGAACAGGTTTCCAAAGATGGTTCACCGCTGTTGATCATCGCGGAAGATATTGAAGGGGAAGCACTGGCGACTCTGGTTGTCAACAAATTACGTGGCATCCTCAAGGTCTGTGCTGTCAAAGCTCCCGGTTACGGTGATCGTCGTAAAGCAATGCTGGAAGACCTCGCTGTACTCACCGGCGGCAAAGCCATTTTCAAAGACCTCGGCGTCAAACTGGAATCAGTCGAGCTGAAAGATCTGGGCCAGGCCAAGAAAATTCACATCAGTTCTGATAATACCACGATCGTCAGCGGCGGTGGAAACAAAGCTGCTGTTAACGGTCGTGCCGATCAGATTCGGGCTGAAATCGAAGTGACTGACAGCGAATACGATCGCGAGAAACTTCAGGAACGTCTGGCCAAACTGGCAGGCGGAGTAGCCCAGATCAATGTGGGTGCTGCCACCGAAACGGAAATGAAGGAACGGAAAGACCTGATCGACGATGCCCTCGCTGCAACGCGTGCTGCCATTGAAGAAGGTATCGTTCCCGGCGGTGGAATCGCGCTGCTGCGATCCAGCAAATCTCTCGACAGCCTCAAGCTGTCTGGCGACCAGGCACTGGGAGTTGCATTGATTCAGAAAATTCTGGAAATGCCTCTACGGGCTATTGCCGAGAATGCTGGCCAGGACGGATCAGTGGTTGCCAATCGCGTGAAAAAAGACAAGAGCACTTCCTTCGGTTACGATGCCCTGAACGATCGTTATGGCGATATGTTTGATTTTGGCGTTGTTGACCCGGCTAAAGTTGTTCGCTCCACCCTGCAGAATGCATCCAGCGTCGCTTGCCTGCTGATGACAACAGATTCCATTGTTGTCGAAGAACCCAAAGATGAAGAAGATGACCATCATCATGATGACCACCACGACATGGGTGGTATGGGCGGCATGGGAGGCATGCCCGGAATGGGTGGCGGAATGCCTGGAATGGGCGGCATGCCCGGCATGGGCGGCTTCTAAGCCATGATCGCCATCCGCTTCTGATAGAAGAGGATGGCAACAGGATCCCCAGCGGATCCTGGCTGTGACAACATGAGACATATTACTTCCGGGAAATGCTCCCGGATTCATACATACAACCAGATTAATTGGAATACTTGGGAGTTAACATAATGGAACTGAATCCTCTTGATGACCGTATCGTGATTGAACCCAATGTTGCAGAAGAAACAACTGCTGGTGGGATCGTTCTGCCTGACACAGCTCAGGAAAAACCACAGAGCGGTACTGTAATCGCTGTGGGTCCTGGCCGTCTTCTGGAAAGCGGTGAGCGTTGCCCGGTTGCCGTTGAAGTCGGTGATGAAGTTCTCTACGGTAAATACGGTGGAACTGATATCGAAGTCAGCGGTAAAGATGTCAAGATCCTGCGGGAAAGTGACATTCTTGCCAAAATCATCAAGTAAAGAACGTACTGAATCGGACCATTCGGGCAGAGATATGAATTGCAATACACAATTCCTTCTCTGCCTGCTTCGAGAATCTTAATCAATCACAAATCACGCAGGGGAGAACGGAGCAATCCGATCGAATGTTCGTTCCTGTTAAACAGAGGAGTTTATAAGCGTGGCAAAACAACTATTGTTTGAAGATCGCGCACGTGCCAAGCTGCAAAAAGGCGTGCAAACCATCAGCGACGCTGTAGCCATCACCATGGGTCCCACGGGGCGCAACGTGATCATCGACAAAAATTTTGGTAACCCCCTGGTGACCAAAGACGGTGTTACAGTCAGTAAAGAAGTTGAGCTCGAAGACCCGTTCGAAAACATGGGAGCGAAACTGGTTAATGAAGTCGCCACCAAAACCAGCGATATCGCCGGCGATGGAACAACAACGGCAACCGTTTTAGCCCGTTCGATTTACCAGGAAGGTCTGCGTGGCCTGTCCCTGGGAGCTAATCCCATGATGGTTCGTCGGGGCATCGACAAAGCTGTGGAAGCCGCTGTCGTTGCGATTGAGGCACTCGCGAAACCGGTCACCGAAAAATCAGAAATTGCCCAGGTTGGGGCGATCTCTGCGAACAACGACAATGTCATCGGAAACCTGATTGCCGACGCTGTTGAAAAAGTGGGCCGTGACGGCGTCATCACCGTGGAAGAAGGTAAGGGTAACGAAACGACCCTGACTTTCGCAGACGGGATGCAGTTCGACAAAGGTTATATTTCACCTTACTTTGTCACTGACACTGAAGGTATGAAATGCATTCTGGAAGACTGTTATATCCTGATTCACGAATCCAAAATCTCCGCTCTGCGAGATCTGGTACCTCTGCTGGAAAAAGTTTCGCAGACAGGGAAGCCACTGTTGATTATTGCCGAAGACGTTGAAGGCGAGCCCCTGACGGCTCTGGTCGTCAACAAACTGCGCGGCGTCCTCAACATTGCAGCTGTCAAAGCTCCCGGCTTTGGCGATCGCCGCAAAGCCATGCTGGCTGACATCGCTGTGCTGACAGGTGGTACTGTGATTTCTGAAGACCTGGGAATTAAACTGGAATCGGTCGAACTGGCCCAACTGGGTCAGGCCAAGCAGATTGAAATCACCAAAGATTCCTGTACGCTGATCGAAGGTGCCGGTAAAACAGATGCGTTGCAGGCACGTGTTGCTCAGATTCGCGGTCAACTTGAAAAAACAGACAGCGAATATGATCGTGAAAAATACCAGGAACGTCTGGCAAAACTGACGGGTGGTGTTGCCATTATTTCTGTCGGTGCAGCAACCGAAACAGAAATGAAGCAGACCAAAGCCCGCATGGAAGATGCCCTGCATGCCACGCGTGCTGCTGTGGAAGAAGGTATTCTCCCCGGCGGTGGCGTTGCCCTGCTGCGATCCATTGAAGCGGTCGAAAAGGTCAAAGGGAAAAATGACGACGAGAAGATCGGTATCAATATCGTCGCCCGTGCTCTCGAAGGTCCAATTCGTCAGATCGCAGAAAACTGTGGAACCGATGGTGCCGTTGTCGCTGATGAAGTCAAACAGCTGACAGGCTCCCAAGGTTATAATGCCAACAGTGGCGAATACGTCGACATGTTCAAAGCAGGAATTATTGATCCGGCCAAGGTTGTGAAAAACGCCCTGAAAAATGCCGCTTCGATTGCCGGCCTGATGCTGACCACCCAGGTACTTGTCACCCGCAGTGACAGCACCGAAGGCAAAAAGCTGGCTAACGTCGAAGGTAGCGTTCGATAGTTTCTGATACCAACTGTTTTCCATCACTGGAATTCAGCAGAAACATTGTGATAACAGACGGGCCGCCGTAAAATGGTGGCCCGTTTTTTTCAGTTCTGAATGGAATGACAATCGCGAGAACTTCACCAGGGCGAACAGGGTCAGGTTCTAAATTATTTAGATATACGACGAGTTGTGATTTATGGCATCGAAACGCGATTATTATGAAATTCTTGGCGTATCGCGCGAAGTGACCACTGTAGAAATCAAAAAAGCGTACAAGAAACTGGCGCTGGCAAATCATCCTGACCGGAATCCAGGCGATGAAGAAGCGGTCAAGCGCTTCAAGGAAGCTGCTGAAGCTTTCGAAGTTCTGGGTGATGATCAGAAACGTGCCCACTATGATCGCTATGGACACGCCGATTTTGGCGCAGGAGCCAGCCAGTTCCATGATGTTTCTGATATCTTCAGTGCGTTTGGCGATCTGTTTGAAGGCTTCGGTTTTCGAAATTCCTCGCAGCGAGGCGGTAATCGTCCGCGGCAGGGGGAAAGCCTGAGAACCAGCCTGCAAATCGATCTGCTGGATGCGGCAGCGGGCTGCGAACGTGAAATCCACATCAATCGCCAGGAAGTATGCGAGACCTGCCACGGATCGGGTGCCAGACCGGGAACGGAACCGGATGAGTGTGATTACTGTGGCGGTGCCGGTCAGGTTGTGCAATCCCAGGGATTCTTCCGGGTACAAACGACCTGCCCCCGTTGCCGTGGTGCGGGAAAAGTGATCGTCGATAAATGTTCGGACTGTCGTGGAGAAGGTCGCGTAGCCCGGGAAACCACACTGGAAATCAAAGTCCCTGCCGGCATCGACAACGGCATGCAGCTTTGTTTGAGAGGCGAAGGAAATCCGGGTGCCAATGGGGGACCACGGGGGGACCTGTACGTTGTCATCGGCGTGGATGAGCATCCGCTGTTCCGACGCCAGGAACAGGAACTGAGTTGCCATGTTCCGATTACCTACACACAGGCTGCCCTGGGTGCCAATATCGAAATCCCGACACTGGAAGGGCGACACGATCTGAAAATTCCTTCGGGAACGCAACCAGGTGAAGTCTTTCGATTGAAGGGGCTGGGTATGCCCAATCCGCATGGGGGCCGACGTGGTGACCTGCATGTGGTTGTCCAGATTGATGTTCCCAAGAAAATATCCGAGCGGGAAGAAGAGTTGCTGCGTGAACTGGCAGAAATTGAGCACGCGGAAGTCTCCTCCCACCGCAGTCCAAACCGTAATTCGTTTTTTGACAAATTGAAGGAATACTTCACACAGCTCTGATGAGAGCATGCATGTGTGAGCCCGTCGATTTGTTTCGTTTTTATACAGAACAGTTTGAGAGAGCGTAGCAGGTCAGAATCATGACAGACATGGAACAACCAGAAGAGATTCAAAACCAGACCGAAGAGGTTCCGGTTGAGGAGAATAAAGTGGCAGAGGAAACGCCGAGCGTCGAAGAACAGCTGCAGACCGCGATTTCTGAACGCGATGAAAATCAGGATCGCTTTCTGCGTTCCCAGGCAGAACTGGACAATGTCCGGAAACGCCATCAGAAAGAAATGGAACTGCTTCGCCAGTATGCGGCAGCTCCCTTTATCCAGGATCTGTTACCGGCTCTGGATAACTTGAAGCGGGCCGTCGATGCCGCGGAAAACGCCGATCAGGTCGCTGACCTCAAACAGGGCGTCGAAATGGTGGCCAAACAGCTGCTCGACGTTCTCTCCAAACATAATGTGACGCCCATTGATGCCCTCGGGAAACCCTTCGATCCGAATCTGCACGAAGCACTGCAGCAAATGCCTTCCGAAGAGCATCCGCCGATGACAGTCATCCACGAACTGGAACAGGGTTTTATTCTGAATGACCGGGTTGTCCGCCCGACGAAAGTGATTGTTTCATCTGGTCCCGCAGAAAGTTAATTACTTCTCATTGCCTTTTTAATTGTGAGTCTCGATCGATGCCAACTTATGATTATGAATGTTCCCAGTGTGGTCATAAATGGGAAGAATTTCAGTCCATTACTGCAAAACCCCTGAGAAAATGCCCCGAGTGCGGAAGGCTGAAAGCCAAACGCGTGATTGGAGCAGGTGGCGGAATCATCTTCAAAGGTTCTGGTTTTTACCAAACTGATTACCGAAGCAGCTCTTACAAAAAAGATGCCGCCGCTGATTCCAAAGCACAGACACCCAGTTCTGATACCAAAAGCAGCGGCGATTCCAGTACTTCCAGCAAGAGTGGCGCTTCCGATTCCTGATTACCTTTGATATTTCCACCGGAATGATCTATAAGTGAATCAGACTCCAATTTCGCCCCCCTTTTTGTCTGAGGATCCGATGATCCAACCACAAACATGCCCCATATGTCGAAAGGTCGTCACCTCCCAGGCGAGTGATAGCCAGTCACCTTTTCCATTCTGCAGCCAGAAGTGTCGCGACGTTGACTTCTTTCGCTGGTCAGAGGGCCGCTATGCGATTGTAGAAGAACTCGATCCGCGTATCATCGAGTTGCAGCAACTGGAGCAAGAAGGTGAAGAAGATTAAAGAGACTTCACCGGATGCTCCCGCTTTGCCTGAAAACGTTGACAGCCCACACTCTGCTGGCTTATCCCCGATCACCAAAGGCACAATATACGGCCTGATATCGGCGCTGGCGTACACCGCTGCCAATATCTCTTTGCGCGAAGCGGCTGTCGATAACAATGCAGACTGGGCCATCTGGATTTCTGCTTTAAAATCGGTGCCTGCCACCATCGTGGGCTGGGCACTGGTTGCTTACCGCGGATCCCAGGGACTACCTGCACTGCCCCCACGCCGACTGGTTCTCCCCTTGATTCTAACGGGGCTGGTAATGCAGTTTGGTGGTAACGTCATGTTTCAATGGTCGCTCAGTCTGGGAGGACTGGCTTTTACGGTGCCCCTCTGTTTTGCGACCCTGCTGACGACAGGCGCCCTGCTGGGAAGAATTTTCCTGGAAGAAGCTATTACCCCGCGCATGTTTGCTTCCATGGTTATTCTCACAGCGGCGATTGTTCTGCTCAGCCTGGGGGCTAATCAGGCGGAGGAATCCGTTTTTGAAAGCATGGAACATCATTCCAACGCCATGGCGACCGTGGCACTGACCATTTTTGTTGCTGGATTTGCCGGTTGCTCTTATGGCGCTGGAGGTGCCGTCATCCGTGGAACGGTTCGCGGAGAAACGTCCATCTCTGCCACCCTGGTTTTGATCAGTACCACAGGGCTGATCTGCCTGACTGGTGTCGCCGTTTATCGACTGGGAATCTCTATTTTCTGGATCACAACTCCCTGGCAATATCTGGTCATGCTGGTAGGCGGCATTATGAATGCGATTGCGTTTTTCGCCATTGGTGCCTCCATGAAATACCTGACGGTCACCCGGGTCAACCTGCTGAATGCATCTCAAACGGCAATGGCGGCTTTCGCGGGCGTACTCTGCTTTGGCGAAGACCTTACCGTCTGGCTGTTAAGCGGGACCGCACTGACAATCGGTGGTTTATTTCTGATGGAAAGGAAACGTCCCACCATTCCCAACAGCAGCCTGACTCAGGCAACCAGCATCCCACCCGAGCAGGAAAAAGGTCCTTCTGATGAATCATGATCCTACCTCACCCGACTGGCCACGCGTGCAAGCGGAGATACCCGCGCCTCCGGAATTACCCTATCCGGAAGTGGACTGCGACTGGCAGGCACTTCATTCTTCACCGATCATTGATCCTACAGCCTGGATCACACCGGACGCGATTGTGACCGGACGCGTTCGCCTCAAAGCAAGAAGCACGGTCTGGCATCAGTGTGTCCTGCGCGGGGATCTGGAATATATCGAAGTGGGAGAAGAGACCAACGTGCAGGATGGATCGATCCTGCATACCGATTACCAGCATCCCTGTATTCTCGGTGATCGCGTCACACTGGGACACGCTGCCATCGTGCATGGTTCGATTGTGGAAGATGACGCCATGATCGCCATCGGTGCCACCGTACTCAGCCGATGTGTGATTGGAAAAGGAGCGTTGATCGCAGCCGGGGCTCTGGTACGGGAAGGCATCCACGTTCCCCCGGGTACGCTCTGGGCCGGCTGCCCCGCGCGGCAGATCAAAGTGCTTACCGAACAGCAGCAGGAACGACTCAAGGCCACCTGGCAACACTATGTCAATCTGGGCGCAGCCAGTCTGCAGCGATTTGGTAGAGATCACATCGACGCGATAATTACAGGCAGATAGCAGACAAACAACCTGTTCACAGGTCCAATCACTCTTGTAAAAACCTGTTATCAGAATTGCTTTTTGCCTCGAAAACCCTATGTGGTGTATGGTATCCTGAGATTTCAGTTTTTCAACGAAACTAATTAATTCAGGATTATCTAATGAATGCCAAGCAACCTCAGACTACCCCCGCAACGACGCGGCGTGAATTTATCAAAAACGGTACAGCAGCAGTGGCAGCCGCCTCTACGTTTTCCAGTGCCGCATTCGCTGGTTCAAATCAGTTGACTGCCTTGCAAACCAGTCTGTTTGCCGGCGGCAGCGATGTGATTCGTGTGGGTCTGGTGGGATGTGGCGGACGGGGTACCGGTGCTGCAGCGCAGGCACTCGCAGCTGACCCCAATGCAAAACTGGTTGCCATGGGTGATACTTTCTACGACCATCTGGATAAGAGTTTTCAGAACCTGAAAAAAAATCCGGTAGCGGAACAGGTTCAGGTCGACGCCGATCATAAGTTTGTCGGCTTTGATTCCTATCAGAAAGTGATTGACTGTGTCGACGTCGTTCTGCTGACGACACCACCTCACTTCCGCCCCATGCAGCTGCGGGCTGCCATCGAAGCAGGCAAACATGTATTCGCAGAAAAGCCTGTTGCCGTAGATGCGCCCGGCGTACGATCCGTTCTGGAAACCTGTAAGCTGGCAAAACAAAAGAATCTCTCAATCGTCTCCGGCCTCTGCTGGCGCTATCATGAAGGCATGCGGGAAACGTTCAAGCAGATCCACGAAGGAGCGGTCGGCGATGTCATGGCCATTCAATGCAGTTACAACACTCGTGGATTATGGATGTTTGAACGGCAACCCGAATGGAGTGATATGGAATGGCAGATGCGTAACTGGCTGTATTTCACCTGGCTTTCCGGAGATTTCAATACTGAGCAACATGTCCATAGCCTTGATAAAATGGCGTGGGCCATGAAGGATCAAACTCCACTGGAGTGCAGTGGAACCGGCGGTCGACAGACAAGAACCGGAAAAGAGTACGGTAATATCTTCGACCACTTTGCCGTCGTTTATGAATACCCGAATGGCGTCAAAGGTTTCAGCCGTTGTCGCCAGCAGGATGGATGTGCCGTCGACGTCTCGGATCATGTCTTTGGAACGAAAGGACGTGTGGATGTCTTTAAACATCGCATTTACGATCCTAAAGGCGAAAAGACCTGGCAGTTCCGAGGTAAAAGCAAAAACATGTATCAGGTCGAGCATGATGAATTCTTCGAAAGCATTCGCTCAGGCGAACCAATCAATAATGGCGATTACATGACGAAGAGCACCATGCTGGCCATTATGGGGCGGATGGCTGCTTATACGGGGAAATCAATCACCTGGGACGAAGCCATGAATTCCAAAGAAGACCTCACACCTGCCAGTTACGAGTGGGGGCCCATACCGGTTCCTCCCGTCGCGATGCCCGGCATCACTGCATTCAAATAATAAGTATTTGATCGTAGTGATCCATCAACTAATCTCCAAACGTCTGCAGTTTACCTGCAGGCGTTTTTTTTCGGACAAACTGTCGCTACATCAATTTTTCATGTTCTTAGAAATTCTGGGAGTTTATTGAGTTTTCCGAAACATTTTCTCGTCACCCGGGTTTGATTTTTGTAGCTTAAATATGATCGAGGAACACGGCCACTTTCCGGAACACATCCATACTTCCTAAGTGATGTCGATTCCAGTGAAAACGGACTTTGAAACCTCATTTCAGTTTAACAGACAGCCAGTGCTGTAAACCCACTGGTTTAAGACACTTAACATTTCTAAATACATTTCTGGAGATCTTCAAATGCGTATGTCACGTTTATTCTCAACTGGTGCTGCTTTGCTTGCGATCAGCGCCACCACACTCGTATCAGCACAACCTCCGGAAGGCGGGGATCGTCCCGAAAAAGGCGATCGTCCTGAAAGACGCGAACGCGGTGAACGCGACCGTGGTCCCCGGGAGGGAGGCCCGCGTGATGGCAGAGGAGGTCCTGGTGGCCGTCCTAATTTTATGTTGATGTTACCCATCTTCATTACACTCGATGTCAACAAAGATGGCGAACTCTCCAAAGAAGAGATCGAAAACGCTACCGTAGCGCTTCAGAAACTGGACAAAGACAAAAACGGTAAACTGACCGAAGAAGAACTGCGTCCTGATTTTGGCAGCTTTGGTCGTCGTGGACCTGGAGGACCTGGTGGATTTGGTCGTGGTGATGGAGATCGTGGCGACCGAGGCGGTGACTTTGTCGAACGCATGCTGCAAAATGATAAAAATAAAGACGGCAAACTCACCAAGGAAGAACTGCCGGAAAGAATGCAGGGACTGTTTGATCGAATCGATACCAACAAAGACAAGGAAATCGATAAAGCCGAACTGACAAAAATGTCAGAACAGTTCAATTCACGCAACCGGTCAGGTGGCCGGGATCGTGGTGACCGCGGTGATCGTGATTCAGACGGGGATCGCCCCAAGCGTCCAGAATCAGATAACTAATCGGCATCCTGAATAACCACTGTTATCCGTTTGGTTCATTAACATACCCAGCCCCAGGGAACATGCCATGCAGCCCCAAATTGCTGTCTTCGCTTTGTTGATACTTTTTTCCTCGAGCGTTCAGGCAGACTGGATGCGGTTTCGGGGACCAAACGGGTCAGGGGTTTCAGATGAAAAACAGGCGACGCCTGAAAAATGGAGTCCTCAGCAGAACCTCAAGTGGAAAGTCGCTCTGCCAGGACACGGCTCATCCAGTCCGATCATTGCAGGTGATAAAGTTTTTATCACCTGCTGGTCGGGCTACGGGTTGTCCCGTAATGATCCCGGCGATCAAAAAGACCTGCGCAGGCACCTGGTCTGTCTGGATCGAAAAACGGGAAAGATCCTCTGGGACAGAACCATAGAACCGGTACTGCCGGAAGACGTGTATACCGGCATGTTCGCTGAGCACGGATATGCATCACATACTCCCGTTTCTGATGGTAAAAATGTCTATGCTTATTTTGGTAAATCGGGAGCGGTTGCCTACGACCTGGATGGAAACAAGCTTTGGCAGACCATCGTCGGGGATGAGTTGGATCCTCGCCGGTGGGGTTCTTCATCGAGTCCGATTCTCTATAAAGACCTGTTGATTGTCACTGCGACTGCGGAAAGCGAAGCCCTGGTCGGTCTCGATAAAAAGACCGGCAAAGAAGTCTGGCGTCAGGAATCATCAGGTTTTAACGCAACCTGGGGCACTCCCGTGCTGGTCAAGGGGAGTGAAGATGAAACCGATCTGGTTCTGGGTGTCCCGTATGAGATCTGGGGAATGAATCCAGAAAATGGGAAACTGCGCTGGTATTGCGAAGCCATGGACACCGACACTTATTGTTCCAGCGTGATTACAGAGAACGGCGTTGTCTACGGGATCGAAGGTCGGGGCGGCGGCTCCATTGCCGTCAAAGCAGGGGGCAAAGGAGACGTTACCAAAACAAATATTCTCTGGACGGGACGTGATGCCAACCGGATTGAAACACCAGTGATGTACCAGGGACGAATTTATTTCTTCTCGCGCGGCATCGTCAACTGTATTGACGCCAAAACCGGAGAACGGATCTTCCGTGGTCGACTGGACTCAGGAGATTCAGTCGCCACGGATGACCGGGACGAGGAAGCAGACGGCAATCGCTCTGGTGGACGATCTGGTCGAGGCGGCGGCGGTGGCTTTCGAGGCAGCGATTATTCTTCACCGGTCATCGCAGACGGCAAAGTCTATTTCACATCCCGTTCGGGTGAAACCTATGTCATCAAGGCCAGCGATCAACTGGAACAGATCTCTGTGAATCGTCTGACGAATGACAATGAAGACTTCAGTGCTTCACCTGCGATCAGCAATGGTGATCTCTTTATCCGTTCGGACAAGCATTTATACTGCGTGGGTAAATAGAGAACGTGCAAGCAGAAATACGCAGACTATTCCCCTTGAATCGTCACGATCAATCTGCGACTGCCACCTTGGTTACGATGCTCACATAGATAAATCCCCTGCCACGTTCCCAGGCAGAGGCGTCCTTCGCTGATCGGAATCGACAGCGAATTTCCGATCAGAGACGCTTTGACGTGCGCGGGCATGTCATCAGGTCCCTCGCAGGTATGCACGTAGGGAAATGATTCCGGTGCGATCCTGTTGAACGACATTTCCAGATCGACGGGGACATCCGGATCCGCATTTTCGTTGATCGAAAGTGAAGCGGAAGTATGCATAATAAAGACATGCATCAGCCCGACCTTGATACTCGAGAGTTCCGGGATTTCACTGAGAACTTCTTGAGTAATGATATGAAACCCACGTCGAAACGCAGGCAGACGAATCTGCTTTTGTATCCAGGCCATGATGGATTTCTCTTTCAACCGTGATGAGTTCGATCCGGCGCCGCCGCACACTGAGCGCGCCAGCGTAGCCAGTGGTCGGCCAGCGTGATGGCAATCATTGCTTCCGCGATCGGCACGAAGCGAGGCAGCAGACAGGGATCATGCCGCCCTTTTGTGCGGATCGTTGTTGCCTCTCCCTGACTGGTGACCGTGGGTTGTTCGATCAACAGACTGCTCGTCGGTTTAACGGCTGCACGAAAAACAAGGGGTTGCCCTGTCGAGATTCCACCCAGGTTGCCTCCATGGCGATTCGTATCTGTGGAAATCACAGGCGATTCATTATCATCGCTCTCTTCAGCAACAAAGTGATCGTTATTTTCACTGCCACGCATGGTCGCACATCCGAATCCGGAGCCATATTCCACTCCCAGGACGGCAGGAATGCTGAACAGGGCTTTGGCAATGTCTGCTTTCAGTTTGTCAAACACAGGCTCACCCAGGCCGGCAGGAACATTGATCGCGGCGATTTCGGCAACGCCTCCAATTGAATCTCCGTCTTTTCTGACTGTATCGATGAAGTCAAACATCTGCCGCGCCAGCTCATGATCGGGACAGCGGACCGGATTCAGAGTTCCATCCGGAAACGTCTCGACCTGCTCTGCGGTGATCGATGTCGGATCGGAGATTTTCGCTTTGAGATGCCCGACCTGTGTTACATACCCGATGATGCGTCCGCCGAAGGCAGCGTCCAGAATTTTTTTGGCAACAACACCTGCAGCGACACGGACATTCGTTTCCCGTGCACTGGAACGCCCGCCACCCCGATAATCACGGAAGCCGTATTTTGCATCGTAAGTGTAGTCGGCATGGCCGGGACGATATTTGTCCTTGATATCGCTGTAGTCTTTGCTGCGCTGGTCTTCATTGCGGATGAGAATTGCCAGGCTGGTTCCTGTCGTAATTCCCTCAAAGACACCTGAGAGTATTTCAGGATGATCGGCTTCTTTACGCTGGGTGACAATCTTGCTTTGCCCCGGCTTGCGCCGATTGAGATCAATCAGCAGATCTTCCACGCTGATCGGAATTCCCGGCGGAACGCCATCAATAATCACTACGTTGCCCGGACCGTGGCTTTCGCCCGCTGTTGTGATCCGAAACGCTTGTCCAAAACTGTTTCCTGCCATACCCTGATTGTAACGGGACGTCGGGGAATTTCATCCTTCCCGGCTGTCTCCACCGTATGAATTCAATGAGAAGGTAGGAATTGTTCCGAATATTCCCGCTTCCAACCTGCAGGAATCGGGGATGCCCGCTAAAATACCCGGGCAAAACAGGCTTCCGATAGCGGTTGCTGTTTATATGTATCAATCCAGCCGCCTCGCATTCGATCAGATTAGAAAGACGATTTACCGTGTCGACACAGCCACCACAGCAATTTCAGACGCCTCCCGTCTCCGGCTGTATGATCCTGAGCCTGATGATTTTTATGGGCTGCATGTTGCCTCTGATCTTTGTAGATCTGGCAGAGACGGCTTTAAGAAACCTGCACCTCAGCCCACAGGCTGCCATCCTTGTTCTGATTGGAATGATCTTCGGCTCCCTGATTAACTTCCCCATCTCGCGGTTTCCCCTTGACCGGGAAGTGAATGTCCCTGTGTTCGAGTCCCTCGCTGGAATGCAGCTGATGCCCAAAATGCAGCGTTTGCGCCAGGAGGCAATTATCGCCGTTAACCTGGGTGGCTGTGTGATTCCTGTTTTACTGGCAATCTGGCTCTCTCGTTTTATTATTGGAGGGGGGATCACTCCTGTCCTCGTGACGCTGGTGGGCATCGCTCTGAATACGGTGGTCTGCTATCGTACTTCGCGACTGGTTCCGGGAATGGGAATCGCGATGCCGGTCTTTATTCCTCCCCTGGTAGCAGTGATCGCAACCATTCTCGGCTTTGGGATCTTCGGACCGATGACCGGCAATGCGGATATGAATTATCAGGCATTGTATGCCCCGATTGCCTTTGTGATTGGAATTTCAGGCCCGCTGATCGGAGCCGACCTGCTACATTGGAATGACTTCAAAAAACTGGATTCCCCGTCCATCAGCATCGGCGGTGCAGGAACCTGGGATGGCATTGTTCTCTCAGGCATGATCGCTGCCCTTATTGTTTGAGGGGATCTGTTCTCAGCAGACTTTTCACAAAGGGGATTACATCCCGCTGGTAAGTATAACCTTCTTTACCATACTCACGACGCTCATTGTCAAACCGTTTTGCCAGTTTCCCCTGCCGGTCATAGACGTAAGTGGCCGGCATTGCAGCCAGATCCAATGTGGGAAACAATTCCTCCGCGGGCACATTACTGATGAGATTCGTCATAAAGGCTTTGTGTTTCGTAAGAAATTTTTCGACAGGCTCTCGATAATATTCGGGCGGATAATTCTTGCCTCCGAAGTAATCACAATTGAAGGAAACACAAACGACTTTTTTCGGGAACTGGTTCTGTAAAGAAACGAGGTCCGGAAATTCACGCAGGCAGGGAGGACAGGAAGTGGACCAGAGATCAACGACCACGATTTTTCCCTGCTGGTCTGTAATGAGCTGCTCGACATATCGCCAGTCAGCGATTTTCAGTGAGGGCTTCTCACCCGGCACACTGCTTACGCTGTCGGTCCCCGGTGATGCTGATCGATCCGACTCACAACCTGCACACAGAATTAATAGTGTCGCACCAATCAGCGGAAGCAGGATTCGCTTTTTTTGAAAAAAGATTGTGAATGTTTGTCGTAATTTGAACTTCATTCTCTTGGTACTCTATCAAGGAAAGCTTTACACTCTAATCTATATCCCAGTTTAATATACTGCGATGCAAACGAATAGATTAGAAATAAACACCTGAGATTCAGACAGAATTTATCTGCCAATCCTCAATCGAAATTGATTCTCCCCCCTGTGGGAACTGCTCAGAACATCCGCATCCAATCCTGAAGAAAGTAGAACCCGTTGGTCTGGTGGCATTATCTATTACTGGCAGGTGTCGGCTGTCTCGCCGGCATCCTGAATGTACTGGCAGGCGGGGGGTCACTGATCCTGATGCCCATCATGGTATTTCTGAATATTCCCGGTGCCGTCACGAATGGCACAGTACGGATTGCCATTTTAGGTCAGAACCTGACTGCAATCGCTGGATTTAAACAAAAGGGGTTCTCCGATTACCGTCTCAGCCTGACCCTGGCTCTGTGCGCCCTGCCTGGTACTGTAATTGGTGCTTTTTTAGGCACGAAACTCAGCAATGCCTGGTTTAATCGCATTCTGGCAATTGTCATGCTGGGAGTGCTGGTGACAATGATTCTGGGCAATCGTAAAAAGAAGAAGCCGGAACAGAAAGGGGACGGTTCCTCAACTGGTTCAACAGACATTGAAGATCTCTCCGCGAGTCCGCCTGCTGAACCTCGCGTTGCATTCAGCGGTTATCTGCTGATGGTTCTGGCGGGATTTTATGGTGGATTTATTCAGGCTGGTGTCGGCTTCATCCTGATTGCCATCCTGCACAACGTAATGAATATCGATTTATTGCGGACGAATATGCATAAAGTATTTATCGTAGCCGTCTATACGATAGCAGCGATCGGGATTTTTGCATGGCAAGGTCAAATCCTGTGGGGAACCGGTCTGATCCTGATGTTAGGGATGTCGCTGGGGGGCTGGATCGGATCTAACCTGGCAGTCAAAAAAGGGGATGCTTTCATCCGCACAGTTTTATATATTGCACTTGTCTGCATGTCGATCAGGCTACTCTTAATGTAACAGCAATTGTTCGATTGTGGATGATCTATTTTCAGATCCGAGAGCGTAACGAATAACCATGGAATGGATTGCTATGTTGAGGCGACTGAAACGAACAATGGTTTACCTGTCCCTGCTGATCCTGATGGGAATATTTCCTCTGGCCGGCAGCAAAGCGGACGACACCGACCCAGGTCCAAAATTTGATGCGAAACGCTCATTTGAATATCTGACCAGCGTCTGTCGCCTCAAATCACGCATCAGTGGATCCCCTGGCATGGCGGCTCAACAGAAACTCATCCTGGAACATTTCAAGGAACTCAAAGCGAAAGTCCAGTTTCAGTCCTTCGATGCACCGCACCCCATTACCGGGAATCCAGTGCGGATGAACAATATGATTGTCAGCTGGAATCCTGAAGCCAAAAAACGCATCTTGCTGGCCTGTCACTACGATACCAGGCCTTTTCCCGACCGTGACCGCAACCAGCCCCAGGGCTTATTCATTGGAGCAAACGATGGCGGAAGTGGCGTCGCCTTTCTCATGGAACTCGGTAATGTGATGTCGTCTCTTAAAGTCAGTCACGGCTACGGAGTCGACTTCGTGTTCTTTGATGGCGAAGAGCTGGTCTACCGTCAGAATGATCCTTATTTTCTGGGTTCAAAATATTTTGCCAGCCAGTACAAGAATGAACCGCGTGAATTCGAATATGTATACGGGGTTCTGCTGGACATGATCGCCGACAAAAACCTGGGAATTTATATGGAAAAAAACAGCCTGAAGTATGCCCCCCAGCTCACGCGCAGCATCTGGGAAGCTGCCCGCAAAACCGGGGTCCGGGAGTTTATTCCCCAGGCCAAGTATGAAATCCGGGATGACCATCTTCCCCTGAATGAGATTGCCGGCATCCCGACCTGCGATATTATCGATTTTGATTATCCCGTCTGGCATACAACCCGCGATATCCCCCGTTACTGTTCTGGAAACAGTCTGGAAAAAGTAGGGACCGTGCTCATTTACTGGCTGCAGAATCTACCGGAAGGATAGAACAGCTCCCATGTGTGCATTGCCTGATTCAACTATTAACAACCACTCCAGACTGGAATCAGAGGCATGATTGATTCACTGCTGTTACACCGCGTGCAGTTTGCTTTTACGGTTTCCTTTCATTATCTGTTTCCCCAGTTGACGATGGGGCTGGCACTTTTAATCTTTATTCTGAAATGTATCGGGTTAAGAGGCAATCCCTGGGCTGATGCTGCCGCACGATTCTGGTTAAAGATCTTTGGTCTTACTTTTCTGATGGGGGTCGTCACGGGTATTCCCCTTGAGTTTCAGTTTGGAACCAACTGGGCCCAACTTGTGAAATCCACTGGTTCGATCCTGGGACAGACCCTGGCAATGGAAGGCATTTTCGCGTTTTTCCTGGAGTCCGCGTTTCTCTATCTGCTGATCTTCGGTGAGAAGAAAATGGGAAAGCGTTTGCATTGCCTGGTTTCTTTCCTCCTGTTAGCTGGAACCTGGTTAAGCGGCTATTTCATCATTTGTACAAATGCTTTTCTTCAACACCCGGTCGGTTATCGGATTGGAGAGGATGGTATCTATCATCTGACAAGTATCTGGGCATTACTCAGCAATCCCTGGGCGATCAAACAATACCTGCATACCATGACAGGCGCCGTGATTACGGGCAGTTTCACGATGGCATCGATTGCCGCCTTTCATCTGCTGAAACAGCAGCATCAGGATATTTCCCGCCGCTATCTGAAAGTTGCGGTGCTGGTCGGTTTTCCCGCCAGTCTGCTTGCCGCCATGCCTACCGGTGACTGGGAAGCAAAACAGGTTCTGCAACATCAGCCTGTCAAATTCGCGGCGATGGAAGGTCACTTCCATACAGAAGATGGTGCCGGACTGATTATCCTGGGCCAGCCCAATCTCCAGGAACTGAAAATCGATAACCCGATCATTATCCCCAAAGCACTTTCATTTCTGACTCACGCCAGCTGGGATGCCCGGGTAAAAGGGTTGACGGAATATGATCGTGATCTCTGGCCCGACAACATCGAACTGCTGTATTTTTCTTATCACATCATGGCGGGTCTGGGGACGCTGTTTATCGCTTTAATGGGAATCAGCCTGGTGCTGGTATTGAAAGGAAAGCTGCATACCAGCCGTTTCATTCTCTGGCTGTTAATGCTTTCGCTCCCGTTCCCGTTTATTGCGAATACCGCCGGCTGGTTTACTACCGAAATCGGGCGTCAGCCCTGGTTGATCTATGGTCTGATGAAAACAGCCGATGGTGCATCAAACAATATTTCGCAGGGAAATGTCATGTTCACACTCCTCGGATTTATGGGACTTTATCTGTTGCTGTCGGTTCTGTATTTCTTTCTGGCAACACGCATCATCGGCCAGGGACCTGAACTGCTCAACTCCACAGAGTCAGTGAGTAAGGGAGGAGAAGTATAACATGGAAACGGTCTGGTTGATTCTGCTGGTTTGGATGATCGCGACTTATATTGTCCTCGACGGATTTGATCTGGGGGTAGGGGTGCTGCATCTGCTGATTGCCCGAGATCGTCCGGAGCAGAAACAGATTCTGCAGTCGATCGCTCCGGTCTGGGACGGGAATGAAGTCTGGCTGATAGCCGCCGGCGGCACGATGATGATGGCGTTTCCCGGTTTTCTCAGTGCCATGTTCAGCGGATTTTATCTGCCCTTAACCATGGTTGTCTGGCTGCTGATATTCCGGGCCATCAGTATCGAACTGCCCCATTACCTCTCAGATTCATTATGGATCCATTTCTGGAATCTGATGCTGTTTGTTGCCAGTGGATTACTGATCGTCATCCTCGGAGCAGCAATGGCAAATATCTATCGCGGTGTCCCTCTGGATGCGAATGGTTCTTTCTTTGAACCACTGTGGACGAATTTCCGCATTGGACCACCGACGGGTATTCTGGACTGGTATACGATCTTGAGTGGTATCACCTCAGCGACGTTTCTCCTGCATCACGGTGCACTCTGGCTCTCGGCGAAAACAGATGGCCGCGTCCTGCAACACTCACGACAGGCAGCCACTTGGCTCTGGTGGGGCTCGTGCAGCCTGACCCTGGTCATTTACATCGCCAGTTGGTTCGTCCAACCCCTCACACGCACTGCTTTTTCAGAAACTCCCTGGAAAATCATCCTACCTGTGATGGCGGTCCTGTCTCTATTCGCTTCAGGTTATTTCCGCTGGAGTAATAAAAACATGCTGGCATTTTTGAGTTCGGGATTGTTTATCTACCTTTTCATATTTACAGGCGCAGCGGCAATCTACCCCAATATCCTGCCTGGCTTGAATCCCGATCATCATCTCACAATCTATAACACTTCCCCTGGCCCGGAAAAACTGACCACAACTTTATACTGGTGGATTCCCGGCATTCTGCTGGTGGGCGTCTATTTTACCATCCTGTTCCGATCCCTGCCCGCCGTGATTTCAGCCGGTTCTGATGATGATCATTAAACCCGGCCCCCGGTGAATGTTGAAAAAAAACACCATTTCCGCTCATTCATTCCAGTATGCCTCTATATGAAGGAATTCTGAAAACAGTCGGAAAACGCTCTGTTCCAGCCTCTTAGTCTGTCTGCAAAATAAATTCCGTCACACACGTTTCATCTGAAACTGAATTTGTTAGACTGAAAACGAGAGGACTGGAAGTTTGAAATGTTAACATTTCAGCAGGCACCGGGATTTCCCCCACCATCACTCAAGGACGCAGTAATAGTGACAGATACGATCCCAGGCATAATCGTTGGTACACTTCTTGTGCTGTTTGGCGCAGGACTGATTCAATTGCACCGTACGTCCTGGTTCCATCGACAACACGACGCTGATCTGGGTGACGATGATTATCAGTTTTACTCAAAGCAATATCGCCGACGCATGCAGACTTCGAGTCTGCTGACGATAATCGGGTTTCTGATCGTGATCGGCGATTCACCTTATATGCCGTGGAAATCTTATCCCGGGCTGTTTGCAGCGTATTGGGGGGGCATCCTGCTGATCGCCTTCTGGGTGATCCTGTGTGCGATTGGTGACATGAGTGCCTCCCGCATTCGATCCACACATCTTATTTCACGAGTTCACGATCAACAGCGACTTCTGGAAAAACAGCTGTTGGAACTGCGTAAAAATCAAAAGAAGTCAGTCGACGAGGATTCAAAAACGTCCTCTGATCAGGAAAACTGAAGCTTCAAAGGAACAGCCAGTTCAGGAAGCCACGCGAGCTTTCTGGACCAGAGCTTCTGAGGGGAGTCTGTCGTAACCGAACATCTCGAATGCTTTCTGCCAGCGCTCGTAGATTTTCTTCTCCTGTGCAGCGTCCATTTCGTATTTGTTTTTCTTATAGGACTTCTGATCCTTCAAATACGGCTGCATATTCTGTTCAAGACCTTCGAAGCCCGAGAGATTCAAACGCTCATAAACTTTTCTGAGTTCACCAACCGGATCTTCTTCCAGGTCTTCAAACCGGACCTCATGTAACTGGCCTTCGGGTACAGTCTGGCGATCACGCTCATAAACATTCAGGTGATTCAGATAAATATTAGACATGTCCTCTTCCAGCTTCTCCATATCCAATGGAGCAAAACCGTTATCGCCAAACATCGTTTTCCGCAGATGCAATGTCGAATTGTAGACTTTATAGGGATCCCGATAGATATAAACAAACCTCGCATCGGGAAACATTTCCAGCAGGAACGGTATCCGAAACGTATGCGTGGGTGACTTCAACAGAACGTGTTTATTAGCACCAGCTTTGAAAGTCAGCTTCTTCATGAAATACAGAAACGTCTTTTTCCAGACCGACGTTTCCCGGGGAGTCAGCTGATCCAGTTCATAATAACGGTCATAGACTTCCGGCTGATCGCTGAAAGAGATCGCCAGGTAAGGTGACATCAGATGCAGCAGCAGAATAGATGTCTCATCTTCCTGGGGCAGATCCCAGGTCACAGGCATGTTATCCATGGGCCGCTGTTTGGGCAGCAGATGTTTGACCACATGTTTGAGGACCCGCTCGGTCAACAGAAAATGCGAGGGAAACAGCATCGCTCCCATATTAGGATAAATAAACTGATCGTCCTTGGACATCAGATTATGCAGCAAGGTTGTCCCGCTCCGCCAGTGGCCAATAATAAATACGGGAGGCTCCAGTTGCGTCTTTTTGACTTTGCGGCTGTAGATCAGATTTTCCAGCATGCTGAAAAACGAATTGGACACACTCAATATGCCCGAAGAAATGAGCCGTCCCAATCCCGACCAGCGAATCGTAGGACGGAGTCTCATCAGTTTGACAAAATTAGTGAATCCAATTCCAGACCATACACAAAAAGGGCCTTGAGTCGATCCACTGTTCTTTTCCTGGAGTTTAGTCATCTGGGGAGACTGTCCTGCTTTTTATCAACACACTTCATAGCCCGGCTAGCAAACGAATGCCCGTTTTCAGCATCGTTGATCAGTTCAACTCTGCTGGAAGATCAAGATTATACTCGATTTATATGAAATTGTCTTCAGGCAGGCAGAGTAGAATAGCGGCTATGGGATTGTTTTTCTACCACAATATCCAAATTTGAACTGATCCGATTCACCGGACCTATAATGATTTTATTTCGGCATCCCGTGAATCAGACTTCGATGAACTCTTTCCCGTTACACTGGATTAATCAATACAATGCGCCTGACGCAGTATAATACATGCGTTTTTACCACATTTAAATTAACTGTTTACCCCCACTTACACAATTGACAGAAAAAAATAGTTTCACTCCCAGATGACTCTCATTTATAGTGAAATATTGTATCCATCGTTTTGGCAGGGGCAGCAGAGGAGCTTAACTCTAATCCAGCAGGCCACATATCTGCTGGAAATCAGGCTTTAAAGAAGAGTAAAGTTTTTGATAGAGGGGAAATGCCTGATTGTAGACTTTTTTGTCTTTTGAATTGACACTGGTACTTTCCACAACTCGAATCGTAGCAGAACAGGCTTCTACCACATCTTTATAAGCACCGGTTCCTGCAGCTGCCAGCAATGCAACTCCGTATGCAGGGCCTTCTTCTGCGTTGATGGTCACCACTTTTTGGCCATAAATATCTGCCTGGACCTGACGCCAGAACGGACTCCGGGCACCACCACCAGACAGGCGGATTTCTTTCACAGGAATCTGCAACTCCTGAATGATTTCCAGAGAATCCCGCATGGCATAAGTTGCACCTTCGATCACCGCTCGACTCAGGTGAGCACGCCCATGCCTCAAACTCAAACCAATCCAGGCTGCCCGTGCATAAGGATCTGCATGCGGTGTTCGCTCACCAGTCAGATAGGGCAGAAAGAACAGCCCCTCGCTGCCTGCTGGCGCTTCTGCTGCCTGAGCAGTAATCAGTTGATACGGATCCACTTTCTGTTTTTTCGCAGCAGCGACCTGCAGTTCACAAAGTTGATCACGATACCACTGCAAACTTCCTCCGGCTGAAAGCACGACTCCCATCACATGCCACTTATCGCGCACGGCATGGCAGAAGGTATGTACGCGCCCCTCCGGATCGATCTGCACTTCATCACTGTGTGCGAAGACGACTCCACTGGTGCCCATGGTGGCAGAAATCACACCTCTTTTCACAATCCCGTTTCCAATTGCTCCCGCTGCCTGATCGCCGCCTCCCCCCACAACGGCCACCCCGGCTGACAAACCCAGTTGACGCGCAGAATCTGCAGTTAAATGACCACTGACATCCTCCGACTCATAAACTTCGGGTAACAATGATTCGTCCAGTTCCAGTTTACTCAACAGCGGACGACTCCACTTGCGCTGTTTCACATCCAGCAATAAAGTACCAGAGGCATCACTGACTTCCGTGGCGAATTCTCCTGTCAGGCGAAAGCGAACGTAGTCTTTAGGTAAGAGGACCTGAACGGTTTTAGCAAAATTTCTCGGTTCATTATTTCGCAACCAGAGAATTTTGGGAGCCGTAAAACCGGTCAATGCGGGATTGGCAACCATACCAATCAGTTTTTTACGACCGCCGGCCCGTTGTTCGATCTCGACGCATTCCGCGGCCGTCCGCTGATCGTTCCAGAGTAGAGCGGGACGAATGACTTCATGATTCTTATTCAGAAACACGCTGCCATGCATCTGCCCGCTCAATCCAATACCTTTGACATCCGCTGGTTTGATTTTTCCTGACTTCAAGACTTTGCGAATACTCTTAATCGTTGCCTGCCACCAGTCTTCAGGATCCTGTTCCGACCAGCCGGGATGCGGGCTGTAAAGAGGATACTCCACGGTGGCGGAAGACAGAATTGCGCCGTCTTCCTGCATCGCCAGGGTTTTGGTTCCACTGGTTCCCACATCAACGCCCAGAAATACGGCCATGTCTCAGCTCCTTCTCTCAAAGTCAGTTACTCAATTGCAGTAAACAGAAACCAGACAGGAATTCAGATCCTGAAATCTTTCAGGGGCAGACACAACCAATCGGCTGGATTTCAGAAAGTTCACGCACCCAGATATTTCGAAACTGAGTATCGTTTTTATGGAACTGAAGTTGAATCGGCAGCTTTTCTTCATGGGCCGTATAGAACGGTGGCTGATGATAAAATGTCGCTCCCTGCAATTCGGTATGGTTCTGAACGACCACCCCATTTTGAATCACGGTGATGTAGGCAGGTTTGACCAGCTGATCGTATTCGTTAAAGCGAGGTGCGGTAAAAATAATATCATAAGTCTGCCATTCACCCGGTTTACGGCAGGCATTCACCAGGGGGGGATACTGCTTGTAGATGGATCCGGCCTGGCCGTCGAAGTACGTTTTGTTTTCGTAAGAGTCCAGAATCTGAACTTCATACTTGCCCATCAGAAAGACGCCACTGTTGCCACGTCCCTGGCCTTTTCCTTCGATCTTTTTGGGAGTCGCCCATTCGATATGCAGCTGGCAGTCTCCGAATGACTGTTTGGTTTCAATACTTTTACCGGCGGTAATCGCATACCCGTCTTTGATTTTCCACTGATCACCGTCTTTCCACTTGTCGAGATTTTTTCCATCAAACAGGACAATGGCATCGGAAGGGGGCTGATGAGGAGGCGTCTGTACGACCTCAGGCTCTTTCCAGATCAGACCATTCTTGTATTCCTCAACCAGATTCCCATAGGTGTGATAAGCGGTTCCCAGAAAAACTGTGATTACCAGAATCCGAAACGCCTTATGCAAACCTGTCATAACATTCTCCCGTTTATAATTATCTTTGATTGAAATACAAATTTAAAATGCTTCAGCAGAAATCAGCCAGCAGTCTCAATAATCGAGGCTGGCGCCTCCTTCCGCTTCAATAGCCTGACCAGTCAGAAAACTGGAATCTTCAGTGGCGAGAAACAGCGCCAGTTTTCCCATTTCTTCAATCGTGCCCATGCGTTTGAAGACCTGCAGATCAGCAACGTTCTTCAGTGCATTTTCAGCATCCGGTAATGTTGCTGCCCAGTCACGCATGAGTGGAGTATCGATATTGCTCGGCAGGATCGCATTCACCCGCACTCCGGCTTCTCCGAGTTCAATTGCCAGAGACTTGGTAAAACTGACCTGCGCCCCTTTGGTCGAACAGTAAGCAGTGGAATGATGCTGTCCCAGAACGGCTGTCATCGACGACATGTTTATGATCGTCCCTTTGGTTTTTCGCAGATGAGGCAGGGCATATTTGGCGCCGGCAAACGTACTCAGAAAGTTGACTCGCATCAACTGTTCCATTTCCTCAATACTGGTTTCTTCCAGAGACATTGCGGGGGGATGCACGCCGGCATTATTGATGATGCAGTCCAGTCTGCCGAACTGTTCTACTACCAGGTCAATTGCAGAGCGAATCTGTTCGTGCTCACCAACATCGCATTGTACGAACATGGCTTTGCCCGGACCTGTTTCATTGAGTTCACGGGCCAGAGCCTGTCCGGCATGCAGGCCCCGTGCCAGGATTGCCACCTGGCCTCCCTCTGCACAAAATACGCGCGAGCAGCCTTCACCGATGCCTTTGCTGCCGCCGGTGACAATCACGACACGATCTTGAAATCTCATATTTCCCTCAACCGATTTGTCTTGCAGGATCAAACACAGAACTGAAAACCGTACGTTTCAGTTCGCCATTTACGGTAACAATTACCGGGAGGGAATTCCAATCCAACGCAGATTTCAATACAGGGCGCACGACTAAATAAATGAGCTTTACTTTTTCCGGGTGCTGATTATAACGATTCCAGACAGTGGCCCGTTTTTTCTGTCGCGTGTCCCTGGGCATATGGAGCGAAGATGTTAAATCGAATCTACAAAAACAGGGAGTCGCTATCGTTGAATGCGAGGCACTCTATAAAGAAGCCTGTTCAGAGCCGATTCGTAAGATTGCGGGTAATTCAGCCAGATTCAAATTACCACCACTGAGCACAGCGACCACTTTCTTACCTGCAAACCGGGCGGGATGCTTCAAGACCGCCGCCAGTGCGGCCGCACCAGCGCCTTCTGCCAGATTATGGGTCTGTTTGAGAATATGGTAGGCGGCAATTCGCATGTCATCTTCGCTGACGAGAAGAAAATCATCTAATACAGACCGCATGATTTGCTGTGTCAATTCGGCACCAGCTCGAGTCGCAACACCTTCTGCCCAGGTTGCTGCGGTCGGTGTCGTCTGTGCGGTTCCCGCTTTCCAGGAGAGTTGATTCGCGGGCGCATTTTCTGCCTGTACTCCGATCACTTCTGTCTGAGGACGCATGTACCTGGCAACAATTCCCGTTCCACAGACGCCGCTCCCCATGCCTACGGGGACCAGAATTACATCCGGATTGGGAAGCACATCGAATATTTCGATTCCCTGGGTACCCACGCCGGCGATCAGCTGCGGTTCATTGGCAGAATGGACATAGCGCCGTTTGCCATCTACCAGTTGCTCTTCGAGAAACTGCTTGGCTTCATTGAAATCTTCCCCCGCTTCAATGATCTCGGCCCCCAGCATGCGAATCGCTTCGACTTTATCCGGATTATTATTTCGGGGAACTACGATCGTACACTTCACTCCATACTTCCGTGCGGCAAATGCCAGCGACTGTCCATGGTTGCCTGTTGAGCATCCCATGATTCCCGCTTGCCGTTCTGCTTCAGTAAGCGAACTCACCAGGTTGATACCGCCACGCACTTTGAATGCGCCCACGGGCTGGTGATTCTCATGCTTCAGAAACAGCTTCGCCCCAGTCAGTCGGCTCAAACCGGGCCATTCAATCAGCGGAGTCGGGGGCAAAATGCTGTGAACACGCGGCAGTGCATCCTGAATATCCTGATATGTCGGGGCTTGCATTCTGATTACCTGAAGCTGGAGTGGGACGAACATCACATTTCACGATAAGTGTGACACATTCCTGCCTTTGAAGTTCGTAAGATAAGCCCGTATTGTCAAGTTTGTATAGCACCAATTTCAGGTTCTGCCCGGATCGGGGGTTCTTGCAACTGCTCTATACGCCTGATATGATTTTATTAGAGACTGCTGGTGCTGAAACGAATATCAGCCAGCATGAATGATCCTACCTGCTGAACTTTGGATGTTCAGCTACCGTTAACACCAGGCGTTACGGACCGGTATCACCAAACAGTTTTCAACGCGTTTGATGTGCCAGGAAATCCGGGCAGAGATCCACTCCTCCCGGCGCTTCTCACGTGTCCTCAACTGAGGGCGACTTAACATGCCTTGGATAATTCTGAAAATCTGCTGCTTTACCTTTTTATGCCTGGTTATCCCAGTCGATGTGGTTGCCGGGAAAGTCGATTTTAACCGTGATATCAGACCGATTCTCTCCCGAAACTGTTTTCACTGTCACGGCCCAGATGCCACACATCGCGAAGCAGACCTGCGGCTTGACATTGTACAGGGACTGAAAACAACAGACGCAGCAGCGCTGATTCACCCTGGTCAACCGAGTCAAAGTGTGCTGTTTGAACGTGTTTCCAGCAAGGATCCCGATCTGGTCATGCCCCCGGTTGATTCCGGGAAAAAGTTGAAGCCAGCTGAGATCGATCTGATCAGACAATGGATTTCAGAGGGTGCCCCCTGGTCTCAACACTGGTCTTATATCAAGCCACAACCGGTGAAAACTCCGACTGTCAAAAATCAGAGTTGGCCCGTCAACTGGATCGACAACTTTATCCTGTCACGACTGGAATCAGAAAACCTTCAACCGGCTGAAGAAGCAGATAAAATTACGCTCATCCGTCGACTGAGTTTCGATTTGACAGGACTGCCCCCTACACCAGCCGACGTAAAACGATTTGTCGATGATACCGATCCCCGAGCGTATGAAAAACTCGTGGATCGACTGCTGGCCTCTCCCCACTTTGGAGAGCGGATGGCGATCTATTGGCTGGACCTGGTCCGTTTTGCCGATACGGTCGGCTATCACGGAGACCAGGACCACCACATTTCTCCCTACCGGGATTATGTTATAGACGCCTTTAATCAAAATTTACCCTTTGATCAATTCGTCAGGGAACAACTTGCAGGGGATTTATTACCGGAACCCACCCTGCAGCAGAAAATTGCAACTGGCTACAATCGCGTATTACAGACCTCTCATGAAGGGGGCGTCCAGCGCAAGGAATATCTGGCGATCTACGCCGCCGACCGGATACGCAATTTTTCGGGAGTTTTCATGGGTGCCACCATGGGCTGTTGTCAGTGCCACGATCACAAGTACGATCCCTATACTATCAAAGACTTCTATTCGATGGTCGCCTTTTTTGCAGATATAGATGAGGACCAGCACTTAAAACGGGGCGCGGATCGTATTCCCACGATCCGTGAACCGGAAATTTTTCTCTACACGGACCAGGAAAAAGAGCAGCTCGCTGAACTTGAATCGAGGATCAAGGCCATAGAAATCGAATCGAAGTCGGCAGAACAAAAGGAAGAAAAACAGCAACTCAAACAGCAACTGGAGAAGCTGAAAAAGTCACGTGAAGCCATTAATCGCAGCGCCTTAAAAACGATGATTACTGTTTCCATCAAACCCAGGGAAATACGGGTTCTGCCCCGTGGCAACTGGCTGGATGAAACAGGCCCCGTCGTTCAGCCGGCGATTCCGGAATTTCTGGGAACGCTGGAAAGCGACCAGGACCGACCGAGCCGACTGGATCTGGCAAACTGGCTCTCCGATAAAGAAGGCTACGGTCCTCTGATGGCGCGGGTGATGGCGAACCGTTTCTGGTATCTGTTCTTTGGTAGAGGTATTGCTCCGGTTCTCGATGATTTTGGAGGGCAGGGTGGCCCCCCGCATTATCCCGAGTTGCTCGATCAGCTGGCGATCAAATTCCTGAATGACCAGTGGGACATGAAGCAGATGGTCAAGTTCATCGTCATGAGTCGTGCGTATCGTCAGTCCTCCATTGAATCGACTGAACAGCGAACTGCAGACCCTTTTAACCACTGGCTCAATCGACAGGCCCGGTTTCGCCTGCCTGCCGAAATGATTCGCGACAATGCACTCGCCGTGAGCGGATTACTGGTTAAAGAGATTGGCGGCCCCAGTGTGAAACCATACCAACCCGAGGGATACTACCGTCATCTGAATTTTCCCAAACGTAAATACGTCGCAGATACTGATGAGAGCCAATGGAGACGCGGACTGTATGTGCATTGGCAGCGTCAATTCCTGCATCCGATGCTGAAAGCATTTGATGCTCCCAGCCGTGAGGAGTGTACGGCTCAACGTCCTCGCTCCAACACACCGATTGCGGCAATGGCACTATTGAATGACCCGACTTTCGTAGAAGCATCTCGAAAATTCGCTGAAGACGTTCTTCGGAATGGCGGAAAATCAGATTCTGCAAAAATTGAATATGCGTTCTCAATAGCAACTTCTCGCCAGCCAGAGAAAATGGAGTCGGAGGTACTGCTGACATTATTGGATTCCAATCGGACTGCATTTTCCCAGAAACCCCAGGCGGCTGATGCACTGTCTCATACGGGTCTGGCGAAGACGAACTCAAAACTGGACCTGATTGAACTGGCAGCCTGGACTGAAGTCGCGCGAGCCCTGTTAAATCTGAATGAAGTAGTGACGAGGAACTGAGAATATGCGGAACTGGAATCAATTTCAAACCGGTTTGAATCGTCGTACCTTCCTGAATAATACCGGCGTCGGCCTGGGTGCGGCTGCGCTGGGCAGCCTGCTGAACGGTGAGCAACTGGCCGCAGCGAAAAAAACAACTGCAATGGGGGGGCTCCCGGGGCTCCCCCATATCGCACCGAAAGCAAAGCGGGTTATCTTTCTCTGTATGGCCGGCGGCCCCACGCATCTGGAAACGTTCGACTATAAACCCAAACTGGCGGAGATGGATGGGAAACCGTTTCCTGAAAGTTTTACCAAAGGACAGCCTATCGCACAGTTGCAGGGGAAAGAACTCAAATGTCAGGGTCCGTTAACCAGATTTCGTAAGTATGGACGCAACGGCCAGGAGATCAGTGATTTCCTGCCCTGGACTGCAAAAATTGCGGATGACATCTGCATTATCCGTTCAATGGTCACCGAGCAGATTAACCATGACCCGGCCCATACCTTTATGAATACAGGAACCGTGATCAGCGGCCGCCCCTCAATGGGTTCCTGGATCACATACGGCCTGGGAAGCGAAACAGAAGAACTGCCTGGCTTCGTCGTGCTCACCAGTGTCGGCGGACGAAACCCTCAACCGATCGCATCGCGACAGTGGGGGACAGGCTTCCTCCCCACGCGCTATCAGGGAGTGCAGTTCAACTCAACCGGCGATCCGGTAAATTATCTCAAAAACCCGGCAGGCATCAGCGATTCCCAACAGAAACAATTAATTGAAACCGTCCAGAAGCTGGACCGCTATCGCAATACACGTGTCACGAATCCGGAAATCGAGACGCGAATCGCTGCTTATGAAATGGCCTTCAAGATGCAGACCTCGGTCCCCGAACTGATGGACCTGTCCGGCGAAACCAGGCAGACACTGGAAATGTACGGTGCCGAACCCGGTGCGGGCAGCTATGCAAATAACTGCCTGCTGGCAAGGCGTCTGGCGGAGCGGGGCTCCCGATTCATTCACCTGTATCATCGTGGCTGGGACCATCATGGAGACCTGGTTCGTTACATGAATACCTGTTGTGGCTTAACTGATAAACCGACCTGGGCGTTAATCAATGATCTCAAGCAACGAGGAATGCTGGATGAAACGCTCGTGATCTGGGGAGGCGAATTCGGCAGAACCCCCATGTTTCAGGGCAAAGGAGGGGCTGGCCGAGACCATCATATTAAGGGTTTTTCCATGTGGATGGCGGGAGGAGGAATAAAAGGAGGAATTACCTATGGTGAAACAGATGAGCTGGGCTATAATTCAGTAGAGAACATTGTACACGTACGTGATCTGCATGCGACAATGCTGCATTTACTGGGAATCAACCACCGGCAATTCAGTTTTGAATTTCAGGGTCTGGATACCAGACTCACGGGTGTCGAGGAAGCACACATCGTCGATCAAATACTGACGTAGCATGGCACTAGAAGTCCCTGAGAAACGCCCCGATGACTTTCATCGGGGCGTTTTCTTTTCTGGTGTCTCTTAAAGTTAAAGCGACGTAGACAGTTACACTTTCAGATCTTCAACAGACTGCTGCAGATCTGCCTGGTACTTCTGCCTGACAGGCTCAATGATTTCGGTAATAAAGGCATCTACCTGTTCGGGTGCGCGACCGATGTACTTGCGGGCATCGAGGGCACTCGTTAGATCGCAATCCTTGAACGCGGGATCTTGCTGCAGGCGTTCGATCAGATCATTCTTCCCGCCATGGACTTTGACTTCTGCTCCTGCTGCCTGACTGTGAACGCGAATCAGTTCATGCAGTTCCTGACGATCGCCGCCTGCTTCCACTCCCGCCATCAGAAACTCTTCGGTCGCCATGAAGGGCAACTCTTCATTCAAATGTTTCTCAATGACCTTCGGGTAAACGACCATGCCGTCCACGATATTACGATACAGAATCAGGACTGCATCGATTGCCAGGAATGACTGCGGCAATGACAAACGACGGTTGGCACTGTCATCCAGTGTCCGTTCCATCCATTGAGTCGCGGCAGTATCTTCTGCATTCGCAGTCAGGCTGATCGCAAACCGGGCCAGGGAACACATTCGCTCAGATCGCATCGGATTACGTTTGTAAGCCATCGCAGAAGAACCAATCTGATTCTTTTCGAACGGCTCTTCCAGTTCCTTACGACTTTGTAATATGCGAATATCATTCCCTGCTTTATGAGCAGACTGACCAATGCCGCTCAATGCAGACAAAACCTGTGCATCTACCTTGCGCGAATAAGTCTGCCCGGTGACCGCGTAACGATCAGCGAACCCCAACTTCTCAGTCACACGTCGATCCAGTTCATCCACTTTCGCATGATCACCTTGAAACAGTTGCAGAAAGGTCGCCTGCGTGCCTGTCGTTCCTTTGACACCGCGGAACCGAAGTTTTTCCAGACGGTATTCAATTTCTTCGAGATCCAGGATCAGATCGTAACACCAGAGAGTGGCCCGTTTTCCGACTGTCGTCGGTTGGGCTGGCTGAAGGTGTGTGAATCCCAGACAGGGTAAATCGCGATACTCATTCGCAAATTTCGCCAGATGATCGATTACGGAAACCAGTCTCGTTCGTACACGTTCCAGACTCTCGCGTATCATCACCAGTTCACTGTTATCAGTCACAAAACAGCTGGTCGCCCCCAGATGGATAATCGCTTTGGCATCAGGGCATCGCTCACCGTATGTATGCACGTGTGCCATCACGTCATGTCGTAGATCTTTTTCAGCTTTCGCAGCCAGTTCAAAATCAATGTCATCGACGGCTGATCTTAATGATTCCACTTGAGCGGCTGTGACAGGTAATCCCATTTCATGTTGCGATTCTGCCAGGGCCACCCACAATCGACGCCAGGTGGAATGTTTCTTCTGTGCCGACCAGATCTGGCTCATTTCCTGAGAGGCATATCGACTGATCAGCGGATTTTCATAGGTAAGATGACTCAATTTCTTCTCTTTCTTCAACACAATCTGGTAAGACGCAATTCACACAGTTTCAATGACAGTATCTTTGTTCGGAGATACTAAGTATCGGGGATCGGAACCACTTTCATGTTCTCTGCGACATGGATGCCCATGGAGATCTGCTGGCCACTCCATTCCGAGATGACAATTCCTGCTTCGATATTTTTTTCTGTAACCCTGCCCACTGAACCAATCTCCAGACCGGTGCGGGAAAGGAACCGTAAAAATTCCGGTTCCTGATCGGTGACCTGGACGATCCGCAGTTTGACTCCGGTTGGACAGGCAGCGAGAGTCGTCAGGTTGGGATAAGCCCGCCGCATCTGTCCATCGATCGAAGGAATCGGATCGCCGTGCGGATCTGTCTCAGGAAATCCCAGGTACTCATCTATATGGTCCACCAGGAAATCGCTCACCGCATGTTCCATATTTTCTGCTTCTGCGTGGATCTGATCCCAGGTGAGTTTCAATGTCTGAAACAGGAACAATTCAATCAGGCGATGCCTTCGTAAAACGCGAATGGCAGACTGCTTTCCGGCATCGGTCAGACTGGCTCCTTCATACGGGCGATACTCTACAAGTTTCGACTGTTTCAGGGTTTTCAACATACTGGTGACTGTGCCGGGAGCCACATTCATATATCTGGCTAATTCCCCTGTGCTGATCCATTCTGAACCTGACTGCAGGCTGATCTGCAAAATAGCCTTCAGATAATTCTCGACAGTCAAACTGGTTACGTTCACGAAATTTCCTGCTTCTTCAGATAGACAACTCTGACCAGAACGGGGTTACCTGGAGCACGAGGCACGGAACCCTGCGCAGGGACTACAAACTCAGCAGGCACATGCCTGCTTATCCTGGAGCACATCACATTTAATCATAGCGTCTCTCAATCTAATATACTCGGGCCAAAATAGCCCTGGAGACGCTACAGTAAAACTGGACACAGTCTAGCAACATCGTAATTCACTTGGAATCAATACTACACTCGAATTCAATGGCATTTCGAGATCGCAACGAGTCCCTCCTTTCAGACGCAAACTTACTCAAGTGATCTTGAGATAAACACTTACCAATATTTAATTCACCCGCATTGAATCATTCCTTTTTCCAAAAAACCGACAGTTTGAATCATGTTGAATGTTAGAATCTGCCGATTTTAAGGATTATACGGTTTCCTCTTCTCCACTCACATTAACTCTTTTCTATTTCATAGTTGTAAGGAAGGCCGGATGGACTGCTGGCGCCAGACTGGTATCAGGTTGCTGATCGTGCTCCTGTTCACAGGAACATTTCAGAATGCCCGTGCGCAGACGGTCGTCCGTGAAATCGGCTTACCGCAGGAACATGTCAGGCAAACCGCTGTTGTCGGGCTGCTGGGCGAATTCAATCGATGCGCCGCCTACGAACTGTCAAATCAGGAATTGCAACTCAATCATGTTGTCTCCGGAGCAGGCGGGCTGACCTCAGATTCTTCCGGCGTGATCCGCGTTATTCGTGGTGGTCGCAGCAGTCAGGATCTGTTTTTCAATCCTGATGTCGATTTTCCACTCATGCATGGTGATGTTCTGATTGCCCTGAAATCATCATCCAATGTAATGAATGTCTCATTCAGCACACCAGCCCAGACTGCACAACTCCAACAGCAGCAAAACTCCGAGTTGGTTCAGATCGCAATCCTCAACCTTCAGGATCGACCTGTTGTATTTGGGGTGCGCCCGGAAATCGCAGATCTGGCAGGAATCCTGAAATGCCTGCGTCAGCCACTCGAGCAATATGCACAACTGGCAGAGTCAATAAAAATCATTCCCCCCTATCGCAGTCGTGGTAATTCTGATTTCAAATCGAGAAAACTGACTTCCAGATTCGACTCGGGAACGGTGATCGTCTTAAATTCTCCGCAGGTCCTGAACCTGTCGATGATTCCACACTCCCTGCCGGTACCACGTCGATTGGCTTCAACACAAAGTTCGCGTGCCAATCCATTCCAGGAAACTTCCACAGCGGGAACAGTGGGGAAAGCAGCTTCTCCGCTTGAAGAAGATACTCCTGAATTACAGAAAGTAACTCATCCGGAGGCAACTTTACCAAACCCTGAAGATGCTTCCCTGAAAACAGAAACGAATCCGCCGCTGCTGCGTGGACCGCTGCTGCAACAGACAGCCGCCAGTTTAACTGAGGTTCCCAATCCGGTGAATCATCAAGCTGAGGTGGATAATACAAGTATGCTGAATGACAAAACTGATGAGCAGACACAACTTCTGGCTGACTCATCCTCTTCTTCATCAGTGCCAGACCTGGATCTGCAAGCGGCTCCAGCACCTCCAGTGGAATCAAAGGACAGCCACTTCGACGACGAACTGTCTAAGCTAGCTGAGACAGACGAGCCTGCGGAATCAGCATTCTGGCCGCCGGGAACCGCTTATATTCTGCTGGCTGGAATCGCATTTCTACTCTGGAAGTATCTGCACAGAAAACCTCGCCAGCAGCAGGTTAGCACTCCTCTGGAACAGTCCCGTCGTAATCAAAACGGCGCCATCATTACTCAGTGGGAGAAGCTGCCACCGCTTCCGGAAAAATCACTGCTGGAACAGATTCTCGAAAATCAGATTCCCGTAATTGATGAAACACCTCAAATACCAACTCAGGCATTCATTTATGGACGTCATCAGTCACGTTCACAACGAATCGATAAAACAGAACCAACGTTGAAAGGGCCTCACTTTAACCAGAGGGCCAACCGTGATGCAGGAACTCTGAATCAAACAGAATTTTCGAGTACGGGAACAGTCGCGGCTCCTGAGAAGCCACCTCTAAAGAATCTGAAGCCACCAGCTTTCCGCTTTGACCGTTCACACAGGGACTCCTCAAAGTCGGGTAAAGAAAAGCAGCCCCCTACCGATTCAACACGTCTGGGACATACCGGCCAGTCAGAGAAGAAGGGGCATTACACCATCCTCGATCGTGTGCTGCAGGCAATGCAGGGAGTATTACCTAAATGAGCAGCGCATTGCAGATTGATTCAACCTGTCTCCGAACATTACAGAACGATGCGAGTCATAAACTGACGCGACGTTCCATTGAGGCATTCTATACGATCCTGGAAGATAACAGTGAAAACAGGGCAATGCTCCACAGGCTTGGTGTCCCGTTTCTCAATTCCGAAGAAACACTGATCATCCCTGGCGAAAATGCCGCTCAGATTTCACGTTTTTCAAACGTACCCCTTTATCCCCTGTTTGCGAATGGGGAGCTCGGATTGAACGATCCGGTTCACCGCCAGTTGCTTTCCACTTTAATTCAATCCGTTCTCCCCAAAGCCAGAACCAGTGGGGAATATTGTGCCTTTATTGCTCCCGGCAATGACCCTCACTCTCCGCTGAACAGGCTGACGGCACAACTGATCTCTTTACAGGGATTCACTCCTTTTGCCACCACGATCACACTGGCAGCGGGTCTGTCAGCCCTGCCTGCAGCAGCTCGCTTTTCCGGCTATGTAGTCTACCTGGGACATTCGCATTCCGAAATAGGACTTGTTCACCAGAGCCGGGTCGTCGCGCGACATTCGGTCCCATTTGGATGTGAGTGGATGGACGAACAACTGGCCCACGCCTGGAAATTATTCAAGACTGATGGTGCAGGAAATCAGCTACCTGACTCAAAACAGGCAAAACAGAAACGTCTCAGTCCGCAAATCAGCCTGAGTCCTTATCTGTCTCATCACTCGGTGGTCACTTCATGGTACGAATCACTGCTGGACAGCCTGCTGGAGGAGTTCGCGTCTCAGCTGGAAGCAATTCAATCCTACATTGCCACGCTGGAACGGTTACCAGTCGTCTGCCTGGGGGACCTCGCACAGACAGCTGGCTTCAATGAACTGCTCAGCCAGAATCTGGTGAATCATAAAATCCACTTCAATCAAAATGAAGTGAAACTGGTTCCGGATGAACTGTCAGTCATTACCCGAGGCACGCTGGTCGTCGCCGCCATGGAAGAGGAAGCCGCAACACGGGCAGCTTAATTCTGCTGAACCAGTTCCGCGGTCAGTTGATCCACGAATTTCAGATAATCCACTTCAAGAGTCCGTATATTGGTTTTGAAGGCCTTCTTGAAATCATCCTCTCGAGCATCGGCCGAGTATTCCTGCAGAGGATCGCGCTCTGAGATCGATTGCAAATAGCGGGAATATCGGGCGGGCTGAGTCTCCACCAGAAAAAACGTGAGTGCCCAGGCTTCTGCATAAGCATCCAGAGTGGAAGAACGAAACAGTGCATCACTGCGGATGAAGTTTCGTAAAGACGCTTTCTCCCGGCGGGTCCGAGAATAGTTCACAAACCAGATTAATCGATTTCGATTAATCCGGGAGAGAGAATTAGTGCTGCCTCCCGTATGAGACCGTAGTTCGTCTGATTCGAAAGTGGTCGCCAGTCCCTCAACTACCCAGCGGGGATTCTCACCAATCCGAGTATGCAGCCCCGTATTGAAGGCAACCTGATGTGTTGCTTCGTGAATCATGGTATCCCGCAACGCTTCAGCCATGTCCTTACCTTCGGCGGAAACACGCGAATAGACCAGTTGTGTTTCATTCTGATCAGAATCTTCTTGCGCGGTGGCAGTTGCCTGATCAAATAGAGCAGTTCGATTGGTATGTGGGTGATAGTACCCCAATAACCCCTGGCCGGCTCGAACACCATCTTTTTTACAATAATCGAAGAACTGTGACTGGTCGGGGAAGATCACTGCCACCATCAGAAATTCCGGGGCTTTGACCTGATAGCCACGCAAGGCAAAATAGTGGGAGAACGATTCATACAGATCTTCGAAAACACCGCCATAGGCCTTGGCTTTCCCGCGGGGTGCGCAGATCACGTAGTGTCGAGTCGAGATAATTTCGTACAACGGACCGAATTCATTCTGAAGCTGCATCTTCATTTTGTTCAAAGGCAGCTTCTGAAATTCAGAGGCCACCCTTCGAAAAGATGTGACCTTCTTCAATGCGACCTCCGACAGCATCCCCGACTGATCCATCATCCAGCTGACATCAGCGTTGTGCGCGATCGATTTCCCCACGAAGACCGTTTCTTCGGTTTTCATCTCGATCAGTGATGGTGGTTTTGCGCAAGCAATCTCTGTCGACAGCCAGAACAGACTGGCCCCCAGCAGGGAGAGTAACATCAGGCGCAGGCAGGTCAGCATCAGGTCGACCTCCAATTGTATGGGGGGAATCTCTGGTTTGGTGAGAAGTTTATCTCTATAGACAGTCTAACCGCCAATTCAGTGCTCGGCTGTCGATTTCAGAAACAGGGTCTGATCCAGACGTCAGGTAACAGGAAATATAACGGTTATAATCAATAGAATAATTGATGCAGCGAAACACCAGGGTGTTTTCGTATTATGTAGAACAGCTACAATATAAATGCGAGCCGTTTTATACCATCAAGTCATACTGAATCTGAACAGGATCCTATTGTGTCACGACTGTTACTTCTCGCAGCAAATACGATACTGACTCTGACAATTGGGAACGTGCAGGCAACTGCAGCTGATCCGAATACAGTGCAGAAACAGGAAGACCTGAAACAGCAGGTGGCAACGCTGATCACGCAACTCGACGACAACCAGCGACAGGTAAGAGAGCAGGCGGAAAGTAAACTGATTGGACTGGGAAAACCGGTCCTCTCGCTGCTCCCTCCCCCCGAACTTGCGACAACAGCATCGGTACGGGAAGCAATTCAGCGTGTGAAACTTCAGATTGAAAAACAGGCAGCTCGAGATTCTCTGCAGGCCTCTCGGATTACCCTGAAAGGCAGCTACACTCTCAAAACAGTCCTGCAGCAAATTTCCAGGCAGTCCGGGAATCAGCTTGATCTGCAGAGTTTATCTGATGACATTCTGAACAGAAATATTCAGATCAAATTTGAGAAGTCTCCCTTCTGGCAGTCCATTGATGAGTTAAAACAGATTCTGCCTCTCCGCTATCAGATTAATGGCTCCAACGACTCACTGCAGTTCCTGCAGAAGGCTGACAGCGATACATCCCACTCCAGCAAAGCGCCTGGTGTCCATTACGACGGCCCATTCCGGATTACCGTTCTGGATCTCAAAAGCCGCCCCTTGCGAGGAAGCCCGGACAAAGATCTGCTGGCTGTCAAATTTCATGTCGAAGTAGAACCCCGCCTGCGTCCCCTGTTCCTCAGCTATGCAGCCAGTGACATTCATTGCAGCACCAGTCAATCCAATAAACTGTCTGCATTCACTCCCCAGGCAAAACTGGAACTCCCCCTGGGAGAAGGAGGAAAGAACGTCAATTTTACGACTACCTGGATTCTCAACCACAATCAGCAGAAATCGATGTTCGATATCCAGGGAACATTACAGATGGAACTGGCAGCAGAAACTCTACCGATTACGTTCGATAACCTGGATCAGTCAGAAGGTGCCGTCCGACGAAGGGGAAATGTTTCCGTTGAACTCGTCAATGTCGAGCAGGCAAAACTTCCCAGCAGTCAGTCTTTGAATGTGAGAATTGCCTTGAGTTACGATTACGGCGGCCCGGCGTTTGAATCTCACCGAACCTGGATTTACCACAACCGGGCGTACCTGGAAAATTCGGCTGGTCAGAAGTTCTGGCTAAACGGTGCTTCCCATACGACTCTGGAAAGTGCAGGGAAAATCGGGGTCTCGTATCAATTTAAAGAACTGCCCCTGCAAGAGAACAGATTGCAGTTCACTTATCTTGCCCCTACTTTGATCACCGCTGCGCCGATCAAATTTCACTTCGAAAACCTCAAACTCCCGGCGGACGGCGAGAAGAGCAAGCCCTGATTCTAATGAAGTCTGCGACCTCGGATCAGATTCCTTCAGCAACATGTCTCGCTTCTCTCTGGACACGTTCCACCATTCCGAACAGTCCATTTTTGCGTTGAGAACTCAAATACTTATCCAGTTGCAACTGCGAGAAATACTGCCTGACGTCTGTCTTCAAGATCTCTTTTGGCGTTTTATCATTATAAATTGCCAGCAGGACCGCAATCAGCCCTTTCACAATCAACGCATCACTGTCTGCATTGATATGTAGTACATTCTCACCTTCTCTATTTTTCAATTCGGTTGTCAGCCAGACCATACTCTGACACCCGTGCACCCGATTTGCTTCGGTCTTATCAGACTCGGGCATGTCAGGCAGTTCGAATCCCAGGTCGATCAGAAAGTCACAACGTTCTTCCCAGTCGTGAAGAAATTCAAACTCCTCTATCAGTTCGTTAATGGTAATCATAGTCTGAGTTGTGTCTGCTGTTGTTGAGTTCTGTTTCGAGGACATATCAGTTTCAGTATTCATATCAGAAAATCAGATTAGTGAGGCCGAACAGATTTTTCAGTCTCAGGCTTTATTATAATATTTCTAAAGGAGGCCGTGAAGGTTTTTCAATCAGAGTGCGGGCAATTTCAATGGCAGTATTTTCAGCAACTTTCATGAGATACTGTTGAGATTCGAGCCCTTCGGTCAGCAATTCTGAGATATTACCCGAATCGGATTTTTCGCGAATCTCTGCATTCATGGGAATTTCGCCTAAACAGGGAATCTGCAGTTCTTTTCCCTTTTCCTGTGCTCCCCCGCGTCCAAAAATATCCCCTGACATATTTTCGACAATGCCCAGTACGGGAATCTTGACCTGCCGAAACATCTGGACGGCTTTCACCGCATCCAGTAAGGCAACCTGCTGAGGAGAACAGACCACAACGGCACCTGCCAGATCAATCAGCTGGGAGAGTGTCAGGGAAACATCTCCCGTTCCCGGCGGCATGTCAATAATCAGATAATCCAGTTCACCCCACTCGGTATCCTGCAGGAACTGTGTTATTGCTTTATGCAACATCGGCCCGCGCCAGATGACAGCCTGATCCGGTTCGACAAAGAAAGCCATCGACATTACTTTGAGCCCCCCGGCTTCGACGGGTACGATGCGGGTGACTGCCTGTCCGTCTTTATTCTGGAATTCCTGAGCCACTGGCTTTTCTCTGGTCCCCACCAGGTGGGGAATACTGGGACCGTACACGTCAGCATCAACAAGTCCCACTCGGGCTCCCAGCTTTTGCAAAGCATAAGCCAGACAGGCCGCGACGGTACTCTTGCCCACACCACCTTTGCCGGCTCCCACAGCGATAATATTTTTGACATTCAGCCCGATTCGTCCCCCGGACTGCTTGCCGCGAATATTAATACTGTAGTTGACGCTGATATCCTGACATTCGGGAAATTTCTGCTGTATCGTCGCTTGAATTAACTCCGACAGTTCAGATTCCTTCGGATACGAAGGGACCGGCAGCTCAATTTCAACCGAAACCCGCGACGAATCGGCTACGGTGACTGATTTTATAAAACCGGATGCAGAGAGTGTCTTTTCAAACACAGGATCTGCAATGGAAGAGAGACAGTCCTTAAGATTTGTGTCGTTCAGCTCAGCATTCGCCATCAGCTTATTCTGCTTTCAAAGTATCTAATCAAAATCTGTTAAATCAGGTGTAAGGAACGCTTCGACAGACGGCCGGTCTCTGCTCAGACTACGCGAAACGCCACGATATTCGGTCGCTCTCAGGTTTTTATCCGGATCACTGATCCATCTGCAAATGGGATGACTGTTCCGGCGTCTGCAGATCAAAATGCCAGCGACAGATTTTCGCGATCCGCTCCGGTTCCAGGCTTCCCAGTTGCAAATGAAAGACTCCCAGTTCCCTCAAAGCCCATTCGAGATTTAACTTTGGATCCTCCGAGAATACAATCACCGGAAATGAACCTCGAGATCTCATGAATCTCTGTAAAAACTGCAGACAGACCTGCTTGCCAGCATTCAAATCAAGAATGACCAGAAACTCATCTGAATTCTCTCGCAGTACATGCTGAAACAAATCAAGCTCAGCAGAGAACCCGCGGATCTGCCAGTCAACTTCACCTTCAAACTGCCATTGAAGCTCAGATACAATACGTGCCCGCTCCTCTAGAACAAACACTTTTCTCATATAGCTCCCACCACATTGAACATAAAGCCAGGTCAACTGTCGCAGTTGATCGCAAACCGCCAGTCTGTAACACAATCGTATACATCGCCGCTTTGATTACAACTGATAGACAGCCTCCGGATTCGCAGGCTCAAGTATTTTTTCCAGAAATCAGGACACACAGTCCAGGAGATTCCCTGGCCCGACAGACCCTCTATACATAAAACCCCCTTTTCGGGTGAATACTCAAATGAAACCCGCGCTCCCTTCTCAATGACACTTAAACCATGGCCGTCATAATCGATACAAGCGATTCTTCAGGACCCACTTTGAGTGCGGAACGGACAATTTCATGTTTCTTCAAGGACTCGCTGAGAAATCTGGCCGAAAAAATAATCAGGTTTACCTTTTTAATTACGTGAGGCTATGGACTCTCAGGTTGATCAGAAAACCTCATCTGAATCAACCGCGAATGAGTACCTCACTACCGTCCACGAAGCGAATCCTTGGAGATTGCCTAAATGAAACTGTTAAGTTATGTTGCCGCTTTAGCGGTTGTTTGTTGTGCTGGTGTTAATGCTGAAGCTGCTGGCTTCCTGGGTAAAGGATGCTGTGCTCCTGCCCCTAAACCAACATGCTGTGCCCCAGCTCCTAAAACCTGCTGTGCTCCAGCCCCTAAGTGCTGTGCTCCAGCTCCTAAAACTTGCTGTGCTCCAGCTCCTAAGACCTGCTGTGCTCCAGCTCCTAAGACCTGCTGTGCTCCAGCTCCTCAGTCTTGCTGCAACACTGCTGATTCCTGCTGCGGTCATCGTAAGCTCTTCAAAGGAAACTTCCTGCGAGGATGCAAAGATCGTTGCGGTAAAATGTTCAATCGTTGCAAAGACCGTTGCTGCAAAGTAAAGGTTAAGTGCTGCAAAGTTAAGAATAACTGCTGTGCACCAGCTCCTACCTGCTGTGCTCCAGCTCCAAAACCAACTTGCTGTGCTCCATCTCCCAAGTCTTGCTGCAACTAGTCAGATTTGAGGATTTCTGTAATCCCGGCACTACGGGATTGGCCTGTCAGGTCCGAAGGGCAGCTTCAAAAATCGTGAACGTCAAGTCCGAGGGAAATTCTTCCCTCGGACGGACTTCACAAAGCGATTTAACTTTGAAGCCTGTTATCGAAGTTCAGAAGTCTGAATATCTGATCATTTGAGCGAACAATCGAGATTATTTAAAAATGGTGTCTCTCTTTTTGAGAAACATCATTTTTTTTTGTAGACAGTCAATTCTGCTGGCCCTCTGGCATTTCCTGCCCCCTTTTAATTTCCGCCACAATTCTTTAGACTCGTGATTCCCCGGATTCATTAGATTCCTGTACTGAATTAACTCTCCAGCCAGCTGCTGGAGCGAATCACATTTAACCAAAGCGTCTCTCCATCTGTTCGACCAGATCCAGATGGCCTGGAAGACGCTACAGTAAAACTGAACCCAGTCTAATAATCAGAATGAAAATCGAAGACCTGCTGAAACGCTTCCAATGGGAGCAGATTCCAAATACCAATGGACGTTTTACACTCAACCGGGCCGAACCTCCCCGCTCCATCGCTGAACTGGTTGATTCGCAAGAAGCTGAAATCAAACAGTACCCTTCCGCACATCAGCAGGAACTGATATTCGTGGTGGAACTCGAAGATGGCGGACTGATCTCCTACCAGCGAAAAGATGGCTCCTTTATCCATACGTTGAACTCGCAAAATATGTTCAAACGCAAGCAATGGGAACTCGGAATCATTTCCTACAGTCCTCGTGGAGTTCCTGACGACACCAGTCACGAATCCTGATTTTCATACATCCCCTCCATTAGTCAGACAGATCAAATCGAACCTGACGGAATTGATTTCTGCAAAGAGATCACTTTTTTCATAAATTTTAATAGCTTTCATATAAAACTTGTCTAGGATGTTTGTGGGCAACCTCATTCTGAACCATTCTCATTTCGTTGATAAGTTCCTTTATTAAGCACTTAGCGATGAGGAGTACGGTGTGCCTAAAGCGATCTGGAATGAGGCGATACTGGTAGATTCAGACGACACTGTCGTTATTGATGGCGACGTGTATTTTCCACTTGATTCTGTGAACAGTCATTTTCTTAAAAAGAGCTCATCCACTTCTACGAGCCCCCAGAAAGGCAAAGCATTCTTTTACGACGTGGTGGTTGAAGATAAAGTGAATCGCGATGCCGCCTGGTACTATCTCGATCCCCAAAAAGAATATGGAGAGCTCAAAAATCGTATCGCCTTCTGGAAAGGCGTAGAACTCCGCAGAGAGTCCTGAAGAGACAGACTGGCTGGTCTGTTTACAGACTATACCAGCTGATCAGTTTTTTGATATCTTGAGAACGGGACAGGTTTTTTACCCGACTCCTGAAATGAGGCAGCCCAAAGACAGGAGAGTAGCCGTGATGATGATCGGCTATCGCCATTGCTTCATTCACGTCTTCCGGCTTCAGTTGCGTTCTCCCATCTCCCGCAGCAATCCACCGCGCAATCCACAGAATCGCGGGAAACATTAATGCCAGATGATGAAACCCTTCCGCAAATGGGATGTCGTAATAAGCGGCTCCCAGAAAATGCAAGCCTTCAATTTTTACCCGATAGTACCGTAAAAACAGTTTCTCACTCTCGGAAGGTAATCCACCAAAAGCTGCTTCCACCCGCGAGAAATCGACGGGAGCAAATCGTTCCTGCAGGCAGGGAATCTGCCCCTTACCAATCGCGAATTTCATCGCCGACTGCAGCAAGGCAATGCGGTGACCCAGACCACGCGAAGATTCCGCATGTGTATCTTTACGGGCGTATTGCGCTGCCAGAAGTCGAAACTGGATCCCTCCCAGTCGACTGGGTGCGACTGGATCCAACTCCAGGTCGGCTGGCAATTCCTGTACGGTTGCCTCGAATATCAAATCCAGAAACTCTTCCAGCCGCTCACCCCGAATGGTCTCGAACCGAGAATTTTCAATCAGTTCCACAAAACTGATCGCGCGTAACAGTCTGATTTGAATTGGCGTCTCATCAGATTGAAAAAACTGACTTAATTTTGCAACCGCTTTGAGGGTATCCGGCCAGCTCACCGATTCCCGGGAAGTCAGCCGCGGTGCAGGCGGAGTCTTACGACGCCGGGGAAGTACCTGCTCGACAATCTTCCGGATGGCAGGCTCCTGACGATCAATTCGCTCCCCCAGATTGGAAACAACCGAAGGACAACTGAACCGCAGGCTGACGGCCACATCATTGCCCGCCGGATGAAATGCATAGGGATAAACCTGGCAGGCCAGAGGCTTGGCTGGTTCCCCGAACTTCGCATGGATGCGACACAATCCCTGCTCATTCAGAAAGACACAGGAACCATCTTCCTGGTGAGTTAGTCGATACCGCTTGCTCGTCGGCGAGAGACCCAGTTTTTCGATCACAGGCTTGCCCGCCGGTATGGAATCGTCCAGGTCCCAGCGCTGCTTTTCAATTCGTTCTTTCTCTTCCACTGTGATCTCAATTTCATGCTGTTTGCAGCAACCGCCACAATTATGGCAGTTCCAGTTCTGAATCACAGGAAGTTTCAAGCGGGGTGACGACATACGGACTCTTTAATCATGGCAAAATCTGTTCAAATACTCGGTTATCTATTGTAAAGGTTACAAAAACCAAACGCAAAGTAAGCTGGAAGACCGATTTTCTTGCCAACTTTTACCGAGGAAGAATCAGAATCGCTGTTTCGGTATAGACACATATTCAAGATTCCCTAAAATCCCGCTCGCCTACTGGAATTCAGACCGTTTTTGTAGCTGTCTCCCCGCAGAGACAATTCACATCAATCCCCGCTGCATGTGATACAGAAACTCCCGAAATCCTGTTTTCAGCAGGCATCCCGTCCATAGATTTTTCCCTTATCTGCAGATGACCAGTCTCGTCCGGGAAAGTATTTGGAACTTTAAGGACCCAATCATGTCGATACGATATCTCTTCAATATGAGCTGGTGCGCTCTGTTGAGCTGCGCCCTCACTGGCTGCTATTCCCATCATCAATATCCGTATGGTGCTACTTACCCGGGCCCTTATGGAGCTCCCGGTCCTTACGAGATGGCTCCTGGAACCGTCATGCCCGGCAATATGCCACCTGGCAGTTACCCCGTGCAACCGGATCTCGGACAGCCGGTTCCTCCACCACAGGGATCACTGCCTTCCCCCAACTCACACGCCTATAGCGACGCATTTCCCAATAATACGAATAACACAAACTACGATGGCGTCGATACCCAGTGGAAACAGCCCCTGAACAGTAACCCCGGAGCAGCAACACCCTTTGATGCCAACTCCACCGCTTCTGGACGAAACCTCAATCCCGGCAGTGGCGTCAACAATAACCTTCCCGGCAACCAGGCGGTTCCCAGCTACCAGGATCCCAATCAGATTCAACCCAACTCTCAACCCTTGAATAACGAATTCCCGGGCAACAGTAATCCTGCTCCCGGCAATAACGCATTCCCGGGAGATTCCGGAGATACCTTCGAAAGTAATTCGAGATCAACCCCCTCCGCAGGCACTTCCACTCAGATGAATGACCAGTTTGCCCCCAGTGGCGGCGATCAGTTTCAGAACAAACAACCTGACCAGTTCGAACAGCCAGACCAGTTCCAGCAACCAAAAGATGAATTCGAATCAAATCAGGGCTTCAGCGTCCCCCAGCAGCAGAACCCGGTTCAGCAGCAGAGCTTTGAGAGCGACGACGATGTCTTCGGTGCGAATCCGAAAAAATTCGAAGCCAATTCAGTACCCGCCGACAACACCTTCAAACAGAACACTTTTGACAGCAGCCAGGAATTCGAAGTACCAGTCAGTCCGTTCCCGGGCAATCCCGGCAACAACGGTGATGATGAAACTTTCGGCCCCAATAACAGTTCGACGATGAAACCTGCCACCGGTCAAGTCAGTCACGCCGATCATCAGAAAGCCGCCTCAGGGCCGCAGCTGGTCAGAGACGACTCTTTCGTTCAACCAGCCAAATTTCAGCCCGCTGCATTCGATCTGCCTGTCGGCTCCAGTCAGCAATCACCCTCCCCTTTTAATTATGACAAACAAAACTACCGCTGGTTACGGGGAATCATCGAGTTTGATGAACAGGAAAAATCCTGGAACATCACCTACAATGCCACTCCCGACAAATCCGATAAATTTGGCGGCAACATCGTACTCGTCGATCAGGGTAAACTGAACCGCTTTACCAACGGCGATGTCGTACTCCTCGATGGCGCTATCGATGGCTCAAAACAGGACCGGATGGGAAAACCCTGTTATCGCATCTCGAAAGCACAACGACTCGTCCCCAAAAAATAAATCTCTGAACGGGACACTACAGAAGTCCCGGCTTGATCATGAAGTTTACCAGCCCTGTTCGCAGGGCTTTTTTCATGTCTATGCGTGAAAGCCCGAGAATAGCCTTTTTTTTATTCACTGCCGGTATTATCACCTGTCGAAACCAGCAGCATCAAAACCGCTGATGCCAGACGAATCTGAAAATAATTCCCTGAATCACTTCCGGATAAGCAGTCAACACTAAGCGTGAAATGCGCCATTTTGCGACAATCATTCGCCATAGTCCGCCTCTTCTCCGCCATACTGGACCTCTACCCCACCCATTTCCCGCCTTAAATTTTCCTGCCATCCAGATGCGAAAGGGAAAATAACCTTTTGCAATCCGCTCACTTTAGAACGCAACACATTGCACCAGAACGTCTCCCGATCAAAGACGCTCGGTCCGAATGTCCCCGGTGACGTTACAGCAAAACGGCATCTCTATCGCATCACATTTAACCATAGCGTCTCTCAATCTATTATATTCGCTCCAAATGGGCCTGGAGACGCTACAGTAAAACTGGACACAGTCTAGTGCTTTGTCAAGCTAAATATTGAGGGTTGTGGGTGTTGTTTACGTGCTCCGTTGTCGCACTCTTGTGATATCTATCAACCCAAAATTTAAAAATGACACTCCACTAGTTTAATGGAAAACCACCAGATTGATTAGATGAACAGTCAACAGTCCTGCTGAACATCACTCCGAACTTCGCCTCCCGCCCAGGTGTCTTGCCTGAAACAAAGTGTTTACGAGCCAGCGGTGATTGGATCTCGGAGTTAAACCGCTTTTACATGACTCCCTTTTCATTAGTTGATTTCATGTTAAAATTCCTGATGAACTATCTCTTTAAATATTTAACAGTCTGAAGCAGGCAGCAATGGTCGCCAATCTCGCATCCGTTCGGGACGATTTCCCGATACTGAATCAGAAATTCCCCAATGGACAACCGCTTGTCTATCTGGACAGTGGCGCGTCTGCACAGCGCCCCCGCGCCGTGATTGATAAAATCACGGAAGTCTACGAGCAATATTATTCCAACGTGCATCGCGGCGTCCATCAGCTGGGCGACCGCGTCACCACGGAAATGGAAGCCGCCCGCACCCGAATTCAGTCATTCATCGGGGCTGCTTCCACTGAAGAAATCATCTTCACATCAGGCACCACCATGTCGGTCAATATGGTGGCCCAGACCTGGGGTCGTCATTTCCTAAAAGGCGGTGATGAGATCATCCTCAATGAAATGGAACACCATGCCAACTTCGTCCCCTGGCAGGCAATCGCCAGGGAACGCGGTGCCATTCTCAAATTTATTCGTCTGACTCCAGAGGGACGCCTCGATCTCGACCATTATCAGAGCCTGCTTTCTTCCAGAACAAAACTCGTCGCCGTCACAGGCATGTCGAATGTGCTGGGCACAATCAATCCCATCGCCGAAATGGCGCACCGGGCACATGAAGTCGGTGCCCTGATTTTTGTCGATGGCGCACAAAGCGTGCCGCATCAGCCGATTGATGTCGTCGACAGCGAGATTGATTTCCTTGCATTTTCAGGCCATAAAGTGTTTGGCCCGTCTGGCATCGGCGTGTTGTATGGTCGCAGACAACTTCTGGAAAATCTCCCGCCGTTCATGTACGGCGGAAATATGATTTCGGAAGTTCATCTCGAAGAATCGCACTGGGCCGGTCTGCCTGCTCGCTTTGAAGCCGGAACGCCTCCCATCGCCGAAGCAGTCGCACTGGGAACCGCGATCGAGTATGTCACAGATCTCGGCTTTGACGCGATCCAGGAACAGGAACATATCCTCGGCGAATACGCCCTGCAGAAACTGGGCGAAGTTCCCGGCCTCCAGATTTACGGGCCCCAGGAACTCAAACAGCGGGGCACCATCTTCAGCTTCAACATCGATGGGGCTCATCCCGAAGATCTTGCCACACTGCTGGACCGAAAGGGCATCGCAGTCCGACACGGTCATCATTGCACCATGCCCCTGCATCAGCATCTGAATATCGCTGCCAGCGTGAGAGCCAGCCTGACCTTCTATAACACCACAGAAGAGATCGACGCCCTGGTCGACGCGATTCACTTTGCGCGACAGCGTCTGCGACTGGTTTGAAGCAGCCAGTCTTCTGACTGGAATCGGGGTTTTGAATTCGGGGTATAAAAAAAGAAGCCAACGTTTTTGCGCCGGCTTCTCTGAGTTTCTGAATGTTACCATTCTCTAGTTATGACTAGATAGGTTTAACATTTTCTGCTCTTGGTCCTTTTTCCCCACGTCCTTCTGTGAAAGAAACGCGTTGCCCTTCGTAGAGCTGCTCAAATGACACACCTTCGAGGTTAGACGAGTGGAAGAACAAGTCTTTTCCACTTTCTGTGTCGATAAACCCAAATCCCTTTTGTGTCACTTTTTTAATAGTACCTTCAGCCATCTTCTTTTCCGATTCCTAAAAAATAAAAAATGCGGCGTCTCCCGAAACAACTGGTTACAGGTAGCTCAGCCGCACAAATCGATTCTAACCGGACCCGATAATAATACAAGCTGAGTGAACAGGAATCTCCTGTTCTACCACCACAGAATCGGGCAACTTTGATTAGAAGTGCCTGTTTTCCAGTTCCACAAGCCCAAAAAAAACTTTTTAGTGTTTTCTCAAATCCATCCCTTTTCGGACGATTCTGCATACTTCACATGGCAGCTCCTCAACCAACCAAATCCACCTGCCCTATGCATTCTACCGTATCTACCAAAACCGTTCTGACGCTGAATGAGCTGGTATTAACCTGTCCGGACTCATTACGGGTTTCTCGCCCCACTTCAGAGAGATACTACTTGACAATTGTATCAGATCGGCAGACGATAACAGGAGTTATCCGCGTTTCAAACTTCACTTCCAGCTTTACATCTCAGAAAGCGAGCACTCATGATGGTTCCTCGCCCTGTTTCAACCCTTTATCGCGCCCTGGCCAGCGGATTGCTGGCACTGCTGCTGGCGCTCACTCTGCTCACAAACCAGGCCGATGCCCAGCGACGCTCGACCCGTTTCAATGCCAGCCCTTCCAGGATGCTGGAAGCGGCCGTATCGGAATTTGCACTCAATGCAGACGAAGTCGAACAGCTCATCGGCAAGACCGCCGACATCACTGCNTCTAACGGGAAAGAAGAGCAGGGGGTCGAGATCACCCGTTTCCTGACCGGCCGTGATAAAAGCCAGATCAAATCGATAGAAGTCAAAGCCCCCAATGCAACGCGCAGCAAACGACTGCTGGTAACGCGGCTGGACGAAATGAAAATTGACGACAAACTCTATCAGTTCCAGTATCTCCCCTCGATCAAAGCCGCCCTGCTCGAAGATCTCAACAAAAAGAATGCGGCAATCTCTGAAAAGCTGAGAGCCTCCAATGAAGAGTTCTGGGAAGAAATCCCCGCAGAGGAACAACGGAAATATGTCGATGAGTATAAAGAGTTCCTCGATAAAGTCGGCAAACATTTTGCAGCCTTCAATATGAAACTCTACGAAACGAAATACTTCCTGTTTTATACCGACATGCCCGCCAACCAGGTCGCCCCCTATCTGGTTCAACTCGACAAAATGAACGAACTGCTCGGCCAGTCATTCGGATTCAAACCGGGGCACAACATCTGGCGCGGCAAAGCAGTGATCGTAGCGTTCCTCGCCAGGCCGGCGTTTCTCGAATTTGAAGAGCAGTTTTACAACCGCACGGAAACCGGTAACGCGATCGGCCTCTGTCATTCACACGGCGATGGAAAAGTCATCGTCTCCTGTTATCGCGGCAATGACCCTAACTTCTTCGGAGCCGTTCTTGTCCACGAAACCGCACACGGCTACATTCACCGTTACAAATCGACCGTGAACATTCCCACGTGGATCAACGAAGGCATCGCCGACTGGATCGCCATGATGGTCGTTCCCAGTTCCAAAGAAGTCCGTTTCCGCCAGACCGAAGCCGCCGCCCGCCTGAAGCAGGTGCAGACGTTTGGCGGACAGTTCTTCAATAACGAGCGCCTCGACAGCTGGCAGTACGGCTCCGCGAGTGCGATCATTCAGCTCATGCTCAAAGCCAGCCCGGAACAGTTCAAACTCTTCTTCAACGGCATCAAGGAAGGCCTCACCTGGCAGGACAGCCTGCAACGCGCCTACGGCTTAACCGTCGACCAACTCAGCCAGGCCTACGGCCGCACCATCGGCATCCCGGCACTGACTCCGTAGGAAACTGAATCAGACAAGAGCCCGCTGGTATGTAAGCAACGGAGAATAGACTGATCCTGATTTACCGGCAATTCATGGTCTACCCTGGGAATTCTTTGGTTAATTACAACAACAGTGATAGACGATAGGAGCCCGGCAGCAAACACTGTCGGACAAGCCCAATACTGTTCGGCTCACCGTTTGCTGTTGCTCTTAAATTTATAGATTCAATTGTGTAAGGGGGTGTAATCGAATCTTAGATTGTATTTATTCTGGATTTGAAAATTCAGGCCCACTGCCGAATCGTGTGCAACGCGCAGCGTGCAACATCTCGTCACCAACCGTCAAACGTCGGGCGAGAGGTCCCGCTTCATATGGTTTCGTGGATTTGAAGACGATTGAGATGATTCATCAAATCGTCTTCATCTGCTAACCCGCTGAAATAAAAGCACAGCATTTCATAGGTTCGCAACGTCGGTTTGCGGCCCGTGATCAGGCTGATCAGCAGGCAGGCAATCATGGCACAGTAGGTCTGGATTTGAATTCCCTGCGGGTGCTGACTCAACAGGTGGCGACAGCCGAGTACATGTTTTAGAAAACGAAAGAACAATTCAATTTGCCAGCGATGCTGATACATCAACGCGACAATCTCAGCAGGAACATCCAGCAGATTGGTCGCCACCACCAGATCCTGCGTCGCTCCTTCGCGCCGCCGTCCCCCGCGCTTGGGATGAGGGGTGACTCTCACGGTGATCCGTCGTACTGTATGATCAGGGTGTTCGATTCTTTGGGACTTGGGAGAGCCCAGATGTCCGATCTGATCTTGCAGCACGCCGGCTGACTCTGCTTCTTCCGTTAATGCGCGAGATTCCTCTTCCACAAAAATATGATCAGCACGAATCCGGCAGACATAACTGCTGCCTGCGTTCACAATGGCATTAAACAGGGCATATTTTTCATAAGCACGGTCCAGAACGTAGCAGCGGTCTTTGTCTAAGACTTTGGTCAGCATTGATTTTTCATTGGTTTCTTTTTTGCCGGTCGCATCTGTCAGGTCCATCCGTACCGGAATTCCCCGGAGTATTTCAAAATGCGTATGCAACTGCCAGCCTTTGTCATGGCGGGTCGAAAAACAGGCTTGAGTGATCTGTGGTAATTTTTTGAGTAAGGTGCCATCTACGGCAGTCAGGGTCTGAGACAGATCCTGTAAGCGTCGATCCTGGGGAGGTGGTGCAGGCAGTTTCTCAATCAGTTCACCGAGAATTTCTTTCAGTAATTCCGGATCAAAGACACGGACCGCTTCAGACAACGATCCCAGTGAAGAGCGGGGGCATCCCAGCTTCCGCTGAACTTTTTTGAGCTCGCTCGCCTGCTGTAAACCCCGTAGGGATGTGACAATCGGATTAAACAGGTAAAGCAACTGCAGCGCACAATATTGATCGTAAAACAGTTCCCGGTTGCCCGCTTTGTCACGCTCGGTTCCATTGGAACGCAGACGTTTAAACAGTGGTAGAACCCGATCCAGATATTTAAGACCCGTGATATCTGAATCTTGGATGTTTTTCGTGGGTTTCGTTTTTTTCTTGGCCATGGTAACCCCTGTCGTTTTGGCAGTATTCTACACTTACCTGAGACAGTGCGCAAATTCCGTGCCGAACAGTATTGGGCTTGTCCGACAGTGCTGATATATCACGCGCACCATTCATATCAATAGCCCATAAGATTGTACTATTTCAGATCCAGTTCAGCACCAGAACATGCCAACTCACCGAAAACAAATCAGACATTATCACGAGCCCGGTGATTGCCATGAGTTGACGTTTTCCTGCTTCAAAAGAAAACCGTTGCTGACAAATCCGGTCTGGATTAATATGATATGTCAGTCGATAGACCGGGCATTAATCCGGCATCATTTCAATCTGATCGCATTCGTGATCATGCCGGAACATTTACACTTACTCGTCTATCCTACAACACACGAATGTAAAATTGACCGGTTCCTGGCTGCGATCAAACGTCCATTTTCCTATCGGATTAAAGAACTGCTGATAGAACAACAACACCCATTATTGACAGAGCTGACGATCAGAACTCGGCCGGGAATAACATCCTTTCGATTCTGGCTGGAAGGGCCCGGATACGATCGAAATTTCTTCACCAGGGAAGCCGTTGAATCAGCGGTCAACTATCTTCACCTCAATCCGGTAAAACGAAATCTGGTCACTGAATGCAGAGAGTGGAAATATTCAAGTGCCCGCTGGCATGAAAGCAATGGTAAATTGATTGATCCTGAATTGCCGGCAATTCATGGTCTACCCTGGGAATTCTTTGGTTAATTACAACAACAGTGATAGACTATAGGAGCCCGGTAGCAAACACAGTCGGACAAGCCGACAGTGGCACACCTGAGTGAATATTGTAGTCGATTAAGCAAGGGTTCGACTGGATTGGTAACATGTTAATCAGACAAACATCGACGAAGCATCAGAGCATTGAACAGCCAGCACGATCCTGGTTCAGTTTTCGTACCATTTGCTCGTTGCTGTTAGTCGTTTTTGCCTTCGGTCTGGCTCCTTTTCTGTCTCAGCGCTGGCGGACAAAGTCGCTCGTCGAGTCCATTCGCAGTCATGGCGGTGAAGTTCGTATCGACCAGTATGCCTGTTATAATGGAGCCTGCTTCTACATTCCCCTGGCTGTCAGTGAAAGCTTAAGCAGGATAACCTATATCTCTTATGCCGGCTCGAACTCCTGCCCCGTCGACGACGCCTTTGTTGAATCGATGGAACATCAACCGTCGCTTTTCATACTGAAACTGGGAGACAGGAACCATCCGGCACGGATTACCGATCGTGGCTTTTCTGTAATGAAACAGTTCCCCAAACTTGCTTCACTTAGTTTAAATGGCACATCATTGACTGAATCCAGTTACAAAGAGCTGAGCCAATTCCCTTCACTCCGCTCTCTGACACTTTGCAATTTCGATTCTCATTCGGAACAGCTGCGCAGCATCTCACAATTGAAAAGGTTGAATTCCTTGAGTCTGACAGCTGTGAATATTTCAAATCGAGAGTTAGAACACATCTCTTCCCTCACCAATTTGAAATCAATTGGATTCAGTGGAACAACCATTGAGAAAGACAGTTTTCGCAACTTGTCTAATATGAGCCAGCTCACCCTTATGTCCATCTATTTTTCGGAGTTTGATCCCGCCGAACTGAATTACCTGACTGCCCTGACATCACTGCAGTGTCTCCGTTTGCTCGGGTCTACGATTAACGACACACATCTCAGGGAAACAGCGAAACTGTCTCAGCTGAGACAACTTCACCTGGAGGAGTCTGATATTTCTGACCAGGGATTGACCCATCTTACCGATCTGGAAAATCTGAATGTACTCTTTCTGAATCACACCGCGATCTCAGATGCAGGCGTCCAACATCTGACGCAACTGAATAATTTACAGTATCTGCATTTAGGTCATACCAAAATCACCAGCCAGGTCATCAACAGTCTCTTAAATATGCCTCGACTGATCCGAGTCAGAGGCGTTGAGAAAGTATTAACTGAAGAGTCACTCCAAGCCCTGCAGGATGCCGGAATCGAAGTTGAGAGAGAAGGTTCCTATATCAAACTTCCCTGATCAATAAAATGCGAGCATCACTCATTGAGCAATCCAGAATACTTCCCGGCTCAGCAAGTGACATTTCTCTTCTCCACCCCGGAAATCCGCATTTCCACAGCATTTCGAATCACCTAAACTACGACCGCATTCAGTTTTCCTGATATCACTACATCCCATCCGAGAGTAAAAATTCCATGTCGACCGTGGCTCCGCGTATGAAACCCGAAGAAACGGATACGAAAAAAATCCGGGTCCTGGCCGCCGGCTTCATTGGCAATATTCTGGAATGGTACGACTTTGCCGTCTATGGATTTTTTGCTCCCACCATCGGCAAACTGTTTTTCCCCTCGGAAGATCCCCGGGTCTCGCTGATCGCCGCCTTCGGTGCCTTCGCTGCGGGCTTTCTGATGCGACCGGTGGGCGCCGTGCTGTTCGGTCATATCGGCGATCGCATCGGCCGTAAGAAAGCGCTGACCCTTTCAGTGTTGATGATGGCGATCCCCACCATGCTCGTGGGCATCCTTCCCACCCACGCCGAGATCGGTATGTACGCCACCATCATGATGGTCCTGCTTCGCATGATTCAGGGTGTTTCTGTCGGCGGGGAATATACCAGTTCGTTCGTGTTCCTCGTCGAACATGCGCCCGCCGGTCGCCGTGCCTTTTTTGGTGCCTGGAGCATGATCGGCGCCACCTGCGGCATTCTGCTTGGCTCCGCCGTCGGTGCGTTAATCAACACGTTTACCACGAATGAGCAACTCCTGGAGTGGGGCTGGCGGATTCCCTTCCTGGCTGGTGTGCTCGTCGCGTTCGTCGGTTATTTCATCCGGCATGGCATCCCCGATCAGCCGATTGCAGAAGAACTCTCTGAACAGGAAGCCTACTCACCTCTCAAACAGGCCTGGGCCAGCCATAAAACAGAACTGCTGCAGTCAGCCGGCCTGAATATGATGAACGCGGTCACCTTTTACACCGTCTTCATTTATCTCTCGACCTGGCTCGTGGAAGAAGTAGGCGAAACCCGCGCCGAGGCCCTCGACATCAACACTATCAGCATGGCCGCTTTAACGGTGCTGGTTCCGCTTGCAGCGATCCTCGCTGATAAATACGGGCGAAAACCACTACTGCTGATCGGCGCCGCCGGCGTGACTCTGTTTTCATATCCCCTGTTATGGCTGATGCACCATCATCAGTATCAGATGATCCTCGCCGGGCAGATCGGCTTTGCCCTGCTCGTCGCCTGTTTCGCCGGTGCCATTCCCGCCACGATTACTGAACTCTTCAGCCGCGGCGTGCGTGTCAGTGCAGCCAGTGTAAGCTATAACATCCCCTTCGCCATCTTCGGAGGGACCGCCCCCATGGTCGCCGCCTGGCTCGTTCATTCGACCGGAAACCCGCTCTCCATCGCCTGGTACCTCTCCGGCATCGCCGCGATTTCCTTCTGTATCACACTCACGGTCAAAGAAACCCGCCACAATTCGCTGGAGGAGTGAGCGAAAATCTCACAGCACCGGTTTCCCGGTCTCCGCGGAGAATTTCATCTTCTGCCCTTTGTTGAGCAGCAGAAATTCTCCCTGTTGTTCCTGGCGCAGGAACTCGTTTAACTGGCCGTCGAAATAATCTTTACCTGCTTTGAAGAGGTCATAGTGAGTGGCGATGGTGTTCGCATCGAGGGCATAGTCGTAGAAGGCGACTTCGTCGATCACGCCGCTGAACGGTTCCCGGCCGATCAAAGCTTCCGAGTCGCCAGAGATCAGATTGCCGATGACTGCGGGTGCTGCACCGCCGCTGATGATCATTGTCCCCACCGGGAAGCGATGGCTCATCCGTAAAACGCCATCAATATAAATGGCTTTCTCCCCGGTCCAGCCATTATAGGTGGCGACAATATGATGGGGTTTTCCGTCGCGGATCTCGGCCAGTGTCGGTCGGCCCTCTTTTCCGTCCAGAGGCATATCCAGTTCGCTGTATCCCAGGCCGGACAGATACAGTCCGAACGACAGACAGGGGCCGTTGCCTGTCCTGGGAATCTGGGTGATGTCGGCTTTGTCATCATTCTGAAAGCTGAGCAGAATCCGATAGCTGCCATCCTCTTTACGAAAGATCTCGTCGTAATCAAAGGGGGCTTTCACTTGTGGTTCGCTCGGAGTTTTCCATTCCGAAATCAGCAGCGTTTCAATCGTAATTCCCGTCGAAACAGAATAGTCACCCGTGCCGACTTCTCTGCCGCCACCATTGCCCAGCAGCAGACTGGCGTCCGGTCGGTTATTGAACCGCATGGCGCCCGCTCCCACGAGACCGGGGACCAGTTTTGCATTGTTCCCGACGCGCACCGCATGATTACCCATCTGATCCATGAGGGGTTCTGCAGCAGATTGATCGAAATTCCAGAAAAAGCGGGGCAGGCGGCCCCGGGCTTTGACTTCCACCTGGCCATCCAGCACATGCACGAAGGTCTCAGAGGCTTCGTTCACGCTGACTTCGTATTCGGTTCCCCGATCGATCAACTCGATCCCCGGGGTCTCCAGCCGAAACAGTTCCCGGCGGTCCGAACGCTGTGTCGACACACTGCCGGAAAACAGCGTTCCCTGATCCTTCCGCTCGAATCCGAACAGGGACGGACTGGCGACATTAATATCTGCACCGCCGGAAAAGGCGAATTCCACCTGGCCTGAAGTCACTTTCACCGTGCCGGGCTGAAAATGATCCGTAAGGGCAGGGCGGTCTCCCAGCAGTTCCCACCGGGCACGGGCCATCTGGTTGACCGAAGCCACTTCTTCGGGAGGCACCGCACTTTCATCAAAATAATATTGCGACTGTTCCTGCATGGTAATCACAGGCTCGTGCAGCAGTTTCAGATCTCCCCAGATCAGGTAGCTCCCCACCGCTCCCAGGCAGATGGCAGTACAGACGATCGGGATCAACATCACCAGATAACCCCGATCGGTCTCTGCGGAGGTCACTTCAGCGGGTTGGATGGTAGCAGCGGTTGCTCCTGTTTCAGGCGATTGTAATAACTGTGATTGTGCCGTTCCTGCCAGGCCAATATGTACAAAAACATAATTCAGATATTCACGTCGGTACTGCGGATGTGCCGTCAGCAGACCTTCCAGCGTTTCCAGTTCCGCTTCAGTAATGTTTCCCGAACACTGGGCGTCGGCCAGTTCCAGAATCTGTTCTCGAATATCAGGGGCAGGATCTGTCACGATGAAACCTCACTCGCAAGTCGCCGGTTGACGCATTCATACAACGCCCGCCGCAATTTCTTGATTGTTTTATAAATTGTGTGTACCGAACATTTCCCTCGCTCCGCCAGCGAAGCCGCCGTCTGTAGATCACCGTAATAGGCATCGAGCAGGTCCCGCTCGCGTTCGGTCAGTTTCTGCAGACATTGCGTGAGCGCTAACTGACGCTGGCTCTGTTCTTCAATCATCTGCGACACATCTTCCGCCAGCTCAGTCACGAGGGTATCGCTGAATAGCAGACGTTTGTTCTGAAATTTACGCCGGTATTTCCGAATCTGGTTAAATGCAATTCCATACGACCAGTTGAGGAAGCTGCGTTCCGGATCATACCGGGGGAATTCCTTCCAGAGGATGACACAGGTTTCCTGAAATATATCTTCTGCAGCAACCACGTCGAGCACCAGCGCCAGGATATAGCCATACAGCTTACGGTCAACCCGGGAAAACTGGCGAAAAAACAGTTCGCGAGAGTCAGGTTGTTCTGTGGGATCGTTCATGTTGCTGTAAAGTCTATCAATGGCAGGAGATTCGGGGAATCTTTGTCGCAAAAAGAAATCGGCACTGTAATGCCGGACGGCTCCCCCTTAGTAATATGTGGCGCTTCAGCAGCCGGATTGGTACCGGAAAACCAGTGAATCTTCGAATTTTCATCAAAAAACGAAAAGTTCTGGTACGAATTACAGTCCTGCCGCGCCATATACTTTATGAGGGCATTCCAGAATGACTTTCAGCCCTATTTACCAGCTACTCCCACCAGGAATCTATCAGTCGGTTATTATCGAAGCTTCTGTCAGGCGCAGTGAAAACGGGACTGACTGAAGGCAGCTCACTCTCTGAAAACAGATTGAAACGCGAACATGTGGTCAGTCACACGACAAACACAGGAACTCACGCCGCTACTTGCCCTCTGCCTGCTGGCGACCACAGTCCCCACGATTGCGGCGGAACCTGATTTCGAAAAACAGGTCGTCCCCATCTTTCAACAGCATTGCATCCGCTGCCATAACGACAGTACTAAAGATGGCGGACTCTCACTGGAAACAAAACAGGGCGCTCTGGCAGGCGGCGAAAATGGACGCATTCTGATGCCTGGCGTCGCGGAGGAAAGTCTCCTGCTCGATTATGTCGTGGGACCCGAACCGGAGATGCCCAAAAAAGGGGAGCCGCTCACCAAAACGGAAATAGAAACACTCCGCAACTGGATCAAAGCCGGTGCTGTCTGGCCTCCCGCGGTTCGTATTCAGGAAGCACAGCTCAACGACAATGACTGGTGGTCGTTTCAACCGTTGACACAACCACCGCTGCCGGAGTTGACCGACAACGAACAACAACAGGTCCGCACTCCCGTCGATGCCTTCCTGCTGGCCAGACTTCGCAAGGCAGGGCTGAATTATTCTCCCCCCGCCGACCGCCGCACGCTGATCCGCCGCGTCTATTTCGATCTGACTGGACTGCCCCCCACACCAGCAGAAATCGAACAGTTCGTCCAAGACTCCGATCCACGTGCTTACGAAAAACTGGTCGATCGACTGCTGGCTTCCCCCCGTTACGGCGAACGCTGGGCGCGGCACTGGCTGGACCTGGTCCACTATGCCGACACGCACGGCTACGATAAAGACAAGCTCCGCGAAAATGCCTGGCCTTATCGGGATTATGTCATCCGCTCCCTGAACGAGGACAGACCCTATGCCCAATTCATTCAGCAACAGATTGCCGGTGATATCCTCAATCCGTTTTCACAAGATGGCGTTTCTGCCACCGGGTTCATTGTCGCCGGCCCCTTTGACTGGGTCGGTCAGATTGAAATCAGCGAAAAACTGATCGAGAAAAAAATTACCCGCAATCTCGACCGCGACGATATGGTGGCGACCGTCATGAATACTACCGTCAGTCTCACGGTCCAGTATGCCCGCTGTCACAATCATAAATTCGATCCGATCTCCCAGGAAGACTATTACAGCCTGCAGGCAGTCTTCGCCGGTATCGACCGGGCCGAGCGCAGTTATGACCCGGATCCCGAGACCGCATCACGACGGAAGACGCTGCAGACGTTTCTGGAACAGTCTCAAAGCCAGCATCAACGGCTCGACGCGCAAATCAGGAAACGGGGTGGTGGAAAACTGGAACGTCTGGAAGCAGAACTCAAACGGGCGATGAACGCGAAGCAGGGACAGGGTGTTGAATATGGATATCACAGCCAGGTTGAAAAGTCGGACAAGACTCCCAAATGGGTGCAGCTCAATTTCAAACAGCCGGTAACAGCAGAGAAAATCACACTGATCCCCGCCTTCGACAATTACAACAACATTGGGGCCGGCTTCGGTTTTCCGAAACGGTTCAGGCTGGAAGTCTCAAACACCAGTGATTTCAAGTCGGCAACCACGATCGCCGATCATACACAACAGGATTATCCGAATCCCGGAACAAGTCATATCCAAACTGATGCCGGACAAAAGAAATTCCAATACATCAGAATGACGGCGACGAAACTCGCTCCCCGCTCAAACGATTTTATTTTTGCGCTGGGGGAACTCCAGGTGTTTGCTCCCGACGGCAAGAATCTTTCCAGCCAGGCACAGGTCACTTCGCTGGATTCGATCGAAGCGGCTCCCCGCTGGTCCCGCCAGAATCTGATCGACGGGAAATATTATCAGAGCCTCGAATTCTATACAGACCTTTCCGAGCTCAAACAGAAACGGGATGACTTCCTCGCCAGCCTGTCCACCGGGGAAGAGAAAAAATCACTCCAGCAGTTATCCGCCAAAATCCAACAACTCCAATCTAATCTCAAGAAACTTCCCGATCCAGAAAAGGTCTTTGCGGCTGCAACTGACTTCCCTGCACAAGGAAATTTTCGTCCCACGAAAGGTCAGCCGCGTCCCGTGCATCTGCTGAGTCGAGGCAGTGAAAAAGCGCCAATACGGGAAGTAGCAGCTTCAGCACCGAACCTGATTGATGGACTCCCTGGTAACTTCCCTTTGAGAGATCCAGACAACGAAGGAGCCCGCCGCGTGGCCCTGGCTCACTGGATTACCAGTCGCAACAACCCACTCACCTGGCGTTCCCTTGTGAACCGTGTCTGGCTCTATCACTTCGGGAAAGCCATCGTTGATACGCCGAATGACTTCGGTAAAATGGGCGCCCAACCCACGCATCCCGACCTGCTTGATTACCTGGCCAGCCGCTTCCGCGATGAAGGACAGTCGCTCAAAGACCTGCATCGTCTGATCTTACTCAGCACTGCTTACCAGCAGTCATCTCGTACGAATCCAGCGGGGAGTGAGCTCGACGGCGATAATCGTCTGCTCTGGCGCATGAACCGTCGCAAACTGGAAGCCGAAGCCATCCGCGATTCCGTCCTGCAGATCAGTGGAAAGCTGGACCTCGAAATGTACGGACCGGGGGATCGACTGTTTGTTCTGGAGAAGCCACAGCATTCCCCTCACTACCTCTATCGAAAGTACGATCCCGCGACCGCAGAACGGCACCGCCGTTCCATTTATCGATTCATCGTCCGCTCGGTCCCCGATCCGTTTATGGAATCGTTGGATTGTGCCGACCCTTCGCAGCTTACTCCCAAACGAATCGAAACCTTAACTGCGCTCCAGGCGCTCTCCCTGTTAAACGACCAGTTTATGATCAGCATGTCCGTTTTCTTTGCGGAGAGTCTCGAGGCGCAATCAGCCGACTTGACGGCACAAATTAATCACGCGTTTCAAACCGCGCTGGGCAGGTCTCCTGAGCCGGACGAACTCAAAATTTTACAGACGATCGGCGCGCAGCATGGCCTGAAAAATGTCTGTCGGCTGATTCTGAACAGCAATGAATTTATCTTTATCGATTAATCAAATACGCAGAAAGTGATCTTATGGATCGTCGAGAGTTTCTATTGTCAGCCGGCGGTGGACTGGGGGGAATTGCCCTGGCATCGCTGCTGCAGAACGAGCCACTGCTGGCAAACCCGCAAACCGGCACGCATATTCTGCATCATCCGCCGAAAGCAAAGCGAGTGGTCCAGCTTTACATGTCGGGAGCCGCCAGTCAGTGTGATACGTTCGACTTCAAACCCCAGTTGATCAAAGACAATGGCAACAACTGGGATCCCGGCGAACAGGTACAGCTCTTTCAGTCCTCACCTGGCAAAACCATGCAGTCTCCCTGGAAGTGGAAGCAGTATGGGGAATCGGGAAAATGGTTGAATGAATGTGTCGCGCCACTGGGCGACTGTGTCGATGACATGGCATTCATTCACAACATGGTCAGCAAGTCGAACGTGCATGGCCCGGCGACATTCATGCAGGCAACCGGATTCATTCTGCCCGGCTTTCCCGGCATGGGTGCCTGGATCAGTTACGGACTTGGCAGCATGACCGATAATCTGCCCACGTTCGTCGTACTGCCTGACCCGCGTGGCTTTGCTCCTAACGGTGCTGCCAACTGGTCAGCCGGTTTTCTGCCCGCCAGTAACCAGGGAACCATGATTCGACCGAATTCCAAAACACCCATTTCGAACTTATTTCCCCCTGAGAATGATTTCGTCACACGAAACAGTGATCGCGATGTTTTGCAAGCACTCAAACAGCTCAATCAACAACATCAACAGACACGCGCCGGTGATTCACGTCTGAATGCCCGCATTCAATCCTATGAACTCGCAGCCAAAATGCAGCTGCAGGCACCGGAAGTTCTCGATCTTTCAGGTGAAACGAAAAGCACGCTGCAGAGGTACGGTCTGGATTTCGTCGATTTCGAAGTACAGGAAGGCATCAGCGAAGCCGCAGAGATTGCGTATTTCGGTAGAAACTGCCTGGTGGCGCGACGCATGCTGGAACAGGGTGTGCGGTTCGTGCAGATCTGGTCGGGCGCCGATAACGGCCATCCCCGTCGCAACTGGGATTCGCACGAAGACATCAAACGCGATCACTGGCCATTAGGCCGGGGCATGTCCATTGGAGCATCCGCGTTGATCAAAGATCTGAAACAGCGGGGCATGCTCGACGATACGATCATCCTCTGGACCACGGAATTTGGCAGAATGCCCTGCAGTCAAGGCAGCAAAGGACGCGATCACAATCCGTTTGTTTTCACCAACTGGCTCGCCGGGGGTGGTATCAAAGGGGGCACGACATACGGAGAATCGGACCAATGGTCATTCAAACCCGCTGATCCGGCGAACCCCACCATGTGCTATGATGTGCATGCAACGATCTTGCATCAACTCGGTATTGATCACGAAAAACTGACCTACCGGCATAACGGCATTGATCGTCGTCTGACCGATGTCCACGGTCACGTGATCGAAAACATCCTCTCATAAGAAGAGTGTCAATAAAAAAACGAGTGACTGGTTCTGTTCCAGCCACTCGCAGTTTACTTCATCAGCAGTTGAGTCAGGGCTTCGATTATTCGAAGTTACCTTTAGTGATCTGAGCATCCAGCCAGGGACCGGAGAAGCACTCAGAAGGACGCAGTTCAACTGTACCATCTGTGTAACCTGATCCAGTACCAGAAGCCGGGAAACCAGGATTCAGGAAGCCGTCGCCGTTCAGGTCGACAATCGCTTTAACGCTGCCGTCAGCCATCAGGATATTGCAGATCTTGTTACGGCCACGACCGTGCCATGCAAACCAGTCACGTGAATCTTGCAACCACAGGAACCCGTCAGTACCAGGTGTACCAATCCGGTTCGGGTCGGGCAGTTCAACAGGAGTGGCATTCACAACATTGGTACCGGCAGGCATCAGAGCCAGTGCAGTACCATCCCACCGGGCAGGACCATCGTTGAATGACTCAGCCAGACGTTCACCCGCATCCAGAAAACCGGGAATTGAGTCAGACAGAACAGCTTCGCCCACGTCACCAGGAGCTCCACACCCCATGAAGGAAACAGCAGAAGAAGAAACGCGGGAAGAATCCAGACGACGAATGGTCAACGGCCCCAGTGAACCACCAAATCCCTTCAGACCAGAAGCTGTCACACCAGCGTTAGTCTTCGCACCGGAACGTACCAGATACCAGCTGGAAGCGTAGTTAGTACCGTAACCATCTTCCAGCAGCTTGGCAACCTGAAGAATACGAGCAGGCGTTTCTTCGGTTCCACTGGTCCAAGATCCACAAACGCCTTCACTCAGACGTGCCAGCGGAGCAGAGTCTTTGTTACTGGTGTTGGTGGCACCAATCATGTCGTTCAGCTTTTCAGATCCCAGCAGAGTGGAAGAAGGGCACAGCATCTTCTGTGGAAGACCGGCACCACTGTTAACCATGTCGGCGACCCAGCCCCAGGTGTCAGGACATCCGTCACGACGGAAGTCATAAGCACCGGTACAATAACGACCGCTGGGGTCTGTTGATGCGAAAGAATGCATGGAAAGACCGAACTGACGCAGGTTGCTTTTGCACTGCGAAGAACGTGCAGATTCTCGCGCTGCGAATACTGCCGGGATCAGCAGAGCAGCCAGTAAAGCGATGATCGAAATCACCACCAGAAGTTCGATCAGGGTAAAACCTGATCGTTTCGTGTTTTGAGCACGTGATTTTTGCATTGTGTTTCCTGTTTTTTGAAAAAGTGGTTTGTACAGTTACGCGAACAATGAAGGCTTAAGACAATTAAATTTGATTTTGAAAGAAACAGGCCATCCCCATCAGCTTGGCACTGGATGTATGAAACTGAGCTGCTTCCCCCCCTTGATCTTTTAAAACTCACTCACTTCGAATTCGACTGGATAACCAGCATCTGAAAAATTACTTTGCCGGCTGAATTTCTCAGATGGGCATACGGTATCGTGAGACTGTGAAGTTTTTTCTCCCCGTTAAGTTAAGAAGAAGTGAATAATGCGTAGCAAAATTGATCAAAACAGGCCTATTGTGAGTGTTTGATTAATATACAGTGAGGTTTCTGCAGGGAGCTTCATATAAATGTGCTGCGATTCCCCCTGCTCCAGAGAGACAAAACTTGAATTTCCTCAATCGAAGTTCGTATAATTACAAAAGAGAAAACAGGAGCCGGGCTCAGAACTCGTACTCCTAAGTCACCTGCTCAGAAAGTGTTAGTACCACAATGAGCTACCCCCACTTTGAGGAAAGTGGCGGACCGGTATTCACTCGTGTTTGATTTTGAGATCAAGAAATCATTCCGATTCACAGAAAATCCGGGTTTGCAGCCTGCCTGACCAGACTTCATGTTTTGTCAAAGCCGCCTCGCTTTTTTCCTGTAACGGTGCTGATTTCTTGCTTTTCTCTGTAGACCGAAAGAGAAGTTCATGGCCGCTCGAACGATCAATCTGTTCGCAGTCTCTAGTGTGGTAATGGTCTGTTTTCTGTCTCAAAACGTAGAGGCAGGAACGCCTGCCCCTTCCGAGCAGCCTCTAGACTTTGCGACAGATATCCGTCCTCTGCTTTCTGACGCCTGTTTCTCATGTCATGGCCCTGATCCGGAACATCGTGAAGCGGAACTCAGGCTTGATTTGAAAGAAACCGTTTTCGCAGATCACAACGGGCAATCCCTGATTGTCCCCGGCAAACCCGCTGAGAGCCTGATCTATCAACGCATGACGGCGACTGACGAAAGCGAACGCATGCCCCCCGTAGATTCGGGAAAAAAACTAACCGCTTCCGACCTCGCAAAAATTCGAAGGTGGATTGAAGCCGGTGCTCCCTGGGCCTCGCACTGGGCCTTTCAAGCACCCGTTAAGTCCGCGATACCTGCTGTCTCGAAACAGGAATTAATTCAAAACCCGATTGATGCTTTCGTTCTGGAAAAACTGGAACAGCAACAACTGTCTTTCTCCAGACCGGCAGATCGAACAACGCTTCTGCGACGGTTGAGCCTGGACCTGATCGGCCTGCCGCCGAGCATCGAGGAAATCGATTCTTTCCTGGCTGACAAAAGCACCGATGCATACCGCAAACAGGTCGCGCGCCTCTTAGCTTCCCCCCATTACGGAGAACGCTGGGGACGCCTCTGGCTCGATGCCGCCCGCTATGCCGATTCCAACGGTTATGAAAAAGATGCCCCCCGTGAAGTCTGGCTCTATCGTGACTGGGTCATTGATGCGTTGAATCAGAACATGCCCTACGATCGGTTCATCATCGAACAGGTCGCCGGGGATCTGCTGCCCCAGGCAACACAGGATCAGAAAATCGCCACTGGTTTCATGCGGAATTCGATGCTCAACGAAGAGGGGGGCATCGACCCGGAAGAGTTTCGCATGGCCGCGATGTTCGACCGCATGGACACGATCGGGAAAAGTGTTCTCGGTCTCACCCTGCAGTGCAGCCAATGTCATTCCCACAAATACGATCCACTGACACACGAAAATTACTATCAGATTTTCGCCTGTATCAACAACTCGTACGAAGCCAGCATGCGAGGCTATACCGACGAGGAACAACAGCAGCGAGAAAAACTGTTTACCGAAATCGATTCCATCGAAAGATCGCTCAAAACATCAATGCCCGACTGGCCTCAACGACTGGCCGCATGGGAAAAGCAGGTGCAGCAGAATCAACCGGTCTGGCATGTAATGAAACTGAAAAATGTCGACAGTAATTCCCAGCGTTATATGGAACAGCCCGATCATTCCATGCTGGCACAGGGTTATGCGCCTTCCCGGTTCACTTCGAACTTTGAAGCCGAGATCGATGCTTCCGAGATCACTGCCATCCGACTCGAACTGTTAAATCACCCCAATCTGCCGGCAGGAGGCCCCGGTCGCGCCATCTCCGGTCTCTGTGCCTTAACAGACATCAAACTCAACGTCGAAAATACAGAGGATGCAACACAGAAAACCACTATCAAGTTCACGGAAGCCACCGCCGATTTCAGTAATCCTCGACTGCAGCTGAATTTTCCTTACGAGGATCAAAAAGGAGTGCGCGGCTTTACCGGGCCTGTCAGCTATGCGATTGACGGAGACAACTCAACTGCCTGGGGAATCGACGCGGGACCGGGACGACTCAATCAGCCCCACGAAGCGGTCTTTCGTGCCGAGAAACCATTTGGTTACCAAGAGGGCAGTAAATTAACCATCAGCCTTGTGCAGATGCACGGGGGCTGGAACAGTGACAACAATCAGACAATGAATCTCGGCCGCTTTCGGATTTCCTGGAGCAACAGCCCGCAAGCCCAGGCAGATCCCGTCCCTGATCATGTCAGGGAAATCCTGGCGATTCCTGACGCCGAGCGAACATCCCGCCAGCAGGACCAGGTTTTCAGTTACTGGCGAACCACGGTCCCTGAGTGGAAAACAGAAAACGAACGAATTGAAGCGATCTGGAAACAGCATCCGGAAGGAACGACGCAGCTGGTCTACCAGGAACGTCCTCAGCCCCGCCAGACACATCTGCTGGATCGTGGCGATTTTCTTAAACAAAAACAGGTCGTGCAACCAGGTGTGCCGGGTTTTCTGAACTCACTCCCGACGGATGGCCCCGTGAATCGGCTGACTTTTGCCCGCTGGCTCGTCGACCGACAATCTCCGACGACGGCCCGAGCGATTGTAAACCGGGTCTGGCAGGCCTACTTCGGGCAGGGAATTGTGACGACCAGTGAAGATCTGGGATCCCAGGGCGCAGCACCGACGCACCGAAAACTACTGGACTGGCTGGCTGTCTGGTTCATGGATGAAGGCTGGGACCTGAAGAAGCTGCATACACTGATTGTGACTTCCCGAACTTATCAACAGTCATCCCGGGTCAGCCCCGCATTGTATACCAAAGATCCCTACAATCGCCTGCTGGCCCGCGGGCCGCGTTATCGTGTCGATGCCGAAATCGTGCGGGACATCGCCTTGAAAGCCAGCGGACTTTTGAACCCCGAAATCGGCGGGCCCTCGGTGTATCCGCCTGCTCCTGCTTTCCTGTTCGATAAACCAGCCAGCTATGGCCCCAAGACCTGGAACGTGGAAGAAGATGCCGACCGCTATCGGCGAGCGATTTATACATTCCGCTTTCGCTCAGTCCCGTACCCGATGCTCCAGGCATTTGATGCGCCCAACGGCGATATCTCGACCGTCAAACGTACCCGTTCCAATACACCGTTGCAGGCTCTGACGACCCTCAATGAAACCCTGTTTATGGAATGTGCCATCAGTCTTGCAGAGACAGTACTCTCATCCCCACAGGATTCTGAAGACCACCGGATAGAAACAGCGTTCCGACGCTGTGTATCCCGGTATCCCGCTGCTGAAGAAAAGCAGGTACTGACTCGCTTTCTCAACAGGCAGCGCCAATACTTCCACGAACATCCGGAAGAAGCAACGCAAATCACCGCGACAAAAAAGCTCAAAGAATCGACAACTGATTTTGCTGCCTGGGTCGCGCTTTCACGGGTGCTGCTCAACATGGATGAGACCATCACCAAAGAATAATCAAACCGATCATCAAAAAAGAAATCTGAAACAGGTGATACAGATGAATAACATAAATCATCCGGCACATCCCATCGCGCGTCGCTGGTTTCTGCAACAATGTGGTATGGGAGTCGGAGCAATCGCCGTCAATCAACTGCTGCAGGAATCTGGTTACGCCGCCGGCTCAAAGTCTGATCCATCGAAAGATCCACTGGCAGCCCGTCAGCCGCACCATCCCCCTGCAGCGAAAAATATTATCTTCCTGTTTATGGGCGGTGGACCAAGTCATCTGGAACTGTTCGATAATAAACCGGTTCTGGGCAAATTTGATGGCAAGTTGCCCCCGGAAGACCTGCTGAAAGGCTATCGGGCCGCGTTTATCAATCCGAATTCCAAATTCCTCGGCCCTAAATTTAAATTTGCAAAACATGGCGAATGTGGGGCAGAATTATCTGAGTTACTGCCTCATCTCGCAGAAGTCGTCGATGACATCGCCATCGTAAAAAGTATGAAAACGGACGCCTTCAACCATGCACCAGCCCAGATTCAGGCCCTTACCGGATCCCAGTTATTCGGCAAACCCAGCCTGGGTGCCTGGACAGTCTACGGGCTGGGAAGTGAATCGAAAAACCTGCCCGGTTTTGTCGTCTTCAGTTCCGGAAACAAAGGTCCCAGTGGCGGCAGTTCCTGCTGGGGCAGTGGCTTTCTGCCTAGCACGCATCAGGGTGTCATGTTCCGAGGCGGACAGGAACCAGTACTCTACCTGCAGAATCCACCCGGAGTCTCTGCCCAGCTGCAACGAGATTCACTGGATACGCTCAAGGCCTTGAACCAGAATCACCTTGATCAGGTGGGCGACCCTGAAATTGCCACCCGGATCAATTCCTTCGAGATGGCCTATCGCATGCAGTCCAGTGCCCCTGATGTGATGGACCTGGGACAGGAAACCAGGGAAACCCTCGAGATGTACGGTGCTGAACCGGGTAAAACCTCGTTCGCAAATAATTGCCTGCTGGCCCGCCGACTGGTAGAGCGGGGGGTTCGCTGCGTGCAATTGTTTCATGAATCCTGGGATCAGCACGGCGGGCTGGTCAGCGGATTAAAGAGTAACTGCAAAGCGACCGACCAGGCTTCAGCTGCATTAGTCAAAGACCTCAAACAACGTGGTCTGCTAAAAGACACACTTGTCGTCTGGGGGGGAGAATTCGGCCGCACACCAATGGTACAGGGGGGGAATGATGGTCGCGATCATCATCCGAATGCCTTTACCATGTGGCTCGCCGGTGGCGGGATCAAAGGAGGAACAACCATCGGCGGCTCTGACGATTTTGGCTTCAATGTCATCGAAGATGAAGTTCCCGTCTATGATCTGCATGCGACAATCCTGCATCTGCTGGGACTGAATCCGGATCGGCTCTCGTTCCGCTTCCAGGGACTGGATCAAAAACTGATCGGCGTCAATCCCGCAAAGATCGTCACAAAAATTCTGGCCTGAAATAAAAGAAAAACCCCTTATCAAAACTGACAAGGGGTTTTTCAATTTTTGGTTCCGCAACTCGTATCAGGCAGCAATTTCCTGCTCGTAGAGTCGAACGGGGGCATTGTTTAACCGGTTCAGATAACCATTGTGCTTCTGATCGAACAGACGCTGTAACCCGTCATCCAGCATCGGCATCGAAATGCTGAGTGACCGACGGATTTTGCGTGTATGCAGTGAAGTCTCGCCGTTGGCAAAACCGGTGGTCCGTTCATTTAAAACGGTCGCCCGGGGAAGCATCGGTACCGTCAGCCCGAAAGTGGCCGCCAGGCGCTGCACGAATTCGATGGGGCTGATACGTTCGCCACCAGCCACATGGAAGGTCCCCGTCAAGCGTTCCTGATACGCGTGTTCGATGATCGCTGCCAGATCTGTTGCCAGCAAAGGAGTGGCATGCCGATAACAGTCCTGACTGGAAAATGACCCGTTTTCCAGAGACTGCACCAGGCTTTCGACCTGACCCTGACCGTAAGCAGCAGGAGTCCAGCCAAACACATTGGTTCGGATAATCAGCGTGTTGTCACACAGACTGACTTCACGTTCAATGGCACGCAGCACTTCGGCCTGACGGCTTTCACAAAAACCCTGACACTCCTCTTCATGGAACATCCAGGGCCCGGTAAATACCGCATCAGAAGAAATATGTGTGAAGCGGGCTGAATGCAACTCAGCAGCATTCACCCAGTTTCGCGCTGCGAGCACGGGATCCTTTGTCGCAAACTTCTCAGGATCGACTGTCCAGGCAGAATTTGCGGCAACGCCACAATAGACCACCCAGTTGGGACGCACCATCGACAGCCAGTGCTCGGCTGTTTCGACATCGTCTTCCAGATAAGTTTGAGTTTCACATCCCTGGATGGAAACTGGTGAAGCTGAAGTTAATCCGACAACCCGATATCGACTGGATAAACAGGTTGCAATATTTGCCCCGGCAACCGTATCAAGTCCAATAACCAGAACTGTTTCCACGCCGCGCCTCCATGCTTAGACGTTGTTGTAATATCAGTCAGTAAAAGTTTCACTTTTCAAGCTCTCGCCCGGAACGAAACTGTTTGACATCTCAGTAGTTCTACGAAAGTTGTTCTCGCTAACCAATCCATTTGTTTCGCGAGGGGCGGATTATAGATGGCATTCCTGATTTTCACCAACCCCAATTTTAAAGAGAAATTCATGGTACCTGTTCGCTGTCTTTCTCACGTTTCATTTTGAGGTTTCGAGAGCAGAAAACGTTACCCCTTTCAAGAATCCGGTGGACATGCTGGTCACTTCTCCCACCTCGATTCTGCTCTGATTCCGCTGCTCATGAAAAATTATTTTTTCAAAAAACAGATTGAAAATTGAAAAAAGATTAAAGGTTTGCCGCTTTTTTATTTCATTTCATTCTTTCGTATTGACCTGATTCTGGAAAAGCAATATCTTCCCGCCGCACATTAGTGATTCCTGCGCCTGTTCTATAGGCTGGTCACTCACCTCCCACGATGATACCCCTCAATTGATTCATAAATAACACTTCGAGTTACTAATACAGTGATCTGTTGCTTGAAGAAATTCAAATCATTCAGCAACCCGTTCCCTTTCTTACAAAGATTATTGAAACCATGTCCGTCTCGCGTCATTTACCGGATTATCCGATCCTGCTGGCTGGAGTTTCGACTCCTGTCGTAAAAGGACTGTGCGAAATGGGACTGCCGGTGACAGAACTCCAGGACGATCTGGCACAGCTGCTGGGATATCAGTCAACCCGCTGGAACCTGCTGCTGGTTGGTTCGCAGAAATGCTTCAATGAGCAGGATTTGCAGACTCTCTCTCGCTGCAGAATCCCCATCATTGATCTGGCGGAATTCAATAATAAAACCGGTACCGGCCGCACGATTCCGGAACTGGCGAAGAAAGCCAACACGGGTGTCGAACAGTTCAACTCACAGTTTGTGGTTCAATTGAAAACACGTATTCAACAGTCGGGAGGCGCCTGGATCCGTCTGGGTGATTATCCTTATCCCTACCAGGGCGTGATCTGTTATGACGAATCTGCACTTGGTAATGATTTTCGAGAATTCTCAAATGTAATGAGCCCCTTACCAGTCTCGCTGGAACTACTGCATTGCAAATCGGAAGCAGAATGGCAGGCGGCATCAAATTCAGAAACTCAGAGAAAACTGCGGATTGACCTGGTCAGCAGATACCGTCAGGGGTTACCGGTATCACTGTCTACCGTCAGCTCCCGCGGAGAACTCACGCAGTTATTTCAAGACATTCATCTGGATCGCAAACAGATGTCGCTGGTCTGGGTGACTTCACTCGATACATTTTTTCGCTGGTGGAAATTGAGAAGCGAATTCTCAGTCAGTATTAACCGACTCTCCACCGGCTGGGAAACCATTATCTCTGGAAACTTTGAAGGTTTCAGCCCCGGGCTGCAGATCTGGAGAAGTCAGCATTCTGCCACGGTTGCCTTAAACCGGGGGGTGAATGAAATCAGAGATGACCTGACAGCATTCTCCAACAACTCCGGACGCCATCCCGGCGGATTTACTGCACATTGGGCGGGAGTCTCTTCCAGCCTGATTCCATTTGATTTCAAAAATTTCGCAGCAGCTGCTGCTTCGTAAAAAACTGATTTTCCCCGATGAAAGCTTGATTTCAGCGATAGAATTTTTCTCTCGCTATTTTGTAGAAGAAAAGGATTGAACTCATGAAACGTTTCGGAATTACGATGCTGGGTCTTGCGTTGATCGCCCTGACAACAGGTTGCCAGTGCGGAAGATATGGCTCATGTGGCAGCTGTAATTACGGCCCCACAATGGCACCTTTCAGTGGTGGCGGCTGTTCAACCGGTAATTGCGGTGTTGGTGCTCCTACTTATGCACCTCAGGGAGCCTACAACACTTACGATACCTATCAGTCAACCGCCGGTGCACCAGTAATCCAGGGATCTGTACCTACCACAGCATACGCTCCCCTGGATCCACTGCCGATGTATTAACGGTTTCCGGGAATTCACTACTCCCGGGCGCAATGTCAGCCCGGCCTGGTTCAGGCCGAGTGGCCGGTAAAATTGCGCCCCGTACTGATCCCGGTCCGCGCGGCACAAAATACTGCAACAAAGCAATTGTTCGCGGACATATGGATTGTATCTGCAGTTCAGCCTTGATATACAGGTATTAATGGTTATCCGTCATCAATGCTGCGCATACCTTGCGTACAAAATGATGGTCTTTGGTTTCAAGAACTCCGTCTGTATATCATACCCTGCCGGGTATCTGCTATTATGCCTGCTTTGCAAATCGTCAATTATCCTCATCCGGCCCTTCGCTGGAAATCCAAACCTGTCAAAAGCATCACACCCGAGTTGCGCGATATCGTGCGGAACATGTTTGATCTCATGTACGAAGCACGCGGCATCGGCCTGGCTGCCAATCAGGTCGCACTTCCCTATCGCCTGTTTGTGATCAATCTCACTTCGGATCCCAATGAAACCGAAGAAGAATTTGTGTTCATTAACCCGGAGATCACGAAACGCAAAGGGACCGCCGAGGGGGAAGAAGGCTGCTTGAGTCTGCCGCAGGTTTATGGCGATGTGAAACGTTCGGAAGAAATCACTGTCGAAGCTTATGATCTGGATGGTCAGCTGTTTGAAATCACTCTGGATGATCTCGCAGCGCGGGCCGTGCAACATGAACATGATCATATTGAAGGCATCATGTTTCCTGATCGGATGGTTGAAGCCAAACGCAATGAAATTGATGTTCTGATTGCCGATTTTGAAGCAGAATTTCGCCACAAACAGGAAACGGGAGAGTACCCGTCTAATGAAGAAATTCGCAAACAACTGGCGCAACTCGAACAGGAACTGGGCTGAGACCTTAGCGCCTGTGTCATCGTTCAAGGTGCATTCCGTTTACTCTTCAACTGTGGGTCCAGCCCGAACTCTTAGCTGCAATTATTTTCCTGAACGATCCGCAATGAGGAGACACCACAGTGGCATTAAAAGTGGTCATGATGGGCACCGGCACTTTTGCCATCCCTGCATTCCAGTCGCTCATCCAATCACAACATGAAGTGCTGGGCCTGTATACGCAGCCTGATCGCACCGGTCGGGGACATCATCGCCATAAAAACCCGATGAAAGAACTCGCACTGGAGCATGAAATCCCCGTTTTCCAGCCTGCGAAAATTAATACACCAGAGTCCCTGGAGGAACTTAGCCAGTTGCAGGCAGATGTACTGCTCGTAGCCGCTTATGGACAGATCCTTTCTCAGAAACTGCTGGATCTGCCCCGCCTGGGTGCATTCAATCTGCACGCTTCGCTTCTACCCGCCTATCGGGGTGCTGCTCCGATTCTTTATGCAATTCGTAATGGAGAGACCCGCACCGGCGTTTCCCTGTTTCGGATCGAACGGACCCTGGATTCCGGTCCCGTCGCAGCCATGGTGGAAACGTTAATCAACCCGAAAGAAACCACCGGCATGTTACAGGATCGCCTGGCGGAACTGGCTGCGCCCCTCGCCATGGAGGTTCTGGATCAGATTGAGCAGGGAACACTGGTTGAAACCCCACAGGATCATGCAGCCGCCACGTTCGCTCCCACACTCGACAAGCAGGAAGGCGCCATCGACTGGAATCAGTCCGCCGAGCAGATTGCCTGCCATGTACGGGCCATGCAACCCTGGCCGAGCCCGTTTTCGTTTCTGCTGCAGTCCGGACATGAACCACTCAGATTACTGATTCTGGATGTCGAAAAACTCTCCCCGGCCGCACAGGAATCACTGGAAATGGAACCTCAAGTATTGGATGTCGAACCAGGTACGGTCGTTTTCAGCAATACCAAACGCGTGGTAATCTGCACAGGAGAGGGGCTGCTGGAAATCAAACAGATCCAGCCCCAGGGGAAACGCGCCATGGAAATCAGCCAGTTTTTATGTGGCAAGCAGATCAGACCCGGTGATATCTTCGGCAATCCGCCCCTGAACAGCAACTAACGTACATCTATTTTCGCTAAAACAGAGAGTTCACTCTTGCCGCATTTTACGGATTCTGAGATGATTCCGCCCCTGCACTGAGGCGAAGCAGATTTAAGAAACACAAGGAAGTGAATTCGATGCGCCGAATCATCGCGGCACTGATCTTCATGCTCATGGGAGCGGGAGGCATGTATGCTGCCTTTGAATATCATATTGTCCAATCCAGGGAAGGCTGGTTCTTTATCCCCAAGTCTGAAGCGGGCTTGCAGGATACCTATGCCGACATCCGTGAATGGGAGGCGACCACCTGGAAAAACCATCCCCTGCTCGCGCAATCGCTGATCCAGAATGGCAAAGGAAATCTCATTATCCAATCCGCATCGAACGGTATCTTCGACGGATTCTTTCCGAATTCAGATAAAAAACGTTCTGCAGCCCGGCAGGCCACTCCTGCCATACGCACTGAATAAACTGGTAGACCTCCCGAATTAACTTCTTTCATTGCCTCATGAGATAACACTGCCAACCGTGAAATCAGAAAACCCCGTCAGTCGAGACAAGACTTCAGACATGCTGTCGCGAGTCGTACTCAAAGCAATTGTTTTGAGTACCTGTGTATTGTCTTGCCTGTTGCTTTCTGCCGGCTGTCATTCGGTTGCCAAAAATCAGTCCGTCCATCTGCCCGCCCGCCACAGTGTCAGTGCTGAGCAACTGATCGTACTCAGTGATTTTAAACTGGGACAGGACCATGAACTCTTTCAGGATCTGATTAAACTGCGCGAAGATGTTGGTGAGACATTGAATATTCCACTCAACAGCGAGCAGGTCACCGTCTATCTGTTTTCGAACCAGGAAGAATACCGCAATTACCTGGATTTAACGTATCCCGGTTTGCCTCCGCGACGTGCTTACTTTGTTGGTACGCCCAAGGAACTCGCCGTCTATACATTCTGGGGCGACCGTATCCAGGAAGACCTGCGACACGAATTCACACATGGCCTGTTACATGCCAGCCTGAAGACGGTTCCACTCTGGCTGGATGAAGGTCTTGCCGAGTACTTCGAGGTGGCCGGTAACACACCGGGCCAGATCAACCGTGATCATGCTTCACGACTCTCCGCCGCGCTGAACAATGGCTGGAAACCCGATATGAAACGGCTGGAACAGCTCGAAAAAGTATCACAGATGCAGCGGGTTGATTACCAGGAAGCCTGGGCCTGGGTCCATTTCATGTTAAACAGCACCCCGGAAACGAAAGACACTCTGCTCGAATATCTGGCGGAATTGAAAAGCAACGAAAAGCCGGAGGTCTTGAGTGCACGACTCCCCCGCCATATTCCTGGTGTCGATGAACGCTTTGTGAATTATGTCGCTTCCCTGAATACGTTTCCGACCCGGTAATGTCTTTTCAAACCCTGATTTCCCGAAACGCCACGACAGTTTCGTCCGGCTCTGGCTTGGGTGTCATCCCGCAATCCGCTAAGATACAGCACAAACTGCGTGTTTTGTGATCCTGCCTGACGGGATCTCCTCCCACCGTTAACCGGATTGATGTCATGCTGGCCCGACTGCGCCTTCTGCTGGAACTGATTCGTTTCAGCCATACTATATTTGCTCTCCCGTTTGCCCTCTTATCTGCGGTCCTGGCCTGGCGTGGTCAACAGGTTCGCTGGCAGGAACTGGTGGGAATTCTTTTATGTATGCTGTTTGCCCGCTCTGCAGCCATGGCGTTTAACCGGCTCGTGGACCGCGAAATTGATGCACAAAACCCACGGACGCAAAGCCGCCACCTCCCGGCCGGATTGATCAGTGTTCGGACTGTCACAATTTTTACGATCCTGACCTCACTGGCATTTATCGCCTCGACAATCCTGTTTCTGCCCAATCGCTGGCCCCTCTATCTTTCGATCCCCGTCCTGCTGTTTCTGTTGGGATATTCTTATGCGAAACGCTTCACCATTTTCTGCCATTACTGGCTCTCCACCGCACTGATGCTCTCACCCCTCGCTGCCTGGATCGCCATTCGTGGCAGCCTGTCACTGGAACCGCTGCTGCTGGGAGCCGTGGTGTTTTTCTGGGTTGGCGGATTTGATATTATCTACGCCTGTCAGGATGTCCATTTTGATCAGGAAACCAGACTGTCCAGTATTCCCTCCCGCTGGGGAATCAGAAAAGCGCTGCGATTTGCCATGTTCAGTCATTTCATGACAATCATCTGCCTGTTCAGCCTCTGGTACGTCGCAGCTTTGGGAATCCCGTTTTTGATTGCCGTCCTTGCAGTAGCCGGGCTTCTGATTTATGAACATCTGCTGGTCAATCCCGATGATCTGGGACGTGTGAATCTGGCCTTTTTTCATGTGAACGCCATCATCAGTATTGGATTGTTCTTTGTGGGATTGATCGACGTCTGGCTCGCATAAGTGGCTCTGAAACGTCATAATAAATACCGTCCCGCAGTGTGTAGTCTTCGCGACTGCCAGGCATAAGATTAGAACACCCTCCAATCGAAAAGAATCAACAGTCAGTCTGATGAATCTGAATCATAACGAACAGGAACAGCTCGATCTCATTACCCGCAAAGTCGACGCGGGAGAACGCATCTCTTTTGATGAGGGCGTTTTTCTGGATGAGAAAGTCGATATTCTGAGGCTGGGTGATCTGGCGAATCGGATACGCGAACGCAAAAACGGCAACTTCGCATTCTATAACACGAACATCCATTTGAACCCCACGAATGTCTGCGTCTATCGCTGCAAGTTCTGCGCATTCCGGGCGGATTTGAAATCACCTCGCGGCTACACCTTCACCGATGACATGATCCGCGAACGCGTTCAGGAAGCACGCAGCACCGGCGCTACGGAAATTCACGTGGTGGGTGGTCTGCACCACCAGAAGAAATTCGAGTGGTATCTGGATGTAGTCCGCATCATCCACGAAGAATATCCCGAACTGCACATCAAGGCCTGGACTCCCGTAGAAATCAACTGGTTCAGCTTCATGACCAAAAAGCCGGTCCGTTGGGTACTGGAACAGATGATGGAAGCCGGTCTCTCCAGCATGCCGGGCGGCGGTGCGGAAATCTTCCACCCCGAAATCCGCGAGCAGATCTGCGAACACAAGGCGGACGCCGAAAGCTGGTTCGAAATTCATCGCGAAGCACATAACCTCGGCCTGCGCAGTAATGCCACCATCCTGTATGGACATTACGAACAGGCAAAGCACCGCGTCGATCATCTCTGTCGCCTGCGCGAACTACAGGACGAAACCGGCGGATTCCAGACCTTCATTCCGCTGGCATTTCATCCCGAAAATACGGGGATGTCAGAAATTATCAAACCGTCCGGCCTGATGGACCTCAAAGTCATCGCGTTGTCCCGAATTATGCTCGACAACTTCGACCACATTAAGGCTTACTGGATTATGCTGGGTGAAAAGACAGCACAAACCGCTTTAAGTTTCGGTGCAGACGATCTGGACGGCACCGTTGTTCATGAACTGATTTACCATGACGCCGGTGCTAAAACACCCGAAGGGCTGACTGTCGAACAGTTACATCGACTGATTGAAGAAGCAGGACGCATCCCCGTGGAACGCGATACGCTTTACCGCCACATTGTCCGTGATGGCGCCAACTGGAGTGTCGGCGAACCGATTATGGCTTCCGCCGCATCCTGATTCACTTCACAACGGGAGAACAATCGATTCATGAGTGATTCTGCCATCAGCGACAGCCTGCAGGTCAATGCTTTCGATCATATCACACTGGTTGTCAAGGATCTCGAAGCATCACGGAAATTCTATGTCGATTTTCTCGGCATGGATCACGTTCCCCGGCCCGCATTCACATTCGAAGGGCATTGGTTTCAAATCGGAAATCAGCAGATCCATCTGATTCTCGAACACGATCAGTCGGGCAGGGCAGGTAACGCTGGCCCGCAGCAAAATACACGGACCCACCACTTTGCTTTTCAGGTCGACGATGCGAAATCAGCCTATGAGAAAGCAGTAGAGCGGGGGATTCCGATCGTCTCCCCACCCAAATCCCGGCCCGATGGAGCCACTCAGACGTTCGTGAACGACCCGGATGGCCATATTATCGAACTCTGTTCGCTCTCCTGAGCCACTGATTATCGGAATTGTATCAGTTTTTCCAGGTCTCGTTCTGTTCGCTGCCGATTATCGCCAGATGACAGAAATACGAATATCAGAATCGACTGGAAATTACACCAGACCATACGCTATACTGTGAACACAGAGTCCACACGGGATCTGATTGATTAACTGAATGTGCAGCTCAGACAGACAACCATACACCATACAGCTTCAGCATGAGTAGAGAGGGACGGGGATCGCCATGGCGGATGCACCCAAAAAAATGATCATGGGCTCTATGGCCGTATCCGGAATCGTGGCATTACTCGCTCTGGCAGACATAGCCATCGGCATTCCCTTCCGGGGCAGCATGATGATGGACATCATGTTCCTGATCTCCGCCGGGCTGGTGCTGTTCCTCTGCTGGGATGCCTGGAAAGATCTGCGTTAATCCCGCGGATCCAGTATTTCGTCAATGCTCTCAGATTCTGTTTCTTTCGCTAGACCATCTACAGGTTTTGCTGCCGTATTCTGCACATGAGACCGCTGGCTCTTTTTCGCTGCCAGCTGTATTGCTGCTCCCTGACCGACAGTCAATTCCGTCAACTGCTCCAGCAGGTTACGGATCACTTCTTCCGCGGAGACTTTTTCCTGCAACCAGTTTTCCCGCTTCTGTCCCCAGGCGGCATCGCGCACAGCCAGTTGCTCTGCTTCGAATCGTAATTGTTCGCTCCGCTGACGCAGTTGCTCATCACGTTCCGCCACCCACTCTGAGAGGTCCTGACGTTCCTGGCGGAATTCATCCCGATGACGATGAAAGAGTTCCTGGGAATGATCCAGTTCCTGGCGTTCGACAGACAGCGACTCACGCAACTGGCGATAGTGGGCAGCGAGTGCCTCCCGGGCTTTTTCCAGACGTTCACGGGCTGCATCGTCCCCTTCCAACTGCGTCAACTGCGCCCAGCCTTCTTCCAGGGCCAGCCGCATTTCCAGGGTGCCCCGGTGAGTTTCTTCCACTTCGGCCCGCAGCGTATCCAGTCGTTCCCGCCGCCGTTCCAGGTTTTCCGCATGCAGTGCCAGCATATCATGCTGACGACGCAGTTCCGCTTTCTGGGCATCGCGTTCTTTCTGCCAGACCTCATATTCGCCTGACATTCTCTGCTTCTGATTCTGCTCATAACGTTCCACGGAACGGCGCAGCTCCGCATGCAGTGCGCGTTCCTTCGTCAATGATTGCTCGCGCTGCTGCAACAGATCCCGGAAGCGATCCAGTTGCTTCATTCGCAAGATATGAATCCGCTCGTTTTGCTCATGCTGCTGCTGTTGAATCTGCTGCTGACGCTGAAAATCATGCTGTTCTTTTTCAATCTGCTTTCTTAAACGCAACAGGTGGTTTTCCTGAAATTTGATCCGATTTTCAATCAATGTCCGCTTCTGATCAAATTCCTCTTCTCGGGCGCTGTATTCGCGCTGCAGGTCTTCCCGTTGAATTTTGAGTTGATGTTCAATCTCTTCCGAACTGATGACAAAATCCCGCTTGCGAGACTCTAAAGCTTCCAGTTCCGCCTGGCGTTTCGAATCCCAGTCTGACTGTCGCGTCTTCAGTTCCAGTTCAAATTTTTCTTTGCGCGAATTCAGTTCGGTTTCGACTTTCCGCACTGCCTCTTCATGAACTTCCCGCTCCCGCTTGAGGTGGTTCAGTTCAGTCTGCTTGACTCCCTGCCACTCAGCTCGCGCCTGTTCCAGTTCATTACGCTGTTCGGACAGCGATTCGAGAACCTGCTCCCGGATCCGTTTCTGTTCGTTAATCAGATCGAGCTTCTGTCGCTCCAGGGTTTCCCGCTGTTCCGCAAATTCCCGCAGGATGTGGTCCCGCATTTCTGCGCGTTCCTGCTCCAGGGAATCCTGGGCTTCGAATACTTTTTCCTGTTCGCGCTGGACAGTCTTCGCCAGTTTTTCGCATTCGACGGCTTTGCGAATCAGCTCGGTTTCTTTATCACGAACGCTGGCTTCCCGTTCGTCATACTGTTCCTCAATCTGCCCCACCCACATGCGGATCTTGCGACGTTCGTTGTCGATTTCATTCAGCTGACTGGTGAGTGTCTGCTCGCGACGACTGATCTCTGCAAACTGGGATTTCAGATAATTGGCGATTTCACCAGCCTGGGAAAGCAACTCGGCACCGGTTAATGAAGCGCCCGCTTCAGCCGCCCCCTGGGTCTGGATCTCTGCCGCCTGCCCTGCATGCGACAGGTTCTCTTCCAGGGCTCTCTGTTTCTGATCGCTGAAAAAGGAACCCTCTTCCGGCACTCCCGGTTCAGTGAAAGAATGAGGGGCATCCGCGCGGCGTTCGATGCCGGGAGCACTGTTCAACGGGCGTGAGTCGGCTGAGTCACTGGCAGGACGTTTGACGCCTGCAAACGGGGAGGGTGCCTGAGATTTCTGGTCGGGCCTGGTTTCTTCGCTCATGCCGGGATTCCTTTCCCTGAAAAGCGCCTCGCGATATTACTCAAATCGGGATTGAAGTTGTGGAATCCAATTCCTGAGGGCAACATTCAATCCGGAATAACGCGATTCTACTTATGACAAAAAGGGCAGAGAAGGAGTATTACAACTCCTCTGCCCACTCTGAATTGATATCATGGCAACAAGGCTGGCTATAACTGGCTGTCCAGTGATGCTGCAAAACGTTCTTTAGGAGTAACTCCTACAAACTTTTCAACAACTTCGCCATTCTTGTAAAGCATTACTGTGGGGATCGCGTTAATACTGCTGGCCGAAGCAATACCCGGATTCTCATCGGTATTTAATTTACCAACGCGGACGCGGCCTGAATAATCACTGGCAATTTCTTCGATGGTGGGCATCATCATCTTACAGGGACCACACCAGGGAGCCCAGAAATCGACCAGGACAGGTTCAGATGCTTCCAATACTTCAGACTGGAAGTTCGCATCAGTAAATTCCAAAACATTTTCAGCCATTACTGGTTGTCTCCGTTACAATTGAATTCAATATATACCTTGAAAAAAAGCAGAGAAAATCTTCTCGACTACCCTGCAATGACATAACTTTCTGAATTTGGGATCGCTCTGTCCAATAATAATTCAAGCAATCGACAGCATTTCGTCTGGCTGCGATTGAAGGGAATTATAGAGATCCTCTGTTTTGTGTCAATGCTCTCTCCTGTGATCGGGATGCCAAAACCTCTTGTGAAATAAGGAATTACGCTCAGCACCCCGCCTGACAGGTATTTATTTTTAACCTCGACAAATCAATGGACGCTCGACAAAATAGGTCCCACAGGCAATTGCCATAATACTGTTATATTAAAGAACTTAAAGAAGTGAAACCCTGGGAGCAGGATATGCTGTCTTACATCAGAAATCAGGGAGTCGCTGTCTGCCTGACTGCCATGGTCCTCCAGACCGCGTTCGCAGACGAATCACAGACAGACCCTTTCAGACCATTTCCGGATCAGCTCGCCCCTTCGTTGTTTAATGAAGTCGAAGACAAAGCTTTTGGCGGCATTCTGGAAGAGGAAAAGGCACTCTACTATTACGTACTCAAGCACCTGCAGGAGACCAGTCTGGCAGATCAGAAACAGGCAGCCGAATTCAATCTGCAACAGCGTCGTTCCGAAATGAAGTTATTCCGCGAGCATCCCGAGCGGGAGTTTCCCGTCTTTCTGGATCTCTTCAAGAACAGTGATCGCTATAAAGGGCGGCTCGTCACGTTAACCGGTCGTGTCCGTAAACTGATGCATTACCCTGCTGCAGATGACAACCAGTATGGAATCAACACTCTTTATGAAGCCTGGATGTTTACCGATGATTCACAACAGAACCCGACCGTCGTGATTTGCACGGAGGTTCCCCCCGCTTTGAAAGACGGGCTGCCGGATGGTACGGATGTCATCGACCATGTGACTGTGACCGGTTACCTGTTTAAAATGTACGTCTACAATGCACAGGATACATCCCGCGTTGCTCCTCTGATCCTGGCAAAGCAACTGGAATGGAATCCCCGAACGGTCGACGAACAGGGGGGCCGGTTGTTTTCACAAATTCTGGCAGGTACACTGATCATCCTGATTGCCGGTATCGCCATCGCCATCTGGAAAGCCAGTCAACGAGACAAACGATTCCGCGATAGACGCCTGCAGAAAAACGAGGACCAGGTTGATTTCAGCAAGCTGGAAACACAGTCAGATTCACTGCCGAAAAAAACAGCTTCGGAAACGAAAACGCCAGACATAAAACCGCCAGCCGGATCTGATCAATAATCGCTTCACTTAATTTACCTTAAACAAGTATTGTTCTGACAGCATGAATGTGAATCACACTCGCAGTTCCCCTCTGCATCCCCCCTTGAAACTGGCTGTGCTGATCTCGGGTGGAGGCACGACGCTTACCAATTTTCTGGACAAAAAAGCCGCCGGAGAACTCGATATCGAAGTCCCCCTGGTGATTGCCAGTCGCCCGGACTGCGGAGGTGTCGCCAAAGCGAAAGCGGCCGGCCTGCGTTGTGAAGTCGTTCGCCGCCGTGATTTTCAGGATATCGGTGAATTCAGCACCACCATTTTTGGACTCTGTCGCGAAGTCGGAGCCGATCTGGTGACGCTGGCCGGGTACCTGTCTTTGATTCATATTCCGGAGGATTATCAGCATCGTGTGATGAATATCCACCCGGCTCTGATTCCCGCCTTCTGCGGACATGGATTTTACGGACACAAAGTTCATGAAGCCGTCGTCGCGCGAGGAGTGAAAGTGAGTGGCTGCACGGTTCATTTCGCCGACAATGAATATGATCACGGCCCGATCATTGGTCAGAAGACCGTTCCTGTATCAGGAACAGATACGCCGGATCAGGTTGCCGCCAATGTCTTTCAGGCCGAATGCGAACTCTACCCCGAAATGATCCGCCTGTTCGCTGCCGGCAAAATCAAAGTCGTCGAGCGTCGAACCATCATACAGGATTGAACTGTTCGCCTCTCTCAAAGTTTCTGATTTCCCGGCGGCGGATTGAGCGACGTACTTGAGTTAGGTGGAATCGGTTCGTCCGTATTCATCACCTTATCGTACAGATCGGGTGGCAGCACACGCATCACGGTAAACAGCCCCTTCACACTTTTGAACCAACCTTCCCGCATTCCCTGGACTTCACGACGTCCGTTAATCTTTCGCATGTCTTCTTTGGTCATGGGCATGGAGTAATCATCGAAGGGCAACAGCCTCGCCTGGTAAGTAGCTCCCCGGGAAGCTTCCACCTGGGCTGATGACTGAACCAGGGTCGGGTTATTTGCCTGAGCCAGTGATTCCAGATCACTCACTGAATACGCTGTCTGCTGATGAGACTTAGGGGGTTCTAGAAACAGAGAGCAGGGGAATATCGTATTCTGCGAAAGGAAGCTCTTCAGCCTGCTCATGTACTACTAACTTTGTTTCAGGATCAGTTGAAACAGCGGGTCCTGAAATTTCATCCCCGGTTAGTTTCTCCGGAGCTGGACTCTCAAGCGCCATCGTCGCTGGCTTCGACTCTCCCAGATCACTTGTCAGACGATCGGGACTGGAAGCACAGCCGCTGATCACAGCAGAGAGTAGCCCGACAGTGAAAGGATATCTGATTTTCATCCCGCCCTCCATGAATGATGTCACCGGCACGCCCTCCTTGCGCACATGACTACTGATATTTCAATCTCATCGGGAAGAAGAGGACATTCCCTCCCGGGATATGACTGAGTCCGAGGACAGACATTCAGATCAACGACTCTAATCCGGGCATTCAGAACAAATGTTATTTTCGGAACCGGCTAACGACTCGAGCCTCAGAAAGTCAGCAACTTGAATTTTTCCGGATTGGAATCAGACCCGACCCGCAAACAAGAGAGATACTCTGGGAAGACTTTAATGAATTCCGCCCTAAAGTGAATATTTGCTTTAGGTAAGATGAAGTCTTTAGGAAAATCCAAAACAACTGACAGTTTTTGATTGTTTCTGAAAGATTTTGATGGTATTTTGGATATATTGATTGAAAGTCGGCGCTTTGAGAGGCATATTCTACAGGGAACTATATCGTCTCAGGAGGAGTTTGCATGTCAATGTTGCTTGACGAAAGACGGGAAAGCATATTAAAGATAGTAGAAAACAAGGGTTTTGTGTCCCTTGTGGATTTGATGGATTCTGTGGGTGCTTCTGAATCTACCATTCGAAGGGATTTGGAGTATCTTGACGGAATCGGTCAGATCAGGCGGACCCGAGGTGGGGCTGCCTACAGTGGAGAGTCTTTATCCACTTTTGAAGACAGGTCTTTTATGTCATCCAGGCAAAAAAGGCAGATTGCTCAAGCAGTGGCCAATATGATCTCTCCCGGAGAGGCCGTGCTGATGGATGGAGGCACTACCACTCTGGAGGTCGCCCGGCAACTGGCGGGCAAACAGTTACAGGTCGTCACTAATTCACTGCCGATCGCCAATCTGCTGGTCAACCAGCCGGAGATTGATCTAATGCTGATCGGAGGATTCCTGTTTCCCAAAACAGGAGTCGCTTTAGGCAAGACCGCGGTGGAATCACTGAAAAGTGTCCATGTCCGACGACTGATTATCAGTGTCGGGGGAATCACAGAAGACGGACTATACAACAGCAACATGCTGTTAGTCGAAACAGAACAGCAAATGTTTGAAGCAGCAGAAGAAGTCATTGTGGTGACAGACAGTACCAAGTTCGGGCACTCGGCGCTCGCGTATCTGTGTCCGCTGGATACGGTCGACCATATCGTCGTGGATGACGGCATCACCGAAGAATGGAAAGACGTCATTCGCAAGGCAGGCATCGAACTCACAGTCGTCGAAACATAATTCATCCCTTTCTGAAGCCAATATAAATTCATAAATTGAGATCCGATATTATGACACAACTTTCCAATTCCATCTCCCGCTCGCAGGTAGAACAGCTGGTTCGCCAGGCTTTGTCACAGCAAATGGGAGGAGTTGCCTCAGCACCTCAGACCGCTCCCAACCCGCTGGTCGTCAATATCTCAGCCCGGCACATCCATCTTTCCCAGGAGCATCTGGAAATCCTGTTCGGCAAAGGTGCCCAGCTGGAAGTCCAAAAAGACCTTTACCAGGAAGGCTACTTTGCAGCGACCCAGACTGTCGCCGTCGTGGGCCCCCGCCGTCGCATGATTCCGAACGTGCGTGTATTAGGTCCCTGCCGCGGTGATACCCAGGTAGAACTCGCTTTCACAGATACGATTTCGCTGGGACTTGATGTTCCCATTCGCATCAGTGGCGACCTCAAAGGCACACCCGGTTGCGTGTTGATGGGCCCCAAAGGTGTCGTTGAACTGGAATTCGGCGTCATCCGAGCCGCCCGTCACGTACACATGTCACCCGCTGACTGTGCTTACTACGGCTGTTCCAACGGAGATAACTTACATCTGCGAATTGAATCAGCAGGTTGTACGACCGTTCTGGAAGATGTGGTCGTCCGTGAAAACCCGGAGGTCAAACTTGAAGTCCACATCGATACCGATGAAGGAAACGCCGTCGATCTCGACCATGCCACCTCAGTAAAACTCTACGTCCCTGAAGGCTGTAAATGCAAACACAGCTGATCTGGAAATGATCGGCAACAGAGGTCAGCTGCAAACACTGGCAGGGGCCTCTCTGATAACTGTCGCAGAACCTGATTTCCGATTCTGCAGAAACAACGAACTGTTTTTTTTCTTAACACTCTCTAAAAGGAGAACTGACTCATGGCGAAAGCAATGGAAGCCCTGGGAATGGTGGAAACAAAAGGGCTGATCAGCCTGATTGAAGCCGCCGATGCAATGTTGAAAGCGGCCAACGTACAGATGATTGGCTGGGAAAAAGTGGGTAGTGGCCTGGTCACAGGTTTTGTCGTCGGTGATGTTGCTGCTGTGAAAGCAGCCGTTGACGCCGGTGCCGCTGCTGCCAGCAAAGTTGGAGAAGTTGTGAGCGTTCAGGTAATCCCACGTCCTCACGAAGAACTCGCCAGCGTACTGCCCAAGCCTGCTGCCAAGAAATCATAATCGGGTTATGAACATTGACGGCTGACATTCCTGAACCTGATCGTATTGACGATGAACATAACCAGTTGACGTTCAACTGGTATGCAGCTCAAGGTAATGCAGCTCAACCCATCACAACTAAAAAAATCGAGGACAAAATGAGTTCTGAAGCCATTGGTTTAATTGAAACAAAAGGTCTGGTTGCTCAAATCGAAGCTTCCGACGCCATGCTGAAAGCTGCCAACGTGACTCTGGTCGACCAGATTCAGATTGGTGGTGCCTACATCACTACTGTCATCCAGGGAGATATCGGTTCGGTTCGTGCCGCCGTTGACGCTGGTGCCGCAGCTGCTTCTCAAATCGGAGAACTGGTTGGCGCACACGTGATCGCACGCCCCTCCGCAGGCCTGATGTCAAACTTTATCTAAAAGAGACACTGTTGGTTCTTCCCACTGCTCAACGTGTGAGCAACGGGGAAAAGGAAGTCGAAACACCAGTCTTTAAGTCACAGAATGGATTCCTGCAATGAAAGTACTTGTTGCCAATTTAGGTTCCACCAGTTTCAAATATCGCCTGTTCGATATGCCAGCCGAAGTGCAGCTTGCCCGCGGCGGCATCGATCGAATTGGTGGGGAACAGAGTTTTTGTTTCGTCGAAATTGGTGCGCATCGGGAAGAGCACGAACAGAATGTGCCCGACCATGCGGCTGCCGTCAACTTATGTCTGTCGCAATTGACCAACTCCGACTGGGGTTGCCTTGATTCCGCAGACGAAGTAGCCGGTATTGGTTTCAAAGCAGTCTTTGCCGGAAACATGAGTGGCATACGTCTGGTCGATGAAGCGTTACTGACCAAAATGGAGGCGCTGGCAGATATTGCACCTGCTCATAACCCTCCCTATGCCCGGGCCATGCGACAACTGCGGCAGGCGTTCCCTGAAATCCCGCTGGTTGCTGCACTGGAAACCGCCTTCCATGAAACCATTCCTGCTGAAAATCGTGCTTATGCCATTCCCCATGAATGGCAGGAAGAATACGAAGTCCAGCGCTGGGGGTTTCATGGCGCCAGCCACCGGTATATCGGCTCTCGTATGGCCGAGCTCACCGGTAAAGACGATCTGAAGGTGATATCCTGCCACCTGGGAGGCAGCAGCTCTGTGTGTGCCATCGAGAGTGGTGTCTCCAAGGCCAACAGTCTGGGAATGAGCCCTCAGACAGGGTTGCCTCACAATAACCGTGTGGGTGATTTTGATCCGTTTGCTCTGCCGGTTCTGATGAAGGCCACCGGGAAATCGCTGGCGGAACTGCTGGAAGACCTGTCGAGCAAAGGAGGCTTACTGGGCATGAGCGGATTGAGTGGTGACTGTCGCGATCTGGAAGAAGCGGCCGCCAAAGGACACAAACGGGCGCAACTTGCACTGGGCGTGTTTCACTCAGCCATCCGTCAATACCTGGGAGCCTACATGACGGTACTGGGAGGCGTGGATGCGATTGTTTTCACAGGTGGAATCGGTGAGAACAGTGTCAGCTTAAGAGAAAAAGTCTGCAGCAACCTGGAATGGGCGGGAATTCGTCTGGATTCTGAAAAGAACAAGTCAGCCTCGCATGAGGCTCAAATCCAGGCGGACGACAGTAAAGTACAAATCTGGGTTGTGCCTACGAATGAGGAGATTGTAGTCGGCAGACAGACCGTCGAGGTCATTGAAGGGCGTTCGTAACGCCTGGAGAATACAGTTATCCCTTAGAGGATTTTACAGGAGTTGGTTCGATGTTTATAGGACGCATAACCGGCAGTGTTGTTTCGTCTCAGAAAGTCGAAACGATGGTCGGTCAGAAACTGCTGATTGTCGAACCGTTGCGCGTCAACGAAAAAGACCAGAGTGATCTGACTCCCACCGGACGATCGTTTATCGTCGTCGATACCGTGGGGGCAGGGCAGGGCGAAATCGTATTGTGTGTGCAGGGGTCATCGGCCCGTTTCACACCCGAAACGAAATCACTGCCAATCGACGCAGCCATCATCGGCATAGTCGATCAGGTTCACATTGGTTCCAGAGAAATTTTTAACTCAACGGATTGACCTTCGTTCTGTTCCGGAAACACAGCATGTCCCGAGAATTGCCACAAATCACACTGCAACAGCGACAGATGATGATGACTGTCATCTGGCTTGCGTTGATCCTGGGTGTGGTGACATTCGGAATTATTGTGACTTCAATCGGACTGAAAGAAGAACCGGGGAAGGGATTACCCATCATGACATATCTGGGAATGGGTATTGCAGCTCTGATGCTGGTGCTGCGAATGGTTGTTCCCAATCTGGTTGCCCGTAATCAATTTACACAGGCAATGCAGGAGGCGCAAGCAGAAGGGAATCAGGATGAAGAACAGCTGCTGGGAACATTTTATCAGATCTTTCTGGTGCGACTGATTATCGGAATGGCCTTACTGGAAGGAGCCGCCATGCTCAATCTGTTTGCTGTCGTTATTGAAAAACAGAAACTGGCTTTCATTCCGGTAGTAATTTTGCTGCTGGTCATGATTGCTTCAATGCCCACGAAATCGAAACTGGACGCATGGATTCGCAACCAGATGGAAAACTATAACCTGGAACATCAAAACTGAAATATCACAGACTGAGACAGCCGCTGCGAGTTATCAAACTCAACGCCGGACTGCTCGGGGAGAAATAAATTATGCAGGCGACTGAAGAAGCCATTCGTAGTGTCGTTCAGGAAGTGTTATCACAACTTAATAACAAAGGCGGCTATGGATCCGCTTCCGCCACCACTCAAACGGATGGTGACTGGGGTGTCTTCCGCAGTGTCGATCAGGCCGTCGCTGCAGCCACCGCAGGACAGAAACAACTGTTGAACGCCACTCTGGCTGACCGGGCCAAAGCACTGGAAATCGTCCGACAGATCTGTACCAGCCAGGCCGATGAACTCGGTCGCATGGAAATGGAAGAGACAAAAATCGGTCGGCTGGATCATAAGATCGAAAAGCTGCACCTGATCAAAGGCATTCCCGGTATGGAATTCATGAGGACCGAAGCCGTCTCTGGTGACTACGGGATCGGTATAACTGAATACGCCCCCTTCGGCGTCATCGGTGCCATCACTCCCGTAACACACTCACTGCCGACCCTGGCCTGTAACTTCATCAACATGGTCGCCTCCGGAAATACACTGGTTGTGAATCCGCATCCCGGCGGAGCCAAAGTTGCCTGCGAAGGTGTGCGTCGCTTCAACAAAGCCATTTACCAGGCAACCGGCCTGCAGAATCTGGTCACAATTGTCGAGACCCCTACACTCGAAACGGCAGACCAGATCTTTAATCATCGTGGCGTTCCACTGCTGTGTGTCACTGGTGGCCCTGGAGTCGCCCGGGCTGCATTGGCTGCCAAGAAACGTGCGATTGTCGCAGGCCCCGGTAATCCGCCCGTCGTCGTGGATGAAACCGCGGACATCGAAAACGCTGCCCAGTCAATCATTGCGGGTGCCGCCTACGATAACAACCTGCTATGTATCGGCGAAAAAGAAGTCTTTGCCGTGGAGAGCATCTTCAACGAACTGATGTCTGCCATGGGGCGACACGGGGGTTATCAGTTGAATGATCAGCAGGTTACACAGCTGACAGCTCTGGCATTCTCGCCTCCCACAGAACCGGGAGGACACGCTGTTCTCAACCGTGATCTGGTCGGTAAAGATGCCGCTGTCCTCGCCGGCTTGATCGGCGTCAATGTGCCACCAGGAACACAGTTGCTCTACGGTGAAACCGACACCATGAATCCATTCGTGCCGGAAGAACAGATGATGCCATTCGTGCCATTCGTCCGCTGCCGCAACGCAGACCACGGCATTGAACTGGCCAAAGAATTCGAACACGGGTTCCGTCATACCAGTATGATCCATTCCCGCAATATCGAAACCATTACCAAAATGGGACGCATTATGGATACCACTCTGTTTGTACAGAATGGTCCCTGTGGCGCTGCCCTGGGGAACGGGGGAGAAGGCTATGCTTCATTCAGCATCGCCACTCCGACAGGTGAAGGCGTCACCAACCCCATGACATTCACACGGTTCCGTCGTTCCACCACCGTGGGACACTTACGGGTTATTTAATTAAACAGACAATCAAGCGGAACTCCGCTGCAGGAATGACATTCACATGTTGACAGGACAGGTCATAGGACGAGCTACCGCAACGGCAAAACATCCCAGTCTTGCCGGCTGGCGCTTATTGCTGGTCCAGACCCTGGATATCAAAGGCAACGCCGATGGATTTCCGGAACTGGTCATCGACCGCCTGGGCTGTGGCAAAGGGGATATTGTCCTGCTGACTTCCGACGGTGCAGCCGTCCGGGACATGGTAGGAACCAATAATACTCCCATTCGCTGGGCCACGATGGGCGTCATTGATCGCGAATAAACAAAACAGAATAAGAGTAGATTACAGAGTCATGCAGTTTTCTGAAGAATTAGTCAACCAGGTAGTCGCCAATGTACTGTCGAACCTTTCCCGCCAGGGGCAGGTCGCTCAGCACACAGGCGCTGCTGCGTCTGATGCTTCAGTGGTGTTAACAGAAAAAGTCATCACGGCGGATCTGTTATCCGCAAAAGTCAAAGGACAGGCAGCCGTCGGCATCGTCGCGGGCGCCATCCTGACACCCACTGCAAAAGATTATATACGTCAGAATCAGATCAGCGTGCATCGTGCTTCGACATCATCTGCTTCAACACAGCAGAGAAGCCAGTGGCGGGCGATTGTACTCACTCATTCCTCAGCCGTGGAAAATGCCCTGACTGATATCGAACAACAGACTGGCTCACGCTGGTCACAGGAATTAAGTACTTCACTGGATCATGCTGTCCAGGATGCGACCAGCAGCCTGTGTCGTGCCGATGCTGCAGGAGTGGTCCTGTTTGCTTCTGCGGCAGAAAAAGCAGCCTGCCTGGCAAATCGAAATCAGAAAGTCAGGGGGGCAGCAGTGCAGGACGTCAATCACTTGCGAGATGTCATTTCGCAGATGAGTCCGAACCTGATTTGCGTGAATCCGAAACAGAAATCGTTTATCGAACTGAGAAACCTGGTCAAAACATTCGTCAAGGCAGGCATTCCCCAGGGAAATTGATCTGCTGAAAGTAAAGAATTATGAAAATCGCAGAAGTCATCGGAAAAGTGACCTTATCTCGCAAGCATCCCAGTCTGGATGGTGCTCGCTGGCTGATCGCGATTCCTTTGAAGAGTGATGAACTGAATTCAAAAAAGAAGAAAAAAACGGAACCGTTTATCATATACGATGAGCTGGGTGCCTCACCTGGCTGCCAGATTGCAGTCAGCGAAGGAGCAGAAGCAGCCGCTCCCTTTCATCCTGAAGTGAAACCGATTGACGCGTATGTGTCAGCCATTCTCGATCAGGTTGAAGTTTACTGAGACAAGTTTGAAATCAATCCCCTGACACAAATCACATATTTTATTAACGTTTGGAGTTAAAACCATGTCAAATCAATGGACCAGTGGAATTCATGATCGGAAGCTGAAAGAAGAAATCTGCGAAATCGGACGTCGCGTCTACAACAAGGGCTTCGCAGCAGCCAACGACGGAAACATATCCATTCGTGTTGGCGAAAACGAAGTGCTCTGCTCACCGACCATGATCTGCAAAGGTTTCATGAAACCAGACGATATCTGCGCTGTCGACCTCGACGGAAACCAGATCGCCGGCACACGGAAACGCACCAGTGAAATCCTGTTGCACCTGGCGATCATGAAAGAGCGTCCGGACGTCAAAGCGGTTGTGCACTGTCACCCTCCTCACGCGACCGCCTTTGCTGTTGCCCGCGAGCCCATTCCTCAATGTGTGCTGCCCGAAGTAGAAGTCTTCATGGGTGAAGTTCCGATGGCTCCTTACGAAACTCCCGGCGGACAGAAGTTCGCTGACACGGTAGTGCCGTTCCTCAAAGGGGGCACAAACACGATCATCCTGACCGGTCACGGTACCGTGACCTTTGGAAAGTCACTGGAAGACGCGTACTGGAAAACAGAAATTCTGGATGCCTACTGCAATATCCTGCTGCTTTCCAAACAGCTGGGTCGCGTGACTTACTTCAGCGAAAACGAAACCCGCGAACTGCTCGACCTGAAGAAAAAACTCGGATTTGATGATCCACGCTTCCACGTCGAAGACTGTGATCTGTGTGGTAACAGTGCATTCCGTGATGGCTACAAAGAAGGGATTCCTCAACAGAAATCTTTCGAACCCGCTCCCAGCTATCCCGGATACCTGTCGAAACCTTCTACGCAGACGACCCCCACGACCAATAACGGTAACTCAGATCACTTGATCAAAGCGATCACCGATCAGGTCATGTCGGCTCTGGGTAAATAATCCCTGTATTCTCATTTTATATAACACGCATCACATCGTCATATAGAAAAGATCTCAACATGAATGTCAGTATTATCGGTGGTGGCGGGCTCGTTGGCTCCTGTGCCGCCTTTGCATTACAGGCCGGAGGCATCGTCCGGGAAATCGCTCTGGTAGACGTCAATCAGGACCTGGTCGAAGGCCAGGCACTGGATCTGTTGCATGGCAGTTCTTTGACCGCCGATCAGAAAATCTACGCTGGTGGCACCGAACTTGTGAAAGACAGCGACGTGATCGTAATCACCGCCGGTCTGCGACGTAAGCCGGATGAAAGCCGTCTGGATCTGATTAACCGAAACGTGGCTCTGTTCAAAAACATTCTGGAAGATGTGAAGCGTGTCGGAACCAAGCCGGGCGCGATTGTGTTTGTCGTTTCCAATCCGGTGGACGTGCTGACATATTTGGCAATGAAAGAACTCGGCCTGCCACCACAACAGGTGATCGGCCTGGGTACTGTGCTCGACACAACCCGTCTTCGCAGTATGCTGGCGGCCCGTCTGGACGTGCCGCCGACCCAGGTTTCAACCCTGATCCTGGGAGAGCATGGCGACAGCATGGTTCCCATCTGGTCTGCCGCGCAAATTGGTGGACTGCCCCTTGAAAAATTCCCGGGCTGTAACCCCAGCCTGATTGCCGAAGTCGAAAAGAAAACTCGTGGCAGCGGAGCCGAAGTCATCAAGAAAAAAGGGGGAGCCGGTTTTGCAGTCGGCGTCAGTATCGCTGATGTCGTGCACTGTATCGCCCTCGATCAGCGTCGCATTCTGCCTGTCTCTTCGCTGCAGAATGGCGCCTTTGGACTGCGGGACGTCTGTATTTCCGTTCCGACTGTCATGGGTCGTTCCGGTGTGATGAAACACCTGGAAATTGAACTCTGGCCGAAAGAACAACTGGCACTCACCCAGTCCGGAAAAGTTCTGCGGGAAACCGTGGACAAAGTGCTGGGTGGCCACTGAGCCAGAAATGACACCTTGAGTTTTGTTGCATTCTGTTTACTTGCGTTTTGTATTGAAATGATTGTCTGATGGAAAAATCACTCGACAGGAAGCTGCAGTCGATTCATAAGGACCCCAGTGGTTCCAAAGAGTTTATTATCGCGGATGCCAAAGACGCCGACATGGCGTTCGGAATTGGTGCTCCCGGCTTGTCTCCAGAACGGCATGACCAGGAACTCAAATACAAAACGCTGGCGGAGTACCGGGAACAGATCCGGGAAGTGATCAAGCAGGAAGTGGTCGACATCGTTCTGATGTCTGCCAGTACCAGCGAGAAACTGACGATTGACGAACGCCTGTTCGACAATTCGCCGATCACACCGGCTGCCCGGGCCAACGACACAACTGACGTGCACGTTCCCCGAGGCGGAAAAATCCATTTGTCGCCTGCGAAACCATTTCGCTCGGCCAGCCTGGATCACATTCAATGTGGCCACCTCGATTGTGCTCCGGAAGAACGCGCCTATGGTGCCGACCTGGGTCTTTACTCAGTAACCTTTAATAACAATCTGGAAGAGGATCTGGCCACCCTCGAACGTTACAAAGAATTCCGGGAAGAAGCCGAACGCAAAAAGTTCCGCCACTTCCTGGAAATCTTCGATCCCAATATCAGTACGGCCATCGCCGCCGACCTCGCACCGGGATTTATCAATGACCTGATTGCCCGCACCCTGGCAGGTGTCGCGACAGCTGGACGTCCCACCTTCCTGAAAATGGTCTATCATGGTCCCCGGGCCATGGAGGAACTGGTCGCCTACGATCCTCATTTGATTGTAGGCATCCTCGGTGGTTCAGCGGGAACGACCCTTGATGCGTTCCAGTTGATTTACGATGCGAAAAAATATGGTGGTCGTGTGGCCCTGTTTGGTCGGAAGATCAATCAGGCCGAGCATCAACTGGCATTTATTCAATTCCTGCGTTACCTGGTCGAAGACAAGATTCAACCGGTCGAAGCTGTCAAAGCCTATCATGGCGTGTTGCAGGAACTGGGCATCAAACCGACGCGTGAACTGGACGTGGACCTGACTTACCAGACCGCGGTGATGAGCTATGGGGGAGAAGACGGAAAAACATTCAGCTTCCCTGCAACAAAAACAGCCAGCAAACCTGCTGCCGGAAGTGCGAAAACAACGTCTGCCAAACCTGCAACGACGAACGGGAAAGGAACGCCTGACTTCGCAGCCATGAGCTCAGCAGAGAAGCTGGCTTACCATCAGGATCGACTAAACCGGATGTTTGGTGAATAACATCTGCTCCTGTAAGTTGAGACATCATATCCAGCGGCTTAGAATACAAGACTTGTCATTCCAGGCCGCTTTTATTTTGTCAGCACAAGGTTCAGTCGTTTGAGTCGTTCTTCAAAGCAGAAAACCCGGTCAACCCAGCCGGAAACCGCATCCCCTGCCGGTACTCCTGTCTTTGCGGGCACGATCCTCGCGATTGCCATCGGACTGACATGGATCTTCTGGTACGGTCTCTGGGCGGGTGGCGGACTGATCGGCGGTGACCTTTACACCTATTTCTTTCCGCAAAAGACGTTCTTTGCTGAACGACTGCAGGCGGGAGAATTTCCACTCTGGAATTCCAACATTGGTCATGGTGTCCCCCTGGTTGCAGAAAGCCAGACCGGGGCTTTCTACCCCTTCAACTATTTCGCCTATCGTTTTCTCCCCGTCAACACCGCTTACAACTTCGTGCAGATTCTGCATTACATCCTGGCATTCGTCTTCACCGGCCTGTATGTGAAACGACTGGGCTACTCCCTGGTCGCCGCTCTGTTTGCAGGACTGGTCTACACGTATGGGTGGTTCCCTTCGCGAATCTGCCTGGAATGGGCTATCATTGGTGGTGCGTGGCTCCCGTTGACCTTATGGTGCGTTGAATCATTCTTTCAGACCCGCTACTGGCGGTATGCGATCCTGCTGTGCTTCGCATTGACGATGCAGATTCTGCCTGGCCACTTCAACCTGGCATTCATCACGCAGTTAATGCTGGTCGTTTATATTCCTGCCCGCATCTGGTTCAGTCGCGACGAAACGACCGATGCACTCAAACCGTATCGCAGACGAACCATAATCCTGTTATTGTTTGCATTTATTTCCACCTATGCACTCTCGGCAGTTCAGCTCGCTCCGACCTGGGAACTGAAACAACTCAGTCAGCGGGCCGAAGTCGGTGAGCGATCGCATCAGCCCGGTTATGGTCACATCCCGGCCTGGTATCTCTCACAGGTCGTTGCTCCCTGGGCCTGGTATCCTTACGAAGTGAATCTCGATGCCGGTCTGGCCCCCGGAGACGATGCCACGAATCAGGTCGAAGCGCATCTGTACTTCGGAATTGTCTCAATTCTACTGCTGATTTATGGAACGTGGAGTGGTGCCTGGACGCGCGACCGCAGGCTGATCCTGCTGGCGGTGATCGGGTTCCTGGCGTTGTTGTACACGCCAGGCTGGTTCCTCCCCCTCACCAGGCATCTGCCTGGCTTCAGCTTCTTCACGGGCCCCGGTCGCTATGGAATCCTGACCACATTTGCTGTCGCAGTCATCGCTGGTGTCTGCCTGGAACGACTGACAACAAACTGGCATCGTCACCTTCGGCTGTTGGCAGTCGCCGTTATCTGCCTGATTACTACAGCCGATTTCTGGGTCGTCAGCCGCTATGTCACCTATGCCGCTATTATTCCCAATCCGCCGATTAATAATGTTGATCAAAGTGCGCTCAAAAAAATCGTGACCGAATATGGCAAACCGGTCCGCCTGTTTGCTCCGGGAGCGAACTTACCAACTCTGCTGGGCGTTTCTTCCACACCCGTTTATCTGGGGATTGGTCCCGAACAGTATTTCAATCCTGAACTGACAATGCCTCAACCATTGCCATTTAAAGAGCCTGCGACCCCCGAGCAGATTGACTGGCTCCGCAAAGCTGGTGTGACACACATCCTCAGCCAGCATCGACTCGATTTGAACCATTGGCCCGTAAAACCAGTCTGGAGTGATTTCGACGCTGTGATTAATCCCGCCTGGGGAAGATTCGACGAACCGCTTTATTTTTATGAACTGCAGGATTCCCGGGGGCGGCTTGCCTGGTTGCATCCCGAAGCAAATCAAAGCGCCACGATTACCGAATATCGTGCGAATGAAATTAAAATTGAGGCAGAAACTCCCACAGAAAATACACTGATTTTAACCGATCTGATGTATCCTGGCTGGAAGGTCTACGTTGATGGACAACCTGCTGAAGCAGAACTGATCGAAGGCATGTATCGCGGGGTAAAACTTGAGGCGGGGAAACATGAAGTGGTGTGGGCGTATCAATCAGGCTGGTTCCTGATCGGCGCAATCATCAGTTGCGTCACACTGCTGTTGATATTTACGATCGCCCACTTCCGATTCTGGCATCCGATTCTGTTGCAAATGAAGCAGAGAACAGTGGAAGTGCAGCCAGATGTGCCAGTCGATAAGATTACGAAGAAGAGGAAATAAATTCCACGTTGGAGCCAGTCCCTTCAAAGCGGTGACTGTCGGAATAATTTTCATCGTCATCTTCGTCGTCAACACTCTCCAGCTCATCGCTGGGTAGCATTTCGTTTGCACTCACATTGTGACCACTGTCTGAAATGGCGACCGGAAACTGCTGAGAGATATCCACGTCTTTAGTCGGTTTTTTGAAGTGCTGAACCGAAGGTGCTTTGGTGGGGGTGCTGTCAGATTCAGATTGACTGTCAGAGAGTTCTTTTTTCTTATGGTAGTCAGCGCCAATATTTTCCAGATGATAGGCAACGTTTCCAATTTTCAGTTCATCATTCAGTTTGAGCCAGGCCTGCTGGTCAATCTTTTTCCCGTTCACATACACGCCGTTCATACTGCCCAGATCACGAACAACGGGACGGTCATTAACAATCGCAAGACAACAATGCTTGCGAGAGATTTTGGGACTGTCATTGATCACGATATCACAGTCGGGATGGCGTCCGACAAGAATGATCGCCTTGTCAAGCACGATCGGGCGACCTTGATTCACGGGGACTAAGCAGACTGCCATAGAAGACTCCAGTCAGAAACGTTAGCAAACTTAATGATTTATAATTATACGAGTCATCCAGATCCAAGTAAAAGAAAAAAGGCCCGAGGGCAACGTGTGTGACAGAATTTCACACCATAACCCATATATCTTACACGGAAACTTAATATGTTAATTATTGATAAATATCGACTATTTATAGATATACACTCAACAAAGACTCGCTGTTTCTCGCAAAAATGAGTGATTCACTGCACGCAAGCGATCCTGAAATATTCCCCGGTCAACCTGGACACTTCCAGATACAATTCGCACAACCCGCATAACCGAACTGGCGTACATGGTTTAATACCGCGCATCCATTGTCACAGGACTAATTTGATGAATCCTGAAAATCCTGATGCTGTCAGATAAATTACTCTCTGAAGGAACTCTGATGAACTATACTCAGATAGACTCACTTTCCTGCCCACGCTAACATTCGCGGGATTAGATCGACTCTTACCGCACAAGCGTGTTGAGAGTCCACACCAGCTTAGAACATTTGCTGATTCAAAAATCTGAAGAAAGACTCCGAAATGAAATTACAGCTGATTAAAGTCGCGATGATCGTATTTTCTGCCGTTAGCCTGAACTGTAATCAATCCGTATCTGCAAGTGAACAGGATCAGCAAAAGGTGCGAACCGCTGCGAAGCAGTTTTACGCGGCTCTGAATAAGCTGTTTACCGGGGAAGTTGAACCCATGAATAAAGTCTGGTCGCACCAGGATGATATCACTTTTATGGGCCCGGATGGCAGCTTTCTGCGTGGCTGGAAACCAATTGCTGCGGAATGGGAAAAAACGGCTTCGATGAAACTGGGGGGCAAAGTCGAAGCGAAAGAGATGCACATTACAGTCGGACAGGAACTGGCCATTGTCAGTAACTATGAAATTGGACATAACGTCGGTCCTGATGGAAAAACAGTCAAAGTCAAAATCCGCGCGACAAGCCTGTTTCGCAAAGAAAACGGAATTTGGAAAATGATTGGTCATCACACCGACCTGCTTCCATTCCTGTCAAAGTCAACCTCTGGCTAAAGCAGCTGTCTTGCTTTGATATCCAGGTAGCGGCTGATGAGATTCACCGACAGATTTTCCGGCAGCGTGTCCAGCACAAGCAGTCCTGATTTCTGCAAGGCGGAGATTTGCTGCGTCTGAGAAGAAACGATCTCAGCAGCAGCAGCAATCTGAAATGCTTCCCTGTCTGTCTCCGGAATGGAGTTCATCCGATTCTCAAGTGGTACGTTGCGTAAAAAGGCGGACAACACCAGATGTGGCCAGCGCATCATCCGCAGAGCGCTTCCCAGGTACTCCAGGTGAACTTCATCCAGAGCATGCGTCAGTACGACCACCAGTGATCGTTTGCGATAACGCAATTGCAGCTGTTCCGACATCAGTCGATAATCGGAAGCCTCATAGATCGGTTCCAGGTCATAGACCTGGCGGATCAGTTTCTGAATCGAACCGGCACCACGAATGGGAGGTACCCAGCGTTCCACCTTGCTGGAGCAGGCCATCAGTGAAACGGTATCCCCCTGCCTGAGGGCAACATAGCTTAATAAAATCGCAGCGTTCAATGCCCGGTCGAAGTGCGTGACTCCTTCATCGGCATTACACATCGAACGACCACAGTCGAGAATAAATATGATATTCTGATTTTTCTCTACCACGTATTCCCGACTGATCAATTCCTGATGGCGCGACGTGGCTTTCCAGTCGATACTGCGAAATTCATCACCCCGTCGGTACTCACGCAGCCGATCGAAATCCGTTCCCCGTCCACGTAATCGTGACATTTTGATCCCCGCTTCAGCCAGTCGGTTGCGACGCGCCAGCAGTTCTACGCCACGCACAGCCTGAATATCGGGATAGATCCGAATCTCCTGACGAATGTCCCGCTCGTCATACACGGTCCAGAGCCCAAATCGACTCTTCATCTGTAGAAATACGCGGCGAAAACGGTTCTTTCCGCGATGATGGGGCTCGACATGATAGATGCTGTATTGATGCTTGTTCGGAAAGAGTTCAATATCAAACGGAAGATCAGTGTACTGACAAGGCAGAGGCGGTTCATCGTGCACATGAATCTTCAGGGGAACATCGCCTCGATTGTTAAACCAGATTTTCACTCTGTTTGTAGTGCCGACACTGAGTACTTCGTTCACTTCACGATGCACTTCTATTGCCAGCAGCGAAGGCGTCAGTACCAGGTCGATCAGTGAGAACAGAAATACCAGCAGACAGATTAAAACTCCAGCCTGCCCCGCTGCCGGCCAGATCGTCCCCAGGGCAAAGGGCAACATGGCAGCAGCAAACAGATACAACAACGACAGACGAGGCATCATTGGCGGGGAGCCTCTACGCTTTCCAGAATATCTCGAATGACTTCATCGACCTTCATCCCTTCGATTTCTGCTTCCGGGTGCAACCGAATCCGATGTCGCAGAACAGGCAAAGAGAGTTCTTTCACATCATCGGGCACAACAAAATCACGTCCCTGGCAGGCAGCCATGACACGAGATCCGATCAGCAGATTTACACTGGCACGCGGGCTGGCCCCGACTTCAATGGTATGCCAGCTGCGGGTTCTCTGGACAATGGATGTGATATATTGAATGATGGAAGGTTCCACAATGATTTCTGTCGCACGCTGCTGAATCGCGAGGATGGTTTCTGTATTGAGCACCGGTTCGATCCCGAAACTGTTCAGATTCCGGTTATCTTTTCCCGCAGCATACAGATCCAGAATCGCATTCTCCTGATCCTGAGTGGGATAATCAACAAGTAACTTGAACATGAAGCGGTCCAGCTGGGCTTCCGGGAGCGGGTAGGTCCCTTCCTGTTCCAGCGGATTCTGTGTCGCTATGGTGAGGAAAGGTCTCTGCAGTGGATAGGTCTTTCCATCGACGGACACCTGTCGCTCCTGCATTGCTTCCAGCAGCGCAGACTGTGTTTTGGCGGGCGCCCGGTTGACTTCATCAGCCAGTAAGAGATTCGTAAATAACGGCCCCTGGTTAAAGGTGAATTTCTGCTCGTGCATGTCATACACAGAGTGGCCGGTGATATCAGAAGGCATCAGGTCAGGCGTAAACTGGATTCGGCGAAACTCGCTGGAGAGTACGTGACTGAGGGTGTTGACCAGCAGCGTTTTACCCAGGCCTGGAACTCCTTCAATCAGGACATTTCCCTCACAAAATAATGCGATCAGGACCCCTTCCACCAGATCTTCCTGACCCATGAGTACTTTACCCACTTCAACCAGTGATCTCTGGTAGTAATCTTCAATATGTGAAACATCCATGGATGAACTGTAACCCCGATTGTCTGTCAAAGTAAGTAAATCTAAAGTGACCTGGATCACATTGTGGGAACTGATGTTCCCTGAGACGTTCATTCTAGAACTAATCAGGTTCAGATTTCGAGCATCCGGGTCGAGAACTGTGATGTTTTTCCAAATTGTCCCGGGAAACAGGAAGCGGGAACCGGAAACAGGACGTAAAAAAGGCCCCCATTGAGATGGAGGCCTTTTTCATTTGTTTGATCACGAATTGTAGCGGTTAAGCAAATTCAGGGCGACGTCGACCCAGCTGTTCTTTCAGGCGGTTGACGATGCTCGAATGCATCTGGCTGACGCGAGATTCCGACAGCCCCAGCGTGCTGCCGATCTCTTTCATGGTCAGTTCTTCATAATAGTACAGAATGATAATCAGACGCTCATTCCGATTCAGGCCTTTGGTTACCAGTCGCATCAGATCCCGTTTCTGAATGCTCTTGGTGGGGTCTTCCCCTTTGGCGTCTTCCAGGATATCCACTTCCCGAACATCTTTGTAGCTGTCGGTTTCATACCATTTTTTATTCAGGCTCACCAGACCGACGGCATTCGCCTCGTTCTTGAGCTTCTCAAATTCCTTGCGGGACAATTGCATTTTCCGCGCAATCTCTTCGTCCGCGGGCGGACGACCATGCTCTGCTTCGGCTGATTTTCGGGCTGCTTCCAGCTTGCTGGCTTTGCTGCGAACCAGGCGTGGTACCCAGTCCATGGTGCGCAGCTCATCCAGCATGGCTCCACGAATACGGGGGACACAGTAGGTCTCAAACTTGACCCCCCGCTCCAGGTCGAATGCATTAATTGCATCCATCAGCCCAAACACACCAGCCGAAATCAAGTCGTTCAGATCTACCCCTTCAGGTAGCTTCGCCCAGACTCGTTCTGCATTGTAACGAACCAGCGGAACGTATTGCTCTATGAGCTTGTTACGCAAGGACTGGTCGGATTGATCCTGCTTGAACACCTTCCAGATTTCTGCGATTTCTTCACTGGCTTTGATGGCCATTTACTCCTCCGTGATCAACATACAGCCGCTTCATATGGATTAAGATGAAACGAGGACTGCTAAAACATTTTATATTTAAGCAAGATTATTTTTCCATTTTTCAAAACTTGCTCGTGCTGATTCTTCAACCACACGAGCGGCAACTTCTCCGAACAACAGACCCAGACCAAAAAAAATGACGGCTGCTATGAGTGCGGATTGTGTCGCGCCGATGAAATCAGAATGAGATAGGACACCTCGGACTGATTCAGTCGCAAAAGCGATTAGCGATAATCGAAATGCATAATGCAGGGCCACAGAATATTTCCGGATAGAGTTTGAAAAACCTTTGAGCGAGAGGTTTCTCTTCACTCCGAAGAGACCTTCACTCGTCTATCCTTAAGTATCGGCGTCCTGCTCCAGAAATTTTAACCTTTCTCCTACAATTTAATTAACCGTTAAACATTAACATTTGAATTGTCGCCGATGCGTAATCCGATCCTCGAGGTAAACCCGTAATTCACGGGAAGACCGGCGGTTGAGATACGCATCTACAGACCAGGATCTGCAGTTACAGCGAATGGAATCAATTGTTAAGGGATTTAGTAGTGACGTGACTCAAGTAAGGGATCGAACAGGAAACAAGTGAGAGATGAGAGAGTGTTTCCCGTGGTTTCAATCCTTTTACCCAAGGGGGGTTACGCGGCTTCGCCCAGCAATCGCTGCCAAAGTCGCGGAAAGTAAGACTCTTGTTTGTTTTGTGGTTCAGTTGCCTGGTGTCGTGCCTGTAATGTATTCGCCAGACGGAATATTGATTCCGCAGCGGGACAATCCGGGTGGCTTAATACAAATGGTTTCCGATCATAAACAGATTGAACAACATGCATGTCATGGGGAATCTGACCGGCTTGTGTTAAACCGGTATGTAAAAACAGTTCCGTTGTTTTCTTAAGTTGCTGGAAAACCTTTTCAGCCTGATCGTCTGACGTATACTGATTGACCAGGGCCTGGATCTCCAGCGATGGTATGTTAGAGAGTGATTTGATTGTCGCATAAGCGTCGGCAATGGCCGTCGGTTCGGGAGTGGTCATGACCAGAACATTGTCGGCTGATGTCACGAACTGCCTGATACTGCGATGAATGCCTGTTCCATTATCCAGAATCAGATAATCGTGATTGGCTTCAAGTTCCTGCATCTGCCCCAGGACATCTTTCCGGACAGCTTCAGAACAGTCTGCCAGGTCTGTCAGTCCACTGGCCCCCGTGACGACACTGATACCCAGGGGGCCTTCCAGCTGAATTTCTTTTAAGGAACGGGCGCCACTGACAACATGCGACAGATTCCAGTAACCATTCAGACGGCATAACAGATCAATATTGCCCAGCGCCAGATTCACATCAATCAGACAGACGGAAGCCCCGGACTGTGCCAGCGCCAAAGCCAGATTCAGTGACAATACCGATTTGCCGACTCCTCCCTTTCCACTGCAGACTGCCAGCGTCCTGCAATGCGAGGTTTTGTTGTTCTCAATGATGCCAGGTCGTCGCTGCTCCATCAGCCCACGCAGAACCTTCGCCTGATCCCCCCGCGAAGTTACAGATGACTGTACTTCAGGTGGATTGGCAGGAGGAACTGCTTCCACCTGCTTCAAGGTCCATTCATTGACGGCTGGAGCCATCGCGACTTCCTTATATCTGGATCTCGTGAGTAACGAAATTATTGAACGTGATTATGTACTGTTAATACAATTCTTGAAATACGACTTTTTAACGCGGCTGATCCTCGCCCAGTATCAAACGTGCCATCCGGGCAGCATTGGCCGGCTCGATATCATCGGGTACATCCTGGCCGGTTGTCAGATATCGAACAGGCAGTTTCACATTCTGGCTCAGGGTCAACAGACTGCCCATCACAGGGGCTTCATCCAGTTTGGTCAGAATCATTGATGTCGGTCGTGCTACCTGGAACCGCTGGGCAATCGCTTCCAGAGTTTTTACGCTGGATGTCATGCTCATCACCAGCGAGACTTCATCAATGGGAACTTCGCGAAACAGTCTTTCCAGCTCCTGAATTTTAAGATCGTCACTGGGACTGCGACCTGCGGTATCAATCAACACCAGATCCAGGCCCACCATTTCATCAAGTGCCTGCTGCATTTCTTTTGGCGTACTGACCACCTGCATGGGCAGGTCGATGATTTCGGCATACGTTCGCAGTTGTTCGACAGCGGCAATTCGATAGGTGTCGACCGTTACCAGTCCCATTTTAATATTATCACGCAGGCGGAAATTAGCTGCCAGTTTGGCAATCGTGGTTGTTTTACCGACTCCCGTTGGTCCTACCAGTGCCACGACTTTACGTTGCCCGGGCACAGGACGAATCGGCTGGGAACAGACCAATTGAGATTCAATCAACGCAGCCAGAAGCGATTTGCTGGCAGCTGAGTCTTTTAACTGTTCATGACTCGCGTGCTCTTTCAGTCTGGTAATCAGATCGTGGGCGATACTTTCGTCGACTTCCGCTTCGATCAGATCGGTATAGATATGAAACAGTTCAGAAGGTACATCACTGGATCGATGTGAGCGGGTACGACGATCCAGAGACTCCAGCATCTCCTGAATTGCATTCAGCTTCTCAGTAAATTCTTCTGTCGGATCAAAATGTTTCTGTGACGGAGTTACTTCGCGCGGGGCAGCTTCTGCGAATCGTTGTCGGAATCTCGGCTGTTCCGATGGATGGGAGTACGCTGATTCCCGACGGGGTGCGGTTTCGCGTCGAGCAGCTGGAGCTTCCTGATGTGCGGTCAGTGGTTGAGAGACTGTTTCCCGCTGACGATTTTCCTGTGGCAGATTGGAGGCCCGGTGCCTTAAAGCAGAGCCGGCCCTGGATGAGCGATTTTTGTTCTGTAATGCAGCCGGAGTTTTTGTTTCGATGCCCAGGCCCGCAGTGATCTCATAGGTTTCCTGTGTTCTGGACCAGGGCAACAGACTTTTGCGACCCGGAATCTGACGTGTCTGCAGAATGACGGCTTCGCTGCCCATCTCTTCCCGCACCAGCGTCAGTGCTTCCTGCATGGAAGCCGCTTTAAATGTTCGAACATCTGACATACTTGATGTTTCCTCTGTTTATTATTCCGTTGAGATCGTTTCTGTATTTGTTTGTATTAAATCGCGTTTGCGAATCAGGATATTTTCATGCTGCTCCGGCGGCAACCTCTTTTTTCAACCGACTGGCAGAGATCTGACCGATCGCTTCCACATCAGTATCACGGGTGATTTCATTGAGACTCAAGACGATTAACCGGGGAATCATGGGAGATGTAATCTGTTTCAGACCTGCCCTGATCTGGGGATTACACAAGACGATCGGATGTCCGCCTGATTCCACCAGAGGTTCGATCTGATCTGCGATGGCCTGGGTAATCACTTCGCCGGTTTGTGGAGCCAGCTTGATGACCAGACCATGTTCGTTGTAATCAATGCCTGACATCAATACGTCTTCCAGTTCCGGATCAAGCGTCACGACTCTCAACAGTCGTTTACTGTCTCGATACTGCTGACAGATGGCACGTGCCAGGCCGTTGCGAACGTACTCAGTCAAAATCATGGGCTCCTTGGTGCGATCTGCATAATCGCCCAGGGACTGGAGAATGGTCTCCAGATCGCGGATCGGCACCCGTTCGCGAAGCAGATTGGAAAGGACATGCTGCACCTGGGAGATCTTCAATACATCAGGAATCAGTTCTTCAACAACTTTGGGCGAGGACTCTTTCAGGTTCTCAATCAGGCCATGGACCTGTTCCCGTGTCAACAGTTCGCTGCTGTGTTCCCGTACCACTTCAGTCAGGTGGGTAATCACGACTGCCGAAGGTTCCACCACGTTATAGCCCATCAGTTCCGCACGTTCTTTCTGCCCCAGTTCAATCCACTTGGCCGGACGACCGAATGCGGGTTCTACTGTATCAATACCCGGTATATCTCCGTTGGTCGCTCCCGTATCGATGGCCAGTAATCCATCGGGATAAATCGATCCCCAGGCCACGGCGACATCGCGAATCTTAATCTGGTAATCACGCTGTCCCAGTCGGATGTTATCGCGGATACGAACCTTGGGAAGAATAATTCCCAGCTCCTGGGCGATCTTGTGCCGGATGCGCGTCACACGGTCGAGTAAATCACCACCAGTAGCAGGATCAGCCAGTCTTAACAATCCGACTCCCAGCTCCAGTTCCAGGGGATCAACAAACAGATGATCTTCCGGTTTCGGTTCAGGCTGACTCTGGGTCTGCTGCTGGGTTTCTGCTTTCTGTTTCTTTACCTCGGCTGCCTGGAGGCCTTTTCGCCGCATCAGCCCAGTGACCACACATCCGATGGCTAAAGCCAGCATCGGTCCAGCGGGCAGGCCAGTAAACGCCAGGGCAAACAGAAATGTGGCAGCCAGAAACAGGGCTTCCGGATGCCCTGAGAACTGTTTCACCACATCGCCTGGCAGGTTACTGTCGACTGAAGTTCGCGTGACAATCAAGCCGGCAGCCAGTGAAATCAGGAAGCCGGGAACCTGTGTGACCAGTCCATCGCCGATTGTTAATGTTGTAAATACGGTAGCAGCTTTTGAGAGTTCCATGCCGTGGTCGACCATCCCGACATACAGTCCCCCGACAACATTGATCAGGGTAATGATGATACTGGCAATCGAATCGCCGCGGACAAACTTGCTGGCACCGTCCATGGAACCATAGAAGTCCGCCTGCTCAGTAATTTCACTGCGTCGGGATTTGGCTTCATCGGAACTGATTAAACCGGCATTCAGATCGGCGTCAATGGCCATCTGCTTCCCGGGCATACTGTCTAAAGCGAAACGGGCAGCGACTTCACTGATACGGGTCGCACCTTTCGTAATCACCATAAACTGAATCGTAACCAGGATCACAAAGATGATCAGCCCCACAACCAGCTGACCGCCAGCAACGAAGTGACCGAAAGCTTCAATGACACCCCCGGCAGCAGCAGTCCCGTCGGCAGCCCCACGTGTTAAAATCAAACGGGTGGACGCCACGTTAAGCACCAGTCGTGCCAATGTGGTCCCCAGCAGAATCGCCGGGAATACGCTGAATTCCAGTGGACGCTTGACATAAATCGTTGTCATCAAAATCACTACGGAAACGGTGATATTACAGGACAACAGAAAGTCCATCACGAACGGAGGCAGAGGCGCAATGATTACCAGGACTGAACTCACTATGACTAGTGGGAAAATCAGCCCGGTGTTGCGCATGATCGATCCGGATAGACCGGTATTGGACTCCGGTGGCATCCATGCCTCCGTGATTACAGGGTAATGGGGAAAAAAGACGTTGGAGTGACAGCAAGAATGGTGAAGTGAGTTGTTAAGATTTAGAGATGTGCGAGAGAGAGGCGAGTGATAATGGAATCTGCAAATTCTGTCCAGAGGATTTCTTCATAATTCGCTCAAGTTTTTATCAGCCTGAGCCGAACCCCTCCTTTCAAGCCAGCATTTTCTTCACCAGATGCGCTTCTTCGACTCCCGTTAAGCGGAAATCGAGACCCTGGTAAAAATAGGAAAGCTCATGATGATCGATCCCCAGCAGATGTAAGACCGTCGCATGAAAATCGCGGACATGAATTGTGTCCTCCACTGAGTAATATCCCAGTTCGTCAGTTTCTCCTATTGTGACACCAGGTTTGGATCCGCCACCAGCGACCCACATGGTGAAGGCATCTATATGGTGATCGCGGCCTATCAGATCGCGTGGCTCTCCTTGCGGTGTCCGACCAAATTCGCCTCCCCAGATCACCAGCGTATCCTCTAACAGACCACGCTGTTTCAGGTCTTTCACCAGAGCTGCTGACGCACGATCCGTCTCCAGGCAGCGGGCATCCAGCGACTCTTCCAGGTCCGTCCCTTTGTTCCCATGATGATCCCAGTCAGTGTGATAAAGTTGCACAAAACGGCACCCTTTTTCAATTAACCTGCGCGCCAGTAAACAGTTGCGGGCATAAGAGGGCGTCGCCGGATCAACACCATATAAGTCCAGTGTCTCTTTTGTCTCGCCAGTAAGATCCATTAATTCAGGAGCACTGGACTGCATCCGATATGCCATTTCATAGGCGGAGATGCGCGTTGCTATTTCAGGATCCCGCGTCTTCTCCAATCGCAGCGCGTTTAACTGGTTTACGGTCTCGATAAACTCCGATTGCCGTTGGGAATCAATTCCAGACGGATTTGACAAATTGAGAATTGGATCGGCACCATTTAGAAACGGCACACCCTGGTAGGTCGTCGGCAGAAAGCCGCTCCCCCATAACGGAGCGCCACCGCGCGGACCACGGGGACCGGACTGTAATACGACGAAGCCTGGCAGGTTCTGCGATTCACTGCCGATCCCATATGTCACCCAGGCCCCCATACTGGGGCGTCCAAACTGTTGCGTACCTGTATTCATAAACAGTTTGGCGGGCCCGTGATTGAATACATCCGTTTTCATACTCTTCAGGATGGTGATGTCATCCGCAATACTCGCCAGATGCGGTACCACATCGGACAGTTCGGTACCTGATTCACCATATTTTTTGAATTTCCGTCGCGTTCCCAGTAACTTCGCGTCTTTTTTCAGGAAGGCGAACTGCTTGCCTTCGACATACGATTCCGGAATGACCTGACCTTCCAGCTCCTGCAGCTTCGGCTTATAGTCAAACATTTCCAGCTGGCTGGGTCCGCCAGCCATGAACATGAATATGACATTTTTAGCTTTCGGTGGATGATGGGTTTTACCGAGTGTGGAAGCCGCAGCCTGCGCCTGTTGTTCCGACTGCATCAAAGCCGCCAGACCGATGGCCCCCGCCCCCACGGCGCAATTTTCAAAAAAATGGCGGCGTGTCAGATCTCGTAAACCCAGATTATTTAAACTCATGTATCTCTCTCCCAGAACGCCTTTGATACTCAGTGATAGACATTCATAGTGAAGAAGTGTTATTCGCGTGTAATGAATTCATCCAGGTTCATTAACACGCGTGCGACAGCAGTCCAGCTGGCAGCTTCCGCTATTTCGATCTCTTCGGGCAAATCGCTGGCAGCAACCTGCTTCGCCTGATGTGGTGATTTTTTGAACCAGGCTCTCTGTTCATTCAGGTATCGTGTCAAAACTTCCAGTTCATGATCTGCAGGAGTACGTGACAGACAGATTTGAAAAGCCTGTCTTAATCTTCCCTCATCGTAATCAGGTCCTTCCTGAAGAATCCGGAGCGCAAGTCCCTGGATCAGTTCAAACAGGGACTGGTCATTAGCCAGTGTTAGCGCCTGCAACGGCGTATTTGAACGCACGCGGCGGGTACACGTGGTATTGCTGTTGGGGGCATCGAATGTCGGCAGCATTGGATATGGACTCGAACGCCAGAAGAAAGTATACATGCCTCGACGAAATCGATCAGCGTCCTGCTCTTCAGGCCAGCTTTTCTTATTCTGTGTCAGAACATAGATCCCTTCCGGCTGCGGTGGATACACACTCGGACCGCCGATCTTTCGGGTCAGCAAACCACTGCTGGCCAGAAACAGGTCCCGAATGGACTCGGCTTCCATACGAAAACGGTTTTGCCTTGAGAGCAGAAGATTACGGGGATCCTGTTCCTGGTATTCCGACCTGAAGTCGGAGGCCTGTCGATAAGTGGCGGAAGTTACAATCAGCTTGTGAAGCTGCTTGACATCCCATTTCAGCCGCATGAATTCCGAGGCCAGCCAGTCTAACAGTTGAGGATGAGTTGGCGGTGTGCCTTGAGTACCAAAATCGTTCTCGGTCTCCACAATACCTCTGCCGAAAAAGCGTTGCCAGTAGCGGTTAACGGTCACGCGGGCGGTTAAGGGCTGTTCCGGACTGGTGAGCCAGCGGGCAAAATCGAGACGCGTCGGTTCTTTCACCTCTTGCGGAAACGGGGGCAGGACAGCGGGTACATCCGGACTGACGGGGGCTCCGGGAGCCAGGAAATTCCCTCTCAATAGAATAAAGGTTTCACGTGGCTTTGGCAGTTCCTTCATGACCATTGTGGTGACAATGTCTTTATTAAGTCTGGTCTGCTCTGTTTTCTGTTTGGTCAGCCGTTGATTCAGTTCTACCCACTCAGGGTTTGACTTATGAAAGGCCTCTTTGATGCTGGTCTTCTGTTTTGCATCCCGCTTTTCTTCAGGTACTTTCAATATGTCCAGCAGGCCCGGATCGACATTGAAAACACTTGGGGCGATGGTTGTTGTAGAAATTCGAAAGCGTCCCACATTGTATTTCGCATCACGAGTCTGCGTTAAAGTCACCCTTAATTTCATCGGTTCGGAATGCTGCAATGGTGATTGTAATGAGAACAAAACCCTGCGGTTCACGTTCATATTCCCTTGACTGACATTGATGGCCCAACCGGTTTTCAGGTCGCCATCAATCAGGTAACTCGCGGGAAACTTATTCTGTGAATGATCCGCGGTAGCCTGAACCAGTTTTACCGGTTCAAAATCCGTCCAGAGATCCCCAGTTTTTTTCGCGACTTCAACAATCACTTCGTCCAGCACAAAGTTTCCATTGCCTGCCCAGCCAGGACCCTTCTTCGGCAGACTCTCGTGGGTGAGAACTTCCAGTCTTAATCCCGTTGTTTCCGGGGGAATATTTTCGGTTTCGACACGATAGACATCATTGTTGGGAATTTTTCCGCCCACCAGTAAAGACTGATCTTCCAGAATCGTAATGGTCGCACCATTTTCTGAGATCGCATCCTGAGCCTTGAGAACAGACCAATGCTGTTTGTCATCATTAAAAGTCTGTTGGATTGACGCTTTCCACGTTTCGAATTCGGGAGCAAGCAATTTTTCCTGCTCAGCCAGTTGCTTGGTTAGCATGGCAATTTGCTGCTTGAGTTCAGTCTGCCTGGTTTTCTGTTCGTCTGTGGGTAACGCGAGAGTAGGCGGGGCACTGTTAATATCAGCCGTACTGTTAAAGATGGCGTACAGCTGATAGAAATCCCGCTGTGTCAGGGGATCATATTTGTGTTTGTGGCATTGTGCACAACCAACGGTCAGCCCCAGAAAAGCGGCTCCTGTTGTATTCACACGGTCCACCACTGCTTCCACGCGGAACTGCTCGGGGTTGGTTCCCCCTTCCTGGTTGATAAGCGTGTTTCGATGAAATCCGGTCGCGATCAACTGCTCGGTCGCAGGCTGCGGTAGCAGATCCCCGGCTAACTGTTCTGTGACAAACTGATCAAAGGGCATGTTGTCGTTGATGGCCTTGATGACCCAGTCCCGAAATTTCCAGATCGAACGCGGTCCATCAATTGTAAATCCATTTGAATCCGCATAACGGGCCACATCCAGCCAGTGCCTGGCCCAGCGTTCTCCATAATGAGGAGATGCCAGCAATTGATCCACGAGTCTTTCATAAGCCCCCGTTTCCGTATCGGCCAGAAACGCCTGTACCTGCTCCACCGTGGGAGGTAAACCTGTTAAATCCAGGCTTAATCGGCGAATCAGTGTATGCCGCTCAGCTTCTTCTGAAGGAGTCAGTTTGTTTTGATTCAGCCCCTGAAGAATAAAGGCATCGATCGGATTTCGAACCCAGTCCTGCTGTGTGACTACGGGAACGGCAGGACGCTTTATGGGTTGAAAAGCCCAGTGCTCCGATGACACCTGGGACTGCGTGAGAACCGACTCTGATTCTGGAATGTGGCCTCCCTGTTCAATCCACTCTCCAATCAGATTGATCTCCTCCGGTTTGAGAGGAGGCATGTCGTGTGGCATGCGGGGAATTTTACCCTGTCCCGTGAGGCTCTGAAACAAGGGGCTGTCGGACTTTTTACCGGGAATGACAGATGGTCCCCGGTCCCCCCCTTTGAGAATATTGGCTCCGTAATCAAGACGCAGTCCCGATTCTTCAGCATCCTGGGAATGACAGTCGTAACAGTACTGCTTTAAAAGAGGACGAATCTGTTTTTCGAAATCTATGCCGACTTTGTTGTCCGCTGCGAATCCGGAATGCACCATGGCTGTGGTGATCAATACAGTGGCTGTCACATGTCTTAACAAATCCCGCATGGAAAAACCCGATATAGAAGGTAAGCCGCGTTTCTGTGATATTGGATCAACTCCGTTCCCACTCAGGAACATAAATCAGAATGCGGGTTCGCTGGAGAAGCAGGCAGGTCGCTTGTTCATTGAGTCTGATGCAGAACATCGCTGCAATATCTTCAAAATGAGAAACGATTTAGTTCATCCTAAAGATTTAACTCAGAACCCGGTAAGAGGCTCTCATTCAGGTTACCAGCAGAAATGGCAGATTGCAAGTTTTTGTTGGATGTACAGTTCTGATTTCCCCTGTTGAACTCCTCATTTTCTGAAGAATTTGCCCTCAGATTCACTCGCCTTCAATTCTCAGAGAGGTCAGTTTGACGCGTTGCCGATTAGTGAGAAAGCACAGAAAACATTCTTTTCCCGACTGCAGTGCGGGTTGGGCACAGGTGAGCACCCGCCGCCTGCCAATACTGACCACAAAGCGGTTCCCGGTCCCCACCAGCCTTACAGGCACGGCTTCCGGTTTGGTTCGACTCAGATCTAACTTGACCTGTTTCAGTTCCAGTCTGGTATTCCCGACAGATTCCGAAATACTGACGGCATCATTTCGAAAATGAATGACACTGGAAACCAGAATCTGATCGACATGATCTTCTTTCCTGGTCAGTAACTGCAGTTCAAATTCCGGAAAATCCTTATCAACTGCCACACGAAAACTGACACTGATTTTCTGGTACGGCCTGTTGAATGTTGCCACTGAAACCTGATCCGCAGCAGATTCCATTCCTTCTTCGGTGAACAGCCAGCCCTGACTTTTCCAGAACAGTTTGTAAAAAGGGTTCTGCCAGCTGGTTGATTCCAGTTCACCTTCGTTGATGGTATTCAGGTCAGGTAAGAGAGGTTTTCGATTGGTGGCCTGAGTCAGAACAAGATCCACTGTTGAGTCAGAGGAAACAGAACCTGGCTGGATATTAGCCACCTCTGCTTTGTGCGCACTCCCGGAAGGCACGACAGCCACGGCAGGCGCTGGATTGAAGTTTCCTGATGGATAAACAGGCTGATTTGTCTCACGGATCTGAATCCAGTAAATCAAAAAAGCCGACACCAGCGTAAGGCAGACAAACAGCATCACACTGGAGTGGACACGTATTCGTTTTGGTTCTGTTTGGGGATCTGTTTCTGATTCCTCAGGCATCATTAAGTCTATCCATCAATCCCTGTCATGATATGTCCCGAAGTCTGGCATTGTTTTTGAAATTGTTCTCCCAATGCCTGCTCCAGATAAAATGTGTTAATTCCATATTGCTCTTTTAATGACCGAAACTGTTTGACCAGTTCGCGCCACTCCCGCACTGGCAGTCGGGACTGTCGTTTGACCGCTCGGATCAGCAGATTTTTGGGTGTATGCTCCGTCTCAATGAATTCGATTACCTGAGTACGATAACCACTGATTTCCAGTACCAGAGCCCGTAAGGCATCTGTCACCAGGGAGGCTGTTCTCTCTTTCAGAATTCCATGTTTCAATAAACCGGCCTGGGGCCCGCTGCTGATCTGCTGAAATAGTTCATGCTGGCAACAGGGCACGGCCATGATCACATCCGTATCAGCAGACATCGCCGCTGCAATCGCGGCATCAGTCGCCGTATCACAGGCATGCAGGGAAATGGAGAGATCACATTTTTGGGAACCTGATTGAAAGCGGGAGATATCTCCCGTATTGAATGTCAGGCCATCACAGTGCAGATCAGCGGAAATCTGCTGGCAGTGCGATACAACAGACTGCTTCAGATCGAGCCCCGTTATGTTCACTCTGCGTTTCAGGACTTCGGTGAATAAATAATGTGTGGCAAAAGTGAGATAGCTTTTACCACAACCAAAATCAACGATATTGAGTTCTCCACTCCCCGACAGGGAGGGCACAATATCATTGATGAATTCCAGGTAGCGGTTAATCTGTCGAAACTTGCGGTATTGTGCTGACTTCACCTTGCCCGTGTCAGTCATCACACCAATCGCCTCCAGAAAAGTGCAGGGCACCCCTTCAGGAATCAGATACTGTTTCGTTCGGTTATGTGTTTCCGATTCCTGCTGGCGCGCTTTGGTCGGGGCATGTTTCTTCAAAGAAACAGTTCCCTGCTTTGATTTGCGAAAATGATAGTCAGCGTGCTGCGTAAAAAGATATCCCTCTTGAAAATATTCTGACCAGAGTTCCCTGAGTCGCTGAAAACTCTCAGCCTGCAGCAGATTCTCATGAACTTCCTGCCTGCCTCGCAGGAAAGCAAACTGAAAATGGGGTTTTCCTTTGATTTCCAAAGGTCTCATCGTAACTTTTTTCAAAGCTGAAACCTGCTTCTCCCTCGGCTTGCATAACAGCAACTGGATACATTCCCCGCTTTCAAGTGACCGCAGGACGACATCAGGCAAAGTGAGATCAGAATGTGATGGATCTGGATTCATTACTTGAAATCTGGTCCTCTGTATGACTTTGAAGTACCCGTTTTATATAGATCGACTGCGACAGTCCCGTCAGAACAGGGATTGCTACAATCTGAGTGGCTGTTACGAGCAGATAGCTCAGGTAACTTAGATGAAAGGGAAGGATTGTCAGATACTTACCGAACAATAACTGTAATGTAAGTATCGCTACGATAAAAGCTGATGCCGGCAATCGCAATAGTAAAGATCGATTTCCCCTGAATGACAGCTCAAAGCAGAACAGACAGAATGCCGCCAGAAACCCGACAGTCACCACCTGCTGCCAGCCCAGATAAACGCCCACCAGAATCAGCAACCAGGAGGTTCGTGACCGGAACGGGCTGGCTGATTGTTGCTTGAATAAAACCGGCCAGCAGAACAGGACTCCTGTAATGATGCCATATAAAAGCCCCCAACCCAGTGTCTTGAGCGTTTCCATTTCAATGGCTGCCTGCAGCACACCGTAATAGTTAATTTCATTAAGTAGTCCTTTGCCAGTTGACAGTTCTGACGGAGTGGAAATAAAAGCCGGAACAGGATGTAAAGCAGGAATGACTGCTCCAGCCCCCAGGCCAATCGCAAAACACCAGAGTAACAACCGGCGGGGGATTTCCTGACCATCATAATGAATGTAGGCTGATGCCAGCAGAACGATAAACAGATAACTGTAATAGACATCTATGGCAATCAGGTCCCAGGTCCGACCTTCCAGGATCTGATAACTCCCCCAGAAACGGTTGGGAGTGCGGTAGGGAAGAAACTGCCCACCAGAATGGACCAGCAGGATATATAAGAGAAGAAAGAAGATACCTGTCAGTGCTTCAACGATCGGGTACCGTACCGAGATCGGTGTCTGACAGGTGCGGCATTTGCCTCGTAACAGAAGCCAGCCCAGAATCGGCAGGTTATCTCGCGTCTGGATCGGTGTTTCACATACCGGACAGCGGGACTTGGGTTTAGAAATATTTAATCCCAGAGGCATTCGATAAATGACGACATTCAAAAAACTGCCAATCACAGACCCCATCACGAAAAACCAGAGGGCAGTAAACACCTCCAGTACCCACAAGTGCGAACTTGAGGAAAACTCTAACATCAGTTGCATGGCTCAGGGTCTATCTAGGGTTCCATTTGTTTCAAGAATCAGGCTCACCGTCAGCTGTACGTATCACACCATCTTTTCATAAAATTCTCGAGTCCAAATCTGAATCGATTCGGATAGCTCTGACTTGACTTAAAAAGATTATAACTCCTAATTTTGCGGAATTCCCTTAGGTCAATCTGTGCGAAGTCATCGGAATCGGAGAACAGATATTTCAACTCAAGATATCATAATTCGGTCCGCATCAAAAATACATACACCAGTTTACGTAACTGGTACTCGAATCTTGACAAAGTCTGCTGAGATTCCGCTTTCTCCAAAACCCCGGTCAACAGATCGAATTACATCTACCGATAATCCATGTATCTCAAGAAATGAATATACACGAACCTCGACTCCTTCGGATACGAATTATCTCTCTCAAAAGAATCTGATTTTCGAAATCCGTAAGAGTACACCGACCACATTTTCTGATTTAATTACCGACCTCAGGCTTGAACGACAGTTGGAAGTCACTGCTTTCAGTTTCGCTGTTTAGAGACGTTATTCCCTGACATCAATCCGAGATATTACCCGAAAGTATGGATGAAATTTCCCAGGCTCACGGAAATTTCCTGCCCTGATTAGAATACAAATTGTAGATTTGGAAAGCACACAGCAATGAATTCAAGGATGCCCCCCCACCTTTGGATTAAATGTTCGACTTTAATTGTATTCACCACATTATCTCAGATTGCCTGTGATCTTCAGGGAGCCTCTGGACCCCAGTTACTGGTCCCCGATCTCAAGGCAGATTCCAAGGGAGTCAGACAGGTCACCACAACGCCTGAAGACATGGAAACCCCGCTGGTTGCCCGCAAACCGGATTTCAGTATTGAAGCCAGAAAACCGGAACTTCTGGCTGATGAAACAACGAAAAACAAATCAGGCTCCGTACCGGAACCCAAGCCATTTCCTGGTATTGCCAGCAAGTCCTCACCTGAGATGAAAAAACCAGAGGGCCCCAAAGCGCCTCCCGTCCCGGAAATTGTAGATCCGCTGGACAAACTTGTAGACGAGGCGATCGAAGTCTCTCACCGCCGGATGCTTTCAACGAACATACATACTCCGTGGCAGATTGCACACGGAATTCTCGCGCTACGCTGGGAATACTCGCTGTACCAGAATAACAAACGCATTCGCGCCATCGACTGGGTATCGACTGGCCCCAGTTTCCGTGGACGCCCCTGGTTTATTACCACCCCCCATGGTGGTAAAGGACACCCTTTTACAGAGCCATACGCGTTTGAAGGTCACCCGAATCAGTTTCTGGCATTCTACGCGATGGCCGGTATTCCACTCGACCATGAATTTAAAACGGGCGAAAAAACAATCACAATCGCTGATATGATCCGTAATGCCAAGGCAGAAGTGAATACCAACGAAGAAATCACCTGGACCCTGTGGGCGTTCTCCCGCTACCTCCCCTGGGATGCAGAATGGGTGAGCGACCGACAGGAAGAGTGGAGTATGGAGAGACTGGTACGGGAGCAGATGCAGTCTGAACCAACCAAATCAGCCTGCGGTGGAACTCACGGCCTGTTCGCGACAGCCAGTGCCGTTAACTGCTACCTCAAAGATCAGAAACAACTGCGGGGAACCTGGCTGGAAGCCAGCATGCGGGTTCGTCAATATGCTGAGTATGCCCGTTCCATGCAGAATCGGGACGGTTCCTTCTCCTCAAAGTATTTTGAAGGCCCGGAGTATGCCAGTGATGTCAACAAGCGTGTCTCAACCACTGGCCATACACTGGAATTCATCATGGAAGCTTTGCCCCAGAACCGACTGGATGAGCAATGGGTCCGCAGCGCCGTCTATCGTATCGCGACCGATCTGATTGAATATAAAAGTCAGCCTCTGGAACCGGGTGGCATGTATCACGCGATTGACTCACTGGTCATTTATCGTGAACGAACCCGTCCTGAATATGCAAAGTATTTAGAGGAACTGGCTAAGAGCAGAGACTTTGAACAACCGGAACCCTCGGACCAGATCATCGGCTACTCCAATCGATTCCTGCGGCAGCAAAACGCCGCTCAGAGCCATCAGCAGCCCCAGTACCGTCAGAACAATACTCCCGACGATGATCCTTCGCGTTCGGCACGTCGTCGTGGCATCTTTTCACGATACCGATAAACTCCCGGTAACTTGTTGAGTTTATTCAGATCGATCCGACGGGGCGTCTTCTGAAGTTTCTTTGATATTCCGGATCGAGGGAACCCAGGTCCGCTGCTCATCAGTGGCCTCCCGGATCGAGTCCAGAGTGGGCGGCTGATTCGTACCATAATCGGTATGGCTCGCTTTTTTTCGGGGGCGTGGTTTGTATTCGTAGGGATCTGCTTCCTGCTTCTTCCACCAGTGCCACAACTTGAGCTTCTCCTGCTGTGATTCCGGGGGCTTATCACGTAACAGCCAGAGCGTTAACAGTAAGACGGTAATGACGCCTATGGCGACCATCATGGGTCTGCCCGGCGGTTCTCCACTGGTGACAACGACGAAGATGCACGCAAATAATCCGCCGGTAAGTGTGAATACCGTTGCCAGCCAGGCCGCCGCCTGATCTCCTGAACCACGAGGGGATTGACCTGCAGTCATAAATCGGTTCTCCGATGTGCTCCCAAAATACGACAGGACCTTCAACTCCCGGCATCTCGTTCCTACCAGAAGTTACTCTCAGCTTAACACATCTAAACTTGTGATCCCAATGATTTTTTGAAGTCACTCAGGAAATGAAATTAAGATAATGCCCGCAGAAAGATATCCAGGTACAGCACAAAAATCATCAGCCCCAGCACAAAGATCATTCCCACGTAGGTAGCAGCTGTAAGAACTTTTTCGTTGGGTCGCTTGCGGGTAATGCCTTCCCAGCAGAGGAACACCATGTGACCTCCGTCCAGGACAGGAATCGGCAGGAAGTTCAACACAGCCAGATTGACACTCAGGAACCCGAGGAACAGCAGCAGTTGTGCATAACCGTCATGGGCCACTTCATAAGCAACCTTGGCAATCGTCACTGGACCGCTCAATTCCATGGGGGAGACGCGACCGGTAATCAGACTTCGCAGAGTCAGGTAAATGTCTTTTGCTGAATTCGTTGTGTACTGCACTCCCATCCCCAGAGCCTGGCCCATACTGTCGGCCTGCTGAATTTCACGCAGTGACTGTAAGCGGATCCCCCGGACAGGCAGAGACCATTGCTCTTCCGGTTTCTGTTTGGGATTGACCCATGGCTGGAGTTTTTCTTCGATAATTTTACCATCTTGACTGAATGTCAGTTCGACAGGCCAGCCGGGACGAACCTGCATCTCCCAGAATGCATTCGCCCAGTTCTTGTTTTTATCATCGAATTCGTATGTAACTTCCGGAATCGGTGCCCAGTCTGCTTCGGTTTCATTTTCCGGATAGCGAATTTTGATTTTCTTGACCAGGGCGTTCGGTTTAATTCCCGCTTTAGCAGCAGGACTTCCCTCTTCGACTTTGAGTACCGTGGGAATCAGGTGAAACGCAATCCCCAGTGAACCCACCGCCAGCGGAGTATTGGAAAAGACGGGATGTTCCAGCCAGGCGGGATTGTCGAGCGGAACGACATTCAGGTTGACCTCGGTTGGCTGGTCACCATCCTGTTCTCGATTGACGACAATGGGAATCGTTTCACCGGCTCGACCCGAAAAATAATTAGGCAGCCGCAATGGATTCAAAGCCTTGCCCACATCCTGACCGTCAATATGGGTGATTTTATCACCCACTTTCAAACCTGCTCGATCAGCGGGGGAGCCTTGCTGAATCGACTCAATCGGACCAATTTCCATCCACAATCCTAAAGTCCGAAAGGGATTGTTCTTGACTTCGATTTCCACAATTTCGGTATCGGGAGTCCCGTTGCGAACGACTCCCGTTTTCAATGTCTCACTGCTTTTTGCTGCATAGGCTCGCTGCAGCTGCGCGTAATTCTCAATGGTTTCACCATCGATCGTTTTTATTGTATCACCCGGCAAAAAACGAGGCTCCGCATTCGCCGCCGCAGTGCCTTTACTGGTGATTCGCTCATTGGGATCCTGGAAAACGGGAATCTGCAGACTCTGTGCCGGCAGCAGTCCAATTTGTGGCCGGGTTCCGGTCTGATCCGGAGTGACCTTGACTTCGAATTTTTCGCCGTTCAGATGTGTCCCTTCCATCGTGATATCTCCATCACTGAAGGCAGCACTGCGAATGATGTCCATAAAGGAGGTCGTCTCGTTACCATTGATTTTGTGAATCACATCTCCGGGCTGGATGCCAGATTCCCAGGCGGGCATTCCCGGTACGGCAGTCCCGACAATACAGGGTGTCGATGCCACTCCCAGGCGAAATGCAAATGCGAAGAATAACATGCCGGTGATGATATTCATGATCACACCCGCAGAAATAATTCCCATCCTCTGATAAACGGGTTTGGCCGAATAGGAGCGGGGATCGAGCGCTATTTCTTCACTGCTCAACTGGCTGGGGTCGACATCGTCCTGACCCAGCATTTTCACATAACCGCCGAAAGGGATGATCGACAGCGCATACTCCGTTTCACCATATTTGAAACTGTAGATGATCGGGCCGAAGCCGATACTGAATCGCTCGACTTTAACATCACACCATTTGGCAACAGCGAAGTGCCCCAACTCGTGGAAAAAAATCACCAGCCCCAGCCCCAGAGCGACCATGGCAATATTGGCAATTTTTCCTCCGATTGTTCCTAACAACAGACTGGTCAGCACTACTTCCACTTTTTTATCTCCTTGCGAGCCCAGTCATCCAGCAGAAATAGATCTTCCAGACTTGGATTGGGATCGAATTGATGTGATTCTAATATTTGTTGACAGGAGGTCGCGATATCGCAAAAACGCAATTCACCCGACAAAAAACGCTCTACAGCAGCTTCGTTAGCTGCGTTTAATACCGCACCGCACGTCCCCCCGTGCTCTGCAACTTCATATCCCAGTCGCAACGCGGGGAACGCTTCCAGGTCAGGTGGTTCAAAGGTTAGCTCAAATGACCGACTCCAGTCCATGGGAGTATTCAGGCCTGCTTTCCTATCAGGATACGTAAGTGCGTACTGAATGGGAAGCCTCATATCGGGTGGCGAAAGCTGGGCGATCACCGAACCATCCACGAATTCCACCATCGAATGTACGATGGACTGGGGATGCACGACGACAGAGATCTGATCGGAAGTCAGGTTGAATAACCATTTTGCTTCAATAATCTCTAGCGCCTTGTTCATCATCGTGGCCGAATCGATGGTGATTTTAGGCCCCATCTCCCAGGTCGGGTGAGCTAAAGCTTTTTCTGGTGTCACGTCTTTCAGTTCAGACTGGGTGAATCCACGAAAAGGGCCGCCACTCGCGGTCAGAATGATCCGTTTGACTTCCTGAGGCTTGCCCGCCTGCAATGCCTGGAAGATTGCATTATGTTCACTGTCAACCGGAAGCAGGGTCGCCTGACTCCGTGCGGCCAGATCCATAATTAAAGGACCGGCAACCACTAATGTCTCTTTATTGGCGATTCCAACTGTTTTTCCTGCTTCAACCGCCGCCCAGGCTACTTTGAGTCCTGCTGCGCCGACAATGCCACAAATCACAACATCTACATCTTCAGCAGAAGCCACGCGCTCGATCTGATCGTTGCCGAACAGCACTTCAGTGCCTGCTGCAAAACGGCTGCTACAGACAGCTGGCTCGCACTGCGAATTGCTCAGAACTGCCCAGCGAGGGTGAAACTGCTGTGACTGCTCAGCCAGCTGTTCCCAGCTGTTATGTGCGGTAATTGCAGTTAACTGCATTTCCTCTGGGTGGGCGGCTATCACATCAAGAGTACTGGTACCAATCGAACCCGTAGACCCGAGAACGGCTATTCGCTTCATTCGACCCTGTTTTTTCATCCTCAGTCGTTATAATTGACTGTTGTATTGATTCTTGAGGAGAGCGGAAAATGACATTCCCTGGTACTGTTTTTTTGTCCTAACCACCAACGAATCCGCATTTTAGGCGTAATAATTAAACATGGCAAGGGGCATTCACTCTGCAAAAGGTCCTTTTCAGTTGCGTTTCAGGTCAGAACCCGCATTTCTCGGAAAACGTTTGATTGACCCCTCTGCTGAAACGACATACATTAGCCTTAAAGAATAAGATGCATTCTGTGTTAAGATCCCTTCTTCGTTGAGAGGTTCTTTCATTGAGGACTTAACCAACTGACCTTATGTTCCGATTACTTCAATGACCGGAATTCAGCAATATACACGCTTGGAAAAAAGATAAAGCTCCATGTCAAACCCGGATCCGAACCGAAAAGATCGTCCCGTCCCTCCTGAACGCACTCCCAAAGGGGATGGCAAGCGGGCTGAACCCAAAGGCCCGAAAAGCAATGCGCTCTGGTATCTCGTCGTAGGTGGATTGATTCTGGTTATCACACTCTCGATTGTCTCGAACAATAAGCGGGGTGAGAAACTCAAGTTTGGCGATTTCGTCAAAGGTCTGGATGATGGCAAATTTAATAAAACCAACGTTCACGAACTGAAGTTCGGCACAGATTACATCGTGTTTCAGGACCAGCCCAAACAGGAAGGTTCTGAGAAAGGAACCCTGGCTGACACCACCAAAAATTATTACATCCCGGTCTGGGGTATCGCATCAGAAAAACGTGCTCAACTGCAATCCAAACTGGAGAGCAAGGATATTGTGGTCGATTCGGAAAGCCGCCCCTCTGAATGGGAATCACTGATCGCGGTCCTGTTTTTTCCGATCGTGCTGTTGATTTTTGTGATCTATCTCTTCCGCCGCATGGGGGGAGCCGGTTCGCCGATGTCTTTCGGACGCAGCCGCGGACGCATGTATGCCCAGGAAGATATCGAAGTCACTTTCAATGATGTCGCCGGTATTGATGAAGCGGTCGAAGAACTGCGCGAAGTCGTCGAGTTTCTGAGAACTCCGGCAAAATATCAGGCACTCGGTGGTCGTATTCCCAAGGGAGTCCTGCTGGTAGGCCCTCCCGGGACAGGAAAAACGATGCTCGCCAAAGCGGTGGCCGGTGAAGCGGGTGTCCCCTTTTATGGTCTTTCCGGTTCAGATTTTGTCGAAATGTTTGTCGGCGTAGGCGCAGCCCGGGTCCGGGATATGTTCCAGCAGGCAGCCCAACGTTCACCGGCGATCATCTTCATTGACGAACTCGATGCCCTCGGAAAAACGCGAGGCAGCGGCATGCCCGGCGGTCACGATGAACGGGAACAGACTCTAAACGCTCTGCTGGTTGAAATGGATGGCTTTGGTTCAGATCAGAGCGTCATCGTCATGGGTGCCACCAACCGTCCGGAAACACTCGACCCGGCCCTGATGCGTCCCGGTCGCTTCGACAGACACGTACTCGTTGATCGTCCCGATGTACGGGGGCGGGAAGCGATCCTCAAGGTCCACAGTGCCAAGATCAAGATGGATGACTCAGTCAACCTGCAGCACATCGCAAAAATCACACCTGGTTTCGTCGGAGCCGATTTAGCCAACCTGATCAACGAGGCAGCTTTGCTCGCTGCCCGAAATAACAAAAACGCGGTCAGCATGCACGAATGCGAAGAAGGCGTCGAACGCGTTGTTGCCGGTCTGGAAAAATCAACACGTCTGATTCATGAAGATGAAAAGAGCCGCGTCGCTTACCACGAATGTGGACACGCTCTGGTGGCCTGCTCTCTGCCGAACGTTGACCCCGTTCATAAAATTTCGATTGTCCCGCGTGGACTGGGTGCGCTGGGCTATACGCTGCAGCGACCGGAAGAAGAAAAACAACTGGTAACACAAAGCGAACTGGAAAACCGCATTTGCGTCCTGCTGGGGGGCATCGCCGCGGAAGAAATTATCTACCAGGAAACTTCAACGGGTGCTCAGAATGACCTGCAGCGTGCCACCGACCTCGCCCGGCGTATGGTCACCGAATTCGGTATGAGCCCCAAACTGGGTCGCGTCCATTACAGCGAAACCAGGCGGTCTCCGTTCCTCGGCGATTCCCAAGGGGGAGTCGAGAGTGTCCACAGCGAAAACACGTTACGGGAAATTGACCTGGAAATCAGGCGGATTATCGATCAATGCTCCAAAATTGCCTATGAAGTTCTGGATGAACGACGTGAACTGCTGGAGCACCTTACCAGGGATCTGCTGGAAATAGAAGTCATGGATATGGAACAGCTCCAGGCGATTCTTAAAGAGCATCAACGTGGCCCGCAGATCAAACCGGGAACCTATAAAGGGAATGCCCCGGAAGGAAAAACCGGGGAACAGGTGCCGGAAGAGAATGCTTCCGAAAATGATCAGGCAGCCGACGGAACCGGAGCATGAGCACACTCAACAGCATTTGCGTCTTTTGTGGTTCAAAATCCGGGAACAATCCTCAGTACCGGCAATCTGCAGTTGAACTCGGGAGTCTGATGGCCGATCGCAATATTTCACTCGTTTACGGCGGTGGCAGCGTCGGCTTAATGGGTATCATCGCCGACGCCGTTCTGGATGCCGGTGGCGAAGTCATCGGAGTCATTCCGCAACAGCTGGCAATGAAAGAACTGATCCACCCGCGTGTAGACCAGATGCATATTGTAGACAACATGCATACCCGCAAAGCCCTGATGTCAGAGTTGTGCGATGCATTTATTGCCATGCCTGGCGGCTTTGGGACTCTCGAAGAAGTCTTCGAAGTCGTCTCCTGGATTCAACTTGGCATTTACAGAAAGCCGATGGGGCTGCTGAATACTTCCGGCTTTTATGATCCGCTGCTGAATTTAGTCGATCACTGCATTGAAACAGAATTTATCAAATCCAAATACCGCGATCTGATCATTGCCGATGAAGCACCGGCTACCCTGGTGGATCATCTCACTCATCACCAGTTGCCCGTCATTGAAAAGATTCTGGACCTGAAAGAGACCTGACCAGCACCTCGAGCCAGGCTGCTTAATTGATCTTTCCCAGTGCGATCGCGGTCGCGGTGGCAAATTCGCGGCTGTGGGAAATTGTGATCAAAATCTCACTGATCCCCATCTCCCCTGCGTGACGCTCTACCCCCCCCGAGATCACGATCGTTGGCTTACCGCTCTTGAGATTGACAACCTCGATTTCCTTCCAGCCAATCCCCTTGATAAATCCGGTCCCCAGGGTCTTCATAACTGCTTCTTTGGCCGCCCAGCGACCTGCATAATGCTGCTCTTTGTTCTTTTTGGAACCACAATACTTATTTTCGTTTTCGGTAAACACACGATTAAGAAACGTATCGCCATGACGTTCGATCATCTGACCAATTCGTGTGATCTCAACGATATCTGTCCCCAATCCTAAGATCACTGATATTTACCTTGCTTCTGGTCACTTGTATAATGATTTAAAATCAGATCTTTTCCTGAATTCTGAAACAGATTCACCTCAGTCAGGGTAACTACCTATAGAGCAGTCAGGGTAACTACCTATAGAGCTGGCGATCAGTGCTGGATTAAACAGCTTATGATTCGGCTCTATGAGAGAGATTGGACGAAATCATGCCAATTCACGCTACCATCAATCCTGGTCCGGGTTAGATGCCCATCACAGGTTTCGAAACCCAAGTTGCGCCCATCATTAAATATGAGTTGAGAGGGGAGTTCAAGGTCGAATGCGATGCTTCTATTATCTAATCACAGGAATCCTGTCCTGTTGTCTGTTTTCCTCAATTGCTTCAGCCGAATCGCAGGAGACTCTGCTGGGTAAACAGGTGAAGAACTTCACTCTGCAGGATTTCCGTGGCAAATCCGTCCAACTGGACGATCAGCGAGAGCAGAAGCTGGTCGTGATCGCATTCCTGGGAACGGAATGCCCTCTGGCAAAGCTGTATGGCGGGCGCCTGCAGAAACTGGCCGATGAGTTTGCCAGCCAGGGAGTCGCCTTTTATGCGATTATGTCCAATCAACAGGATTCCCTTACTGAAATCGCCGCGTATGCCCGAAAACATGAAATCAGTTTTCCCGTGCTGAAAGATGCCGGCAATCATGTCGCGGATCAGATCGGTGCCAGACGCACTCCGGAAATTTTCGTTCTCAACCAGGAGCGTAAGGTCTGCTATCATGGGCGTGTTGACGACCAGTATGGTGTGGGCTATCTCCGAGATGAACCTCAGCGGGAAGATCTGAAAGTGGCCCTGACGGAATTACTCGCCGGCAAACAGGTCAGTCAACCCTCCACTAAACCAGTGGGATGTTTTATTGGACGCATCCGGGAACCCGATCTCGACAGCAAGGTCACCTACTCCAATCAAATCGCCCGACTGTTCCAGAAACATTGTGTGGAATGTCATCGTGAAGGTGAAATCGCCCCCTTCGCATTAAATGAATATGAAGAGGTCGCCGGATGGGCAGAAACCATCGCAGAAGTAGTCCGCGACCAGCGGATGCCCCCCTGGCACGCCGACCCCAGGCATGGAAAATTTGCCAATGATCGCAGCCTGACGAAAGAAGAAAAAGAACTTATCTATTCCTGGGTTGAGCATGGTGCACCACAGGGAGATCCCAAAAATCTGCCAAAACCACAGACTTACGTTACCGGCTGGAAGTTACCCCAGAAACCGGATGCCGTCTTCTACATGGATGACAAACCATTCAACGTGCCCGCCCAGGCTGGAAAACGTGGAGTCAAATATCAGTACTTCACCGTTGATCCTGGTTTTACCGAAGACAAATGGCTGAGTGGTGCAGAAGCGCTGCCGGGCAATCGTGCTGTGGTGCATCATATTCTCGTCTTTGCGCGCCCGCCGCAGGGGAAACGGGTCCGCGTGTTCGGCGAAGGAGACCAGTTCCTGGTCGGCTATGTGCCTGGCTCACGCGAAGTCATGCTCCCGGAAGGCATGGCAAAAAAAATACCCGCTGGTTCCAAGCTGGTATTTCAGATGCATTACACCCCCATCGGCGTGGAACAGCAGGACCGGAGTAAAGTCGGCCTGATCTTTACCGACGAATCCAAAGTGACTCATCAGGTTGTAACTGCACAGGTTATCAATGAAGACTTCGTACGTCGTCGTTTCTCGATTGATGCCCATGATGATAATTTCAAAATCGAAGCCACGTCTCCCCCCAGCGACCGTGATGCAATGATCCTGAGCTTTATGCCACACATGCATCTGCGAGGCAAAGCGTTTCGCTACGAACTTCGCAAAACTCCCGATCAACCGGGGGAAGTTCTGATTGATGTTCCAGCCTTCGATTTCAACTGGCAGACCGCTTATAGTGTAGAAAAACCGATTCCTATCCAGGCCGGGGAATATATTCACTGTGTGGCTCACTACAACAATTCGGACACTAATTTATCCAATCCGGATCCGACCAAAGATGTTTCCTGGGGCGACCAGACCTGGAATGAAATGATGATTGGTTATTTCAACGTCGCCATTCCCAAAGAGGCCGCTACCGCCGAAAACCAGTTCAAAACAGTCGCCTTTAAACTGGTGAGACGGCGTGACAAAAACTCCAACGGGAAACTCGAACGCGACGAAGTCCCGCTTCGCGAACTCCCCCTGTTTTTTCAGGCAGACCAGGACAAAGATTCGATTGTCACCGTCGACGAGCTGGCAGCCATGCTCGAAAAGACACAAGGTAAAAAAACGGAGTGACACTCATTTTCCGAGCCACGGGATTCACTTGAGAGATGTTGTTTGATTCAGGAGCTGAATGAGCAACATCTCTATTTATTCGCAGGTTGTTGTTTCTTTTTACCCTGCCCCTGCTTTTTCCTGTTCTGCTTGCCACTCCGTTTCGTGTCATGAGGTGCATCTAATGCATTTTTGTCGGGAAACGATTTTGCCAGTCGCTGTTTGACTTCCGCATACCGGGGATCGTCAGCCAGGTTCTTCCATTCCATGGGATCTGTTTTGTGATCATAAAGTTCTTCACTGCCATCTCGATAACGAATGAGTCGATACTGGTTATCGCGTAACGCATGATTCAGGCGACCGTGCGTTGTCAATGCCGGGCGCTCCCAGATGATATCCGGGTCTCGCAACAGCGAAACCATGCTGACGCCATCCAGGTAGCCGCCAATCGGTAGATCACACAACTCACAGAGTGTCGGATAAATATTCATAAAGTCTACTGACTTAGAACAGCGTAAATCAGGCCTGGTCACGCCGGGAACAACCATCATCAAAGGAGCCCGGGTGGCTTCTTCCCAGAGCGAGAACTTGCGCCAGTGATGTTTCTCGCCCAGATGCCAGCCATGATCGCCCCATAAAACCACGATAGTATTCTTCGCATATGGGCTGGCGTCGAGGGCATCCAGCACACGACCGACCTGGACATCCGCGAAAGCAATGCTCGCCAGATAGGCCTGCACGGAATAGCGCCAGTTATCCGTTTTCAGAATTTTAGCATGATCGCCGGTCGGCTTCGCCATCTTGACACCGGCTGGCGGAACATCATCCAGATCGTCATCCGACACTTTGGGAAGCTGTATTTTATCAAGCGGGTACATATCATAATATTTGCGAGGTACCTGCCAGGGCATATGCGGTCGATAAATGCCGCAGGCCAGGAAAAATGGTTTGTCATGCTGTTTGCCCAGATAATCGATGGCATAATTCGCCATCTTGTAATCGCTCATCTCGCTGTCTTCAACATCCAGTACGCCCCAGATAATAGTTCCGGCGCGGCTGTGTGGATCATTTAAGACCGCAGGATCCGGCTTGGGATCTCCGGTCTGCTTCATATAATCATCCCACGATCCCAGATCGTTGTAGCCGCCATGAAAGATTTTGCCGGAGCCAACCGCTTCATATCCATTATTTCGAAAGTGTTGAGGCAGCGTAACCGCGTCTGGCATGACCGGCCGCCAGGGTTGAGAATTCAGATATACGCCCGAACTGGAAGGACGAATTCCCGTCATTAACGCCGCCCGTGATGGATTACAGGCAGGAGCAGCACAATGGGCATTGGTAAATAACATGCCTCGTGATGCCAGGCGATCGATGTTCGGCGTCTTACAGTCAGGATGCCCCCCCAGGCAACTGATCCAGTCGTTCAGATCATCGACGGCAATAAACAGTACATTCGGCTGCTGTGTTTCTGCTGCAAATGAATTCCCCCCGCCAGCAATTATCTCCAACCAAAACACCACTAACAAAACGAGCGAGCGACACATACCAATCCCCTGAGCAAGAACAGTTATTGAATGACAGGACAGCCGATTATAACCGCCCCGGGCCAACTGGCGAAAGCAAATTAATCATAACTCATATCCAACCAGTGAGTCTCTGGAAGCGTCGCTGCTTTTCTGTTCGCTTTTGCTGCCGGGATCAGAACAGACGGTTATAGCCGTTTAATGCAGCTACTCGATAAGCCTCTGCCATCGTAGGGTAGTTGAACGTTGTATTAATGAAATACAACAAGGTGTTCGCTTCTCCAGGCTGAGACATGATGGCCTGGCCAATGTGAATAATTTCCGAAGCGTTCGGACCGAAACAGTGTATCCCCAGAATTTCCAGTGTCTCCCGATGGAAGAGCAGTTTCAACATCCCGATCGGACGGTTCATGATCTGGGCGCGGGCCAGATGTTTAAACATGGAATGTCCGACTTCGTAAGGGATTTTCGCTTCGGTCAGTTCCCGTTCGGTTTTTCCCAGTGAACTGATTTCCGGGCTGGTATAAATGCCTGTCGGAATATCACGAATCAGTGCCCGCTCGCACTCCCCATTATCCAGATGACTGGCCGCATAGCGTCCCTGCACATAGGCGGCGCTCGCCAGGGAAGGATATCCAATGATATCTCCCACCGCGTAGATATGAGGTTGGATTGTCTGAAAATCATCGTTGACTTCAATCTGGCCTCGCGAATCGGGCGTAATCTCCAGGGTTTCCAGACCCAGATTTTCCGAATTCCCCGCTCGTCCTGCAGCGAACAGAAAAATATCCGTTTTCAGCTTCTTGCCCGACTGCAGTGAAAGAATCACACCATCATCCGTTCCCTGGATAGATTCGTAGCTCTCACAGTGTCTTAACAGCACCCCGCTCTCTCGCATGTGATAACTGAGTGCATCGCTGATTTCATCATCCAGAAAGTCCAACAGGGAACTGCGGGTATTCACCAGATTGACCTTCATCCCCATCGTTCGCAGCATAGACGCGTACTCACAACCGATCACCCCGGCTCCATACACACTGATTGATCGAGGGGTAAAATTCAAATCGAGAATGGTATCACTGCAGAAAATCCGCGGATGGCTGAAGTCGACATCTCCAGGCCGGTATGGTCGGGAGCCTGTCGCAATAATCGCATAATCAAAGGTAATCTCTTCTGTCAGACCACTGGGTGTATTGATGTGAATGCGATGCGGATCCAGAAAGCGAGCCTCTCCTTCGACCAGATCAACACCGTTCCGTTCATAAAACGTACGACGCATCCCTACCTGCTTCTGGATCACCGATGCCGCCGTCTTTCGCAGATCTGGAAACTCCAGGTCCAGCACCATTCCCAGTCGGCCCATCTGTCGCATGTAGTTATTGATCTCAGACATCTGCAGAATCGAATAACGCAGAGCCTTACTGGGAATTGTTGCCTTATGTGTGCAATTTCCGCCGATTTCATGAAATTTCTCGATCGAAATTACCGACTTGCCCTGCTTGATGGCCTGCATCGCAGCCCCTTCACCCCCGGGCCCGGTACCGATGATTGCCACATCATAGTGTGCGTCTGGCATCCCTGAATATTCCTTGCAACTTTTCGCGTTAATCCTACTGAAACGAGCGATCTGTCTGCAGTAGTGTTGATGATCCGTTCATCTCTGATTGAGTACGATAATGTTTACCTTACCACCAATCCGGTTCTGCAAACAAGGCTTTCACGGGCATCACGAAGCCCGGCAGGACCTTTTTACCTGTCAACTTGCCATGCACATCGATTACTTCACTCCCACTTCCCGGCTGATATTCCAGAACTTCGCGAGATTCCGGATCAATCACCCAGATCAGATCAATTCCCCAGTTGACATAATCTTTCACATGCCCCGTCATAGATTTTCGTCGAGGAGTTGTGGAGGCAATCTCGATCACAGCGTCAGGCTTGCGTTCTGATATCGTCTTGTCCGTCTCTTCAAATCGCTTGCCGCTGTTAAAAAGACTGACTGCAGGAAATCGAACCGTATCGGGATTTCGCGTCACCAGCAGTCCTAAATCGAAACAGGCATACCCCTGGTTGACCTTGTGAAGATAGACAGAAAGCACTTTGGAAATATTGAGTACAATCGTGCCGTGCTCAATATCGGGTGGATCCAGATTAATAATTTTACCCTGGTTCAATTCCGTCCAGCGGCCGCCGTCGGGTAATTCCAGCCTGATAGCCAGAAACTGGTCTGCCGTGAAGGTTGCTGAATCATCCATACCCTGTTCCCATCAAACTAAATCGATACTGAGCCTGAAAACTCTGTGAAAGGACTCCCCCGGACTCCTTTAATTTTTCATAGTAACAGCATAGCATACATCAGTCGTTCCCGTCACTCTTTTCAGATCTTCCATTTCATAATCCCGTTTGAATCAGAGTCATGAAAATACGCATTTATCAACCTGCTGACCTGGAAACCCTGAAATCAATCACGGTTGAAGCCTTTCATGGTGTTTCAATCGATGAAGGAATTGAACGCGAATACGGCCTGGTGAATGGCCACGACTGGAAATGGCGGAAAGCAGGACACGTCGAGGCAGATGCCCGTCGAGAACCCGAGGGCATCTTTATTGCTGAAGTGGATGGCGAAATTGCCGGTTATATCTCAACCTGGCATGATCCGGAAGCGGGCATCGGATACATTCCCAATATGGCATTCGCTCCCCGGTATCGCGGACAGGGGATGGGGAGACAACTGCTGGAACATGCATTACAGCATTTCAGAAATCTCAATCTCACGCTGGCTAAAATCGAGACGCTCGAACAGAATGACGTGGGCTATCACCTTTATACTTCACTCGGGTTCCGAGAAATTGTGAAACAGGTACATTTCGTTGCACCGCTGACTTCGACCACAGACAATAAATAAGGCAAGAATACCTGGCTGCAGCGGCCGGTTAACATGTCATTTTCCCTTAGAAAATATCAAAGGCATTTTTCATGCAACGGATCACCGTAATTGGTTCTCGAGGTCAACTGGGACATGATCTGGCTGAAAGCCTGACTGCCGCCGGTTATCAGGTAACCGGCCTGACACATCAACAGATTTCCATTGAAGACCCCGATCGCATTGCAGACACTTTAGGTCAATCTCCACCAGAGCTGATCATTAATACCGCCGCTTATAATAAAGTCGATCAGGCGGAGAAAGAACCAGAGATCGCGTATGCGGTTAATGCATTAGGGCCACGAAATCTCGCTCACTACTGTTCTGAGAAGAATATCTGCTTAATGCACATCAGCTCTGATTTCGTCTTCGGTCTCGATACATCGCGGAAGATTCCTTTTCAAGAACAGGAAGCCCCCGGACCTGTCAGCGCTTATGGTCTCAGCAAACTGGCCGGTGAATATTTCGTCCGTGCCCTGTGTCCGCAGCATTATGTTATTCGAACCTGTGGTCTGTATGGAGTGGCTGGAAAAACCGGAAATGGCAACTTTGTGGAAACCATGCTCCGGCTGGGTAAAGAACGTGACGAGCTGTCCATCATCAATGATCAACACTGCACTCCCACAGCCACTCGAGATCTGGCAGCAGCATTAACCCGTTTAATTGAAACCAACCAGTTTGGTCTGTATCACGCTACCTGTCAGGGACAGGCCACCTGGTACGAATTTGCCTGCACGATATTCGAACTGGCGGGCATCTCAGTGAAAACACATGCTATCACAACTGAGCAGTATAACGCCCCGGCTGATCGGCCCCGCTTCAGTGTCCTGGACTGTTCGCGGCTGACGGCTGCCATCGGGGGTTCGATTCCAGACTGGAAACAATCTCTCAGCTGCTATCTTGAATCACAGGGAGAAATCAGCCCTAAGTGACCTGTTCAAAATAGCTTAGACAATTATTTATTGAGTAGATTGAGTGACGAATCTATCGATTTTCACTGTGATCGCAGTGTAGGCACAACTGGTTTCCCGCTTTCAGACTTCAGAACGACGAAACTATTGCAGCTGGGATTTTGGTTTGATACACTCCCTGTCCGCTGTGTTGTCAATTTACCGAAGTCTCTGTATATTCAAGTCTTCAATCGTTGACTTTCAACGTGAAAAACAGCATAAAGAGTGCTGATTGTCGCCATTGTGTGGCATTCCAAGCATACAGGAGAGATGGCAGAGTGGCCGAATGCGCCGGTTTGCTAAACCGGTGAGCCGTGCAAACGGTTCCACGGGTTCGAATCCCGTTCTCTCCGTATTCAAATCTATGGTCGTTGTAAACACTTATTTATCAGTGATTTGCAACGACCATTTTTTTTGACACAGTCAACTGTGACAAAAACTGTGACAAAACTGCGGTCAATAAACTCACGAATTTCAAAGATTCTCAGTCCTCCAACGCCTACTCCAAATGTGATTCGACGGAACACCCGTCGAACTTATCCAATAAAATTTAATGTATCCATGCGTCGTTTTGCTTCGGCATCATGTAGATGATAATAATGCTGTACCATCTCGCTGCTTCGATGCCCAAGCCACCTCATTACCATGTTTTCCGGAATCCCACTATTAGCACAGGTAGAGCAGAAGTAATGCCGAAAGCTATGGGGACGGCCATCAGCAAAGCCAATTTCATCCTCACCCTGGGGAAACTTTTTTGCTAACGGTTTAATTACATCCCGAATCAAAATAAGTCGTACTGTATCTGGTTTGAGCTGTCCACCTCGAGGTCCACGAAAAACATTTCCTGAACGATTAGGCATTTTATGGAACACTTCCATCAGCGTTGAGTTTATTGGAAAAGATCGGTTATAACCAGATTTCGTTGTCCTTTTACTGGCCTTGGATTTTTTCTTTATCATAGTCTCATCTGTTAAACGCAATATTCCTTCTTCTAGATCAATATCAGACCATCGAAGAGAGGCTAATTCGCTGATTCGCAAACCGGTGCAAGCAAGACAGATTATAATATCCCCTAGCCAGTTTAAAGCTTTGTTTTTGCGACAGTACTTTACCATCACTGCTACTTCTGTCTGCTTCCAGCAATAGGTTGAAGTTCCTTGCGCCTTTGGGAGCGATAAATCAATGGCTTTTCCATTCGGTAGAAGCTCCTCTTTAATCAACCAATTGATGATTTGTTTAATCGTATTTACTTCAAGATATATTGTGCGGAAGGCATAGTCTTTACTTTCTAGATAAGCGGCATATCTTTTTAAAAGCTTGACATCGACTTGATCCCAGCAGGATATTTGTTCTAATTCACAAAACTTGATGAATTTATCAAGTACTGCTCTGTAGCGTTTTTGGCTGCTTTGTCTGATTCCACCAGTGAGAAGCGAACTCGATATGTCTGCTTCGTAGTGTTGACGGCCTTCTAAGAGAGATAAAGATCGTTTTTCCTGACGGTCAAGTTCATCAACATCGAGAAGTCCATGCTCGACGGCTTTGATTCTGTCGAGTTCATAAACTGCATCTATCGCTTCCTCGTAAATCGATGTTCCTAGTGAGTGACGGCCAACATTAATTGTGTTTGAACGTCCGTCTGCTTGGTATGTCTTTCCTCTTTGAGAAATCACCCAAATGAAATATTTCAATTTGATTTTTTGATTTTTACGCTTTCGTGGCATAGAATTCTCACTTTTTGCTTTTACGATTTTTGTGTTTTTTCTTCCAGGCAGGTTCCGGACCAAATGTCTTGGTCCCTGGCTTATTCGCGCGTGGTGGTGGGGGCGAATTTTCTGAAGGGATTTTTCCTGAGGAATTCAGGGCGTTTCGGGGGATAAGAATTCGACAGCGAAAACCGCCCGGCTGGATAAAAGGGAGTCGCCCTGAATTGAGATAGCGGCGAACAGTTAGGGTCGAAAGACCACTAGATAACGCAAACTCTTTTGGAGAAAGGAATTCTGGATCGGAGAGAGTTGCGTCTGCGTGATTCATCAATGGCATCCGGTAGTTTTTAGAAGGAATGAAATACTTTCACCCTCTACCGGTTACCAATTAGTGTAGACGTTATTTTTCGATCTCACTTGTCCTGGAACGCATCCAAGTGAGTGTCTCTATTAATACTGGATTTTCAGTTTCAACACCTAGTCTCTCATGGATCTCTTTATCGCTCAGTCCTTGTCCAATAAATGATTTGAGCTCCGCCATTAATTCAACATAAGTTAACTCATACTCATCGGTTCGGGTGACCTGATTGAGGAAGTCAATCTCCGCACCAAGTATTGACTCGGGAACCGGGCGTGGTGTACGGGATTTTCTCGGTCGTAGCTGGCTAACAACGCTGTGTTCAAAATTGAATAGATTCAGCTTGAAAACGCCCATTGTGTTCCACCACAACTCGGGAGAATATGGTTTTCCGATTATCAGTTCGAATGCACTTCGATAATGGTTACTAACTGTGGTAAGTGGGGAACTTTGCTCTTTGGCAATTTCTTTGAAGGTTCGCTCTTGAGAAACGTCATAAGTCCCTTCGTTTGAAAATCCTTCACGCAGATCCCACACATCTAAGTACTTTATGTTTTTGTCTGAGCGGTCTCTCTGCTCTTTCAGTTCACGTTTATTTTTCCATTGTGCATGCAGGTCCTTGATTGCCTCACTGATTAGACGCTGAGACGCAGCCGGATTAACCGAAACCAGTGGTTCATCAGGAAAAGAGTCAAGTGCATCGCATTTGTACGATATCAATTTGGATAGACTTTTGTCTCGACTTTGCTTTTCTTTATCGTTTTTTTCACCAGAGGCTTCGATCAGATATAGGCCTAATTCCCCGAGGGTACTCTCAGGTAATGTTGCCAATAAAATACCAGCCATTCCCCGTAGAGTGATAGGATGGACTGCGCCAGATAGCCATGCTTTATTGAGTTCAGATTCGCCTAGCTTAGAAAATGGAGTACTCGGGTCGGGAGGTTCTCCGGAAATTCCGATCAGAGCCAAAAGTTCAACCGCTGATTCACGTTTTAATTGCTCAAATGGATTTGTTGATATAGTTTCTTTTCGATAGAAGTCTGCGGAGTCTTTCCAAAGTCTTTGATAAAAGGGGTGACGCCGAGTCACTTCCCACCTCATCGGGATTGATAAAGATCTCAACTGAAACGGCTCACGTTTTATTGATTCTAGTGATAGAATCAGCGGTCGTATAAAACGAATGAAGTCGAAGGAGTCTTTTTGATTTTGAGCGTTGTCGGATGATTGCATGACGACAGTACCTATCTAGTCCGTGATTGACACCAGATGTTAACCACTTGCAGAAAACTGATTAACTGCATATTGCAGAAGACAATAAATGATGTTTAAAGTTTTAGTGCAGACCTGGCGAGTTCGATTGGCAATTTCCAATAGCTGTGTCTGCTTTGTCTTCTGACGGCTAATCAGGTTTCTCCTTATGTATTATGACACGAAAACCTACGAAATTTAGGTAATCGCTATCAGTAAATCAAACTTACTATTTTAAAAGTGCTGAAAATAATAAGCAGTCTGTAATCTAGTACTTTTAATATTTTTTATTTGCTTGCTTTTATATTTCGATAATGTATTATGATGCGTTTTTCCCATAATTTAGATTAACACTGCTGCTGATAAGTATAATGCAATTAAGAAAGAGACGATGAGGCAAAAAGTTGACTGCCACGGAGTAAGAAACTGAAAACCTTTACTTCAGTCAGCTAAATATTGCCAGTTACCAGTGCTGAAAATTCGATATGTCCCTGGATGCTGCCGCTATGTGAGGTGGCCCTTGGGTTAAATGAAGCAAAGTGATCACTCAACTCCGGCTGAATCCGGATGAGGCAAGTTCTGGGGCTCATGTGGAGTATCAAATACGCGCACAGTGACAAATACTGTCAACCATGCTATCAATAGACCCAGAAAGAGATACCGTGAAATGAGGACATTATAGAGGCTGTGTAGGGACATCGAAGCGATCACCGAAATTAGAATCAAAAACGTATATTCAAAGATGTCTGTTGGTGGATTATGAGACTGATCATCCGGATTTTCTGTGAGATGATAAAAACAGGCAGCTGAAATTACCGTCCAACAGCCATGCAGCATTGCTACCGAGAAGAAACGAAGCAAATAGATAGAGAGCGGCATTTCCAGAGGCTGATACACTTGGGAGTGGTACAGCACTCCCTCCACAATTCCAAATCCGAGCCCTGACATGGCTCCAGTAAACAACACGTTTTTCCGCCTCCCTTCCCCAGCGCAATTAGCCATGAACATTACGGGAACGAGTTTCAGCACTTCCTCGCATAAAGCGACACTCGAGAACATCGCAATTAATTGATAAAAGAAGGGAAGGCTCGCCCCCAGATCTTCAGGGGAGAGTTGGTTGTAGCCATTTCCGATCAACCAGGTCAGGCAGAAAAATAGTTTGAAACGCCCTTCACCGCCCTTCATGACCTCCGAAAAAGTGACTCCAGCATANCTNGTNGCCATATCNTGNAAGAAAAAGAGCAACGGTATTGCAATGANGAATGTGAAGAGAAATGCTCCNANNCCGANCCCGTAACNGTTTNCCCGGGGNTGAATCAAAACTGAAAAGACAATACCACCGAAGATCGTCGCAACGATGGCAAGGAACCACGGGCTGCCGGGAGTCGATCCAAAACTTGGTAATAAAAACGGAACCATAATCATCAGGTATAAAAGCCAGCCTGGTTGCACGTACTCTTTTAGATCCAGTTTTCCCTGGAGATTGCCCTCAAAAGGGGTATTTGCTCCAGAGGCAATATTTTTGGGGAATTCGGAGGATGCTTTAGGATGCCCCTGTAAATTTTCAGAGATTGGTTTCTTTTCTCCACTCGTTCGAATGGCCATCTCTTCAGGAGATGAACTCGTCTTAACACAATCAGGGGAATAATTGAGCGGCGGAGGGGGTGGAAGCAGTGAGGCAGCAGCGGCGATTGCGTCTTCGAACGCCTCCTTCCAATCTCTAATTGGTCTCCACTCATCACCGCCCACAGGACAGGCAAGATTATCTGGAAAGAGCTCAAGCGCCTTGATTCTTCCACGTATCATGTCAACGTCAAAAGGACCGTCTGGCCTCTCACCTTTCGAAATCCACCATTTGGGCTCGACTGTTCCATCTGGCATATCTGAAGTTCCTTTGTCGGCAGTTAACCTAAAATGTACTTTGGCCTTTCCGGGTGCTATTCTGGAAATAAGCTAAGAGCGAGTTTTGTTTGAATAGATGGATATGGCCGCAATAATGATCAGAATAAAGACAATACGACCTCCTGTTTCTCCAAAGATGCTTTGCAGAAATTCAATGATCACACTTTTGATGTCGGATCTCTTTTTGTCAGGTTTCTCATTTGATTTATTGGAATCTGAGGGCTTTTGAGGGGCTATTTTTTCTGTGGAAACCGGAGAATTCGAATTCTCTGTCGGGGTGATCCCATAGTTATAAAGCGAGTAATCTCGCTCTATCGGGTTATCACCTTTTACAGTAGAAGTTTTCTGATCAATCTGTCGCCGTAATTCATCAGTAATCTCTTTGTAAAAAGTCAACATCGAGGTGGGGCCGTTATCCAGAGGCTGATTATTAAATTGCGTAATGATCCAGCTGTCGATTTTCCATTCACCCTGGATTTCTAATAAATGAAAATATCCATCCATGGTAAAAGTACCGCCAACTTCATCAGGCATAGTAGCTCGGTAACCAACTAAATATCCTCCGACATCGGGAGGACCTTCAGATTCATCAATCAGCTTAAAGTATTCAATCTCATTTTCGTCTTCCTGTAGTTCTGGCATCTGCCTGATAAGAGTTTCGAGAAGCTCAAACTGCCGGATAATCGGCGTCATGTTAGNTGTAGCGTATTGTTTTGCTTCTTCGGCNGTATCCGCGGCCAGAAACNCAGTACAGACATCTCGTGGTCCANNTGGAAGAAATGCAANGGCAATCCCAGCCAACTGAAGCAGAGCCAGCGGAGATCCGNCAAGGCAAGGANCTATCNAATTACTCGGGGTCTTGTTTGTCGCNGTAAATGNTTCAAACTGTTCCAGCTGTTTATTGAGAAACAAGTGCCAGAAAGCGAAAGCAAATGCCCCCAGAAGTAGTACNGANACAACCAGNGAGCTTTGAGNGANCTGATCAANTAANATGTCNGCGANNAGCCANCCGATCCCCAATCCCACAGGCCNCCAGACTGGTAGTTTCTGTTTCANCCGTTTGNTNTTAATAGCGGCCAGAATNCCCAGCCAGAGNGGGCTGAAAAGAAATCCCAANTACCANAGNTGAGTCGGNTTCCAGGGGGCTCTGCCAGGATTTGGTANTGGAGGGGGAGGTGGGATCAGATCAGAGTCATCTATATTTGCAGCAAAGACATCCCATTCACTGAGAGGTTTCCATTCGCTACCTCCGACAGGGCACGCCAGTTGATCGTTTCTCAGGTCGGATTGAGCCACCCTCGCAAGAATTTCTTCTACAGAGAACGGCCCCTCATGTTGATCGCCATTCGCCAGCCACCATTTGGAATCTACATTTTGGAATTCCATGTCATTCACTCCCATCAAAAGTACTTTTCATTCCTTTACAGGGAATGAGATACTGAAGATCGCGAGTGTCTATGACGCTGGTTAGCAAAAAAATAAGGACGCTGGACCAGGCCTGCTCCTCAGACCCCGACCAAGGGGCGTACAGAACAGTACCTGGCCAACGCCCCGTACGGGGCGCGGCTCAAGCACTGCTTCTGTACATACAAGAGCTTTTTTGAGCTCAGGTTGGTCGTTTCTGAGGAAGCAGTTCTTGACGCTCGCGCGTCAATCAAGTTGTATTGTTTTCGTGGTCAATCTAAACCACGATTTTTGTATCTAATACTCCTTCAAGAAAATTTGGTGCATTGTTTGTTATTTCATCATAACAAATTTTGCTCTATACCTGCCCGCCAGTGAGTTGATCTTCCGGTTGTTCCGAAGATCTTTTCTCTGAATCTTCTTTCGGAACAGCCAATTCAATCTTTCTGCAGACTTAACAGACTTTTTCTGATCGTTGTTTCATTTAGACTACCGTGTCAATTTCATAAGAGTTTCAAGAGCAATTTTCACTTCTTTATCAGTTGGGTCAGGTGGAATTGCAGTAAAGTAGTCATCATCTATTCGCATATAGTCTTTAAGTGGCTTCCCGGTTTCCGGAGAAAGATCAAGATAAAAATTACTGCTCTCAAAATCTCGGTCCCATAATACTTGCTCTTCTAAGATATCTAAGTTTATTTTCCACTCATTATAATCAAGATTATTAGCATCAGGTAGATCTTCGAATTCAGCCTCCACACAGGCAGCTAGAATGAGCGTTCTCCAACTGCTAATCTCAGCTATTTCTGGATTATCATTTAAATTTGACTCATCTAATTCAATAATAATATTGACCCTGATATTCTCATAGATTGCGCCAACAGTTCCCTCATTTATTGCATTCAATGAGGGATAATCATCTGTTTCAGACAGCAGGTATCTTGCAACTTCAGCTAGAAGAGCGATTCTCTGGTTACAGGCCAACTGATCAAAAACACGGACATCGTATTCCCATTGTTCTGCGTATTGTAGATGCTCTTCTCTGAGCATGTCACACATATGGGCAAGTGATTCACGTATCAATTTAGCCTCAGCACCTTTTAGCGTACGAACTCCAGTTTGTGTTCTCCACATAAGTTTTTCTAGAATATTTATTCATGAGTAATCTGGGTTGAGAAAGCCATGTCACGGGCACTAAATAGAAACAAACGACTGAAGAATTCGTGTCCCTCAAGGATGGTACTCAGAACTCTTGATGCCAGTTGCAAAAAAACAAGGGGTGGAATAGATAACCCCTTCCTCTATAACGAAATCCGCAAATCGCGAAAGGAAGGGGTATCGTGTGCCAGTTTTAGTGCCTGCTATAGAGGATAATGCCTGCTACAGAATCGATGAATTTTAATATATAGCAATGAACATACGTGTCAAGAATTTTAAGGTTTTGAAATTGATTTTTCTTATTTTGACTGAAAACTTGAAGTCCTTCTTCATCAGCAATACAGCCATCCACTGTATCACGCGGCGGACTATATGGCTGAACCAATTCCGCTCGGAAAAAATCACTGCCGTGTCAACCTCCCCGCTACTAGATTAATTCGGTCACCTTCGATTTCCAGGCATAGCCTGCCCTCAACAAACTGCAGGTCAGTGAACTGATGCGGGGGGAGTTTATCGAGTTGCGGGAGAAAATCCTGCTGGTAGGCAATTCCGGCACCGGCAAGACGCACCTGGCAGTCGCCCTGGGGATTGCCGCCTGCGGCCAGGGAAAACGGGTCCGCTTTTATCAGGTCACAGAACTGATTCCCCAGTTAATGGATGCCCGCGAAGAGCGGGAGTTGACCCGCCTAAAAAAACAGCTCGCGAAACTCAATCTGCTGATCCTGAATGAACTGGGTTATGTCCCGGGCAGTAAACTCGGCTCTGAACTGCTGTTCGACGTCATCAGCACGGTCTATGAACGTTTCAGCCTGATCGTGACGACCAAACTACCCTTTGAAAACTGGACCGAGATCCTGGGCAGCGAACGGCTGACAGGGTCCATCTCGTCTGACAAAAACTGCAAAGCCGCGATGAGGAGTAGATCCTCTCGAGTGAGCATGGGATTCCTTTCTATGAGAAGTGTGGTACCTGAGAGCGAAATCAGCCCGCAACAGACCGGTTTAAAATGGTCTGTTGCGGGCTGATTTGACGGAAAGTGGGAGTCGCTGAGGGATATCCCAGAGGACTCACCTTATATGCCGTATTTTTGTGCTGGATTTAGTATTAATAGAACAAAATCAAACAAAAGTGTTTATTTCACTCGAGAATACATTTAAATATCCGATGAGTGTCACAGTTTGATAAGAACTTCATTCAATAGAAATATTTTCAACAAGAGGGTTTTGCAAATGACACAGCTTTCTGTTCGTGATCTTCGACGATGTTGGAAACCACATAAGGAACGTCTTTACCAGATACAGTCTGATCACCCGACGGCAATCCGGTTTCATCGAGCTTGCAGTTGGCTGGATCAAGCTCAGAAGTTTATCACTACCCAGCAATACGACATGGCCCTGATCAACCAGTGGATTGCCTTTAATGCGTTGTATGGTCAATGGGATCAGATGAAAAATGATCCCTGTCCGGACCGTGAAAGCTGGAGAATATTTTGTGATACCATTCTTAGAATTGACGAACAACAGGTAATTAGCGGTAGCTTAACTGAACACAAGCGACTCGTCATGGCTCTTCTGGATGATGAGTATCTGAGTAATTACTACTGGAAAGAACCTTCTCCCAAACGGGCAAAGCGAGCACGCAAATCGAAATTTGATGCGCGCACCTGGTACCTGGAAAAACGGTGGGCTTTAATACTCGAACGAAGTCTGGAACGCGTATACCTGATTCGATGTCAGTTAATACATGGTGCAGCAACACACGGTGGCAAACTCAATCGTACTTCATTGAAGCATTGTAGTATGATGCTGAATTGTCTACTGCCGACTTTCTTAATGGTGTATGTTGAGAATGGATCAGAAGAGGAATGGGGCACACTTTGTTACCCACCTTCAAATGGTTCATCGAGTTGAATAGGAATTCAAGCAAAATCACATCAATTCTGCCAACATGCAAAACACTGAGATTCCAATAGAAGTATAGCCTTTCCCAAGCCGGAAACTCTCTGCACCCGCTTGACTTTCTTTCCATATCTCGCCAGCATGACATGAACATGTGGTACGTGCGACACGATCTGACCAGACCATTCAGTACACTGCTGTCTAATAGAAACCTGATTCACAATTCCGCGTAAGGGCTCATGATGGCTGAATCTGCTCAACTGATGCGTCAATGGAGATTACTTCAGATACTCTCTCATCGCAAACAAGGTGTCACGCTGCAGGAATTAGCTCAAGAAACTGAAGTCTCAAATCGTACGATTGCACGCGACCTTCTTGTACTGAAATCAGTCGGCTTTCCCGTATCAGAAGTGACCACTGCTCATGGTAAAAAGCAGTGGAAAATTGCGGGAAATGTGGGGATTGCCCAATTACAGTTTACTCTGGAAGAGACGGCAGCCCTATATCTGGGGAGACAGTTCCTGGAACTGATGGCGGGTACTCTCTTCTGGCAGGGATCTCACAGCGCCTATCAGAAAATCAAATCAGCTCTCAGCGACCCAGCAGTTCGTTTTCTCGAAAAACTGGCATCAGCAGTCCATCTGACAAATCACCATATTGTCAATTATGCCGAGCGTGCTGAACTGATTGACCAGTTGATGCTGGCGATTGAAGATCATCGATTGACTGTGATCACTTATCAATCTCTCCGTTCAACTGAACCAGTCACTTTGTATGACATCCATCCCTACGCCCTGATCTTTCATAAAGGCGCTTTGTATCTGATTGCCTGGTCGCTGGATCACGGAGCAATCCGGACTTTTAAAGTCGATCGGATTTCAGAAGTGGATGTGCAACCGAACCTGATGACCTTTCAGAGGCCCAAAGATTTCCATCCCGCTAAATANCTGGAACATTCATTTGGTATCTTCGCTGAAGAACGTGCTCCCCAGACCATTCGCATTCGTTTTTCTCCCCCTGTAGTAAGAATCTTGCAGGAAAAGAAATTTCATACAAGTCAACATCTCAGTTATAACAATGATGGTTCGGTGATTGCAGAATATCAATTGACCGGATTTGAAGAAATTCGATCCTGGCTCCTCAGTTTTGGACGACATGCTCGAGTACTGGAACCTGAGGAACTGGTGGAGACGATTCGCGAGGAACTGGATCTGATGATCGACTCTTATTCCTTGGGAGATCGTTCCTATGACTGAGTATTTCGGCCATTCACTGAAGGACCGACCCGTAGAAGAGTGGGAGCCATTGGAAGCACATCTGGAGCTCGTAACAGAGTATGCACTGCAATTCTCAAAAAAACTTAATGCAACTGACTGGGGAGCATTATTGGGATATTGGCACGATCTGGGAAAATATGATTCCCGGTTTCAGACTTATCTGATGCAGGCGAATGGCTATCTTTTGCATTTGGAAGAAAACAGTCGTGTGAATCATTCCAGTTTTGGTGCTCAGCATGCCCTCCAAAGATTCCCATCACCAAATGAAAAACCACTGGCCTATTTGCTTGCGTATTGCATTATGGGGCACCACGCCGGTCTGCCTGATTATGCAGACGAAAATGCAGAACCGGGTAGAGCATCTTCGCTCTCTGCGCGTCTCAGTGATACATCGACTCTAATTTCACTGGATCAGATCCCTCAGCAGATACATCAGATGCAGCCTCCTGCCAGGCCTCAAATCAGGGCGTCCAATTCTGATTTCCCCTTTCAGCTTGCGTTCTGGAATCGCATGTTATTCTCCTGTCTGGTGGACAGTGATTATCTGGCAACGGAAGAGTTCATGTCTCCCGATCGCACAAATTATCGGCCTGTCCTCCTCGATAATGAGATATGGACAGCGATGGAAGAGGCGTTGCATCAGGATTTAACAAGCAAAAGTATTCAACCACGTTCCAAAGTCTCAGAAATTCGTCAAAACATATTAAATTCATGCCTGGAAAAAGCGAAAGAATCCCCTGGTTTCTTTTCATTAACTGTTCCGACAGGTGGTGGAAAAACTCTTTCCAGCCTGGCTTTCGCGCTGAAGCATCGCCGATGCCATCACAAAGAACGAATTATTTATGCCATTCCTTTTACCAGTATTGTAGAACAGACAGCCGGTGTGTTTCGAAATCTGTTCGATACGCTGGATACAGATCTCGTTCTGGAACACCACTCAAATGTCGATCCTGATCAGGAAAAGTATGCCTCCCGCCTGGCAACAGAAAACTGGGATGCTCCTCTGATCGTAACGACGAATGTTCAACTGTTAGAGTCGTTATTCGCAGCCAAACCATCACGCTGTCGAAAGCTGCATCGATTGATCAATTCAGTCATAATTCTTGATGAAGCACAAACGCTTCCCGTTGAGTTTTTAAAACCCTGTCTCAAGATGTTACAGGAACTGGTCACGAATTACGGTTGTACCATTATTTTATGTACGGCAACCCAGCCGGCTATCACGTATCGGGATCAGTTTGACATTGGTCTAAAAGACGTCAGAGAAATCATGCCGGCACCAGATGGACTGTCGAAGCAAATGAAACGGGTCGAGGTTCGGTCACTGGGTCCTGTTTCGCAAGAGTCTTTACTGGATAAACTGATAACACATGGCAGTTTTCTCTGTATTGTCAATTCCAAACCAGATGCTGCCAGATTATTTGAAAAGCTGAAAGGAATGGATACATCTGAAGGACTCTATCACCTGAGCACGAATCTGTGTGCCGTACATCGATTCCAGAAACTGGACGAAATAAGAGCCAGGCTCGCTCAGGGGAAGTCGTGTCGTGTAATCAGTACACAACTGATTGAAGCAGGCGTCGATGTCGATTTCCCTGTCGTTTTCAGAGCGATCGCTGGCCTGGACAGTATCGCGCAAGCAGCCGGTCGTTGTAACCGTGAAGGAAAACTCGATTCAGCTGACGTCTATGTTTTTGAATCAACGGGAGATGGTTGGACTCCGCTTCGAGGCTATCTCAAACGAACAGCAGCCACAACCCTGGCGATGATTCGCGACGAGTGCAGTCCGCTTCACACGCATGGCTGGTTATCTCTCCCCGCCATTGAACAATACTTCCGTTCAAACTATTGGATTCATAAGAATGAATGGGATGATCACGAAATAATGAATCAGTTTTATATCTCGGCAACCGGCACTCCAGAATTTTACTATCGTGAAGCTGCAAAAAGATTTCGTCTGATCGATGATTATCAAACCTCTGTGTTTATTCCCTTCGATGAAAAAGCTCGCCAGTCACTTTCTCAGTTAAGAGCCTGTCTGATGTCCCCCGATCAGACAACCGCCACCATGCAGAAACGTAAACTTCTGCGAATTCTGCAGCGTTATACGGTTGGCCTCAATCAATTTACGATGCATACCATGCTGGGAAACGACATCTCTGAACTATTAGATGCACAAGGACAACCGACGGGTTATTTCGAACTGATTAATCTGAGTTGCTATGACTTCAAGCATCTGGGATTTATGCCACAGCAGGCAGGAATTCTGGATATTTCGCAATCTGTATTCTGAATGAAAGGACAACTGATGAAAAATACATCTATCTCACTTCGTCTGTGGGGGGACTATGCCTGTTTCACCCGCCCTGAAATGAAAGTGGAGCGGGTCTCGTATGATGTCATAACTCCGTCTGCCGCACGTGGTGTTCTCGAAGCAATCTACTGGAAGCCACAAATCCGCTGGTGTGTAGACCGAATCCATGTCCTGGCACCGGTTCGCTTCATGAATATTCGACGAAATGAAGTGGCAAGCAAGATTTCGGTGAATGGCCCTAAAAAGTCTATGAAAGAAGGAAAAGGGCATTTGGGAATCTATGTCGACGAAGACCGTCAACAGCGCGCGGCCATTGTCCTGCGTAACGTTGATTATGTCATTGAAGCCCACTTCGAGCTTCTGGATCAAACGGAGCACCCCAAGAAGCATTTTGAAATGTTCAAACGACGGGTTGAGAAAGGGCAGCACTTTCAACAACCTTATCTGGGGTGCCGTGAATTCTCCTGTGACTACGACTGGATTGATCCTTCAGAAGTCCCCGCCTGCACCGAGTCACTTCAGGGACAGAAAGAATTGGGCTACATGCTGCACGACATCGATTTTGATGACGATTGTACTCCCCGATTTTTCCGGGCTGTCATGAATGATGGTGTGATCGAGGTTCCTCCGTTTCACGGGAATGAGGTGCTGTCGTGATTTTGCAATCACTCAATCAGTTTTATGAAAGGCTGGCTGAAGATCCGGGGATAGAGATCGCCCCTTATGGGTATAGTTCTCAAAAAATCAGCTTTTGCATCGTCATTAACAAAAAAGGAAAGTTGATTCAGTTTTCTGATATCCGTCGTGAAGCCGGCAAGCGAATGGTAGCGCAGGAAATTCAGGTGTGTGGCGGAGCCAAACCTTCCGGTTCTGGTCTGAATCCCTGTTTTCTCTGGGATAATTCCAGCTACCTGCTGGGCTATAAGGCCGACGACCAGAAACCGGAACGCACGCGGGAATCGTTTGAAGCATCACGTGATTATCACCTCAGTCTGGAACAGGAAATCAATCATCCCAGCTATTCAGCAGTTTGTAATTTCTTAAAGTCCTGGAATCCTGAACTATCTGCTAATCACCCGGAGTTGGCTGAAGTTTCGACAGGTTTTCTGGTCTTTCAGATATCCGGAGAGGAAGGATATGTACATGAAACGGCGGAAATCAAAGCATGGTGGAATCAGCAATTAGAAGCACAACAAGACAGTAAGGACGTTGTGAATGCGTTTTGTCTGGTAAGCGGAAAACGGCAAAGACTGGCTCGGTTACACGAGCCGAAAATAAAAGGAGTCCGCGGGGCACAGTCCGCAGGAGCTTCGATAGTCTCCTTTAATGCGACTGCTTATGAATCTTACCATAAGGAACAATCATTCAATGCACCAGTGAGCGAACAGGCCGCATTTCAATATTGTACAGCTTTAAATTATCTCTTGTCGCGTGATAACAAACGAAGTTTTACCATCGGTGATGCGACTGTCGTTTTCTGGACAGAACGAGCCTCACCAATGGAACATCTTTTTTCCGCCTTCATGGACCCTGATCTCAAAGCCGAAGACGAATCGCAGCGAGAAAACTTAGGTAGGTTGCTCAAACAGGTGGCGCGTGGCCAATATCCGACCCAGGAGTTGGGAGATCCCGAAACACCATTTTATGTTCTGGGCCTGTCTCCCAATGCTGCCCGAATTTCAGTTCGGTTCTGGTATATGAGTTCGCTGGGAGAAATCTTTGCTCACCTCAGTCAGCATATGCAGGATCTGGAAATTTGTGGGAAACCTGAAAAAGAATTGGCGATGCCCGCTCTATGGCAATTACTCGCGGAAACAGTACGCGATACTAAGGATTTACCTCCGTTACTTGCGGGGGCCGTGATGAAAGCCATACTTTCCGGCCAAATTTATCCACAGATGCTGTACTCCAGTATTTTACGACGGATTCGCATGGACCGGCAAATTAATTACCGTCGTGTATCCCTCTTAAAAGCCTGCCTGAATCGTCAAAACCGAATACAAAAACATTTCCAATTAACAAAGGAGATCTCAGTGTCCCTCGACCCAGAATACCCCGATCCCGCCTATCACATGGGGCGATTATTTGCTGAACTGGAAAAATCCCAGGAAGACGCTTTACCTGGTTTGAATGCCACCATCAAAGACCGTTTCTTTGGCGCCGCATCGGCAACACCGGCTTCTGTTTTCCCCCGCCTGATTCGCATGAATCAACATCATCTGGGAAAACTGGAACCTGCGGGAAAGACCTACCATGAAAAGCGGATTCAGGATATTTGTCAGAAACTGAATGTATTCCCCGGTCATCTGACCTTGTCACAACAGGGGTTATTCGCCTTGGGATATTATCACCAGCGCCAGGATATATTCACAAAAAAGACCAAAGCTAAAACAGACGATAATGCTGCTTGATCTTGATATCTCAAGAGGCGGCAAAAGTTGAATCGAAATCATTCTTTAGAGTCATCTGCACGCGACTCTTCACTAAATTCAAAAGAAAGAATCATCTCATGAATCACCGTTACGATTTTGTTTACCTGTTTGATGTCACCGATGGTAATCCCAATGGCGATCCTGATGCCGGCAACCTTCCACGCCTGGATGCAGAAACTGGTCAGGGATTGGTAACCGATGTCTGTATCAAACGAAAAATTCGCAATTATGTGGGGCTCACCAAAGAGGAGCAGCCTCCTTTCGAAATCTACATTAAAGAGAAAGCGGTATTGAATCAGCAGCACGAACGGGCCTACCAGGCCTCAAAGCTGAAATCTGAATCCAAGAAACTACCCAAGAAAGTTGAAGAAGCACAAAAAATAACGCACTGGATGTGTGAGAATTTCTATGATATTCGCGCATTCGGCGCAGTGATGACTACCGAAGTTAACGCGGGGCAGGTACGTGGCCCAATTCAATTCACATTTGGACGAAGCATTGATCCTATTATCTCTTCGGAACACTCCATCACACGCTGTGCAGTTACGACAGAGAAAGAAGCAGAAAAACAACAGGGGGATAATCGCACCATGGGACGTAAGTTCACAGTCCCCTATGGCCTCTATCGGATGCACGGCTTTGTTAACGCCAATCTGGCTGCTCAAACGGGTTTTGGCAGCAATGATGAAGACCTGGAACTGCTGTGGTCTGCGCTGGCCAATATGTTTGATCATGATCGTGCTGCGGCGCGAGGTCAGATGTCGCCACAGGAGCTGATTGTGTTTCAGCATGAAAGCCCTTTGGGTAATGCTCCAGCACATAAACTCTTTAGTCGTGTCAAAGTGGAACGAACTGCCTCAAACGGGGAAACTGGACCACCCCGGTCGTTTAGTGATTACGCGGTCTCAGTAGATGACTCCGATCTCCCTTCGGGAATTTCAATCGAACGAAAGATCTAAGATGAATACCCCCCCGAACGATTAGTCCGGGGGGATTTTTAAATTATCCAGTCTCAACAACCCGTTTTGCATTCTCAAGTATGGAGTGCAACCAATGTCATTTAATGAAGATGATCTGGTTCCGATCTCAGCACTACAGCATTTGATTTTCTGTCCGAGACAATGTGCCTTGATTCATCTCGAGCGTCTCTGGGCTGACAATCAGTGGACTGCAGAGGGGCATCTCCTGCATAAGAAAGCAGAAAGCGGAAAATCGACGACCCGGGATGGTATTCGTATTACGCGCGACCTGCCCTTACACAGCTTAAAGTATGGACTGATTGGCAAGGCTGATATTATCGAGTGGCATCCCCCCTCCGATATGGAATCACAGGCTGGAAACCGAACTCTCAAGGAAGTCATTCATCATCATCGCGCACGTTCCTTAGCCGGCTGGACAATACTGCCAATTGAGTACAAGCGTGGCCAGCCAAAACAAAATGATTCAGACCGGGTGCAACTATGCGCCCAGGCGTTATGTTTGGAAGAAATGTTGCATGTATCAATCAGCAAAGGTCTGCTTTTTTATGGAAAAAAGCAACACCGTTATGAAGTTGTTCTGGATGAAACACTGAGACAAACCACTATCAATACCATTCAGCAAATGCATGACCTGATTACATCCGGCCGCACACCACAAGCTGAATTTGGTCCGAAGTGCCAAAGTTGCTCACTTTACGATCTATGTTTACCGCAATCGTTCCAACAAAACTCAGCCAGTCAGTGGCTGACCCAGCAGGTCAATCTTTCTTTGAAATGACAGTGAGTATATTATGAAAACCCATTTAAATACGCTCTTTGTTACAACGGAAGGATCTTACTTAGCCAAGGAGGGAGATACCGTTTCAATCCGCCTGGATCACAAAACTCAGGCACGTCTTCCCTTTCATAATCTCGATAGCATCATTTGCATTGGACGAATTGGGTTAAGCCCGCAATTAATGCAGGCTGCCAGCCAGTCCGGCATTTCGATTTCACTCCTCGACGAACGGGGACGTTTTCGAGCTTTGATCCAGGGATTTACATCTGGTAATGTATTGCTTCGCAGGGAACAGTATCGGGCCGCTGATAGCGAAAATCGGACGTTTGATCTGGCACGCGCTTTTGTATTGGGAAAACTTGCCAACTGTCGTACGGTTTTACGCAGAGCCATTCGCGATGCCAACGAGTTGGAACCGCGTGTCCAGACAATCGATAAGACAGCCACTCGTATGAAAATTGCCATCGAAGCAGTTACGACTTCCTCAGACATCAGTGAACTACGCGGAATCGAAGGAGAAGCAGCCGCACAATACTTCTCTGCTTTCAATTCACTACAAACCCAGTTTCAGAAACGCTTCGCATTCCAAAAGCGATCTAAACGGCCTCCCCTTGATCCAATCAATTCACTGATGTCTTTTGTCTATACGCTGCTCACACATGATATACGATCTGCGTGTGAAGCCACTGGTTTAGATGCTGCCGTCGGTTATCTGCACCGTGATCGTCCCGGCAGACCTGGTCTGGCCCTGGATCTGATGGAAGAATTTCGCCCCTGGCTCGCAGACCGTTTAGTGTTCTCTTTAATCAATCGGCAGCAACTCACTGCTTCTGCTTTTCAGACACTGGAAAACGGTGCTGTTCTCATTTCTCCGGAAGCAAGACGCACAATTCTCACATCCTGGCAACAGCGAAAAAGTGAAGACATCTTCCATCCCTTTATTAATGAAAAGATCACGATCGGCATCCTGCCACTCATCCAGGCCCGTCTGCTCGCACGTCATCTCAGGGGTGATCTGGATCTTTACCCTCCCTTTCTCTGGAAATAAAGGACAGTATTCTCGTGTATGTCCTCGTCACTTACGATATTTCCACATCAGATCCCAAAGGACAGAAACGGCTGCGTCGAATCGCCAAAGCTTGCGAGAATATCGGTCAGCGCGTCCAAAATTCGGTTTTCGAAATCAAGGCCGATGCCGGCCAATGGACTATTTATAAAGCAATGCTTTTAGATATTGCTGACCTTTCCCAGGACAGTCTCCGCTTTTATAATCTGGGAAATAACTGGGAACGCAGAGTGGAGCATCATGGAATAAAAGCATCTTATAATATAGATGGTCCCTTGATTATGTAAACGTTCCCGTCTTCACTGTTTCTGATTGCGAACCTGATGCGCGCTCATTGAAGCCTGTGGGTTCGCACTTCTTTTAACTTGATTCTAAATAAAGGTTTAGATATTTTGAATTTTAGCGATAGTGTAAATCAATTCAAAAATACGGTTGTTTCGCGGATCGAACATTTTTGCCGCATCGCAGCTAATGATTTACAACATCGCTATCGCCCCTCACGTAGGGGCGCGGATTGAAACCAATACCGTCCGCTGGTTATGATAATCGAACATAAATCGCCCCTCACGTAGGGGCGCGGATTGAAACACCGCAATCTGGTAGGCAAAAAACAGAAACTAACATCGCCCCTCACGTAGGGGCGCGGATTGAAACAACGCGCTGATTGCCGATTGCGTTGTCGAGTGTTGAATCGCCCCTCACGTAGGGGCGCGGATTGAAACTGGATAACCGTAGCAGAGAACGAAGTCTATCCCATCGCCCCTCACGTAGGGGCGCGGATTGAAACCCTTTGTTCTTTGATTGATTCCATTAGATTTTCATCGCCCCTCACGTAGGGGCGCGGATTGAAACCAAGTAAAAAGGCCCCTCCATAGGCCACCCGCTCTATCGCCCCTCACGTAGGGGCGCGGATTGAAACTTCCCGACTCAGCTTAACGTAGTTGCCAGCGGTGAATCGCCCCTCACGTAGGGGCGCGGATTGAAACAATAAGAGCGTTGAGAGAACCCAGAAGCTCGCAAATCGCCCCTCACGTAGGGGCGCGGATTGAAACTGTATTCCGGTTTGGGAGCGGTTCATCTCTCTGATCGCCCCTCACGTAGGGGCGCGGATTGAAACCCGCCTCTCCCCGTTAATTGGTTAAATAGAATCAGATCGCCCCTCACGTAGGGGCGCGGATTGAAACAGATCAGCACCGCAACTCTGGCAGGTCTCGAAAGATCGCCCCTCACGTAGGGGCGCGGATTGAAACGATATGGAAGAGTTCAGGAAGTGCAAGACCAGAGCATCGCCCCTCACGTAGGGGCGCGGATTGAAACACTAAGAGCGTTGCCGGCGGATTTTTGAAGGTTGATCGCCCCTCACGTAGGGGCGCGGATTGAAACTTCCAGTTGTGACCCAGTACGGCAGGGCAATGCTATCGCCCCTCACGTAGGGGCGCGGATTGAAACTTCTGTATTGAGCCTGCCAATACAACCAGTATCAATCGCCCCTCACGTAGGGGCGCGGATTGAAACATTTTTCCTTCCATCGTCTATTCCTCTCCTATTATATCGCCCCTCACGTAGGGGCGCGGATTGAAACATCAATCAAAGAACAAAGGGAATCAAAGTAATGGCATCGCCCCTCACGTAGGGGCGCGGATTGAAACTTCATGGTTAGGGTATCCTTACCTGGGTTTCAGATCGCCCCTCACGTAGGGGCGCGGATTGAAACATCGTGACGATCCTTTGTTAAAATTTGAAAATTTATCGCCCCTCACGTAGGGGCGCGGATTGAAACTTTTTAGATTTGTTTACAGGGGTTTCAAAATCGAAAATCGCCCCTCACGTAGGGGCGCGGATTGAAACTCTAGCAAGAACTGCCTTGATAATGTCTACCTCAAATCGCCCCTCACGTAGGGGCGCGGATTGAAACAAGAGCGTCTGAAGGCAGGGGAAGAAGCGATTGCGATCGCCCCTCACGTAGGGGCGCGGATTGAAACCTGTTGCGATTGCGTTGACTTGTTATAGAACTTTATCGCCCCTCACGTAGGGGCGCGGATTGAAACAAGTATTTATCCCACACACCGAAGATCAACGCATGATCGCCCCTCACGTAGGGGCGCGGATTGAAACCAAGGGTTCCGTGGTTAATGGCGCGCGGCTGGTCATCGCCCCTCACGTAGGGGCGCGGATTGAAACATGTCTGCTCACCTCCCGGTACTGCGTCTGCTGGAATCGCCCCTCACGTAGGGGCGCGGATTGAAACACCAGCGATCCTGAAGGCTGGGGCTGGGATTGGATCGCCCCTCACGTAGGGGCGCGGATTGAAACATTACAGGGGCATTGAGCGATGCCTCAGCATATATCGCCCCTCACGTAGGGGCGCGGATTGAAACATTGATGTCACGCTCTGGGGCCGCACTGCCGAAGTATCGCCCCTCACGTAGGGGCGCGGATTGAAACCCGTTGCCAGTAATCCCGCTCCCAGTGCCAGTTTATCGCCCCTCACGTAGGGGCGCGGATTGAAACAAAGAGATGTGTGATCTTCGCGGCAAGTCAATCATATCGCCCCTCACGTAGGGGCGCGGATTGAAACAGGATGTTGCCGGGATTCTATTGAAGGTGGTTGAATCGCCCCTCACGTAGGGGCGCGGATTGAAACAATAATGGTCTGTGCTGGGGTTGCATTGGTACTGCATCGCCCCTCACGTAGGGGCGCGGATTGAAACTTTGGTACGTCAATGGTTGGCATCGTCTGGATAAATCGCCCCTCACGTAGGGGCGCGGATTGAAACTTCGAGGAAACAGAGATCTACGTACATAAGCGGATCGCCCCTCACGTAGGGGCGCGGATTGAAACCCCGCAGGCAAAGCACTCATAAGACATATTGACAATCGCCCCTCACGTAGGGGCGCGGATTGAAACAATTGTGTTTTATCGTAACGGTACATGTAACCGATCGCCCCTCACGTAGGGGCGCGGATTGAAACCTCGAATCCATGGAGTTTGTTGAGATGCTCTATCATCGCCCCTCACGTAGGGGCGCGGATTGAAACCGTATGTTTATGTCAGCTGCGGAGGGCGTTGCAATATCGCCCCTCACGTAGGGGCGCGGATTGAAACTCCGCCACTGCAACACTTGCCGACAAGTTTGGTAAATCGCCCCTCACGTAGGGGCGCGGATTGAAACAGGGTTGCTGGAACTGGACACGGCGTCTGGACAGATCGCCCCTCACGTAGGGGCGCGGATTGAAACAAGTTCACGCCATTTCCACACATAAGTGGCGCACTATCGCCCCTCACGTAGGGGCGCGGATTGAAACAGGGCATGATTTGCTTCAACGGCTTTCTTGTGTATCGCCCCTCACGTAGGGGCGCGGATTGAAACTCTGGAAGTCAGTAAAGATAAGGTCGAATTCCTTTATCGCCCCTCACGTAGGGGCGCGGATTGAAACTCGCCGGTGTTCGCAATTACTCAGGCAATGCCGCATCGCCCCTCACGTAGGGGCGCGGATTGAAACCTGCTGGGCTGTTATTTGCTAGCACCGAAATTAAATCGCCCCTCACGTAGGGGCGCGGATTGAAACCCTGTATGCGTGTTAGAACGTGTGGCCCTGATGTATCGCCCCTCACGTAGGGGCGCGGATTGAAACATCCATACGGGTCCACGGTGGCGAAAGAGACGCGATCGCCCCTCACGTAGGGGCGCGGATTGAAACGTCTATCAAAACCATCGAATATAAAGAAACGCTAACATCGCCCCTCACGTAGGGGCGCGGATTGAAACCAAAAGAAGACCGAGCCCAGATTGAGAAGGTACGGATCGCCCCTCACGTAGGGGCGCGGATTGAAACGAGTTTCAACAATCGAATGTGAAGAATGTCCACATCGCCCCTCACGTAGGGGCGCGGATTGAAACAACAACTGATGGATGTGATGGACGGATTCGGGTTGATCGCCCCTCACGTAGGGGCGCGGATTGAAACAGGTTATCGACACAAAAACGGAACTGATTTCGTTGATCGCCCCTCACGTAGGGGCGCGGATTGAAACATTGACTTCCGGGTCGATGGAAGCACCGGAAATCTGCATCGCCCCTCACGTAGGGGCGCGGATTGAAACAGGAATACCTTGCCAATGCCGCACTTGTCCTGAATCGCCCCTCACGTAGGGGCGCGGATTGAAACATGATGTTGGGGGAGATGCCAGACGAAGCCTTCGATCGCCCCTCACGTAGGGGCGCGGATTGAAACAGTTCAACGATGGGCGTTTGGTGCTGCATGTTTTATCGCCCCTCACGTAGGGGCGCGGATTGAAACTCACTCGCTGCAGAACTGGTCTGGACGAGTCTGAATCGCCCCTCACGTAGGGGCGCGGATTGAAACGATTGTTTGGCGCATAAAAAGAGGCAGCCCGAAGATCGCCCCTCACGTAGGGGCGCGGATTGAAACCTATGGTAAGAGGGCGGTGGCGTTGGGTGAATTGATCGCCCCTCACGTAGGGGCGCGGATTGAAACACTTGTGCGGAAATCGGAAGTGGATTGTGGCGTATCGCCCCTCACGTAGGGGCGCGGATTGAAACATCTCAATGTTGATGTATCTGGGATGTTCTGCCATCGCCCCTCACGTAGGGGCGCGGATTGAAACTGAATCCGTGCGGAATCCGTGCTACTTTTATTTCATCGCCCCTCACGTAGGGGCGCGGATTGAAACAAAAAGGGCCTTGAGAGTGGGCGGCGTGAGATCATCGCCCCTCACGTAGGGGCGCGGATTGAAACTATTTCACCAAATGCACCGCTAATAGATTGATTAAGATCGCCCCTCACGTAGGGGCGCGGATTGAAACAGCTAAAACCGACCAGCGATTATCGACTTCTCCGTATCGCCCCTCACGTAGGGGCGCGGATTGAAACACGGACGGGTCGAACCGACGACCGTTCATCAGCTGATCGCCCCTCACGTAGGGGCGCGGATTGAAACAGGTTTGGATGGTCTCCAATTCGAACCGACCGACCATCGCCCCTCACGTAGGGGCGCGGATTGAAACCCACCTGTGTGGTAATCACTGCGTTTATCGCCGGATCGCCCCTCACGTAGGGGCGCGGATTGAAACACTTATTGAAGCGTTATCCAAAAAGGTGCTTGCAACATCGCCCCTCACGTAGGGGCGCGGATTGAAACGATTTCCAGATTGAGTTTTTCGAAACCGATTTCCCGCATCGCCCCTCACGTAGGGGCGCGGATTGAAACTTTATCAACCTGACCAGTCGCTCGCCGGTCGAGATCGCCCCTCACGTAGGGGCGCGGATTGAAACATCTCCGGGTAAGCTGTCTCTGCTGCTTTAGCGGCATCGCCCCTCACGTAGGGGCGCGGATTGAAACCAGCACGCCACGCTAGTCCTGACGTTCATTGCTATATCGCCCCTCACGTAGGGGCGCGGATTGAAACTCTCATAAACAACCAAACGACGAGAATTAGCCGAATCGCCCCTCACGTAGGGGCGCGGATTGAAACATGGTGGACTTCCTGACTCGCATCACACACGCCGAATATCGCCCCTCACGTAGGGGCGCGGATTGAAACCCGCGGTCCAGCTGGGGAAAACCGAAGCGATGCGATCGCCCCTCACGTAGGGGCGCGGATTGAAACTCCTTGAAGTTGGCAACCGCTTCGTCAGACGTGCATCGCCCCTCACGTAGGGGCGCGGATTGAAACTGCTGGTGCATGTGGGTCAGGATGCGCGCGGCAAATCGCCCCTCACGTAGGGGCGCGGATTGAAACGCGACTGCAGGGTGCCGAGACCCAGCAGTCTGAAATCGCCCCTCACGTAACGGCGCTGATCAGTTCACAGTCTCCCATAAGGACTCGCCGGTATGATTAAGCGGTATAACTATTGATAGACAGAATCAAATTCTATTTAAATCTATCAGGAATTCGATCTATTATCAATTGAAACCATGTGGGCCTGTGCCCACAGTGAGGGTTGAAGATTGATATGATAGCGGATGTGGATCCTCTCCTCTCTATCAGGATTACGCAGCATGACCACTACCGTTCGGTTGCATCAACTTTGGCAGCTTCTAGGTCGATGTGAACTCACTTTGGTGAATCGACCGATGCGTCGAACCGATCAAAAGATGTTTCCGAGATAACATTGATTTAATCGAGCATGCCAAAGCCCATTCAGATTGTCTCAGCGAGTCCGAATTCGCCAAAAGGCACGGGGTCAGTTGGCGCGTGGGGAGTCCGCTTTTTGGGTCGTTATATAGTACGAACCCAGACTGCATGTTATCCGGCACAGGCGTGGTCGTCTTGATCACGCGATTTCTGTGCAGAACCTGCGTCGGCGTTTCACTCCGACGCGTCCGGGCTTCAAGCTGTCTGGGAGGTAGATGTGAGTGGGATACATTGCTATTACACTGCATATTCTTGAAGACTGGAGTTGGCAAGCGTAGAATGAGGGCCTGTACTCTTTTGCAGGAGTGCTCTTGGTGGATTTGAGCCGCTGAAGAGCGTGGCTGTCTAGGATCGCAGATAGAAGACAGGTTATCGAAGCTCGCATGAACCGAAACTCTGAGGAGCTATAATGGTAGTATATCATCGAACCTGGGCAAAAAAAGCGATCCCGATCCTCTACGGTGAGGGGTTCGAGGATAATAAGTACGGTTTCATCTGGGTGGCCAACGTTCCGATGCAGCCATTTGCTTTTGGAGCTGTGCTGTCCGACGGCCCCGCAAAAGCTGATGGGGATTGTGTGATTCGAGTTGAGATTGAGGATACGGCCCTTGAGGAATGTAAGAAGCAGAATCGGTATGGCTGCGTCTATTACAAAGTTCCGGCTGACAAACTGAACGTGTGCAATAAGGAGCTTCTCTCAACAAGCTACAACGGAATGGCCAGAGCGGAAATTGTCGCTGGGCTTGAAGATCTCGAAAAAGCTCTGACAGACAAGAAGGAAGCGCAGTATCTTGGCTGGCACATACCTGAGAGGTGGGAAAGTGCAATTAAATTGTTCGATTTAGCTGGACCGCTGCCCTGATGACCTATCACTTGTTGGTGAACCTCAACATGGCGTTAGATCATAACACCCGGAGCGATTGCGACTTTGCGACTTTGTGGCGTTTGTTTCGTGCACGTGATTGTAACAACTTTGGCAGTATGAAAGTCAATATGAAATCGCTTCAATGAACCAATCCAAGATTTTTTCAAGAAAATTTAGGCTTTTGGGGTACTTATAGTGTCCGTTTATTATTGATTAAATCGTGCATGGTAAAGCCAGTCTAGACGGAATTATCATGGTCGTGTCTGAATCCACGCACACCTATGGAGTCTGCTTTTTCGGTTGCTTTAATGTTTAGTTGAAAATACAGGACGTCTGTTAGTTTTTGCTCCAGTGATAGCTCAACTGGATTGAGCACTGGTCTTCGGAACCGGGGGGAATATTAGATATAAGGACATTGTTCTTATCTGTCCAGGCAGTTATAAGACAATAGGTACCTATGAGACGAGCAAGGGAATGCAGCAGCAGCCCCTTGGCTCCTATTGGTTACGGTATTACTGGGATACTACAGATAAGTGTCTCAGGCGTGAAGAGATCATAGCGAAGTGAGGTGATCTATGCCCAATCAAGCAAATACAACTGATGAAGTGTCATGGACGACGACCGGCCAAATTCGAAGGTCTGTGTCAGTAGATACAGTAATCGATTATTTGATTGGGCATGTGCACCCAATTGCTAATGTCGATTTGATTTCTTGGATTTTAGAGGAGTTTGAAGGACATTCCTGCATTCGCCACGAGGATAGCATCCCAAACCTTTATCGTCCTCCTAACGTGCCAGATTTTTCTGAATATTTCGTGCCTGTGATTATTGGAAGTTCAGAGGCTGGGTATTGGATCGTAGATGGTGCGCATCGCATGGTTTCAGCGAAACTCGCTGGCAAAACTAGGATTCGAGGCGTGTTCCTTACTCCTGAAGAGATTCTCGATTGTGTGAGGCCCGGCATGGAAAAAAGATATCTGGATAGCATTTTGGAGAATGGGTTTGAATGACAAATGCGACCTGCCGCCTGAAGCATGGAGAGAATATGTTCCTGAGGAAGGATATGAAATGGCGTGTATAAATCTTTGGTGGTTGCTTTCTCCAAAAGACTACTGGTATGCGATTATTAGTGCTTTGATTGGTGCTATGATTGGTATTTGGTTCACTATTTGGCATTTAAAAAAACAACAACATGAACAATCCTTACTTTGTGTTGAACGCCTCAAGAGCTGTATTGAAAACAATATTGACTTACTGCAAAAGGCAAAAAAAATATCAGCAGATAAAAAAGAGTTTCCAAATTTCCCTTTCGATACTGCTCAATTTAATCATTGGTTAACACAATCACACGACGTCTTGGATGCTGAGCTATTTAAAAAGCTGGACTGGCAGAGATATCAACTGGATCACATATCCCACAAAATCTCAATTGGTAATATATCAATTTTATTGATTAGTACAGGAACTCCTACGCAGCAAAACATGCAATTTTTAAATTCTATGTACGATGAAGTATTAGCCCATTTTGATAGGGTAATTCGTGACCTGACTGATCTCTCAAAGCAAATTCCCAGTAAGATTTGACAGATAATTTACCTCGCGCTACGATTTGCGCACAAATGGTTGCAAAAGATATTGCATTGGTAGACGCAATCGCGCTCTTTCAGCAAATCTTGAATTATGTCCGATTCCGCAAAACAGTATGCATTCTTTGTGTGCGTACGTCGTCCGTTTTAAGATTCGTTTTGAATTACTGTCCTGTATTCAACGAGTTTCACGGACACATATTGGCTGTCGGACTTGCATGGACAATTACAGATTAGAATGAAGTGCCGTGAAACAGTTTAATGGTCGATATTTGGCACGTCCGAGAATTCACATCAGGTTCCCGACAAGTTTTTGGGACGGCGACTCGCCAGCTCGCTATTTCGGTCTTTAACATCGACGCGAGTTGGAGTTGACGCCAATTACATTCGGTGTTTTGTCGACCGGACGGGCATAACGACCAAGTTCACGCGGTGGGCGCGTGAGGTCTTGACTTCACAATCAGCGCTACCGCCTGTTCGCGTGCAACGCCTGGTTATTCAGCTTCCACGCGGTTACTTGCCCGTTTCGCATAACGCTGCGTTGTCAGGACCATGGATGACTTTCGCGAAGGACTTGCAGTCGCCGTATGTCTCAAGCGTTGGAGCGCCCGTCGGATGAACGGTACTGTTCTCGCGCGTCGGCGCATGCAATGTAGCCTTGGCATACGGGGTCTGATCGCAGGCCGATACACTCCGGTAATACTCGACGAAGAAGTTTGTGTTACTGGTCATCCACTTCCAGTCGGCGGGAACCTGGATTTGACCGATGAACGTCTCCTGTTTGGTGCTC
>PAJV01000005.1 GCA_002706765.1 Gimesia sp.
TTTTCGACAGAAGTGAACGTAGTTTGCCAGTCACCTTCATGTGCTTACTTTGGCGGGTAGCTAGCATGATGGGTGGCTGGCAACTGCGTGATTTCTGTTGAGCCCCTGAATCTCGCGGCGGGCACGTTTCCTTTTTCTCAATTCTCCCGGTCATTGCTTCAGGCATGTGATCTTCTTCGCTTCGCGGTACCAGACGGACAATGGTGCGTTCTTCAGACTGAGTAATTACCAGAGCGGTTCACTTAATGTGCAGGATTTTATCCGTCTTTACGATCATGGAGACTATGCTGGCTGGATACTGATTTCAAACTGTCAGTTCCAGTGTGCTATATCAGCCTGGCATCTGAATGGGAATTCAGCGATCAGGAGTTTCTCCGTTCAATTAAAGCCGTATACTACTGCGGAAGTTACCGGGAGTTTACTTGAATCGTCAGTCGGTAGAAAATTACCTACAATCCAGGTCTGAATTAAAGGCGATAATGTTCCCTGCAGACTTCTGTCAGCCGCTCAGGGAAAATGGATTTACTCTGGTCTATGTCCAGTTTTACTGTAGTGTCTCCGGGCTATCTGGACAGGGTAAAATAGATTGAACGACGCTCTGGTTAAATATGCGATGCTTTAAAAATCGACCTGTGCCCGGAGGGCCAGGATGTCGGCATTGCTGTTATCAATCACCGGGCCGTTTACATTCGAACTGCTGTTCAGGAAGGCATGGATATAATTAAACTGAAACTTGGTGAACTGATTGAGATACCAGTTGACACCTAGCGTCAGGTCCGTCAATCGGCCTCCCTGAATATTTTTGTCGTTCAGGTCAATATAAGACCAGCAGCCAGCGACTTCCCAGGCACCGCAACCGCCGTCTCTACTGAATGGTTCCAGTGGCACCACACGACCAAACACGCCTCCCTTACGGTTGTACGTTCTGGATTCGCCTGTCAGAAAGTATCCGAAATGGGCATAACCGCCTGAAAAGTTGTTCGTGGTTCCATTCCGTTCGTTGACGACGGCATAGATCATTTCTGATTGAGCATAAAACGAACCAATGGCATACGCCAGTTCGGCATTGAACAGACTGAAATTCTGAGTGGGAATAAGTCCGGTATCTACGAAGGGAGGCACGGCTAGCGGCACGCCGACCGGAACCTGGGCTGCGCCACCGGTTTCCGAGACAAACACTTCTGGCTGGTTACGATATTGTACAAGATTGTTCGCGGGATTCGCGAATGTGAAACCACCACCAAGGTGTAGCAATCCATCACAGCCCCCATTATCAATCAGCAGGTGGGTCAGGCGTGTGGCGACACCAAAGCCGCCACTGTCTCCGATATTTCCACCATATGGGCCGGTCGGAAAGCGAAAGCCGGACAAGGCGTATGTTGACTGCTCATCTTCCGTATTACCAAAGAACATGGCCCCGATCTGCCGGAACGGTAAGAAGGCAAATGGGAGACCCCGTTCCAGAAAGGTCAGTTCTTTCACACTGGTCAGACCATCCATGCCGAAAGGCTGCCGATATTGACCGATTCTCACATTGTTGCCCCCCAGCACGTCTCGAACTTCCAGCCAGACATCCATAAAACTGGGGCGACCGGGAAACGCGAAGTCCATTTCCAGCATATAGCCGATATTTTCCCAGGCATCACCCGCAGCAGCCAGTCGAGCCCGTCGAAAGTCGGCTCCGTTCTGGATATCGCCCACGGCTTGAATATTAGCAGCATCCTGAATAAACCCGACGGCATCCGCCTGGAAAAAACCAGTCAGACGTGCCGTTGGAAATTGATTGCTGTTGCTGGAATCTCCAAACATGTACTCAGGCAAATCGGAGTCATATTCATCTTCACCCATCGCAGCAGCCGGGGCAGAAGGGAGCTGACTGAGATACTGAGTCGGGACGACCTGCTGCGCTTTCAACTCATCAATCTGCTGCTGCAGGATCTGTAATTGAGACTGGAGTGATGTGTCTGCTTCCCTGGTCGGCGGGAGTTGAGCCTTGACTTCGTAGAGTGATAAGCCGGCGAACCAGAGAATTGTCATGACTGTCAACAGACGATTTCGAAAAGTTCTCAACGGTTGGCGCACGTCTTGATACTTTGGATGCTTCACAGCCCGTTGATCTCCAAAAGTATATTTCTGATGCATTAAAAAAATCCTCTCTTCCATCAATTTCAGGTTTTATATTCGGGTGATTCTGACCCTGCTTGAGATCACAGTTCCGTCCCGCTGGATACTGATATCAGAGCCATCTCTGGCAATATTTCCTGGGATACCTGCTCAGTTTTTCTTATCGGTTTAACTGTTAGCCCTCGTGATTATTTCGGGCAAAATTCTGAAATCGGTGATTTTGATTAAAGGTTTGTGCAAACATCTGCATGTGATCTGCAATATCCTGCAGGTGGCGTGCTCCCCGGTGACAGGATTTTCCAATGATTGAGAATTTACCATGGGGGGGTATAATATTATGAAGGCAAATGGGTTGCGTCTGATGCATTCCAACCGCAGAGTGGTTGACCAAGTGTTTTGGGATGAACGCTCATCATGTAGAAGAATGAGAAAAGTGAGGAGGGCAGGGAACGAATAGATGTTTCAAGTCTATGAGACGCGCGTCAGTCGCGGATTTCAACTGGCGATTGGCGGTCTGGCGATACTGAGTCTGACAGGACTCATCGTCACCCTGTGGATTCTGGCGGATTTCCAGCATGAACAGGAAATTGTCGCGCGGATCATCCGGGACCTGCCTGACAGTGATCTGGCGGTGGCACGCGAACTGGCGGTGGAACTGCGGTTTCAGTCTCAGTTATCGATCCTGCTGGTATTGAATATCCTTGCAACCGCTGTGGCGCTGGCATTACTCGTGCGCGCCTATCTGAACAGCGAGCGTTCTCTACGTGAAGTCAAAGTAATGGCAAGTGATGTGCTGGCCAGTATGGATCAGGGAGTCCTGACTACGGATCGTGATGAAGTCATCACCAGTATCAATCCCCGCGGAATCGAATTACTCGGCTTACAGGGGCAAGTCGTGGATCAGCCTTTATCTGTTGTGGGCATTGAACATACCCTGCTGTCGGTGATCTGCAGTCATGTCAATGCGCATCATTCCCCTGTCCGAGACTGCGATTATACCATTACAACACAGGGGCACGAACAGACTCTCCGGGCGGGCTGCAGCCTGCTGAGGAATGAGCAACAGGCAGAACTCGGGACCGTCATCCACGTTCGCGATGTCACAGAGCGGGTGTTGATGGAACAGAGACTGCGGCGGATGGAGCGATATGCCGGCCTGGGCTCCCTGGCCACTGGGCTGCAACACGAAATAAAAAATCCGCTGAGTGCCCTCTCTCTCCACGTTCAACTGCTGGATGAAGCCCTGGTGAGCCAGGCGACCGGCGAGGAAGTCGATGAAATGCTGGGGGTGATTCATACAGAAATAAAACGGCTCACTTCTGTGCTGGAGGGATTTCGGGACTATGCTTCCATGTCAGAACCGGGACGCTCCGATGTGGACCTGGCGGCTTCGATCAAAAAACTGGCGCGGTTTATTCGACCACAGGCAGAACAGCAACGAGTGAAAGTGGAAGTGAATCTTGCAGAGGAAAGCCTCCCGACCATCAAGGCGGACCCGGTTCACATGGACCAGGTACTCCTGAATCTCGCACTAAATGCGCTGCAGGCCATGCCTGACGGTGGGACGCTTTCAATCGGTCTGCAAAAAGAAGGCGAATGGCTGCGGATCAAGGTGGCCGATACAGGGAGAGGAATACCCGTCGAGTACCGGGATCGTATCTTTGACCCCTACTTTACCACGCGGAATGAGGGAACCGGCATGGGACTTGCACTATGTGAAAAGATAGTCAGACAACATGATGGCACCATCGATTTGGAAACAGGTGCCGAGGGGACCACTTTTTCCGTGATACTGCCGATAGACGAGAAACCATGAACTTTGATGGATTTGGAATACTGATCATCGATGATGAACCCAACATTCGTTCGGGACTGGCCAAAGGCCTGGCTCGTGAAGCGGATGTGGTGGAGACAGCACCCAATGCGGAAGAAGGGCTCACGAAATTCCGTGAAGGATTTTTCCAACTGGTGATTGCCGATGTCCGCTTACCGGGTGAAATGGATGGTCTGGAACTGATCGATCAGGTGTTGCGCATCCGCCCCCAGACAACGGCGATCGTCATTACCGCACATGGTACCGTGGAAACGGCAGTCAAATCCATGCGTCTGGGAGCCTTTGACTTTATTACCAAGCCGCTGGACCTGGATCTGATCCGGCACCAGGTTCGCAAGGCGCGAGAACATCATCGCTTGCAGACCGAAAACCTTGAATTGAGGAATCGGCTCGTCAACGCCGGTGAGGTTTCCAACATCATCGGGAACTGTGCTGCGATGAACGATGTGTTTCAGCAGATTCGTCAGGTCGCAGCGACCGATGCGACGATTCTGATTCAGGGAGAGAGCGGCACGGGAAAAGAACTGATTGCCCGCGCCGTACATGATTTGAGTGATCGTTGCAGCGGTCCGTTTATTGCCGTGAACCTCGGTGCCATGCCCGAAACTCTGCTGGAAAGCGAATTGTTCGGACACGAAAAAGGATCGTTCAGCGGTGCTACCCGTCAGAAACCGGGCTGCTTCGAGCAGGCCCAGGGTGGTTCGCTCTTTCTCGACGAAGTGACGGAGATGCCCGCCAAAAGTCAGGTGGATTTACTGCGGGTCCTGGAAACACAGCAGTTCATGCGGGTGGGAGGCGAAGAAGTATTTACCAGCGATGCCCGTATTATTTCTGCGACCAACAAATCGGTCGAGCCCCTGATTGAAGATGGCTCGTTTCGTGAGGATCTGTATTATCGATTAAACGTGATCCCCATTAATATACCGGCACTCCGCGAACGCAGAGATGATATCCCTCTGTTGATCGAGCATTTCCTGACACATTTCTGTCAGAGGCATAACAGGCCTTTGAAACAGGTTTCCCCCGAGGCAATGCAGCAGCTTGTTTCGGCGCGCTGGCCGGGAAATGTGCGGCAGCTCCGCAATGTGATTGAACGACTGGTGGTAACCCTGCCGGGCGAAATCATTCATGCAACAGATCTACCCGTCGAGTTGAATCCCGAACTCTCCTCTTCCTCGGTGCCTGTCAAAACCCTGGTGGAAGCAACCGAAGTCGCAGAGAAGGCAGCCATTACTGCCGCACTCGCTTCCTGTGATTACCATCGGGAAAAGACAGCCAAACTGTTGGGAGTGAGTGTGCGGACCCTGCATTATAAAATGAGCCGCTACGGATTACATTAAACCGCCTGTTGACGCTGATGCTGATCACCTGAATCCACAAAGAAGAGGCGTCACATATCCGACTCTCGAATTGTTTCGGCAGCAGCCTGCCTGACGGGTACTGAGATGTCGACAAACCAGTCCTGATGATCTGCTTCAGCATGAGTTTTTCCAGAGGCGATATTCTGCTCGCGTTCCAGTTTCATTTGTGTAAGCGTTTCACATAATTCGTCAACCCGTGATAACAGCTGCGGATCGTTTTGCCAGTTTAATTCACTGGTCACTTCGATTAATTCGCGGGTGGTCGGATGGTTTTCAAGCACGGTATGTTTTCGCGCCAGCGGCCTTCCCGATGCATCCACATGAATCAGGTGGTTACAGAGCAAGAGCGATCCTGAAAAAAACACAACGAGTATCATACACAAGCCAGCCGGGCTGAGCAGCAGAGAATTCAACCACGAAGTAACACGTAAGAACATGGTGCCTCCTGTCGGTTCCGAATCAATTGTTTTGAAACTGCCTGCTTTTCGTTGATACAATAAACTGGTTTTGAATATCCCGAAACGGGACTGTTAACATGATATTTCGATAAGCGTCCTGAATCTGAAAGAACCAGGAAGAGAGGGTTTGTTATGATCCTAACGTTTTGATTTAGGAATGCTAATAAATTATGAAAATAATTTATTATTTGATTTGAAGTGACATTGTGTCGCAGATTCCGTAACGGGGTTTAGCCCTGCAGCAGGGAAGAGCCCTGGCTTCAAAATGATCCGATCAGAAGAAACCTGCTGCCGTGAAAGGCGCTGATCAAGCCAGAATCTCGTGAATGACTTGAGGATCATTTCCCACTCCGGTCAGGCGTTCTTTCAATCCATTGCGGGAAATAAACAGGTCTTCGTGATTTAATCCCAGTAAATGCAGCATGGTGGCATGCCAGTCAGTAACACTGACGCGGTTCTCGACCGCAGCGAAGCCCAGTTCATCGGTGGCTCCCCAGACCAGTCCTTTTTTCACTCCGCCGCCAGCCATCCAGGAACACAAGGCATTTTTGTTATGATCGCGACCCGATTTACCGGCATCTTTATCAGCCGCCAATTGCGCTATGGGTAACCGCCCCATTTCACCGCCCCACATCACCAGTGTGTCATCCAGGAGCCCACGCTGTTTCAGGTCTTGAAGTAATNCTGCCACCGGCTGGTCTGTTCTCTGGCAGGCTTTTTTCAGATTGGCGGCAATAGAACTGTGCGTATCCCAGATCTGGCTGTTGATAAAGAGTTGAATGAACCGCACCCCTCGCTCGACCAGACGCCGGGCAATCAGGCAGCGTCGGCCATACGATTCGGTCACCGACTGATCGATGCCATACATCTGCTGAGTCTCCTGCGTTTCCTGCGACAGATCCAGGGCATCGGAAGCAGCGACCTGCATCCGGGCCGCCAGTGCATAAGAGGCAAGCCGCGCTTCCAGTTGATGGTGGTGTGCTCGTTTTCGCTGATGAATTCGATCCAGGCGGGTAATCAGATCGCGTTCCAGTTGTGTCACGGCGGAAGGTTGTTCGTAGTCGGGTTTGAGATTGAGTACGGGCGAACCGGTGGCGCGAAAACGGGTGCCCTGATGTTGTGCCGGGAGAAAACCGGCCTGCCAGTTCTCAATCCCGTTCACGGGCAGGCCGCGTGGATCATCCAGCACGACATACGTAGGCAGATTCTGGTTTTCACTTCCCAGTCCGTAAGAAACCCAGGCGCCCAGGGAAGGGTGTCCCGTGAATTCACTGCCCGATTGAATTTTATAAAGCGCCGGTTCATGGGTTAAATTGGTCGTATACATCGAGCGGATCATGGTGATTTCATCGACCTGCTTTGCCAGGTGAGGCATAATATCCGAAACCCACATCCCCGATTCACCATGCCGGGCAAACTGAAACGGGCTGCGCATGATGGCGCCCGCCTGGGCAGGGAATTCGACTTCACCGGCAATTTTTTGAAAGTAATCCTGACCGTGATGCTTATCCAGGTAAGGCTTGGGATCAAACAGATCCATCTGGCTGGGACCGCCATTCATGAATAGATGGATCACCGATTTGGCACGGGGCCGATGATGAGGACCGAATTTGGGAGTCTCACGAACGGGGTTCTGTTTTTCATCAGCGTACAGATCCTGTTGCAGCAACCAGGTGAGGGCGGCTCCCTGCAGACCGGTGGAAACCTGCTGGAAAAAGCTGCGTCGAGGCATCTGGCTCTGATCAGAAATTTCAGGGATCATAGGTCATCTCTTTCTGCTGCAGTAACATGCTTAACAGACTCAATCGATATATTGAAATTCGGCCAGATTGAAGATCGCGTGACAATAATTGGTCAGCGATTTCCGCGCTGCAGCGTCTGCTCCGGTTGCGGAATTTGTTTTCATCCATTCCTGCTTCAACGCATGCATTGTTTCCACGCCCAGCGACATTTCTTCCGGAGACGCCTCGCGGCCCAATGCCAGACGGTAGATCTGTTTCAACTGATCGGCCGGTCTGTTGCCCGCCTGATTGTGGATTCGGTCAGCAAATTCAGTCGCCAGTCGATGCACCAGTTGATCGTTCAACATGTGTAAGGCCTGGGTGGCGACCAGCGAATCGCCGCGTCGAATGCAGTTTGGTCCCATCTGCGGGTAGTCAAAATTTTCCAGCAGTGTCGGTATCTGTGTGCGGCGCTGCAACACATAGATGCTTCTCCGCCAGCCTTGTTCGGAAGCCAGGGAAGTCACCAGTCCATCACGGCGCACGTCCACCGGATCAGCCGGGCCGTAAGGAGTTTCATCCAGCTGGCCTGACAGGTAGAGCAATGTATCACGGAGCACTTCGCCTTCCATTCTCCTTAAAGGCATCCGCGAGAGCAGGCTGCCATCCGGGTCTTTTCGCAAAGCCTCATCCGAGACCATTGAAGTCTGCCGATAGGTTTCTGAAGTCACCAGCAGTCGATGCAGGGACTTCAGTCTCCAGCCCTGTCGTACAAACTCCGTCGCCAGCCAGTCCAGCAGTTCCGGGTGAGAGGGGCGTTCTCCCGCCCGTCCAAAGTTCTCCGGTGTCTTGACAATTCCTCTGCCAAAATGATGCATCCAGATACGATTGACCATGACCCGCGCAGTCAGGGGATGATCCGGCTGAGTCAACCAGCGGGCAAACGCCAGACGTCGGCCGCCTTGACTCTCTTTCTGACTGCTCCGGGCAATTACTTCCAGCGGATTTTGGTTACGGGCGAGTACCGCGGGCACACCCGGTTCGACCGGACGTCCGGGTGTGAGATAATTGCCGCGTTTCAAAATATAACTGGGCGAAGGAGTACCCCTTGACCATAGTGCGCGAATCCGTGGTGCAGGCTGCTTTCTGGCTTGTATCGCCTTGATCTGTTGCTGTAACTGATCGCATTTCTGTTGATATTGCGGATCGGCTTCCTCTAATGATTTTGCCTGTTTCTCAATCTGCAATTTCCGAGCCTGCTCTGTCAGTGTTGCAATTTCCTGATTGATCTGTTGCACTTCGGCAGCCAGCTTCCGTTCCCGTTGATGATATTTGTCGCGCTCAGCCTGCGGGAGGTGAGCCAGGGTTCGCGGCCCCTGCGACTTCAGCCAGTCGTGTTCATCGTAGGCTTCTTTAAAGATCGCAGTCAGGCGATAGTAATCTCGTTGGGGAATCGGATCAAACTTATGGGAATGACAGCGGGCACATTTCATGGTTAAACCCAGGACTGCTGAACCCAGGATGTCCATTTCGTCCGCAATCACTTCCAGTCGATCCGGGACAAAGTTCGTAATGTCCGCAAACGTACGGTCGGGAGCGGTCCGCAGGAAACCTGTTGCGACCAAACAATCATAAACTTCCGGTGTGATCTCGCCCGACTGGTAATCGACCAGTTCATCGCCGGCGATCTGCTCCATTAAAAAACGGGAGTACGGTTTGTCTTCATTCAGCGCCCGAATGACATAATCACGATAGCGGTACATGTGGGGCCGCAGTTTGTCTTCATTCTGTGCCCCTTCAGAATCGGCATAGCCGGCGGCATCCAGCCAGTGTCGTGCCCAGCGTTCGCCATAGCGGCGGGAAGCGAGCAGGCGATCAACCAGCTTTTCATAAGCACGTGGATCGGTATCATTGAGAAACTGTTCGATTTCCTCAGGCAGCGGAGGCAACCCGGTCAGGTCGAAATAGAGGCGGCGAATTAACGTTCGTTTGCTGGCAGCTGGTGACAGGCTCAGGCCGTGTTGTTCCAGTCGCTGCAAAATAAATGCATCGATCGGATTCCGGGCCCGCTCCTGTCCCTTCACTACTGGTGGCGTCGGCTGCCGGGGAGGTTGAAATGACCAGAAATTTCGATCTGCTTCTGTGACCAGTTCTGTTTCCTCAGTTCGCAGTGATTCCACTTCCGGTAATTTCAGGGCAATCCACTGCGAAAGCAGTTCCCGCTCATTGTCCTGCATCGGTTTGACGCTGGCTGAAACCAGCTTACGCGGCGGGGGCATTTCGCCTGCGTGAATCCGTTTGATTAACAGGCTGCCCGACGGGTCGCCCGGTTTGATAGCCGGGCCGGACTTGCCTCCTTTCAGAATCGAAGCTTTGGTTCGCAGATCCAGGCTGGCTTCCTGGCGACGGCCTCCATGACAGGCAACACATCGCAGATGGAGCAGGGGGATAATGTCGTGCTGTGTGACCGCAGGCGCTGTTTTAACGGTCTCTCGAAAGCGGGCACCGGAATTGAGCCAGTGACGCAACTGCTGGAGTTCCTCCTGACTGAGATGATTTTTCTCCTCGGGCGGCATTTCTGCTGACTCGATCATCTGAAACAACAGACTGGCATCTGCGTCTCCCGCCTGGATGATTCGTCCCGACTCACTCCCTTTCAGAATGCTTTCGGGAGAACTCAGATCCAGGCCCGCTTTCCTGGTTTTGGCATTGTGACAGCCGAGGCACTTCTCCTGGAAAAGCTGCTGGATATTGCTTTCATAGAAAACAGGTGTTTGCGCAGCAGCTTCTTCGACCTCTGCAGCGAGTGAGGGAATCGCGACGCAGAACAGGACCGCTATCAAACCTGTTCGCTGGAATAACAGCGTGCAATGTTCTCTGATCGATGCAGGGGGCTTCACAGGCGGAATCTCCATGATCCAATGAACACGGTATTTGTACAGTACAGTCTGGCTCATTGCAGCGATAAATACAAGTCCCATAACAGCGCCAGTGACAGGCAGCCATAGCAGATCGCGCACAAAATCAAAGCTCCGCGCCGCCAGAGGTGAGGTCGCAACTCTGGGGGAAGCAGTCTCGTGTTGACAATCAGAATCTGTATCGCAGCGATGGCCAGCACAGGTCCGGCGACAGCTCCCAGGATTTTGAACAGCGACAACGCATGCCCCCAGTTCACCGCCAGCAGTCCCCAGATCGTGGCCAGAAACAGGAAAAAGTAATAGAGCCGACTGATACTCATTCGGCGACGCGCGCGGACCTGCGGGCTGGCTACCCAGACGATATCGGTTACTGTGCGGATCAGAACATCGGTGTTACTTAAATGGGTCGACATCAGCACCCAGAACCCATTCAACAGCGCCAGCCACCAGAAGCCCGACCAGAGCTGCTCTGCCATGTAACGGGCCTGGAAAGCGCCTGCCGCCAGATGGTCCATATTCGTATTCTCCGGGATGACGGCTGTCGCCAGGTTGACATTCAAAAACATGCCGACCAGGCAACCCATGCCCCAGAGCCAGATCTGGTCTGCAGAAACATACTTCCACCAGGCACGCCAGTGTTTCAGGTTCTCATCAGTAACAGGAAAAACCTGACCGGTCGCGGACAACTGGACTTCACTATGACTGAAGGCACTCGAGATCGAGCCAACCCTGCTGCCCATCCCAAAGCCCTTATCGCGATACCAGTTCGTGATCACCAGGTTTCCAATGCCCCCGGAGCCTGCTGTCGCAGCAAAGGCAGCCAGTAAGAGAATGTCGATATCCGCAGGGAGTTGGCCAAACTGAAAGAAACCACTTAACGTTTTCAGCCAGTGCTCAAGCGGCACAAAGAGCACATTCACGATGGTCAGAAACGAAAAAATGAATGCGATCATCACCCACGAGAAATATTCCAGCATGCGCTCGATGGTCTTGCCGGAAAGCAGAATTCCTACCGTCACCAGGATAACAACATAAGTTAAATAACTGAGGTACGTGGCATCACCATCACCGGCGATATGTCCGGCAAACGCAGCAAAGAGTACGGAAGCACAACCGGCTGCCAGTGCGGGAACTCCCAGCTGGGCAATGGTGGCGAAAATATAACCGCTGGCTGGCCCAGAAGCGGGAACCAGGGCGTAAGCGCATGATGCCCACCAGAATCGGCTCACCCGTATACAGCGTGTAGCGAATCGCTTCGAGGTTAAACAGCAACTGCAGTACAATCGCGACCGTGGCGATCCACAGGATGTCTAATCCGTATTTGACGGTAATGGTTGGCCCGACCAGCCACTCGCCTCCCCCGATCGAACCCGCCAGCAGGATTGCACCTGGACCAATCGTGCGAAATAAATTGCGAAGTGTAAAGGGGGGCGGTGCGGGCAGATCACCGACTGTCCATGGTGCAAGATTCCCGCTGTGTATCGTCTGTGGCTCTTGCTCTGAATTCATGCTCATCACGTATGGCTTTTCTCTGCAGTTCACTCAAAGTTTGTTACATCACCGCTTGTGACTGTTCTGAAACGACTCGATTCTGCATAATAAATAACGTTATAACAGACGGCATTCTTCAATTCATTGAAAACCCGGGAAAAGTAAGACTCATATGAAAATCGCGCTCACTTTTTGCTTCAACCTGTTTCTGATGGTATCGCTGGTCACGGCGTCGGAACCACTCGTTCCCGCTGACTGGGATGCGGCACTCGCTGGAGACCAGGTTCTGGAACGGCTGATTCCTGTCACAGGTAAACAGGTGAAAGGGGCTCACGATGCGGAAATGGTGCTGGTGGAGGATCGTGCTTTTATCGTCGCAGAGGTGAACGATACCCGGGCCGGGGAAAGTGCCGGCTGGCCTGAAATCTACTGTGCCATGTCAATTGTGAATCTCAAGTCGTTAAAAGTCGAAGCCGTCATTCCCTTCGCACGCAGCAGTCAGAAATTCGAAAATGAAACTCTGCCCGTGGGTGCCTGTTTTGTTCCCCGGATTCTGACACACGATGAAAATACGCTGCGTTGTTTCTTCGCCAGTGAGCAACCCGGCGCGCGACAGGCACAAACCTGGTATATCGACTTCGATCTATCTTCGCATACTTTTGAAAACAAAATCCATAAGCTCAAACTGAAAACAGCTGCCGGTACTTTTGACATGCAGCCACAGTTCTTTCATGCAGATGCCGCTGCCCGTGGATTCAGAAAACCGGCCAAAGATTTCGGGCTCTACCTGTTTGATCGCTTCAAGAACTGGGACGGTCAGACTTATATCGCCATTAATAATTTCGCGACAAAACAGAATGCGCTCGCCCGCATTAATGATCAGCACGATACCATTGAAGTGCTGGGCCATTATAACGAACCCCAGTCGGCACAACTGAGTGAATCGGCCGTCAATCGCCTCCCCGATGGCACCTGGATGGCCATTTGTCGCAACGATGGCGGTAATCGCAATTACTATTTCACCACGAGTCAGAATAGACGTGACTGGACAGAAGCAACGCCCATCACCGCGGTTCCCAATGGGACCAGTTCAAAACCAACCTTCGACAGATTTGGAGACGTGTATTATCTGGGCTGGCAGGAAGCCACCCGCGTCGAGGGTGTGAATCGCAGTGTCTTTAATATTGACGTCTCCCGGGACGGAAAGACGTGGCAGCGGAAGTATCGGTTTGAGACACCCCGGTCTTTTCAATATCCGGCATTCGCAGAACATGCGGGTGTAATCTGGCTCTGCGTCACTCAGGGAGATGCTTCTCCCAGTCGCAAAGAGCGGATCATGTTTGGCAAACTGGAAGAGACGGGCGTGTTTGCTTCACAAGCGGGCATGCAGCGAAAGCCAAAACCAGAACCAGTGGTTCCGACTGCCGTCATGCAGCCGGGAGTAGAACTCTTTACCGATCGCCAGTATCAGCTTCAGGAAGTCCCCGGATTGTTGAAAGGGCTGAAGTTCCTCAAAACAACCATTGAAGGATACACGGCGGTCTGCAAAGAAGCCGGGACTCTCTATGCCCTGACTCCCGCCAGACGTCCCGGAGCGGCGAGCCGGGAACTTGATCTGATCCGACAGGGATTTGAAAAAGTTGATCTGCCTGAGTTTCCGCTCTTTCCAGGTGAGATCAATCGTGTGACGACGTGGCGTAAACAGGTTAAACAAGGGGCGCATTTGCGGTTTCAGAAACTGGTACTGCTTGTATTGGGATCAGGCACAAGCGTGGAAGTGACCGAAGCGACTCCCGAATCAAAGTCAGAAAAACAGGCCCAGATTCAGAATATGGAACGGCTCGCGGACCTGGCCCTGGTTCCTCCCGTAGTCAATACATCCCCCCTTCCGGAATATGACTATGACAAACTTGATTATGGCATGACGATTGGCATCGAACGAACGCCGGGCGGACGTCTCTGGGCCTGCTGGGTGGCTGGTGGCGACAGTCCGAAAGCATTCTTTGTTCTGGCTTCCAGTGATGATGACGGCGCGCACTGGTCTAAGCCGCGAGTGGTGCTCGATTCTCATTCTCCCGATCTACCCATCGATCGCAGCATCCTGGTCGGAAATCTCTGGACCGATCCCCTGGGGCGCTTGTGGCTGATCTTTGATCAATCACTGCATATGTTTGACGGGAGAGCCGGTGTCTGGGCGACGATTTGTGAAAATCCCGATGCCGATCAACCAGAATGGTCCCCGCCACGCCGAATCTGGCATGGTGTCACGTTAAACAAACCAACCGTTCTCGCCAGCGGAGAATGGATGCTGCCCGTTTCATTGGATCAGCGGAGCGGCTTCGGTCCGTTCAAGGGCTGCTTTCAGGAACTGGATCCCCTGCGTGGTGCCAATGTGTTTGTTTCGACCGATCAGGGAGCCACCTGGCAACGCCGGGGAGCGGCAGTCTTTCCGAATCCGGACTGGCACGAACATATGATCGTGGAACGCAACGATGGTTCCCTCTGGATGCTGGCAAGGACCGCGAAAGGCATCATGCAGACCACTTCCACTGACGGCGGTCGAACCTGGGCAACGCCTTCTCAGCCGCCGCAAATCCGTCAGCCCAACGCGCGTTTCCATATCCGCCGTCTGGCTTCGGGACGCCTGCTGCTGGTGAAACATGGAGACCGGATTGATGCCCACCAGGGGCGCGTGCAGTTAAGCGCCTGGCTTTCAGACGATGATGGCCAAACCTGGCAGGGGGGACTGGTCATTGATGAGCGAAAAGGGATTTCGTACCCCGACGGGTTTCAGGCTCCGGATGGATCCATTTACATTTCGTATGATCGAAATCGCGCCACGGATGGCGAAATCTTGCTGGCGAAGTTTACCGAGCAGGATATCCTGGCGAAAAAACTGGTGAGCCCGCAGTCAAAGTTGAAGCAGCTCATCAGTCAAGCAACCCACGCGCAGAAAAAGGCAAAGCAGAAGCCAGAGTAAACCAACTGCATCGGAAGATTCAGTCGGCATTAAATATGTCGTTCCCTGAAATTACCGCCTGCTGCCCGGTGAAGGCAGACAGGCGGCAGTCAGTGATCCGGGACCGGTCTGGAGATCAGGGTTTTAACTGATGTTCGCCGTCCGCAAACTGCTGATGGCAGGCATTACAGTTTTTCAGCATGGATTGATAGTGCATCTGAGCTGCTTTAAAATCTTTTGCTTTCGCGGCTTGATAAAGCTGACCACCTGCTTTGCGTACTTCGATACTGTGGGCGTCCCACGCTTTGCGGTTCTCTTCGGGTTTATGCAGAAGCAGCAGGTTGCCCCCTTCTGCGAGAATCAGCGAGTCCGCTTTGATCGATTTCCAGGCATTTCTATCAGCAGGTTCTGATGCCATTGCCTGCTTGAGCCGTTTGTAAGTCGGTTGGAAAACGTATTCCATAAATTCATGCATATCCGGCTCGACCGGTTCGCCAACGGCGGTCTTTTCGTTCTCTGGTTCTGCCAGAACAGTCGAAGATGAATCGAGTGTCAGCATGAGACCGACAAACAGTATGAAACAGAGTGAAAACAGGGTTTTACCATACAGGTTCATTGTGAGATTTCCTTAAAAGAATCAATATCAGTTAGATCTATGTGAAAATTAAAAAGGTTCAGTTGGGTTCTGTCAGGCTTAAATCAGCAGAATCTGAAGACACAGATAAATCGGTGTACTTTGACCATGGGATGCAATGCTTCCGAAACCAGATCGCTGCAGGAAGTGCTGATTCCGGAGTGTCATAATTTCCGAATCAACTGTTTCAAAGTCATTCTGCCTCTTCAGAAGCAGGAAGTAAAAACTGGTTTCCTGATAACCGCTATGGAGAAAGGAACGGTCGTTCTCTTCCAGAACCATGCCGGGGAAGATGGTATGTGAGTGCCAGTCTGAAGGCAGGGGCAGATTTTGGAAAGGGGGATGAAAGCACTTCAGGTGCTGGAACAGCTGTTGTCCCTGCAGACTGTCATGGCTATGGCTCCAGCGCACAGGAAGACAGACTGCAATCAGGATGAGCGGGAATATCAGGAGTCTGTATAAATGATGCCGCATTCAGTTTTCCGGAGCAGGTGATCACCGGGGAGAATTCGTGTTAAAGAAACAGAGGATTGATTGTAATGTCTTTAATGCGACTCAGCAATCCAGGGGAACGGTCCCTCTAAAATGAACCGGGACAGGGCCGTTTCAAAATCCCTGCAAGAAAGAATCGTGTATTTTGATTTGAAAAATGTTATAATTGCATTTGTTGTGTCTTACTGAATATTAACTGTCTAAGCAGCAGGAGAAACGGTGATGACCGATAAACGATATCAGACAGAAATCGCAAATCCACAGGTCGCGGAGTGGATCCTTCAGCTTGGCAGTTCTGACAGCGAACAGAGACAGGCTGCACGAAAGAACCTGACTCAAATCGGGAAACCCGTGGTCTCTGCGTTGGCGATAGCATTGGAAGATGAGTCGGAAATGCGCCGCTGGGAAGCTGCGAAAACACTGGAATCCATCCGTGATCCGTCTGCCATCCCCGTCTTGATTGAAGCGTTGGCCGATGATACCAGTGTAAAATGGGTTGCCGGAGATGCGTTGATCGCATTGAATGAAAAGGGAGTGCCCGAGATTCTGCACGCATTGATCAACGAAACCGCGGAAATCAGGGATGGGGCCTGTTTTGTACTGCATCATCTGGCATCTGATAACCCCGATTTGCGCGACATTCTGACCCCCGTAGTGCATGCATTAAAATCACCGGAGTCCTCCTTGACAGTTCCCGTACGAGCGCTTGAGGCACTCTCAAAATTATCAGCTGTGGATTCCTGACATTTCTGATTTTCGATTCTGCTTCGTTTTCATTTTTTTAATGAGCAGCCAGTGGCAAATGAGTCATCACCCCCTCTGCGAGGGATTATCGTTCAGCTGCGTCAGGCAGTGCCCCTGGTGTTGTTTTTCCTGCTCCTGACGATTCCCGATTCTTTACACGCACAGTCGGACGTATCGAATCCATTTCTGCCAGCAGGTGTTAGTGAAGACGGTTGGCCTGCCGTCCGCGGTCGTCATTATGATGCACATTCTCCTGAAATTCATATTGCCGATACCTGGCCCGCTGCAGGGCCACCGGTTCTCTGGGTGAAAGAACTGGGGCAGGGGTACTCCGCTTTTGTGGCGGAAGGAGATCGCGTTTATACGCAGGGGCAGAATCTGCAGGGACAGTATGTGTATTGTCTGGATGCCCGTTCGGGGAAAGAGATCTGGAAGTACTGGTATGACTGGCCATATGAGCTGGCGGGAGTCTACCCGGGACCGCGTGCTACTCCGACTCTGATCGAGGGGCGTCTGTTATTTGCTGCTCCCAGCGGACTGCTCGGGTGTCTGGATGCAACGACGGGAAAATTGCTCTGGTCGCGAAATCTGGTCAGTGAATTCAAGGGGGACGGGGGCACGGGCTTTGGTTACGCCTGTTCGCCTGTAGTCGTCGATCAACTGGTTCTTATGCCTGTCGGCGGACCGGATGCCAGCATGGTTGCCCTGCATCTGCCGGATGGCAAGACAGCCTGGCAGGCGGGGAGTCAACCAGCCAGTTATACGCCTGCCATGCCGATAACCCGCGATGGGCGAAAGCTGGTTGTGGGTTATCTGGAAAATGCACTCGTGCTTCACGATCTGAAAACCGGTGAATTACTGCTGGAACATGAGTTGTCAGACGGGTATGACGAACACTCTTCCTGGCCACTCTACCGGGAACCTTATTTATGGATCGCCGCTCCCTTCAGGGCAGGTTCTCAACTGTTTGAAATCCCCTCCGAATTTGAAAAAGACACCAGGCTTAAAAATATCTGGCGGTCACGAATTTTATCGAACGATGTCCTTTCGAGTGTGCTGGTGGGCGACCAGATTTATGGCTTTGACATTTTTGATCAACAGTCCAAAACACAACGGCCCTCGCGGGGAAAATTTCGCTGCATTGAATTTCTCACAGGAGACGAATTATGGGAGCAGGGGTCTGGCAGACCGGAACGTTCTCAGAATGATACTTCAGATGAAATCGGTCAGGCGGGGATCATTGTTGCAGACGATAAACTGATCATGCTCAATGAACGTGGCGAGCTGATTTTGTTAAGAATCAATCCGGCGGAATGCGAAATCCTGGCGCGGTGTTCTGTCTTGTCGGGCGAATTGACGTGGACGCCTCCGATTCTACACCGCGGGTGTGTTTATATCCGCAATCAGTCACGGGCCGCCTGTATCTATGTGGGAAAACCGGAATTACTGCCGCGACAGCAACAGACATTACGCGTCGATGAAATTCCCCAGGAGCAATACGTGGACTGGGCCGGGCAAATCCTGTCCATCGAACCGGAATATGCGTTTGACCTGCCTTCCAATGCCTGGCTCTGGAACTGGTTCTTCTGGTCTGCGGGATTGCTGCTGGCCAGTCTGCTGTTGGCGTTGATCCCGGCAAGCCTGGTGCGGGTTGAGCATCGGCTCTTGACCTGGACCGTCTGTTATCGAACGCTTGCCTTTTTATGCGGTGCGCTGGGGACAACCTGGATCAGTGCCTGGACCCGGGAGTTTGTATTTACCTGGCCGCTCTGTCTGTATATTGCCTTTGATGCAGTGATGGCTGTTGTCCAGTTTCGAAGATCCAGGCAACGTTCTCGCTGGCGTGACTATCTGCCTTTGCTCGTTTTTGTCGGCATAACGACATTCTATTTTCTATTATGTCGTCGTCTCAGTCTGGTTTTCGAATGGGCGTTTCTGGCAGGACCCATCGGAGCCCTCTTGCCGGGTTTGCTGGATGCTCAGTTACCTAAAGAAAGGTTCAGCGGAATTGGTATCTCTGTCCTCTTAAAGCTGGTGACGTACGCCGGGTTCTATGGAAGTGGAATCGTGGTGTTCTGGCTCAAATACTGATGCGAGGTTGAATCGGAAAGAAACCGCTTTCACTGCCTGGTGCAGCAGGTTATTCCTTAAAACTGATCCTTTTACTATGAATGTCCATGAGATCCTGTTGAAGTTTTAAACAACCTGTTTCCAAAGCCAGGTTTACTGCATAGAATATATGTAAACGCATACGATGCAATCAATTGCAGTTTGCAGTCGTCAGACGGTTGCAGAGAAATTACCTCGCAGGGAGAGAGGGCAGGCAGCCACTTTTTCCCAATGCGGGTATCGTAATGCGACAGTGTCAGGAAGGAACAGCTCCATGTGTGCTTCCACTGATCAGGAACAGGTTGCTCCCGCAGAAAAACAACATCGATTCACAAATGAGCCGCCTGCTTTCTGGCGATCACTGTTGTTGAAAAATACTCTGTTTGTGGCAGCCGTCGTGGTACTCAGTGGCGGGGTCCTCGGTCATCTGGCTTATGTTGCCGCTCGTGAGATTATTCACGACAACATTCATCTCCGACTGCAGCTGGTTGTGACAGACCGGGCCGCCCTGTTCGAAGAATATGTCAAACAGCAGCTGGAACGTTCAGCGCTGGTGACGAATCGTACCAGCCTGCATGAATTGATCCACAGGTTCAACCAGGGAGAGATCGACCTGGATTCATTTCGCGAGCAATCGCAGCGTATTCTGGAGGACACCAAATTTGGAAGTTCATCGGGTTTCCGTGATCTATGGATTGTCAACCCGCAGGGAACCGTGATTACCGCGACCAATGCTGATTATTTGAGTAAGACCTACGCCGGCGATCCTGGTTTTCTTGAAGGCAAAGAGCATCCCCGCCTGGATCTGCCCCAGGAAGTAAATGGCCGCGCTCTGACTTATCTGGTGGCCCCCATGAATGATGAAGCGGGCAACCTGCTGGGGGTGCTCATGGTCTGGCTCGATGTGACCCCGCTCAAAGACATTTTGATGAATCGAGTGGGCTTGCAGGAAACCGGTGATTTACTGGTGGCGACCAAGCAGGGAGATCACGTTCGCTATCTCTTCCAGCCGCGCGACAGTGATGCCTGGTCGGTTCCGATCTCGGAAGTACCGGCGATGGCCAAAGCCCTGCAGGACGAGAGTGGATCAGAGGTGATGGATTACAGTGGTGAGCGGGTCCTGGTCTCTTATCGCCCCGTGAATTATCAGCCGGACCTGGAAGCACCCTGGGGAATGGTAGCCAAAATCAACCTGGATGAAGCTTACGCACCTGTGACGTATCTCCGTAAACATCTGTTGTTGATACAGCTGGGGCTGGTGTTTTTCGGTATGGCTGCTTCCTTTCTCGTTGCCCGTCGTTTTACCCGACCGGTGCTGGGGCTGGCGACTTCTGCTGCGAAAATTGCCAAAGGGAATCTGGATGTCCGGGTTCCCAGCACCTCTTCCGATGAAGTAGGTTTGCTCGGAGCCGCTTTTAACCACATGGCAGAGGAACTGTCGGCTTCTCGTGATGAACTGGAAGACAGGATTGATCAACGGACGGCTGAATTAAAAGCATCGCAGAAACAGCTCAGACGGCAGTCTCAGATTCTGCAGTCCATTCTGGACAGTATGGGCGATGGTGTGATCGTAGCGGACCAGGACGGGAATTCGGTCTTCTGGAATCCGGCGGCAGAGCAGATCGTCGGCATTGGTCCGCAGAATGTTGATCCCGACAAGTGGTCACAGATTTATGGATGTTACCTGGCTGATGGGAAAACCATGTGCCCCTCCCAGGATCTGCCCCTGGCCCGGGCGATGCGGGGAGAATCGCTGGATGGAGTTGTGCTGTACCTGGAGAATCCGGATATCCCGGAAGGGACCTGGATCAGCGTTACAGCGCGTCCTCTCCGGAATGACCGTGGCGAATTGCGCGGCGGCGTCATTGTGATGCGGGATATTACCGAGACGCGGGCCAACCAGGAAGAGCTGGAATCACGGGATAAGAAGAACCGTGCCATCCTGGCGACCACGCATGAAGCGTTTGTGGGGATCAATGAAAAGAGCATTATCTGTGAGTGGAATGATCAGGCTGAGGTGACATTTGGCTGGTCTCCTGCTGAAGCGATCGGGCGCTCCCTGGAAGAGACGATTATTCCCGAACGCTACTGGCTGCAGCACATGCATGGAATCGAACATTATCTCCGGTCAGGTGAAGGCCCTTTCCTCAACAGGCGACTGGAACTCTCAGCCATGCATCGGGACGGTCACGAATTTCCTGTTGAACTGACGATTACACCGGTGCCCCAGGGAAATGGATTTCTGTTCGCCGCCTTTGTGCATGATATCACCGAAGAAAAAAGGGCGGGGGAAGAGCTCAGACAGGCGAAAGAAGCAGCCGAGGCCGCCAGCCGTGCGAAAAGTGCTTTCCTGGCAACCATGAGCCACGAAATCCGCACTCCCATGAATGCCGTCATCGGGATGACGCAACTGCTGCTTGATACGAAACTCGATTCTACACAACATGAGTATCTGACGATGGTGCAGGAGTCCGGAGAATCGCTGCTTTCCGTGATCAATGATATTCTTGATTTCTCGAAAATCGAGGCAGGGCGGTTTGATCTTGAGAAGACGCCGTTCCATCTGCGGGAAAATCTGGGAGATACCATGAAGTCTCTCGCAGTCCGCGCGCATCACAAACATCTGGAACTCGCTTTTCACCTTGACGCGGATGTCCCGGATACGCTTGTCGGCGATCGTTTCCGACTGCGTCAGATCATCGTTAACCTGGTTGGTAACGCCATTAAATTCACCGAGGAAGGTGAAATTGTTCTGGATGTGAAACTGGATTTCCGGTCAAAGAAAGAACTGCAACTGCACTTTATTGTTCGCGATACCGGAATCGGCATTCCGGAGGACAAACAGCAGCAGATCTTTCAGGCATTTGAACAGGTCGATGAATCGATAACCCGTCGCTTCAGTGGCACGGGGCTGGGGCTGGCAATTTCCTCACGTCTGATTGAAATGATGGGGGGACAGATCTGGGTTCACAGTGAAGTCGGCAAAGGAAGTGAATTTCATTTTACTGCCCGCTTCGGATTGACAGAGGCCGAAATTCCACTGAATGACCCCCTGATGAAAGTAGACCTTGATGGTTTACGGGTGCTGATTGTAGATGACAATCACACCAACTGCCAGATTCTTGAAGAGATGCTGAAGAGCTGGAACATGCAGACACAGTCCATCAATCGTGGTAGCGATACCCTGGATGTCATGCGCGCCGGCCAACAGGCGGGGCAACCGTTTGATCTGGTGCTGGTCGATGCCAATATGCCGATCATGGATGGCTATTCTGTCGCAAAATCCATCAAGCAGGATGCCGCGCTGGGTAGTGCAGTCATCATGATGATTACATCCAGTGATCGCCAGGGAGAAATAGCTCGCTGCAAAGAACTCGGGATCGCCGCTCATCTGATAAAACCGTTAAAGCAATCTGAACTGTACAACTCGATTGCAGAGACGCTGGGAATGAACGGAGAACCGCAACACAATACGCGCACTGCAACCTCTGAGCTGGCACGGCGGATTCCACCACTCAATATTCTGCTGGCGGAAGACAGCCTGGTGAATCAGAAACTGGCGCTGGCGCTATTGGAACCCCATGGTCATGATGTGGCTGTTGTGCTGAATGGCAAAGACGCCGTTGAAGAACGGAAAAAACGCGATTTTGATCTGGTGCTCATGGATGTGCAGATGCCTGAGATGGACGGCCTGGAAGCGACGCGCCTGATTCGGGAATACGAGCAGGAAACGGGTGAGCATGTTCCCATTGTCGCGATGACCGCCCACGCCATGAAGGGAGACCGCGAGCGTTGCCTGGAAGCGGGCATGGATGGTTACGTTTCCAAACCGGTTCGCGTCAGAGAATTGTATTCGACCATCGAAGACTGTCTGCACCTGAATCCGGCAGCAGCTCTGACGGACGAAATACCAGTTTACGAAATGCATGAAGAGGGGGAGGGGGAAGCCATGAGTGAATCCAGCAACGATTCAGCAGACAGAGAACCGGAAAAAGATCACGCTGCAGATACAGAGAGCATTATTGACTGGCAGCAGGCGATGGAAAAATCAGAAATTCCCGTTGAATCACTCAATGAACTGGGCCAGATCTTTCTGACAGAGGCGCCTCGCTTATTGTCAGAAATCAGGGAAGCTTTGAAAGACAATGATGCCCAGTCACTCAGACGTGCTGCCCATACCCTTAAAAGTTCGGCAGCCCTGTTTGAAGCACATCCTGCCGCCGCCGCAGCCCTGAAACTGGAACTGCTGGGGAAGGAAAAAAAACTGAGCGAAGCCAGGGAGGCATTAGAGAATCTGGACAGGGAATTCGATCGATTGCTACCGGCGGTCGCAGCGCAGATTGATTCCACGACTTCTGAAAAGGAATGAACCATGAATACAGCATCAGGGAATACAGTAAAGGTACTTCTGATCGAGGATAATCCGATTCATGTCGGGTTGGTGAAAACCTTACTCGCAGAATCAAAAACGCCCGTCTTTCAACTCCAGTATGCAGGGACGTTACAGGCGGGATTGAATCAACTGGATTCGTCTGCCGTGGACGTGGTACTCCTCGACCTGACACTGCCTGACAGTGAGGACCTGGATACTTTTATCAGGGTACGTTCCTTTGCCCCCGCGATCCCCATTGTGATTGTGACCAGTCTGGATGATGTCAAACTGGCTGCCAAAGCGGTGGAAGCGGGAGCGCAAGATTACATGGTGAAGACGCAGCTCAGCCGAACTTCGCTGATTCGTTCGCTCCGCTATGCGATTGAACGGACCAGGGTACGCGATGCGGAATGGGATTCACCCATGTTTCGACTGGCCCAGCGACAGTTTCTGAAAGCCGCTCAATTCATGGGCCTGGATGATAATATCAGGCAGCGGCTGTTATTCCCCCAGCGAACCCTGGTAGTCACATTACCTTTTCGACGGGATCATTATACTGAAGTCGAGACAGTCTTCGGATATCGAGTCCAGCACATTCTGACGATGGGGCCAACAAAGGGGGGGATCCGGTATCACCAGGATGTGAGCCTGGGAGAAGTCTCAGCCCTGGCGATGTGGATGAGCTGGAAATGTGCACTGGTGCATCTCCCATTTGGGGGAGCGAAAGGGGGCGTGCGTATCGACCCGACCGGATTAACCAGCCACGAACTGCAGCGTTTGACGAGACGGTTCGCTACAGAGATCAGCCCGATCATCGGCCCTGATAAAGATATTCCTGCGCCCGATATGGGAACGAATGAGCGGGTGATGGCGTGGATTATGGATACCTACAGCCAGGAAGTGGGTTATACCGTACCCGCCGTGGTTACCGGAAAACCGGTGGTACTGGGGGGAGCCCGGGGCAGAAATGAAGCAACAGGCCGCGGTGTGGTTTACCTGATTCAGGAAGCGGCGAAGCACCTGAAAATGAACCTGAGTGAATGCACGGCAGTGGTTCAGGGGTTTGGAAATGTCGGCAGCCATGCGGCTCTGTTTTTGAGTGAACTGGGAGTTAAAATCATTGGTGTAAGCGATGCCACAACCGGCATTCACAATCGGCATGGATTATCCATTCCCTCTTTGCTGGAATATGTCGCCGAAAACCGGTTTCTGGAAGGGTATCCCGAGGGAGATCACATCAGCAATGAGGAATTGCTGGAGTTGAAGTGCGATATCCTGGTTCCTGCCGCGCTGCAGAATCAGATTACAGCAGAGAATGCCGACCGGATTCAATGCAAGCTGCTGGCAGAAGGTGCGAACGGACCGACGACTCTGGAAGCGGATGAAGTACTCAATGAAAAAGGGGTCTTTATCCTGCCCGATATTCTGGCAAACGCCGGGGGTGTGACGGTATCTTATTTTGAATGGGTGCAGGATACGCAGAATTATATGTGGAGCCTGGACGAAGTGAATGAGCGGCTGCACCGGATTCTTAAAGACGCCTTTCACAGGACGCTGAATCGGGCAGAGAAGCATCAGTTTGATATGCGGACCGCCGCCATGATCGAAGGGGTCGAACGTGTCGCCCAGGCCAAACTGGCCAGGGGACTATATCCCTGATTTCGACCCGAAGCGACTGGTAATGACGGCAGCAGACTGCATCTGCTAGACTGTGTCCAGTTTTACTGTTAGCGTCTCCAGAGGCATTTGAATCGAGTATAATAGATTGAGAGACGCTATGGTTAAATGTGATGCGCTCTAGAATTCGGAATGAGAGAGTTCAAAGACAGTTTACTGTGTGTAACGCGCCACAATTTCTATCAGTTCTTTGGTGTTGATCGGCTTACTGAGAAATGCATCACAGCCACTGGCGAGACACCGGTTCATATCACCGTGCATGGCGTCCGCAGTAAGTGCAATAATCGGTCTGTTAAAGCCGAGGCTACGCAGCCGTTCTGCCGTCTGGTATCCATCCAGCCTTGGCATCTGCATGTCCAGCAGAATCATATCAAACGAGTTTTGTCCCTGTTCTACCCGTTCGATGGCTTCCAGACCATCATTGACCGATTCGACTTCTGCTCCCGACTTTGTCAGAAACTGTTTGACGAGATAACGGATATCACGACGGTCGTCGACGACCAGCACATTGCAGGACAAAGCGGGTTGCGTATCCAGTGATTTGGATGTGTCAGGCGTTGATTTGTGTTTTTTCTCCGGGTGGACCATCGGAACAGAGTCGACCTGTCCGGCACTGATTTTACAGGTGAAAGTGGTGCCGATTCCGGGTTGGCTGGTGACCTCGATATTTCCACCCAGCATGCGGGCCAGACGCGCGCTGATGGCCAGCCCCAGTCCGGTTCCTCCAAAAGAGCGGGTTACGGAAGTGTCACCTTGTGAGAATTCCTGGAAGAGCTGGGAAAGCTGTGCCTCTGTGATCCCGATACCGGTATCAATCACATCAAACTGAATGACCGGACACTCGCCCGAGGCATCGTAGGAGATGACCAGTCGAATTGAACCTCTGGATGTGAATTTAACCGCATTGCCAATCAGGTTGACTAAGATCTGCCTTAGACATTTCGGGTCACTTTCAATCTGGCTGGGGATGGTGGTCGCGTATTCGACACTGAAATCGAGTTGCTTTTCTACAGCGCGAACCTGCATCATCGAAAACACGTCTGCGATCAGCTCATCCGCGGCAAACCGTTCCGTCACGCATTCCATCTTACCCGCTTCGATTTTGGAGAGGTCCAGAATATCATTGATGATATCCAGCAGGAAACTCCCGTTTTTCTGAATCATGCGCAGGTGTTTCAATTTTTCCGGATCATTCTCGGCACCGGCAAGCAGGTCGGCGTAACCCAGAACGGCTGTCATCGGGGTGCGTATTTCATGACTCATGTTGGCAACAAATTCACTCTTGGCAGCACTCGCCTGTTGTCCGATTTTATACAGGCGGGCATTGTCGATCGCGATGGATGCCCGCCGCGCCAGTTCTTCGGCTGTCTTGAAGTCAATGATTTTGTGACGCAGTGCAGGGTCGGTCTGAATCAGAGATAAAACACCAAACTGCTGATCACGGATACCCAGGGAGACGACAATCAATGATTGAGCGCCAAGCTTCCGCAGTGCAGGGAGATGCTCCGGTGTCTGGACGATTTCACCGAGTAACTCAGCTGTCAGGTTCTCTACAAAAATGGTTTCATCGCCAAACAGATGTGGGCTGGAAGACCGATCTTTCTGTCGGGGATCGGAATCAGTTTTCATCAGCTGATCTGCCAGCACCGAGTCACCTGGATCTGCATGTGCAATTTTCATACGCCGGACTGTATGGTCATCACTGATCAGTTCCAGGATCGCCCAGTCTCCTAACGTGGGGACACATAACGACGTGACACTTTCCAGTGTCGTTTCAAAATCGAGCGATGATGCGAGCGTCATGGTTGCTTCACTCAGAAACCGTTCGATTTCGGCTGTACGCTGTTCGAGTTTTTCCTGAACTTTTTCTGCGGTAATATCCCAGAAGAGTCCGGCAAAATGACTGGGATTCCCCATTTCCCATTCCACAGATTCCCCCATCAACTCCATCCACCTCGGTTCTTTACCGGAATGGATGATGCGAAATTCTTCTTGAAAAGCCTGCCTTTTCCTGACGGATGTTTCCCAGACTTCCCGGAGCTTCGGTAAATCCTCGGGGTGGATCGTGGAATAAAATCGTTCCAGCGTGACAGGTTCTCCCGCAGGTATCCCCAGCAGATCGTAGATTGCATCGGACCAGTACAGGTTATCGTATTGCAACTCCCAGGCTGCCATACCTCCTGCCTTCAGTGCCAGAGAAAAACGTCTTTGCTGAATCTCCAGGTTCTGATTGACTTCATGCCGCTCTTTCAGCAGATTACGCACGCTATATTGGCGTTGCCGGTCTCGAAGATTGGCCCGGATCGTATTAATAAAGACTGCTATCCGAACGGGTCGCCGAATCAGGGTGATGTTCCCCAGTTCCTGCAGCTGATTGAGTGAAGGCGAGGCATGCTCACCAGCTATCAGTAAGACGACAATGGGAAGATCAGACCATGCCGGTTGATGCGACAGTAATTCCGGTATCAGACCAGTATGGTCAGTTTGCAGATATTCTTCTGCGATCAAAGCGACGGCAGCATTGCCCTGCTTCACCTGTTGGCAAAGATCCTGCAGGCTGGTGCAAACGTGCGTTTCAATTCTGGCATCTCCCAGAACATTCACGCAAAACTCATTGTCTTTCGGGGTCGGAGCCAGAATCAGTACACAGAGACTGTCGGAATCCTCTGCCACTGATTCTTTATTCATGCTCTCTCCCCAGCAGGTTTGAGATTTTGCCGGTGTAAGTGGGGGTACCACTGAGAATTCCCTGGAATTCGTCTAAAGGATCACCCACCCGAATAATGCCATCACGCATCTGAAATTCACGTATCGTCCGCTCATGAGAGCCCGTTCGTTTCTTTACCACTGAAATCGCCTGTCGTAACTCGCCCCCTGCTTCAAAATAACGAAACAGGATGACCGCATCTGCCAGGTAACTGGCATCGACGGGGGAAGCCATGGTCCCCAGCATCCCATGCTGGGCGACGACCAGAAACGTGAGGATTTTCTGTCTGGCCAGTGTCTTGAGGATTTCGTGCATTTGCACGATCAGAAAACGCTCATGGGGCATCGCGTTCATATACCCGTTTAAACTGTCGATAACCACGACAGAAACTCGTCTGCCATCTTCGCTGGGGCGGATGGCTTCGCGTATCTGGCAGGCAAATTCACCCGGCAGTAACTCTCCTGGATCCTGTTGATGGATGACAATGTTTCCAGAATCGAGATGTTCCTGGAGTGGCATATTCAAACTGTCAGCACGCTCCATGAGGACTTCACGAGTTTCATCGAAGATAAAAAAGACCGCTTTTTCGCCACGGGTCGCCGCGGAAATCGCATACAGCATGGCAGTCGATGATTTACCGACTCCTGCCGGCCCCATGAGCAGGGTACTTGTTCCGGGGGAGAGTCCGCCGCCAACCAGTTGGTCTAAAGATTCGTTTCCACTCAAAACGAGCGGGAAACTGGAACTTTCAACTGGTTGTTCCTGGCCTTTACGGGGAAACAGGTTTATGCCTCCCGTCAACAACTGAAAGTCGTGATTTCCGCCCTGGAACTTCTGGCCTCGATGTTTAATCACCCTCAGCCGACGACGTTCCCCCCCGTAATCTCCCATCATGTGTTCCAGACGGATCACGCCATGCGCAATACTTTGTAACTGCTGATCGGCATCATGGGCGGTATTATCGTCGAGCATGAGTACCGTGCAGCTGCGTCCGGTAAAAAAATGTTTGAGGGCCAGGATCTGGCGGCGATAACGCAGGGGACTCTGAGCCAGCAGCCTCATTTCCGAAAGCGAATCGAAGGCAACACGCATGGGCTTGCTGCGTTCAACATGTTCCAGCACCCCGCGTATTGTTTTACTTAATTCCACTTCGGATGGTTCGAACATGGAATACTGTGACTCATTGGAATCTACCAGATCTTTTGCATCTACGAGTTCGTAAACATCAAGATCTTTCATACTCCAGCCGTGCGAAGCAGCAACCGCTTCCAACTCCTCTTTGGTTTCAGACAGTGTTACGTATAAACCCGTCTCTCCCTTTCTGGCCCCTTCCAGCAGAAACTGGAGGGCGAGGGTGGTCTTGCCCGTCCCCGGGTCACCTTCGATTAAATAAACACGACCGGATGTGAGTCCACCTTCAAGAATGGTGTCTAGTGCATGATTTCCTGTCTGCACCATCTGGTCACGATTTGAATCTTTCATCATCGTTCTCTCGCATTCACTTAACTGTTTTATTCGAAAAGTAATCAGGTTGAGTGTGATGTCTGGTTCTGTAGTCCCACAGAAAAAAGCATCCGCCGGACCACTTTCTGGATCTATCTTCACAATAAGGTGAGGTAGCTCCTCAGGTTAAATACACCCACGCCTGTTAATTTATTATCAGCAGGTCGATACTTTCTGTCTACAGGCTTCCAGGGAAAAGCCACTATACCATAGAGACATTCTGGGAAAAAAACAGGACATGCGATATTTTTTCGCAGTGACTTCAGAGGATGGGAAAGCAGAGATAATAATGCTCCCGGTAACCTGTTTTTTGGAAGCCTGCGGGATGAGAACTCCTGAAAAACAAGGGGAAATAACGTCCTGAGAATCCCCACGTCATCCCTGTCACGATTTAAGAACAGAATTGAAAAATGTACTCTTCGGCATCAGTTGCATTTCAGCCGTAGACATTTTGTCGCAGTCTCGGAAATATAAGGCAAAGTGGCATGCACAGTTTCGACATCGAAAAGGAAGGGGAGGGAAAACGAATCAGGAAAGCAGGATCGATCAGTTGGCACTTCGAAAAATCCGATGCGCCGCTCGAAATGCCGTGGGCCTCAATAAGTGGAATCGGCGGATTATTTATTTTCAGAGGGAGGGGTCACATTGACGGTGATCAGCTTGGACCAGGCGGCAAATTTGCTGTCTGCTGGCGTCGCTTTCTTTTCTGCTGAATTCGCCCTGGTTGTCGCTTGCGTCAGCGCGGTCTCCGCCCGTTTCAACCGATCGGCATTCTGTTTTACCTGTTCTGCCGACTTCGATTTCTCAGCGGTCGCATTCGTGGTTTCGATATCGGATTTGATTGTGCTGACGAGCGCTTCGAGGCGTTTCACTTCGGCAGCTGCGGCATTGCTGGCAGGAACATTGTGGCGATATTGTGTGACCCCCACCCCCATCAAGGCAAACTGATACTGGCCTGGTTCGATCTTGAAGTTTCCGTTGGGCTTGAAATCAATGACCAGCGTTCCCTCTGTCTCTTTTTCTCCAATATTCACTGTCGGAGGCCGGCGTAACATCCCGAACAACTCGTTCGGCTCAATTGTCAGGCTTCCTTTGCGTGTTCCCGTGTCTTTCAATTGAATCGGAATTTCCAGCTTCTGGTTCAGTCCGACAGTCCAGACTTTCTCCTCGGTCGGTATGATTTCCACGGGCGCTGCTTCATCTTCATTGATGGCGAGAGGAATACGTGTTGTCAGGCGAGAGCGTACCCGAATGGCATCTGAGAAAATATGTCCCCAGATCAGTGAGGCAAACCTGGCTTCACGGACTTCCTGTTTATTGTTGATCTGTGCTTTCCCTACGATTTTAAATTCACCGGCCCAGCGTTTTGCCGTGGAATCTGCGGAAAGGACCAGCAGACCGCGATCTGTTTTTCCACTGAGGACCAGTGGTTTTGCCGTGACACCTGGTGGCAGTCCTTCTGCGGTCACGACAATTTCTCCCGTAAAGCCATCCTGCCGAGGGGCCACGATTCGCACGCCCCAGTTTGCACCACGTCTGAGCAGGGGAGTGACAGAGTAGCCTGTTCGGTTCGTAGGTAAAGTTCGTTCGGTCGAAGCGAGCAACTGAAAATCGGGCGTGGGTTCCCTGATCGCCAGTCGATAGAGATGAGCCGGACTGCCTCCTCCAAACTGGTTTAAAACGACAACTTCATATAGTCCCGCTTCCTTAGCTGTAAACGAAGCCGCCGCATCCACGGTATCGAAATTAATCGCATCCTTATTGTCGGCACTGAAAAATGAAGGCAGGTCATCGTTTTCGGCTACTTTTTTTCGTGTGACTTCACCTGCTTTTGTTTTGGTGATCTGAAAAACTTCCAGGTAAGGATCCACTTTCGATTTCATTCGGTCTGCAATGACTTCAATGCAATACGTTTTGCCTTTGGTGGCCTGAAACTGATAGACATCCTCTTCATGAGGCTCGTTGAACTGGCCGGCAATTTCGACGGGAACCGAGACCGTTTGTATTTTCGGGGACACCGATTCCCGTATCACAGGCGCGGTAGCAAAACCAATGTTGACGGTATTCGAATGCTCCAGCTGGAATTCATGGCCGTTCAGAATTCCCTGCCGAGGCTTCCAGGGCTGGAAACTCGCGGGGGGTGTAGCCACTTCGGGCAACTGGATTTCCACTTCGATCGATTCCAGTTTCTGTCCATTTAATGAGACGGCATTTCCCAGGCTGCCCCCCGGTAAATTGCGTCCATAAACAGTATAGACATTCCGGGATCCAGGTTCTCCTGCAGGGGGGAAAACGAAATCGATGTGAGGTCGATCAGAGATATTCAGACGATAAAAGTGTTCTGAGCCACCCCGGTACAGGATATCGGAAATCGCCAGAAAATACTCCTGATCCTGTTCGGACTGGAGTTCGAGAAAAGGATCGCGGCCAAACCAGTCCCGGTTACGGGTGATTTCGCGTCCTTCGGAATCATAAACCACGATCTGACCATCCAGGCGGGAATCAACTCGTTCCGCAATCAACTCGACGAGCACGCGTTGCCCCCCGCGTGCTTGAAAACGGTACCAGTCGATGCCCCGAGCAGGAACACTACCTGTCACAGTCGAATTCACTTCCACAGCTTGTGCTGTCTCTCGACTGTCATGGTTACCTGTTTCATCGATTTCCCTGCTGTCAGCAGGAGCAACCACAAACGGTCGGGCCGTGGACAGTCCAAAATAGGAGACGGCGCGGACTTCATAGATTCCGGGTGGCACATCTTTCGCGACACTGACTTCAAACCGGGAGTCCTGTCTTCGTGGTTCCGGGTAGATGTCATCGGCGGGCAGCATCACCGGTTTGGCTGTGATTCCCGGATGTGAAAAACGAAGTTCGCTGGCGTCGTCCAGATTCGAACCGAGGATTGACAGTTCGACTGTTTTTCCTGCAGCTGCTGCGAACGGTTTAATCTGTCTGAGATCCGCTGTGGGCAACTGTGCACAAACCAGCTGCTGAAATGACAGCAACAGCAGCGCGATTAAACAGACGCGTGTCTTCCAATGCTTGATCGACTTCATTTTAATTCATTCACTATCGTTTAATGGTTGAACAAAAATTCTTTAGTGTTGATGACTACCCAGATGATGTCTTCGTAGGCTTCTTTGACGGCCTGTTCCTCGGACAGCTTTTTGGGGTCAGCTGCCGCCTGTTGACGTTTTTTAGCCAGATGTGCCAGAGCCGTATCGATTTCGCCCTGATCAGGTTCTCGCGACATGGTGAGCAGGTAGAGTTCTGTAATGTGAGTCCGGTCATCTTTTGATTTATCGCGTGCCATTTGTAACGCTCTGCCATTCGGGGCGGACAGGATATTCTGGATGGTGTCGGAGTTAATCAGATGCAGGCTCTGTGCCAGGTCCGCATTTGCCGTTCGTTCACATTCACAGGCTGTATCCATCTGGGGACGACCAAAGACACGCAGGAAGAACGATTCCACATTCGCCGAGTCATCGGGCAACGCGACTGCGCGAACACCCACGGGTTGATGATTGAAATTATTCTTTGCGCCCGCAGCATCATTCATGGCGTCCAGCATGATTTCCGCTGACAGTCTGCGTGGATAGTAACGGGCATAGTTCTGATCGTCATCCTGGTTATATTCGTTGGGAAACGAACTGAACTGATAGGTGCGGCTGTTACAGATCACGCGGCACAGCTGTTTCAGATCATAGTTTGATTTCACGAATGACTCAGCCAGCTTATCCAGTAGTTCCGGATGCGTTGCCGGGTTGGTAATCCGAATATCGTCTTCCGGCTCGACCAGACCCCGGCCTGAGAAATGTTTCCAGTACCGGTTAACCAGCATCCTGGCGAAGAACGGATTCTCGGGTGAGGAGATCCAGTCAGCCAGGTCAATGCGAGGGTCGCGGCGGGCAGGAATCTCTAACGCTTCCCCATCGAGTGGCGTTGGTTTGAGTTCGCGGTCGGTATTGGGATTTTTCGCAACAGCAATCATGCGTTGATGGTAGACCGTGTCGTCTTCCGGCAGCTTGTAAACTTCTTTACGTCCAATCGTCGTGAAGAATGCCTGGAAGCCATAGAAGTCGTCCTGGCTCCATTTTTCATACGGATGATGATGACACTGGGCACACTGAATTCGCACACCCAGGAAAACCTGGGCAATGTCAGACATCTGGTCTTTGGGGTCTTTCACAGCCCGATACCATGAGACAGCCGGATTGGTTCCCGATTTGCCACGCGCCGTTACCAGTTCTGTGACAAACTGATCGTAAGGTTTATTGGTGGAGAGACTGGTGCGTATCCAGGAATGGAACCCGAAGGTTTCCCGCGCCACCTGTTCCAGGTTTCCCCCCGCTTTGTTTCGCAGGATTCCCGCCCACTTGGCTGCGAACAGATCAGCGTATCCGGGACTGTCCAGCAGTTCGTCAATTTTTCGAGACCGTTTGTCCGGACGCGTGTCAGCCAGAAACGCGCGGGTCTGTTCCAGAGTCGGAATTCTTCCCGTGATATCGAGAGTGACGCGTCGCAGAAAGGTAGAGTCGTCACAATCATCCGAAGGCGGAAGACCCAGAACTTTCAGCTTGGCAAAAATATGCTTGTCGATAAAGTTCGTCGGTTCAGGCAGATCGGGAGTCGGCCTTCCTAAGGGGATGGTTGCCATGAAGACGGCAACGTGTTCCTGAAAGCGAACCATGACTGATGTGGTGCCCGTCATGTCTTTGAGTGTTACCAGTCCATGATGATCTACTTCAGACATCTTGGGCTGGTTCGGCTTGTACTCTGCGACACGGGTAATATCCTGTGTTGTTCCATCTGAAAAGTAAGCGGTGACTGTCAACTGCTGCTGCGCCTGCAACGGCAACACGCGATTCTGAGGATAGATTTCAATGTGTTTGACAGTCCGACTGGTCTCAGGATCATATTGCATGCCTTCCTGAATCCAGCGCCGGATGAGCTCGTATTCTGCACCCCCTTTTTTAAAGCGACTTCCCCCGCCGTGAGGAAGTTCTCCTGTCGCTTTCCGCAGCAGTAAGCTTGTTTCGGGTGCCGCGGGAGAAACGCGGCGTCCCAGTGATTCTTTGGTGAGGTATTCAAAATCATTGTCTGGTTCATAACCCAGCAGGGAAAGATGAAAATTATTTTTTCCGGAAGGCGTGCCATGACAGGCCCCACTGTTACAGCCGCCGCGCGTCAGTTGAGGAATCACATCGTTATAAAAATTGACCGGCCGCTGCTGTTCAAAAGAGGAAACCACTACAGGAAATTTCACCGTCAGTTTCTCATTCAACCGGCCTGTGATACGGGCACTGCCGTTGGACAGCGGCGTCACAAAACCCGTGGAACTGACTTCGACAATTCCTGCAGGAAGGGTTTCATATTTCACTTCCCGTGTCACATCACGCTGACTCCCTGTTTGATCCTCCTTCAGAGTCACCAGCAGTTGTTGACAGGCATCGGGATCAGTGAGCTGAATTGTCTGTGCCTGTCGGGGAAGGTAGCCGACCAGCTCCGCCGATTCAGCAGAACCAGAAGACGACATGCAGACAGAAGTCAGACAGAAAACCTGCAACAGTAAAAGAGAAATCGATTTCATAGAGCTTCCCGGATTTTCAGTCTCAGAAGGTTCACTGTCAGACTGGTGTAGCAACCATCGCAGATAATCAGGTTCGAGCAGAATCACCCGGCTTAAACAGGTCTAAACTGGCTACTGAACCGGATTTATCGATCGTTTTTCTTCAATCAGTCCAAATTGTGGAAGTTTCTCAATTAAATTGAACTTGTATTTCCATTCTAAACGATGCAAGATACATTACAATACGTTGATGCGTACTGGTTTTCAAAACGCATCGAGTTTTTTTACCGATTGGGGTGATTGCAATGGGTGTGAAATCCACAACAGGTCGCTGTGCAGGTCCGATGAAGCGTCGAACATTTCTGGAGTTCGGCGGGGCCAGCCTGCTGGGACTGGGAATGAATGATCTGCTGCGTCAGCAGGCACTGGCGAAAGCGATGGGCGATTCACTTGAAGACACCTCTGTGATTTTCGTCTGGCTTCCCGGCGGTCCTCCCCATATGGAAACCTATGATATGAAGCCTGGTGCACCGGCAGAGTATCGGGGAGAATTCCGACCGATTCATACGAACGTTCCCGGTCTGGATGTCTGCGAAATGCTTCCCCAGCATGCCAAAGTCGCAGACAGGTTTAATCTGATTCGTTCCATTCACCACGAATTTGCAGACCATGGTGGCGGGCACAAACGCTTGATGACCGGTCGGGTTCCCGCCACACCTGTCGGCACCATCAATGATGCACCCGCTGTAAGCACGATTGTTAAAAAGATGCTCGAGAAAAACGGGAACGAAATGCCGGTCTGCGTTTCCGAAGTCGATGCTTCCCGTGCTTCCATCGATACCTTCGCGATGGGGCCCGCTTACCTGGGACCCGCCTCAACTCCCTTTATGGTCGCCGGTGATCCCAGCGATCCCGATTTCAAAGTCCAGAACATCGGCGTCAAGTCCTCAATGGAAACGCGACTCGATGACCGGATTGCCATGTTGAAAGGCATAGATGATTTCCGCCGCGATGTCGACAAGAGTGGCTCAATGAAAGCGATGGACAGTTTCAATCGCCAGGCCATCGACATGCTGACCAGCGAAAAAGTCCGCAGTGCATTCGATCTTTCGCAGGAACCCAAAGAACTGCGCGACCGTTATGGCTGGAACGCTTATGGGCAGCGCGCCATTCTGGGACGACGCCTGGTAGAATCGGGTGTCCGTTTCGTGACGATGGTCTGGGAACATCCTTATCCGGGCAAACCCACTCCCAAGACAGCCGCCTATAACTGGGATTCCCATGCAGTCAACGCGCATCTGTTCAAAGACTGTGACTGGCGTCTGCCTCCGTATGATCAAGCCGTTTCTGCTTTGATTGAAGACTTGTACCAGCGTGGCCTGGACCGACGGGTCCTGCTGGTGGTCACGGGAGAATTTGGTCGGACTCCCAAAATTTCGGTTCAACGCGGAACACAGACCGGCGTGATGCAGCCCGGCCGCGATCACTGGCCGAAAGCGATGTCCGTATTGGTCTCAGGAGGCGGAATGCGAACCGGCCAGGTGATTGGTGCGACGAATCCCAAAGGGGAATACCCGGTTGAACGACGGATGACCCCCAACGATCTGTGGGCCACTGTCTATCGTCATCTGGGGATCGACTATGAGCATGTCCTGCACGACCTGCAGGGACGCCCGGTTGCCATTCTTCCCTTTGGGCAACCCATTCCTGAACTCGCACCAGTGTCTGCCTGAAATCCGGATCGGTGCTCATGAATCTGAAGCAAGAGAATAGAGAGCCTGCGCAGACCTGATCAATCCAACTCTGGTATCTCGCGCAGTTCAGAATTCAGAACGCGCAGTGTCTGTGTTGCGACCCGCGTGAGTGATTGCTATTTTGGGGGTTGCACTGATAGCCTGACTCACTCCCGCCGGATCGACCATCATGACGACAGAGACCGAATTCATTACCAAAACCTGGGATATTCCACTCCGAGCCAGTATTGATGTTGCCGTGATTGGCGGCGGTTCTGCCGGGGTCGCAGCCGCTTCTGCAGCGGCCCGCAACGGAGCATCGACGATTCTCGTAGAACGCTACGGTTTTCTGGGGGGAACCTCCACGGCCGGTATGGTAGGGCCCTTTATGACGTCCTACACTCCCGATGGAAAACGACAGCTCGTCGCCGGGCTGTTTCAGGAAGTCATCGACCGCATGGTGGCGATGGGGGGTGCCGTAGATCCATCCACAACAGAAGCCGGCTCTGCCTGGGGTTCATTTATCGAACTCGGACATGCCAACGTGACTCCCTTTCATGTGGAAGCACTCAAGATGGCAGCCCTGGAAATGGTCTGCGATTCCGGCGCGCAAATTCGTTTTCATACTTCGTTCGTTGATGTCATCATGGATGGCGATCGCATTTCTGATATTGTGATTCTGGATAAAGCCGGCCTCGGACTGCTGCGACCGAAAATCGTCATTGATACGTCAGGTGATGGCGACATCGCAGCGAAAGCAGGGGCTCCTTTCGAAGTGGGACGCCGTGAAGACGGCAAGATGATGCCAGTCACGTTATTTCTGACGATCGGTAATGTAGACGATGAGCGTGTCATCGCCTGGATGCGTGAGCATGAAAAACTGCATCCGGGAGAACGCCTGTTTGAGTGTATTGTCAAAGAGGCACGCGAAACGGGCGACTGGACTCTGGAACGCGAGTTTCTGAATATCTATCGCGAGCCGACCCCCGGTCAGTGGCGTGTGAATACGACCCGCGTTCAGAATGTCGATGGAACAAATCCGGATGACCTGTCTCGCGCCGAAATCGAAAGTCGGCGGCAGGCCTGGGATCTGATTCGCTTTTTCCGTTCGCATTGTCCCGGTCTGGAAAACACACAACTGCTGGCCACGGGCAGCCAGGTGGGCATCAGGGAAACGCGTCATATTCTTGGCGACTACGTACTCAACGGTCAGGATGTTCTGGAAGGACGCAAGTTCGAAGATGGGATCGCCCAGTGTTCCTATCCGATTGATATCCATGATCCCCAGGGACCCCGCGGACGCCTGGAAGGCATTCACGCCGATCATTACGAAATTCCCTATCGCTGCCTCGTACCACGAGAGGTCAGTAATCTCCTGGTGGCAGGACGCCCCATTTCCGCAGATCACGAAGGGGCCGCTTCAGCGCGCGTGATTCCCCCCTGTTATGCCACAGGTCAGGCTGCAGGAACCGCAGCCAGTCTTTCTCTGAAACAGCGTGTCACCCCCCGCGAAGTTGATATCGAACAGTTGCGAACGACTCTGCAGGAGCAGGGGGCCGTTGTTTAGCCTGTCTCCCGTTTTTACTTTCGTGTCTTCAGTGCCAATTGACAGTCGATTTAAAACTGGCTGTCTGATGAAAAAAAGAAGATCACAGACCGGATGTGTTACTGGTTACGGCTCTTGTTGATTCTGGTATGAGAGTTCGGACTGTGAACTGTCTGGAAGGGCGTGAGATTCACACGATTCAGGCTCAGTAAAAATGGAAATATCGGTCCACACCGCGTTTCTGATGTGGGTTGCATTCCCGTTTCAGTGAGCTAGAGTAGAGGAATGTCATCAGTAATTAGTTACTTGATTGAGCTTCCCGCGCTGATTAGTGTACTGTTCGTTTCGTTCGGTTTCCACTGCATCAGACTGTTTTAAAGAAAGTATCTCTGCCATGAGACATTCCAGAGAGCGAAGTCCGTTCGATGAATGGTTGACCGACATCGACGGATCGCACGTCATGTGGATCGTCCTGTCTGTCATCCTGGGACTGATCATCCTCTGGGGCATTTTCACGTCCTACTATACTGTCCAGCCGGAAGGTCAAGCCGTAGTCAAACGGTTTGGCGCAGTGATCGCGATCAAAGATCCGGGCCTGCACTTCAAACTCCCCTTCGGCATCGACGAGCAGGAATTCGTGCCGACGGCTCGCGTGCTTAAACAGGAATTCGGTTTTCGGACCGCCGTTCAGCAAGACACCTCCGCCGTTTATCGTAAATCCGAGGAACATCGCGATGAATCGTTGATGCTGACCGGTGATTTGAAAGTTGTCGACGTGGAGTGGGTTGTGCAATACCGCGTGGACGACCCGAACAAGTATCTGCACCGGGTTGAACAGGTCGACAAGACGATTCGGGATATTTCCGAAGCGGTGATGCGGAGAATTGTCGGCAATAACCTGGGAAGTGACGTTTTGACAATCAAGCGTGTCGAAATCGCCCTGAACGCCAAGGAAGAAATCCAGCGACTGCTCGATTCCTTCGACATGGGAGTTCGGATCGGGACCGTGGAATTGCAGGATGTGAACCCACCGGATTCGGTCAAACCGGCATTCAACGAAGTCAACCAGGCCGAACAGGAAAAGGAGCAGTTGATCAACGAAGCCGAGAAAAAACAGAATCAGCAAATCCCGGCCGCGCGAGGCAAAGCGAAGCAGGTCGTCGAAACGGCAGAAGGTTATCGGGCTGAACGCGTCAACGGGGCGCTGGGGGAGACATCCCGCTTCAAAGCGATCCTGAAAGAATACAAAGTTGCTCCCGAAGTGACACGGCGACGGATGTACCTGGAAACACTCGATAAGGTGCTCCCCTCGCTCGGCAAAATTTATGTCATTGAACCGGGAGGACAATCTCCTATTCCATTGCTCAATCTGGACAAGAACAATCCTGTCCAGAATCGCTAACGCGATTTATTATTATCGATTTATCATTCCTGTGAGAGGCTTTCCATGTCAATTTCATTTCGGCGCTCCGGCGGATTTCGACAGTACCTCATTCCGTTGATGTTTGTTCTGGTTATCGTCGTTGTCATTGTCGCTCGCGCTTCGGTATTTACCATCGATGAAGCGACCCAGGCGATTGTCGTACAATTCGGCGCCCCCGTCGGCGATCCGGTCACCGAGCCCGGTCTTCATTTCCGAATTCCCTTCATTCAGGAAGTACGCAAGTTCGACAAACGCCTGCTTTCCTGGGATGGTGATCCGAATCAGGTTCCCACCGTTGAAGAACAGTTCATTTCGGTCGATACCACCGCCCGCTGGAAGATTGTCGATCCCCTCAAATTCCTGCAAAGCGTGCAGGACGAAGCGGGAGGCCGGAACCGGCTCAATGATATCCTCGATTCGGTCGTTCGCGACAAAATCGCCTCCAGTCCGCTGGTCAATATCGTCCGCTCCAAAGATTGGGAGGTCACGGAAGAAGATCTGCAACGGACCATGACTGGAGAACGGGAAGAAGAGATCCTGCTTCAGAAAGTGGAAACGGGGCGGGGCGAAATGGTCCGAGATATTCTCAAAACCGCACAGCAGCAGATGCCTCAGTATGGGATCGAACTGGTCGACATCCAGATCAAACGGCTCGACTACGTTGAGTCGGTCCAACAGCAGGTCTTCGAGCGCATGATTGCGGAACGGCAACGGATCGCCGAACAATTCCGGAGTGAAGGGCAGGGCCGCGCCTCGGAGATTGAAGGAGAAACCGAACGCATGCTTGCCGAGATTAAAAGTGAAGCCCAAAAGGAAGCGGAGATCATTCGTGGAGAAGCCGACGCGGAAGTGACCCGCATCTACAGTGAAGCCTTCGGCAGTGACCCCGAGTTCTACAGTTTTCTACGCACACTGGAAAGCTATTCGGCATCCCTCGGCGCAGGCGTCACCGCCATACTCAGCAGCGACTCCGATTACTTCCGCTACCTCAAATCGGAAGCCCCGGCACCGGTTCCGGCAGTGGAGCAGGAGCCCAATGAAACAGAAACTGATAAGCAATAGAATTAGAAGACAAGTCGGCGTTTACGCTTCGATCGCCATTAAATTATCATGCTCCGCGAGATCCCGTCTGATTCGGACAGGCTCCTGGGGGGCCAAAGTTGCTAATGTAAGATCCTGGAGTACAACTGGTGTTGTGGCTTCAGTGCATTGGAGATGCAGTTGTATTCGCTGATGGTCACGCCGTCGTTGACATAATACTCGACAGCATAGTCCAGGTAAGAGCCGGCCAGCTCGGCCAGAGACAGCTCTGCGTCGGGGGCCGTCTGAGGCAGCCTGCGGCCATTGGAAATCCATTCCGCAATGAGGCGGTCGTATTCCTGTCTGCTCTCTGCCATTTTCCATTTACTAAGATAGAAGTCATGCGCATTGAGGGTAACAACTGTCTGATCGGAGGGCCTGTGGTGACGATAAGAGGGGATGGAAACAGACATAGTGGATATCCTTTCTGCCACGGACCGGTAATTACCGTATCCACCGTAGTGTCAGGACCTGGAATTGTTGATCCAGCTGTTGAAGTAAACCTACTATTTACTTCAGTTTATGTCTAATACACCCGGAGGGATTCGAACCCCCAACCCCCGGTTCCGAAGACCGGTGCTCTATCCAGTTGAGCTACGGGTGCCTGTCAGAATAGTGGACTATCCTGAGATGTTTCAGGTTCCTCAAAAAATTCAGATGTTTCCGGATTCTGAGAGCGCCTGGCACAGTGCTGCAAGTGCAACCTGTTGTGAGCATTTATGTTACTAAAATCAGTAACAGATGCAACTGTTGCGGGCTGCGATTCTAGCATTCCCCGCATAAATTACAAGTCGTCCCGCGCGGGGAATTTCCATCGGCTGATTGAGGCTCGTATTCGTATTCCTGCGATTTTTCCGTTCGCAACTAGAAACGTTTCACTTACCCGACTCTATTGCCCTGCCATTTGCCGGCAACTTGACTATTGACGCTGTTTCGGTTGTGATAGTGGAATTACGAAAGAAAGTTAAGCTGGTGTGGTTTCACCAGTCGGAATTGCATTTTGATATGAATGACGGTTTCACCAAAGCCGTTTTCTTCCTGCCCCGTATTTCTGAGTTGAGAGAGGTCCTGCCTGTTATGAAAAGTTCTCACACTGCCGTTAAGTTTTCGATGTTGGCCCTGGCGTTCCTGATTTCTTTGAATTCAGGATTCGTGATCGCCGGTCAGGAAAAAGAGGGAGCGAAAAGTAAAGCCCGCCTGCCTGGCGCACGACCTGTGATCCACGCGATCAATTATGAATCGATTCAACAGGCTTTGGATGCACTTCCCGCAGAAGGGGGAGTGGTAATGCTGCCTCCTGGTCATTTTGAGATTGATCAGCCATTGGTCATTAATAAAGGTGATGTGTTGTTAATGGGTGCTGGCTCTGCAACACACATTCATAATAAAAATGAAGAAGGGAAAGATGCGATCGCCATTCATCCTCCCGAAGACGCCAAACTTCCAGACGGAAAGCCTGATCCGAAGCCCCGTATCTGGCGTGTGCAGTTGCAGAACTTTCGCGTGACGGGAAATGAGAAGAGCGGACGGGGCATCAATGCCAAATGGGTACAGGAAATTTACATCCATGGAGTCACCTGCAGCTATCACGGCAGCGACGGGATTTTTCTGGACTTCTGTTTTGAAGATCCCCGCGTTTCCGATTGTCTGATCACCTACAACAAGGCCACCGGGTTGAACCTGATTGGCTGTCATGACATTGTCGTCTCGGCAAATCATTTTGAAGAAAACCTGGATGCTCTGCGGTGTGCAGACGGGTATAACCTGTGCATGAGTGGCAATAACCTGGATGACCATTTACGCGATGGTGTGATCATTGAAAATACGTATGGTTCCATCGTCTGCGCTAATATGATTGAAGAATGCAAAGGCCGGGCAATTACCCTGGATAAGGAATGTTACGGCATTACACTCTCTGCCAATGTGATTGCGCACAATGGTAGCGGCATTATTCTGGATGATGCCCATGGCTGTGCGGTCAGTGCGAATACGTTTACGCTGCTGGCAGCTGACGCTTTAAAGATTGGTCCGAAATCGGGGCGGATCACAGTGACTGGCAATAACTTTTCCAACAGTTATATAGGGAACGGACAGGTCAAACGCCGCACCAATGATCTCAAAGCAGCCGGCCTGACTCTTGATAAAACCCGTGGAGTCACCGTTTCGGGAAATCTGTTTTCTTCCGTGCGTCCCAAAGCTGTAGAGGTCATCGAGCCTACGTCGCATGTGCTTTTCGGGAACAACCTGTTGATCGATGTCGAATCCGATCATGAAAAGTTGACCGATTCAATCATCAAAAATACGCTGGTCGCGCCCGCAGAACCAGTCTCGAAACCAGCTGAAAAATAATCAGCGATATCATTTAAGAAAGGTGCTGCTGTGATTTTAAGAATCGTCAGTATCTTCGTCTGTCTCTCTGCCTGTTTTTCAGCTTTATACAGTGCTGAAAAGACTGAGAAAGCAACGCCAGATGCTCCCGTTTACCAGGAGCATCTGGATCTCTCCTATTATCTTGATCCTGCCGGAAAAAAGCAGCCTGTTCAATCCTGGGAAGACTGGGAAATCCGTCGCGGGCATATTCTGTCGAACATGCAGACGGTGATGGGGGAGGTTCCCCGTCCTGATCAACCGGTTCCCCTGGATATGAAAGTCCTGGAAGAGGCCACTGTGGATTCAGTGAAACGATTGAAAATATCGTATCATACCGATGATCCCCAGATGCGGGTCAAGGCATATTTGTTTGTGCCGAAAACAGCAACAGCAGAGCATCCTGTTCCCGCGATACTCTGTCTGCATCAGACGAATTCCAGTACGGGCAAACAGGAGCCTGCAGGAATCAAAGGGCTGCCGAATCTGAAATATGCGCTGGAACTGGCAGAGCGGGGCTACGTGACACTCGCGCCGGATTATCCTTCGTTTGGTGAATATCCTTACGATTTCAAAGCACACCCTGAATACCGTAGTGGCACGATGAAAGCCGTCTATGACAATAAACGCTCCCTCGATCTGTTGCAGTCCCTGAAGTATGTGCAAGGGGATCGCATTGGCTGCATCGGGCATTCCCTGGGAGGGCACAACACAATGTTCACGGCTGCCTTTGATCCCCGGATCAAAGCACTGGTCTCCAGTTGTGGGTTTACCCGCTTTCATAAATATTATGGGGGTCAACTCAAAGGCTGGACCAGTGATCGCTATATGCCTGTCATCAACGGCAAGTATCAGAACAACCCGGATCTGGTTCCTTTTGATTTTACGGAAATCGTAGCCAGCTTCGCCCCCCGTGCATTTCTGGCGTGCGCGCCCGTCAGCGACAGTAATTTTGAAGTATCCGGAGTGAAAGATGTCATACGCATTGCGCAACCTGTTTACCGATTATCAGGGCATCCGGAAAATCTGAAAGCCTTGTACCCGGAAGCAAAACATGATTTTCCCCCGGAGACCCGCGAATCGGCTTACCAGTTTTTTGATCATCATCTCAAGAAGTGAACTGGTATTATTTCTGTTTGAACTGATCCTTGGCAGGCCAGCGTTCGATGCGGTTCATCCAGGTATGCATGGGCGCATCAATCAGTGACGACAATCGTTTATCATCGACCCCGTTCCGCTTGTTGAACAGAATGGCCCAGTTGATCCGATCGAGCCTTCTGACGAGGAGCGTCGAAGTTCCTTCCAGGGAACCGGTGTGCCATTGATTGGAGTTTCCTGCGGTGTCGATGGGGCGCACCATCCAGCCACAGGCGTAATAAGTGGCCTTGGGTTCGCCATTCTCATCGAATCCGGCGCGCCCCGGCGGGCGTTCCAACATCTTTGAAATCGTCGTTGCCTTCAGAAGCGGACAGCGGTCTGGAATATTAAACGCTGTCGCGAAACGTACCAGATCTGGTGCTGAGGAAATCCACCCGCCATTAGCGTCCATGGCTTCCAGGTTCCAGGCACCGTAAGGGGAGGGGACCTGCTCGCGTAAATTCGCAGCGAAAACAGAGCTCCCCTGCAGTGGACTGTGGTACTTGACTTCTTTCTCACTGCGACCCTCCAGAAGTGTTTTTCCCAGCTGTGTCTCACTCATGTGCAGTGGTTCGCAGATTGCCTGTTGGATGTAATCCTCATAGGTCTGACCACTGACCTCTTCAATGATCCGCCCCAGTAAACAGTAACCGAAATTGGAGTAGGCAAAGCGTTCGCCCGGCTTAAAATCGAGTGGCTGTTCCAGCATGATGCGAATAATGTCATCGCTGTCCACGGGGGAGGGTTTACCCAGCTGTTCTGCAAAAGTAACCGAACGAAACATCGGGTCAAATGAATCTTTAGAATCCCAGCCGGCTGTGTGATTCAGCAGCTGTTGAATGGTAATGTCTTTCAGGCGTGGATCAACGTTCTTTTGAATGAGCAGACGCTGATACTGTTTCAGTACATCAAATACGCGGCTGTCGAGTTGCAGTTTACCCTGTTCTACCAGCTTCAGAATGGCGACAGCGGTGATCGGCTTGGATAGACTGGCAATTCGAAATTGACTGTCGGGCTGTACCAGTTCTTCGGTCTCTTTATCTGCATATCCAAAACCGCGTGCATAAACGAGTCGACCACGGTAGCTGACTGCGACGGCCATCCCCGGCGGGTTATGCAGCATCATGAAGTCTTTGATCGATTCATCCAGTGAAGCGAATTCTTTTTGATCCAGGCCCGTCATGGGAATCGCATCGGGAGATTTCCAGAGTGGTAATTCAATCCGTTTCTCCGGGGAGATCTTCTCCCAGATTCCTGTAAAAAATGGCTGGTCATTGAGGGAGTACGCATCGAGACTGGTCAATTCATATTGTTCGGCGAGTCTTTCTTTGTTGGCTTGCTGAAACTGATCCGGAGTGAGGTGGAATTGAGACTTCCATGACGGCCCGGCTGCCTTCGACCAGATAGCATGATAAACGGCCGTCCCGTTTTCACCATAGCCAGACAGGTCAACGAGTCGGAATCCTTTCGAGGTGTAATCATCAAAGGTTGCTTGAAACTGGCTGGACGGGATCTGGCAGGTGGCCTCCCAGGCGGTCTCCCCCTGTTTTTTCCAGATGCCCGCGTGGAACGTCTGGTTATCAATAGTGTAGCCATCCAGTTGACTTGGCGCGTAGCCCTCTTCCTGCAGGGATTTCAGAGTGTCTTGAAGTTGAGCACCCGAAAGTGAATGCTTGAGAACCGGGCTGGCTTCCGCTGACTTTTTAAGTATGACGGCGAACCTTGGTTCCCCTCTTTTCTCATAGCCGCTGATGACCTGCGGGTGAAATCCCTCTGCGGCATGCTGTTTCAGTCGGCTCTCCAGCTGCTTTTCATCCAGCCCATGCAAGGCCCTCCAGTCTTTCGATTCAGGCTGTTTGATTCCCATGAGGGCAAATCGCTCTGATCGCTGGCCTGCATAGACACTCAGGTCAGTTGCTGTAAAACCCTGTTTGCTCAATCGCGTAATCTGTCGCTGATAGATGAAGGGGTTCAACTGCAGTTGAATCTCAGGCTCTTCAGCAGAAACTGCGGCGGGCAAATAAGAGAAGCAGATAACAAGTAGCACACGCAAAGCCATGGAGATGTCCTCGGCAGAAAATCGGGGGAGCAATAGACCCATCCGATCATAGATGCTGGCAGACGCTATCTCAAGGATTTTCTGTTTGCCGCTGCTTCTTAAGGCTCATTTTCGATTAAAAGCGTGGGCGATCAGGGTTTTATCGAACTCCTGCGGCGCTTCCCCTTCGGCTGCGAAGAGATAAATCGCGGCAATCAGAATGGCATGGACTGCAGAAGAGACCAGGGAGATCAACAGAATTGACAGTATTCCACAACCAAGGAGGACTCCTCCCCACATTACATTTCCCGCAGCGATCAGCATGCCGCCACCAGCGAGTACGAGAAAAACGGGAATCATGATCAGGAACATGATTGCTCCGATTCCAAAGTTGGCCACCAGAGATTCACCCCATGTTTCGCGTAAAATTCCTACCGAGCGTTTCATGGATTCGATGGGATTCTTTTTTTCCACAACGAGTACAGGGATGACAAAGTAGGTGGTGATCGACCAGGCCATTCCCAGCAGACCGGCGACAATCTGCCCGACTCGTTCGGACCGTGATTCGATCATTTTCAGAATGAAACCGACCGTCGCGCTGACCAGAGCCCAGCCTGCAATTTGAGGCAGTCGATTCAGTGCGGCGTTGAACCCGTCACTCACACCGGGATTGCCTCCCTTCAGACGGATAATCGCACAGGCCATCAAAGCGGAGTTGAAGAAAATGATCACAAAATAATTGACAAAATAGAAGGCGAATAAAATCACGTAAGCCAGGGGGTCCTGCGGGGCCTGCTGCTCATTCATAATGGTGTCGAAGTATTTACTGCCCCAGAGTGGCAATGCAAAGCTGGCTAAAACCAGCAGGCAGGAAATGCCGCTCATGATGGGGAACAGCAGCAGTTCTTTATCCAGCATTAACACCCGAAAGCTCTGCTTCGATAATGCCCAGCCATTAGCAATACGTTCAAACATGTTCTGTCAGCCTTCTGATATGATTCTGAATCTGAGTGGAAAAGAGTCGCCATTGACTTCCCTGTGTTTTCAACAGGAAGTATTCAGGCTGAGGTTATATCAGAAAAATCGGTATGAGCGAAACGGGAATCCTGGCCTTCAATCCACTTTTGGCAGAGTCAGTAGTAGAGCGACGGTGGCCCAGCTGCTGGCTGTGACCGAGATAAACTGATCTTTTCCATAAGGAAAGCCGGTTTCATAATAAGTTTGAAAGGGTTTCGCATGGCTGATTACCTGCCACGAACCATCCTGCTGCTGGGTATCAATCAGATATTGAATGCCTTTACGGATGGCACCGTGGTCAGCATCAACCAGATGGGAACGCAATAAAGCGACCAGAACGGTTCCCGTCGCATAGGCATCACTCTGCATGTCGGGCAATTGAGACCAGCCACCATCGGCATTCTGCAGCTTCAATAATTCGTTCACGGATGTTTGATGAATCGTATTGTCAATACTGAGCAACTGAAAGCAGCGTAACTGAAAAGCACGTTCTTCTGTCGAAGCAGGTTTCAGATCGAGGAGCCACTGCCGGGCCTTCGTGATGCGGGCGGTGATTTCAGGTTGCTGCGATTCACTGCCAAAGGTCTGCAGTGCCCTGATGACGAAATAACTGGTGTTCGTATCTGAAGACATGGAAGGAGGCCGCGTGGAATTCCGGTTCCAGTGCGTGTGGTTCTTGTCGCGTTCCAGCAGATAACCTGTGACAGCCTTCGTCACTTCATCAGGCGTTTGTCCTGCCATTTCGAGTGTCCATAACGCATAGCTGGCCGTATCGGGTCCGCCTCCCTGTCCTTTGCCGGCGCGATAATTTTCCAGCCCTCGTTTCAGGTGATTCCTTGTATGATCGACCTGCAGCTGGAAATTGGATTCATCGATGGTGAATCCCCGCTGGCGGGCTTCATCCAGGACCAGAACCGCCAGCGCCTGGTTGTGGCAGGTAAAGCACTTTCGTTCGCGTGCTGATCCTGCGGACGCTGTTTCAATCAGTGGCAGGGATTTCCGGATCGCATTTTTGATCTGAAGCGTATTTTCAACCGACTCATCTGCCTGTGATACGATGGGAACGTACAGAGCCAGAGAGAGGATTGAAGCGAGTAATCCGATTCGGGCCATTGTTGATTTCCTGGTATCACGTTGAGAATGATTCTGGTCCGGGATCAAACCTGCCGAACCAGTAATCATTTTAACAATACGGGAAATAAAAGGGCAGAATCTTTTCTGTTTTCTGAGTCCACGCAGAAGTTTGAGGCTTACGGAGCGACGGGAGTGCTGTTTTTCGCCGCCCGTTCCGGAGTCTGAATATGCTCAGGCAGAAATCCCATACCAATCAGCTTGCCGGCGGTCCGCTTCAGAATCGGGGCTAACAGTCGGGCAGTCTTTCTGATTCCCCAGGCGACGGAGACCGGTTTTCCTGGCGCGGAGTGTCCGCCAAACAGCCGCTGATGGGCAAAGACCTGCATCCGTTGTGTTTTCAGGGCGGGGCGTTCGCGGCGGTGTTGTACCGCTTGCAGATCGGCCAGAGTGACTCTCCCTTCATACAGTTTGTCTGCCAGCAGATTGGCGGTCGCGACCGCATCCTGCACTGCCAGGTTCACCCCGACTCCACCGACCGGTGACATGGCATGGGCGGCGTCACCAATTAACAACAGACCAGGCTGCGCCCAGTTGGTGATGTGATTCAGTTGCACGGTCAGCAGCCTGACTTTGTCCCAGCTGTCAATTTCTGCCACTCCTTCTCCCAGTTCGGGAAGAATCTCCTGTATTCTGTTGCGGAAGGCTTCCAGGCCTTCCTGTTTTATTTCGTCGAAAAAACCTTTATGGATAATCAGACCCGCCTGGAAATAGTCTCCGCGATCGATGGTAATCAGCATCCGGCCATTTTTGATGCGGGCCAGGGTGTTATCATCGATGTTTCCCTGTTTTCCCACACGAAACCAGAGGACGTCGATGGGGATTCCCTTTTCAATAATCTCCACGCCGGCGTCTATTCGCATCTGCGAGCCACGACCATCCGCGCCGACAACCAGGTCGGAAAAGATTTCATATTCTCCGTCCAGACCATTCACTTTTACCCCGATGACATGCTCTCCATCACGTATCAGTTGTTTCGCTTCGGCCTGCAGATGCAGCTGGAAGTTGGGATATTCACTGGCATGCCTGGCAATCATATTCAGAAAGTCCCACTGGGGAGCAAACGTGATAAACTTACACTCGGTTGGCAGATGGGTGAAATAAGGTCCGGAAATCTGCTGGCCTTCGAAGTTCAGGTTCAGCGATTCAAAGTGTTTGTCAGCGATTTTGAGAAACTCATCCAGTAGTCCCAGTTCGTGCAATAATTGCAGCGTGGAGGGATGAATGGTATCGCCGCGAAAATCACGCAGAAAATCTTTGTGCTTTTCCAGAACGATGACTTCCACACCAGTACGCGCCAACAGGTAACCCAGAAAGAGACCGGCAGGACCTCCGCCGACAATACAGCACCGTGTGCGGATTTGTGATCCAGAGAGAGGGGCGTGGGATTCACTCACTGCGTGTTACCTCCTGTAAGACTGGTGTTGATGAATCGCAATTTCAGGGAGCGCGACGCCGCAGCATAGGATTCTCAGCCTGTTGATTCAAGATGAATCTTCGGTTTCGTTCGCTTGCCGTTTCGCTTTGTGTTTCCGATAGCGATGTGAAAAAATCACGATCACAAACACAATCATGACTCCCCCAAAGACTTCGGCGATACCTTCCATTGTACTTCCTCATCTGATTTGCAGAAAACTCGTTTGCAGAAAACCCGTCTATGATTTCAGCACAGTATCCAGTTTAACCGTGCTGTCTGATCAGTACCACCACAGAACGAGCCTGTACATCATAAGTATCCTGTGTGATGTCTTGCAGGGCATCTGTTTCCAGGATGTCCTGCGGGCTGTTCCGGGCAGTATCAACAATTCGTTTCCATTCCCCCGGAGTGCCTTCATGAATTCCAAAGCAGCAGGTATTGGCGGCGGAATTGATCATCACATACATGTCAGCATCCTGTTCTTCTCTGCCGTGCAGACAGAAGGCCAGCGTTCTCGAGGACGGGCTGAGATCGACATAGCGTGTGACGCCGTACCATTTGATGTCTTCCCGCCAGAAATGGGAACGGCACAGAGAGGAATGCGCTTTGCGAAATGCGATCAACTGTTTTACAAAACGGAACAGATCCTGGTTTGCTTCCAGGCGACTCCAGTCCAGCCAGCTGGTTTCATTATCCTGATTATAGGGATTGTTGTTTCCTTCCTGGGTCTGCAGAAATTCATCCCCCATCCGGAACATGGGAGTGCCATTCGAAACCATCAGGAGGGTGAAAAAGTTTTTGACCTGCTGCTTTCTCAGTTGGATCACCTCTGCGGGAGCGTCCGTCCCCTCCCAGCCACAGTTCCAGCTGTAATCGTGAGTCCCATCTTCATTGTGCTGGCCGTTTTCCCAGTTCCGCTTCTGATTGAATGACACCATGTCATACAGGGAGAAGCCGTCATGCGAAGTGATATAATTGATGCTCTGATAGGGCCTGAGTGCGTGCAGACAGTCATCGGGGAACAGATCGCAACTGCCGTACAGTCGCGTCATCAGATCCGCTATCTGTCCCTCGTCGCCGCGGACAAATTTTTGCAGCGTATCCCGATAGGCGGCATTCCACTGCATCCAGCGATGTCCGGGAAAACGAGAGCCCAGCTGAAAGGCACCCCCGGCGTCCCACGGTTCCGCGATAAATCGTCTGCCGGCCAATCCGGAGTCGGAACCGATCTGTCCAAGGGTTGTCGGGTTTGAGTCTTCAATGCTGCCATCTGCTTTCCTGGTGAGCACGCTGGCCAGATCAAAACGAAAACCGTCCACATGCATTTCTTTGACCCAGTAATGCAGACTGTCGACGATCATTTTACGGACAGCCCGGTTGGCTGTGTGCAGCGTATTTCCTGCTCCCGAGTAATTGGCGAACGGCGCTTCCGGGTCGCCGGTCAACGTGTAGTAGGTTGTATTATCGATGCCTTTAAAGTTGTAGGTTGGTCCGTCCTCGTTGCCTTCACCCGTATGATTGTAGACAACATCAAGAATGACCTCGATCCCCGCCCGATGCAGGGCCTTGACCATCTCACAAAATTCAATGTGTCGTTCACAGGTATCTGTGGACATGCAGTATCCATCGTGTGGCGCGAAGAATCCCAGGGGCATGTATCCCCAGTAATTGCCGTCGCGTGTGTCGAACTGATAAACGGGCAGCAGTTCGACGGCAGTGATTCCCAGTTCCTGCAGGTAGGGAATTTTTTCGATCACTCCTGCAAAGGTTCCCCGTGCCGCCTCTGAGACTCCCGAGTTATCACGCCTGGTGAATCCACGCACGTGCATTTCATAGATAATCAAATCAGAAGTATGGTGAATCGGCTGATCATCGTCCCAGTTGAATGCACACTCGATCGACTGTAATACGGACAGGGGAGCGCGTCCGATATTGCTTCCGGGATGGCAGGCTGCTTCTCTTTCAAATCCGGGAGGGAAGTAGATGTTACGGGAGTAAGGATCAATCAACAGTTTTTCGGCATCAAATGCATGCCAGTGGTACGGGGCTGCAGGGGAAGGACCATCTACCTGGTAGGCATAGTACCTGGCGGGGCGTATTTTCGCAGCCGGGATCCGACAATGCCAGATTTCTGCTGTTTTGTTGCGATGGGGCTCAAAATCAAAAACATAAACCGGATGATACAGGTCGTCTTCCGTGAAAAAGAGCAGGGAGACCTGTTTAGCGTGTTTGGAATAAATCGCAAAATTATAGGCATCTTCAGAAGCAACCCAGGTCTCCCCCAGTTGTACAGGCGATCCTTCGATTTTATCCCAGTGGTCCATGCTGTTACGTCCGATTTGAATTTGACTGGTTTTTACCAATGATCGCGACCACATCAGATAAAATCTGAGGCAATGCCATTCCGCCGGGAGACGCCAGGTATTTGGGAGTCCACACAGGATCAAACTTCTCTTTATAACTTCTCAATCCCTCAAAGCCATAAAAATGATCGCCATACCGAAAAATAAGATTTGCCGTCCGGTTCCAGATCGGGGACAGGTGACGGTTGTCAATACCGGACAGGGGAGCCATACCGAAGTTGAACCACTGATAACCCTCCTGCCTGCCCCAGAGAAGTAATTCTGCAAACAGGTATTCCATGACTCCCGGCGGCGCTTCGGGGAGATGTCGCATCAGGTCGGCTGAGAGTTCCTCTTTACCTGCTCCTTCCAGCACATTGGCAAACGCGATGAGGCGTCCCTGCTGTCTGACGACGGCGATGGGAAACTGCTTGAGATAAGCTTCATCAAAATAACCAAGCGAAAAGCCTTTTTCATTTACCCCTTTGGCATGGAGCCAGGCATCGGAAATCAGCCTGAGTTCATCGAGTATTTCAGGGACACCGTCCCGGGGAACCAGCCCAAACTCACACAGGTCTTTTTCACAATGGTTGATGGCCTGCCTGAGCTTCCGTCGCTTGCCCCCCTGCAGATCAAACGAATCGAGGGGGACGCGTGCTTCTTCTCCCAGTTTGAGGATCGTCAGTCCCTGGTCGAGATACAGCGGTAGATTTTCAGGCTTAACCTGATAAAAGACGGGCCAGCCGTCATAACAGTCGACCAGCTCCCGGAACTGCCAGATCAGCTCTCCCCTTTCTGTCTCTGCCCCGATGGGATCGCCGAGTGAGATCCAGGAACGATTTTGCACGCCATACATAATGCAGGCTGTCTGCTGAGCATTAAACAGCAGGGATTTGTCACCCAGCAATGCGAGTTGCGTTGAAGTCTGAGGTGATGACCGAACCAGCTGTTTCACAACTTCCAGTTCAGAGGGAGTGGGCGGCAGCGCACGAGGTTTGTGGGCTGCGACCAGTCGGGAAAATGCAAACAGGAGAATGACGGCAATGGCGCCGACGCTGCCTCGCAGAAAACGGGAGGCATTCCCTTTGACCGTAAAAGCCCACCAGAGTTCGTCGGAGTATTCGACATGGCGATAGGCAAACATGCCCAGCCAGATTGAACAGACCACGATTGTCAGAATCGTCCCTGCCCAGCCCGGGCTGAAGCGGGCATGGATCAAAGCGCCTTTTCGATAATACTGTTTGCGACTGATCAGTAAGGCAAACAGCAGTATGCCCAGCAGGATTGCTTCCTCAAAATCAAAGCCTTTCATCAGGGAGACCACAATTCCTACACTTAACAGTGAAGTAATCAGCCACCAGGCTGAGTCCAGGCGGCGTTGCAGGCCCCGGGCCAGGACCAGCAGGGCAGCTCCGGTCAGGCTTCCCACGAAATGCGAAACTTCAATGAGAGGCAATGGGAGCGTCTGTTGCAGGGATCCGATGCGGGCGGTGACGATCGGAGTGGCTCCGGAAATCAGCAGAGCGGCACCAGCCAGCAGGGTACACCAGGAGAGGATCAATGGGGCAATCGCATTCGACCAGCGGCTCGTTTCCTGTATGACCCGTGAAGCCAGCCCTCGATTGAGTGACAGTTCATGTAATCCCAGCAGAATGACAGCGGCAAACAGAGGGATCAGGTAATAAATCACTCGAAATACCAAAAGACAGGCGAGGATTTGTCCTGAATCGGGAGACGCGAGTAAAGACAGCATGACCAGTTCAAACACACCCACTCCGCCGGGGACATGTGAGAGGACAACCGTGACTGTCGCCATCAGGAAGATTCCCAGAAATTCACCGTATCCAATGGAAATGTCACCTGCGAGCAACGTATATACAATGAATGCGACCAGAATCAGATCAATGGCGGAGACTGCCAGCTGCAGTAACGTCATCCCGGTGCCGGGGAGTTTGAGTTGAATTCCTTTGATGCTGACTGGTTTCGTGCGAATTAAAGTCAGCGAAGTATAACAGGCGGCGACCGCCAGCAGGATATATCCCACCGGTTGCACATTTTCAAAAGGCAGATGTAACGAGGCAGGGATCGGGAAGGGGTGGGAGACGAAGACGATTCCGGCTAAAGCAAACACGCCAATCCAGTAAGTGGTTCCCAGCATGATCACCAGTTGCAGTATTTCCACTGCTGAGAGTCCCCAGGTGGAATACAGGCGATAGCGGACAGAAGTCCCTCCCAGCACTGCGCCGAAATTGTAACTGGTTACGAAACCGGTAAAAGAAGCCAGGGAGATTTTTCCTAGAGAGAGCGGATGCTGTATGGCGCGGACCGCCAGATAGTCATAACCGATCAGGACCAGGTAATTAATGACCGTCAGTCCGCCCGCTGCCCAGAGTCTCCAGGCGGGAATGTGGGTAATGGCCTTGCGGATATCGTGTATATTGTAATGTTTCAATTCCCGGGACAGCAGCCAGATTGCCCCCATGAAAATGGCAATCACCGCCAGGGGAGCAAGTTGTTTAAGACGATGAAGCATCAATGATTCTTACTGACAGAGGTGCTGGTGGCTCAAAAGAAACTGATTCGGGTTCACTGATCTGTCCTGCTGAATCAAAGTCATTTCCGTGATCAGCAGGGAAGAACTCTGGTATTTAGATGAATTATTTAATCATGTTACGCATTGGTGATGCAGGAATCCGGGAATGTTGCCGTCAGTGTTAAACTGGTCTCGTTACATGAAACGGCTCGTGAATTTTCTGAAAGAGATCATAAATTATGCGTGCAATATTGAACAGACAGGAATAGAATAAAACCACGGACTGTGGCTTTTGGAGCAGTCTGTCGACTCTCTCACACAACGCATGCGAATTTCAAAACCATATCTGAAAGATGTCAGAATGAATCTTCTACCGCGATTGACCCGCTCTGGTCTTACCGTATCTGCTTTCTCGTTATTTTTCTTGTGGGACAGTGCTGCACTGCAGGCACAGTTTCAGAGGACGCCACTCGCTTCAGGCGGGGAGCCGGAGGTTGTAGAAGTTCAGGAAAAACAATCTCCCTCCGGCGCACAGGCAGCAGTTAAAAAAGTGGCAGAGAAGTTTAAACAGGCTTTTGATGCCGGGGATGCAGAACAGGTTGCTGGATTCTGGGCTCCCGAGGGGGAATATGTCGATGGCAGTGGGAAACGTCTGGCGGGTCGCTCTGAAATTCAGAAAATGTATACGGAATACTTCAAAAACAACAAAGGCGCAAAAATTCAGATCTCCGTCGATGCGGTCCGTGAAATCGGTGATCGCCTGGCGATAGAAGAGGGGCGGACCGTTGTGACCGTCCCTGAGACTCCTCCCGCTTTCAGCCGCTATACCGCGACCCATTTGAAACAGGATGGACAGTGGAAGATGGTCAGCGTGAATGAATCGGTGGCTACCCCTTCCGCGGCACAAATTAACCTGAAGGATCTGGAATGGTTGATTGGAACCTGGACGACAGAGGACGAAGGGGTCACATTGAAGACCATTTATCGCTGGTTGCCAGGCAAGAAATTCATCGAACGAACTTTTGTTACCAATTCCGGAAAAAAATCACAGCAGAGGGGTGTGCAGATCATCGGAATTGATCCCTTGACTGGTGACATCATGTCCTGGACCTTCAATGCAGATGGCAGTCATGCCATCGGAATCTGGATGCCGGTGGAAAATGGCTGGGCGATTGAATCTCGCGGCGTGATGGCGAATGGTATGCTCACCAGCGCGAATAATATCGTTACAAAAATCGATCATAACGGCTGTCGCTGGCAGTCGGTCAATCGGTTCGTCAATGGCACTGAATTACCAGATGCACTTGAAGTGGTCTCGAAGCGAGATTGATTTGCAATCTGACTCGCTCTTCCCGGTATAAAATATAAACTGACAAAATTTGAAATTTGGGGATATCAGACATGAAACTATTCATCACACTGATCGCTGTTACAGCAGTCGGCTTATTCAATCCCGAACTGTCTCAAACCTGGGCGCGTGGCGGGTTTGGAGGCGGGGGCGGTGGTTTCCGCGGCGGCGGAGGGGGCGGCTTCGGAGGTGGCGGCGGCGGCTTTGGAGGCGGTGGAGGTGGTGGCAGTTTCCGCGGTGGCGGAGGAGGCTTCGGCGGTGCTGGCGGCGGTGCTGGCGGCGGTGGTTTTAGTGGTGGTGGAGGCTTTAACGGCGGAGGTTCCCGTGGTTCCGGTGGCCTTGGTGGATTCGGCGGCGGTGGCGATGCCGGTGGTCGTAACTTTGGCGGCGGTGATACAGGCGGACGTAGCTTTGGTGGAGATGGCCTCAACGGTGGTGCTGGAAATCTGGGTGGGGGAGGTTTTGATGGCAGCCGGTTTTCCAACTATGGCAGCCGCTTCGATACCACCAGTCGCTTTAACGATAAGAGCGGATTTGATTCTAATTTTACGAATCAGGCACGATCCTTTGATCAATCTCGAGGAAACAACTTTGATCGCGGAAATCTGAACCAGGGCGGCGGTAATGGAGACCGTGGTTTTCGGAATTCGGGTTCACTTGATGTCGGCGATATGAATTTCAACAAGCGGCCCACTCAGCAGGGTTTGAATAATTTCCTGGGGCTGCCCTCCGATGCCGGACACAATGCGGTGACCAATTCTCATCCTCAGGTGCAGGATTTTACAGGACGAGATACGATCAATCGCTCCAGCGGCTCTGGTTCCGGTAATATCTATCATGGTCCAGACGGTGGCGTCGCAGGTGGTGGCACATATACAGGGCCGAGAGGAAATACAGTAACCGGTGGTGGGGCCATTGGCCCCGATGGTGGACACGCTGCCGGAGGAACGGTTGACGGGAAGAACGGCGGTACGGCAACCGGGGGACGCGTGGTCGGTCCCGATGGCGGATCTGCTGCTGGTGGCCGAGTTGTCGGTCCCGATGGTGGAACAGCTGCCGGGGGACGTGTCGTCGGACGGGATGGAGGCAGCGCTGCCGGAGGTCGTGTTGTCGGCCCCGATGGCGGGAAAGCTGCTGGTGGCATTGTCCGCGGACCCAATGGCGGAGGTACGGCAGGGGGTGTCGTGCGGGGACCGGATGGAGGTTATGCTGCCGGATTTGTGCATGTTCCCCCTTCCACACGGTATTATCATGGCGCTGTGATTCGCGGTGGCTTTGCAGGCTACGGGATGTATTATCCCGGCTGGTATGCCGCCCATCCGGGAGTCTGGTACGCGCCGGGCTGGCCAGCAGGGTATGCCTGGAGTGTCTGTACGTGGGATTCGATGATGGCCTGGTTGACTTTGGCCAATTCGCAGCCGCTGTATTATGACTATGGGAATAACGTGGTCTATCAGGACAACAGTGTTTACGTGAATAATCAGGATGTCGGTACTGCAGCAGAATACACCCAGCAGGCCAGCCAGCTGGCTTCTCAAGGTGCTTCTGCCGATGTCAGCGATCAGAAAAACTGGATGCCGCTGGGCGTATTCGCCCTCTCACCGAGCGGACAAACGAAATCCGATTCCGTTGTGGAACTGGCCGTTGATGCGAATGGTATCATCCGGGGTAATTACACTGATACGAAAACCAATAAAACTCAACAGGTGCAGGGCTCCGTGGATAAGAAAACACAACGGGCCGCCTGGACCGTCGGCGATGACAAAAATACCGTTTATGATACAGGCATCTATAACCTGACCAAAGACGAAGCGCCCCTGCTGGTGCATACCGGTAAAGATGAGACGCAGCAATGGCTCATGGTTCGCATCACTCAGAAGGACAAGGACAAAGATAAGACTTCCAGTCCACCTCCTCCCAGCGAGTAGTCACTGCCTGGCTTTTCAAATTTGAAAAACTTATGCGAACAGAGCTGGTTGTATTCAATCAGCTCTGTTTTGCGTTCCGGGCAACTCTATTTCGTTAATGGTGCCAGGTAATCAATGCGTTTTCTGTCGGAAAGGGCAGTGCAAGATCTGCTATCTGGATTTCAGTTTCTCATGCGGTGGCTTGAACCCTCAGCTTACAGGTTCTGGGACTCTGGTTCCAGAAAGCGTTTTCAATTTCTACTCAGCCTGAACTGGTGAAAATAGGGGAGTCTGAGGATGTTGCGAATAATCATCAGAATTCGATTTCCGTATTTGACAAGGTATATGCGTAAGCTAGGATAGGGTAAATGCGTTGAGTGCGTCAATTGTTGAATTGTCGTGGAAAGAGAAGCTCCGCAGCCAGAAATATCATGTATCATGTACATATTTTGAGATAAAGGGTTACTAAGATGAAATTGCAGAAGTCTATAACGAGCAAGGGCTTGCTTTGTCTTCTCACACTCTTTTTGGTCGTGAATTATGAATCACAGGCTCAAGAAGCTCCTGCCGCTAAACAAGATGGTTCGACCGCGCGTCAGAAGTACGCGGCTCTGATGAGTGACGCTCACAAGGCCCGGCTGAATCAACATTATTCAAAATATTATAAAGCTACCCTGGGCGTGGTTTGTACGGATGCTTCTGGCCCCCTGGCAGCGCATCTGACAAATGGTGCGCCAGACTGGTGGACCGGAGTAGGCACCAATCTGGATGGAAATCCCGGTTATGGTGTGGTCATTATGCATGTTGCTCCCGGATCTCCTGCTGAGAAGGCCGGTTTGATGAAGTACGATATCATTCTGTCTTTCGGCAGTCATCGCCTGGCTTCTGTTCGTCAGTTAAATTCTTTACTGGCTAAAGCGCAACCGGGTCAGGACGTCAAGCTTTCTGTCATCCAGGTGGGAGAACAGGGCGCTGTCAGCACCGTTGATGTCACTTTGGGCTGGTCAGAGCGAATTAACGCTCCTGCTGGGGGGAATCCCTCGCGGACGTTTGCACCACAGTATCCGTCTGCCTCTAATTTCGGTAACGATGATGAATACCTCATCAATCCCAAAGCACCTTTGAAATATCAGTATGCGGCACCTTACGAATATGCTCCCAAACTGGATCCGTCAGTTCCCATGGACTTCGGTACGAGCCCGATGAACTAATCAAGGAAGCAATTTACTAATAAGATTGACAGGCGATGCCACATACCGGTATCGCCTGTTTTTTTATGCGCTGTGGGTTCGTGTTGATCTGACTGTTCAGGCAGCCTGGTTAGCAGTTAGTGAACTGGATGCCATGAGCCGGGGGAGCCGTAATCAGTCAGAGAATCAGTGAAAACAGGTTACTGTACTGGTATCAGAGGCTAATTTGATGTAAACTCAGGTTCTCTAACTTGAAAGAGAGCAAAGGAGGCCATGCAGCAAACGTGACGAGAACACTGCAGAATGAAAAAAGACGGAAAACTGGTCTGCCTGTCATTGGCTGGCGAGAATGGATCAGCCTGCCGGACCTGGGAATTGAGAGCATTAAAGCAAAAGTAGACACCGGCGCCCGGTCGTCGTCTCTGCATGCTTATGATTTGCATCAGTTTGAGCGCGACAATGAAAAATGGATTCGATTTAAGGTCCATCCCGTGCAACGGAAAACGCGCGAGGTCGTTGTTGCAGAAGCCCGGATCTTTGAATTTCGATCTGTACGCAGTTCCAGTGGCAAGGCGAGTTTGCGGCCTGTCATCGTGACGAATATTAAGCTGCTGGGGGTCAGCTGGCCCGTTGAATTAACGCTCGCCAATCGAGATGAAATGGGCTTCCGAATGCTGCTCGGTCGTGAAGCATTCCGACGACGTTTTTTAGTTGACGCCGGGAAGTCCTACTATGGTGGAACTCCACAACAACCAAAAAAGCCAAAACGCGTGTAGCAGGATCTCACTGCAGCCGTTCAGGCGACAAAAGGATATTTCATGAAACTTGCAATTCTTTCGTGCAGCCCCCGCTGTTACAGTACCCGGCGATTGCGCGAAGCGGCAGAACATCGTGGCTTTCAGGTAAAAGTATTGAACACGCTCAAATTTGCCATTGATCTCAAACAGGCGGAACCAGATCTGTTTTTCCGCCAGAAGTCCATTTCTGATTATGATGCCGTCCTGCCCCGGATCGGTGCCTCGATTACCTATTTCGGAACCGCCGTGGTCAGGCAGTTCGAACAGATGGATATCTTTTGTGCAAACTCCTCTTCTGGTATTACCAACTCTCGTGATAAACTCCGCAGCCTGCAGATCCTGAGTCGGCATCAGATCGGGATCCCGCAGACAACATTTGTTCGAGATAAAAAAGACGTCTTGCCTGCGATTGAACGCGTGGGTGGGGCACCGGTGGTGATTAAACTTCTGGAGGGGACGCAGGGGATCGGCGTGCTCCTGGCCGAGACAGTGAAATCAGCAGAAGCCATCATTGAATTACTGCAGAACCAGAAACAGAATGTTTTGATTCAGAAATTTGTCGCAGAAAGCAAGGGGCGTGATATCCGGGCGTTCGTCGTTGGAGACCGGGTGGTCGCTGCCATGCGGCGTGTGGCGCAGGGACAGGAGTTCCGCAGCAATGTCCATCGTGGAGGCCTGACGGAACCGGTGATCCTTGATGAAACCTATTGTAAAACAGCGGTGCGGGCAGCGCAGATTATGGGCTTGCGCGTGGCTGGTGTCGACATGCTGGAAGGCAAAAGTGGTCCCCAGATCATGGAAATCAATTCCTCACCCGGCCTGGAAGGGATTGAGAAATGTACTCAGCTCGATATCGCCGGTGCCGTCGTGGATTACATTTCGGCCCAGGTTGATTTTCCGGAGCTCGATTTGCGACAGAGGCTGACTGTCAGCCGCGGATATGGTGTCACCGAGATCCATATCCCGGAAGGTTCAGAATATGTCGGGAAAGCCATCAACGAATCGGGCCTGCGGGACAAAGACATTAATGTGTTAACTCTCTATCGTGGTACTACCGTCATTCCCAATCCCCGTTCGGATCGGAAGCTGGAGTCACACGATCGTTTACTCTGTTTTGGCAAGCTGGAACTGATGCGCGATCTGGTTCCTTCAAAAACACGCCGCAAACGCCGTCCGAAAGTTCAGGATCTGCCCGAATTACCCGTGGCCGAAGAAGTGCTGACAGACGCTGTCAAGGAGACCGCTGAATCAGCGCGGTCAGGAAGGGATTGACGCCGCACATGACAAAACCGCGACAACGTAAGCCAATCGACCGATGGAACGGAGACTCTATTCCGGCTGGACAGTCGCGTGACGTCAAGCTGGCTGTCAGCGAAAGCTACAGCAGTATGAATGTCAAAATTCCCATTCACATCCGCCGGGCACAGGAAGACGGACCGGTTGTCTTTGTGACTGCTGCCCTGCACGGCGATGAAATCAATGGCACCGGCGCGATTCGTGAACTGATTCAGGACGCGAATTTTCATCTGTTGAGAGGATCAGTCATCCTGGTGCCGGTCCTCAATATCCTGGCCTTTGATCGCCACTCCCGCTATCTGCCTGACCGGCGCGATTTGAACCGTTCCTTCCCGGGCTCATCAAATGGAAGTCTTGCCAGTCGCATGGCGAGAATCATTTTTGACGAAATTGTATCCCGCTGTGATTACGGCATCGATCTGCATACCGCTTCGGTGCGTCGCACGAATTATCCGAATGTCCGCGGGGATCTGAGTAACCCTGAAGTAAGTCGTCTGGCGAAAGCTTTCGGCTCGGAAATCATCATGAATGGCAAGGGACCTGCGGGCGCGTTTCGGCGTGAAGCCTGCAACAGCGGTTGTCCCACGATCATCATGGAAGGGGGCGAAGTCTGGAAAGTCGAACCGGGGATCGTTGAGTCTGCAGCCCGCGGGGTCAGGAATGTCCTGCGCGACCTGAAAATGCTGGACGGCGAACCCGAACATCCCGACTACCAGGTAATCGTTGATAAATCGACCTGGGTCCGAGCAGAGCGGGGGGGCTTTCTCAAGTTTCACGTCAAGCCGGGCGACATCATCGAAAAAGATCAGCCCCTGGCGACCAACACCACACTGCTCGGCAGAGAACGCAGCATGCTGTATGCACCTTATGACTCGGTTGTGATTGGGATGACCACTCTGCCCGCCATCAGTCCGGGGGAACCCATCTGTAACCTGGGCATGCTGCCGGAAGGGACCAAACCCTCACAAATCCGGCGGTATCGACGTGAAGAAGACGGACTGGAAGGCCAGGTCGTGGATGAGCTTTCGACGAATCTGGTCGTGGTCGAACCCTGCGACGAGGCGGCACAATTGAAGCTGAATCCGAATCACCAGGGGGCATCGAATTCTGCTCCCGGCACCGGGGAACCAGCGGCCGCTGAATAAAATCAGCTTCTGGAAGCACAGTCCTGTTTCACCCGGAGGTTCTCTGCAGAGATCTCCCGGGATCGCTGTAGCAAGACTTCAAATCGTAAAGCGGGCTGATTGGAATCCAGCCCGGAATACTTACGATAAGATTCGTCAGGCATTATTTCGATGTTAACTCAAAGTCGAATGAGTTCTTGCCATCCACGACTTCTTTTTTCAGATCTGATTTTGTGTTATAGCGTTCAGGAATCGGATCTTTTTTGAAAGTTCCTTTGGGTAGCTTGATCGCAGCGACGCCATTGTTCTCGCCTGGAGAAGTGTCGATGGGCAAAGTCTGGGAGATTCCCCCATCGTCATCGGGGTTCTGGGAAGCAACTGGTCCACCGGTAATAATGCTGACTCTATGGGGACCAGGGATCGCGCCCTGCACATTTTCTTTGAATATGAGGGAATAATTTCCGGAGGAGTCGGTCCGCCCCGAGGAAGGATTCCCTTTTTCCGGGGCAAAAATGACTACCGCGTCAGCCAGAGGCTTCCCATCCATGGTGACAACACCTGAAACGGGAGCGAGTTTCACTTCATCACCCCCGCCTGAGCATCCCGTGCAGCAGGCCAGTAAGGCAGCTGCGGAGAACTGGAAAAAGAAACCTGTCTGCGGTAATTGTCGAGTTAATTTCGTTCCTGTCAGCATTAAAGTCAGCTTCCGGTCATAAAAAAATCAGAAACCCGATTTCACCAGAAATGATGAAATCGGGGTATAAAACATTCACAATGCAGAATATTAGAATTCGCCGATCACGTTTTTGTCATTGATGGAAGCCAGATAAATCAGGGTCTCGCCGTCAATATTTTCGCTGACGAATTGCACGCGTCCATCACCCAGCAGGAAATGGCAGCCGCCAGTATGGGAACTGCTTAACGTCCACTCATATTTCAGGCCGTTGGTCTGGTTAATACCGTTGATCAGGTAAATTGTGGAAGGGATGGGAGCCGTCGAGGATCCCTGCCAGTTTCGGACCAGCGCCGTGTGCCAGTACCAGTCTGCATAATTACCCCCTGTAGCAGTATTCGTAGGTACGGCGCCAATCCAGATGGAACCTGCAGCACGGTCTTCGGTTGTACGTTCACCCAGGATCAGCACATTGCTGACGCCATCGGTAATATCACGGATTCTGATAGAAGCGTGGTTATTCCAGGCAGCCGAATATCCCTGCGTGGTGGAAGTCGTCAAAATGCGGGAAGGAGAATACAAGGCGGGATAGTTTGATTTTCCATAGGAGTTGATATTCGTATTCACACCATCCATCGGATCCGAAGGGCAGTTAAATGCGGGGATCACAAGATTGACCACGGTGGGCTGCAAAACGACACCCGCCTGGGTGCGCCAGGGACCATTCATATTGATCTGATTATAAATGTTGGTCTGATCCATAAATGGCAGCAGCATGACACTCCAGCTCAAATAACTTTCCGTGGGGATTTCACCTGCCAGATTACGGATACCTTCAACCTGCATCTGCGGAAAACAGCGGTGAGTTTCGTGGTAGTTGTGTAGCGCCAGTCCGAGCTGCTTCAGATTGTTTTTGCAGGAACTGCGGCGTGCGGCTTCCCGTGCCTGTTGAACAGCCGGCAACAGGAGAGCAATTAAAATGGCAATGATCGCAATCACCACCAGAAGTTCGATCAGGGTAAAACCCCGTTTTCCATACAGCTGTCTCATCTTCGTCTCCGAAAGGCTTAAAAAGAAAAAAAGAAAAGGAAAAAACCACAATCTTGAATTCTTATCAGGCTTTCAGAATCGCGGAAAGCAGATGTATACACAGCAGGGTTGAGACAGAACGATGTTAAAAAGACTTGCCCATAAGGGGCTTTCAGGAAGCTGCCGGATACCGCATCTCGTGATAAGAGCGCAAAACTCGTGAACTGGAAAAAGAATCAACAGCAAAGAATTACGAGTCGGCTATCAGAGATTATGGGGCAGGGAGAAGGCCGTTGATACTGCTTTATTCAAGTTGACAGAATATTTAACACTCAATTATTCAAATAGCAACGGAGAAAAATTGAAAAATATTTTGTTTCGATGATTAAACAGGGAGGTGAAAACATGCATTTCCATATCTGATATGGATTTAGGAAAGCAAAAAATATTAAAAAATTTACACGACGGTACGGATGAAAGTCTCGTAATCATCGTAGCTTGCCTCTGACAGAATCACTTTGACGAAACGCATGAGATGGGGTATCGTGGGATCAGTCACGGGAGTTGAATCTCATTTCTCCAGGAGCCGTCGATGAAAATTCCTGCGATTGAAGGCGTGATAGACCGTCGTATTCTCGCCAATTTCCGGGTCGATCCGGAAGCCATGGCGCGGGTCCTGCCAGCTCCGTTCCGCCCCCAGCTGATTCAAGGCTATGCCATTGGTGGCGTGTGTCTCATCCGCCTGACGAAGGTCCGCCCCCGTTGTGCCCCCTTTTCCTGGGGAATTCGTTCGGAAAACGCCGCCCATCGGTTCGCCGTCGAATGGGTATCGGACGGACAGACGCAACAGGGGGTCTATGTGAACCGCCGCGATACCGATTCCTGTCTGAATGCCCTGGCGGGAGGACGAATCTTTCCCGGCACCCATCATCATGCCCGTTTTACAGTCGAAGAGACGGACACGCATTTCTCGGTTGCAATGCAGGCCAGAGATGGTCAGGCACAGATACAGGTGACAGGCTCTGTGACGGACCAACTGCCCGCATCGTCTGTTTTTGCCTCCGTGCAGGAAGCGTCTGACTTTTTCGAACAGGGTTCACTCGGCTATTCTGCCAGTAACAGGGCAGGGCACTTTGATGGTCTCGAGTTATGTTGTCAGGACTGGAAAGCGGAGCCGCTGCAGGTGGAATCCATCACGTCCAGCTTCTTTGATGATCCAGACCGGTTTCCGCCAGGGACTGTGGAATTTGACTGTGCCCTGCTGATGCGGGGCATTCCCCACGAATGGCACAGCCGCCAGGATTTGTGTTGCCCGGAAACCCTCCCGACCTGATCGATTTATTTCATGCTTAAAAGGAACACTTGAATGGATGCCCGTGTTTTTCTGACGTTGATCGTGTTCGGGCTGACTGAGACTCCCCTCAAAGCGGAATCGAAATCCCCTCCTGTCCATGAAACAGAGCAGCGGGCCCGGGAGGTTCTGCACGAATGGAGTGAAGAATGCCTGAGCTTCACAGGAGTACAAGGCGAGATTTTAAGAATCGATTACGATGATGTATTTCAGCAGCAAAAACATTCAGTGGGTACATTTGGCTATCTGGGACCTCAGTATGGTTTCTTTCGATACAACCCCGCACCGAATCAACCTGATCCTGACTCTCTGAAGAAAGCACCTGATGGGAGTCCTTATGAGTATAAAGAGGGTTTCAGCGAAGAATGGCGCTGGCAGAAATCATGGATCAGAAGCATCGATCACAGAGAAAAAAAGTACGAAGAGTTTAGAATTATTAAACGACCTCAGACTGAATCGGAGCCGAAATGGTATGATTTCGGTCGGTACTTCTCGGAAATGGACAACATGGCACCTGTTCTGCCTGGCGTGCCTAATCAGGCAAAATTTGATGAGTTTATTTCTCATTCTTATCTGATGGTCATTCGGGAAAATGACACTCATATCACGATTGCCGGTAAGCCAAAATTGCGGAGACATGCAGTTTTTTTTCAGGAATTCAAGCTCCATCTGGAGAAACGTCCCTGGAGATTGAAGGCCGTGCAATATATTCAACAAGGGGGTCAAACGAGCACCGTTTATCTCTTTACGAATGTGGAGTTCAATCCGCTGGAGCGGGATGATGAACCCGATCTGAGCGACTACCAGAACCTGAACGACCAGCCGATTGCCGCCCGATACCCCGAGAACGCAGAACGACAATCTTTCCAGAAAAAGGTGGGTTCACAGCCATCAGGTTCAGGATCGTTAATGGATTTGATTTTTCATTTGTTATTCTAGACTGAGTCCAATCTCGACTTATCAATCACTTCAAAGTCAGGTCGCAATAGATGTCTGAACAGACAGACAAATTCGAAAAACAGCTCAAAGTAGCCGGAGTGTTATTCATGGCTCTGGCCGGCCTCTGCCTGTTGGGGCTGTTGTTCCTGCCGCTCCATTACATGATGATGAAGTCGATGATGCAGTCATTTGAGCAGATTGAAATTCCGCAACCTCAACTTGGTCCTGACCCGCGCGAAATGTTCCAGACCATGCAGCCCCCCATTTATCTGATGTATGGCTTTATGGGGTTCCTGGGCCTGCTGTTTGGCGGCATGTCACTGGTCACCGGGATCAACCTTTACCGGAAAACCCACCGGACTGTCTGTATTTTTGGATCAGCGGCAGTCTGCATCTGGTTCCCGATCGGGACCGCTCTGGGAGTCTGGACGCTGATGATCCTGTTTGATAAACAGTCCCGACCTCTCTTTGAAGAACCAGATCTACTCACGGATGACGACTTTTTGTCTTGAATTCCAAGAAGATCGATTTGAGTACCCTGTTATTTCAACCAAGGAAAGCCCCTGATGACAGACAAGAGAGCGAGCCAGTTGAATCTGATCGGCGCACTGTTTTTAGTTCTGGGTCTGATCTCAATATTCAGTCTTGTGATTTTGAGGAATATTGGCGATCAGGTCAAAGAGAATGCGGAAGCAACAGCAAACCTGACATCCCTCGATGGGATGGAAAATGATCGCAGTGATCAATTTGATTCAATACAACGCAGTATGTTGCTGGGGATGTGGATCTGGACTGTTTTCTTCTCTCTGATCTGCTTTATGACTGGGGTATGCATTTTGAGGCGAATCAGTCATCGTTCCTGCCTCGTCGGTGCCGCTGTTATCTGTATCGTTTTTCCATTGGGGACGGTTCTGGGAGCCTGGACGCTGTTCGTATTAACTTCCAGGGAGACGAAGGCTTTATTTTCTGAAAATGGACATGATACCTGATCTGGAACTTTTGCTGATACGAAAAAATGCTGTCTGCCAGGTCATTGTCGGCATCTGTCGAGAAAAGGAATTACAAGCACTATTCAAAATCGGTCACACAAACGATAATGGTGATCTGTAATGAAACTGCTACCGATTCACTTAAGGATGCCTCATGGAACCGCTTGATCTGAAGGATTTTGAATGGAAAATTGAAGTCCGCCCTTTAACAATGGACGACTTTGATGCGTTAGTGGAAATGGAGCAACTCTGTTTTCCCGGCATGCAGACCTGGGGACGGGAGCATATCGAAAGCCAGCTCAAGCACTTTCCTGAAGGGCAGCTTTGTGTGGAAATCGATGGTCGCCTGGCGGCTTCCTCATCCAGTCTGATTCTGACGTTTGATCCCAGCATGGAATGGCATAACTGGAAAGCGGTCGCGGATGACGGGTTTATCCGCAATCATAATCCCAAGGGAGATACGCTGTACGGGATCGAAATCATGGTCCACCCCGAGTTTCGAGGCATGAAACTCAGCCGACGGATGTATGACGCGCGGAAAGAACTGTGCCGACAGAAAAATCTGACCCAGATGATCATCGCCGGGCGGATTCCCGGATACCATCTGCATGCCGACAAAATGACGGCTCGCGAATATATTGACTGTGTGGTCGAAAAAGCGGTCTACGATCAGGTGTTGACCGCGCAACTCGCGAACGGTTTTTCCGTGCAGGGGCTGATTCCGGACTATCTGCCTTCCGATACGGAATCCTGCGGCTATGCGACCTACCTGGAGTGGACGAATCTGGATTATAAGCGTGGCGCCAAACGGCGGTTTCATCATCCGGTCGAACCGATCCGTATTTGTGTCGTACAGTATCAGATGCGATCCATCAAAAATTTCGATGAGTTTGCTCAGCAGTGTGAATTCTTTCTCGATACCGCTTCTGATTATAAATGCGACTTCATCCTGTTCCCTGAGCTGTTTACCACGCAGTTGCTGTCCTGTGTGGAAGCGACCCGACCCGGTCAGGCGGCACGTCGACTGGCACAATTTACGCCCCAATACCTCGATTTCTTTACAGAAATGGCCGTCAAATATAATGTCAACGTGATTGGGGGCTCCCAGTTTGTCGTTGAGCATGACACACTGTTTAACTCATCCTATTTATTTGGTCGGGATGGTACGATCGGGAAGCAGGACAAAATTCACATCACTCCCAGTGAACGCAAGTGGTGGGGCGTCAGTTCGGGTAACCGGGTTGAAGTATTTGAGACAGACTGCGGCACCATCGCCATTCAGATCTGTTATGACATTGAATTCCCCGAACTGACCAGGATTGCCGCTCAGAAAGGGGCACAGATTGTCTTCGTTCCCTTCAATACGGACACGCGACACGGTTATCTGCGGGTCAGGCATTGTGCCCAGGCACGCTGTGTCGAAAATCACCTGTATGTGGCCATCTCAGGTTGTACGGGGAATCTGCCTTTCGTCGAAAATGCAGACATCCATTACGCACAGTCGGGTATTTTCACACCTTCCGACATGGAATTTGCCAGTGATGCAGTCGCCGCGGAGTGTAATCCGAACGTCGAAACCGTGATTATTCATGACCTCGATTTTGAACTCTTAAGGCGGCACCGTGAGTCGGGCAGCGTGCAGAACTGGAACGACCGTCGTACAGAGCTCTACCGGGTGGTTTATAAGGAAGATGGTAGCACGTTTGAGATTTAATCAATCGATCACCAGTCTGATCTCGCAGCCTGAGCCGTGATGTCTTAAAATCGGGCTCGGACTGCCTGTGGGATCGTTCGCAGGCGGAGTTACTGTTTCTCGCCCCGTTGATTTCAGGTGAGTGTGAATGAGTGATGACAGCTTTTCAAGCGAGCCAATCTCCATGCTGGATGCCCATCGTAATACTGCCAAAAAAGCGGGCATGCCGCCCGGTTCTCTGATTCATGTTGCCGATTTCAATGAAGAAGATACCCGTATTTCCGTCATCGACTACGGTCCGATTGATATTGAAGAACCCAGTGTAGAGACGGTCGAAGACCTGCTCAAATTTCGGGAGAAAGATTCGATCACCTGGGTCTGTCTGGAAGGGCTCAAGAATGTTGAAATTACTGAACTGATCGGCAAGTACTTCGATATTCATCCATTAGTACTGGAAGACATTCTTAATACGCATCAGCGGCCCAAGTTCGAAGAGTACGATGATTACCTGTATATCGTGCTGAAAGGTCTTTCCTTGGGAGAGGAAGAAGCGGAGCCAGGCGAGTTCAATGTTGATTATGAGCAGATCAGCATTCTGGTACTCAATGACTTCGTCTTTACCTTTAAAGAGTGGAAAGATGAACTGTTTCTTCCCCTGATTCAGCGGATCCGGAGCAGCACGGGGCGGATTCGTACCCTGGGATCCGATTATCTGACCTATGCGATATTGGATACGATTATCGATCAGAACTTTGTACTGCTCGACTCGATGGATGAGCGGATCGATGCGATCGAAGAAGAATTATTAACCGATCCCACATCTGATACTCTTGTCTCCATCCAGCGTCTGAAGCGGGAACTGATCAATATCCGTCGTTCGACATCCCCGCAGCGAGAACTGCTGTCAGCCATCCTGCGATCAGATCACGATCTGATCAGCGAGAAAATTCATATCTATTTCCGGGATGTGTTCGACCATGTCCTGAGAATCTCAGAATCGGTCGACTCTTATCGTGATATGCTGGCAGGTCTGCTGGATATCTATGTTTCGAGTGTGAGTAACAAAATGAACGAGGTCATGAAAATTCTGACCGTGTTTGCCTCGATCTTTATTCCGCTGACTTTCATTGCGGGAATCTATGGCATGAACTTTGAATACATGCCCGAGCTCCGCTGGAAATGGTCGTATCCGATGATCTGGGTGGTTTTCATCACACTGCCTGCGGTCCTGATAATCTATTTCAAAAAGAAAAAATGGTTGTAAGCCGGCCTTGATGAGATGACCGAATTAAACGGGACTTGAAGCCGCATGCTCTTATGGCTGGTTTTGGGGTTTTTGTGGTAGAAAAATCTGATGGGGATGTTTCATTCTGTGCCCATCGTATGCGATGCCGGGTTGAACCTCGCCAGGCGGGCTGACACATGGGACAACCCCTGCGACAACCTCGAATTGCATTGGGGCTACCCAATTCTTTCTCGAAAATTAGCCGTACGGCGTTAGCCGCGGTTTTTTGCGCGCTGGGAAAAACGAGGCTAATCTGGGGTGTTCTATGGTGAATATCGATGACTCATTTTTTGGGTCATTCAGTGGTTCGGGATTTTCATCTGCGGGAGTTGGGTGCCGATCCTTATAATTCGTTGTGAACCGGGTAAGGGAGTCTTGATCACCTTCACCGTTGGGCAAACCGACGATGCCACCCGCCCGTCTGATTTTGCAGGACTTATTGCAATAAATAGAGAGGTTTCGGGGTGCCATGGCCGGCTTGTCCGGCCGTGCGAAGTGAGTAGGGA
>PAJV01000006.1 GCA_002706765.1 Gimesia sp.
GTGCCGTCCGCGTTGAGTGTGAGCTGGGCTCCGGAAGCGAGAGTGATCGTGTTGTTGACATCAGCGACGTTTCCATTGACGGCGCTGACAGAAAGCACAACGCCGGCATCCGGATCGCTGTCACTACCACTGCCATTGTCGGAGAATACGTTTTCTGAAGAGAGAGAACCATCTTGATCGATTGTAAACGCATCCGCCTGGGCAACAGGATCGTCGTTGAGCCCATTGATAGTAATAGTCACCGTGGCGGTATCCGTTCCACCGTTGCCATCATCGATGGTGTAAGTGAAGCTGTCAGTAGCGGATTGAGTGTCAGCCAGGTAGTCAAAGACGCCGTTTGGATCATAGTCAAAAGTGCCATCCAAATAGACTGTCAGCAGAGCACCCGAAGTTAGTGTAATCTGATCGCCTACGTTTTCAGGTAATGTATCGACTGTCAATGCTGTGATCGTGAATGCATCACCGGTATCGGGGTCGCTATCGGTACCGCTGCCATTATCGGCAAAGAGATCACTCGCAACCAGAGAACCATCCTGATCGATTGTGAACGCGTCATCCCCTGCTGAAGGAGCGTCATTTACCCCTGTGACAGTGATGGTCACTGTTCCTGTGGACTGGCCGCCATCTTCATCTTCCAGGGTATATGTGAAGGTGTCGGTGACTGTTTGACCCTCAAAGAGGTTGTTGAATGCCACTGTGGGATCATAGTTGATCGTGCCATCGATATTCAGTGACAGAGTGGCACCGCCGAGCGAAGTGAGACTGGGTAGTCCAACGACGGTGAGATTGTTATCGTCACCATCCGGGTCGATATCATTCGTCAGAACATCAATGTTAAGGAGGGGATTGTCTTCATCAGTGGCAGTGATGTCTTCAGTGGCAACAGGTAATACATTACCGTGGATGGTGATGGTGGCAGTCTGTGAAATGCTGCCTCCATTGCCGTCAATAATATCATAGGAGTAAACGATGGTCTCGGTTTCACCGATGGTCAGTACGTGATAGACACTGGGGTCGATGTCCAGCGAGTTTCCATTGACGGTGATTCCTGTGTCGTCGCCACTGATGAGCTGCAGGTTGTCAATGCTCAANATATCTGTGGTGTCGATATCNNTGCTGTCGGTGAGCAAGTCCAGATTGAANGTNNCATCGTCTTNTGTTGCCGTTGCAGTGACTGCTGCTGCCACCTGTACCGCATCGTTCGCACCCTGGATGATAATGGTGGCGGTCGCCGTGNTGGAACTGCCGTTACCGTCACTGATCGTGTANNNNAAGCTGTCTGTATCGGTTTCGCCAACAGCCAGACTTTCAAACATNCCNTTGGGATCGTAAGTGAANGTCCCGTCNGCATTGACGGTGAGCAGNGCTCCTGANTTCAGNGTCAGCTCNGTNCCTACCAGGGGAACTCCANCNAGNGAGGCNAAGCCGTTCACCNTNGTNACNGTNAAGGTGTCGTTGGCATCCTGNTCGNNGTCNATTCCNTTGCCGTTATCAGCGAACAGATCNGCATTGAGGGGGCTGTCTTCATCCGCTTCGATGGNATCANNGTTTGCGGTGACAGGATCGTTGACACCGGTAATCGTAATGACCACNGTNCCGACTGTCTGGCGTCCGAGTTCATCTTCCANGGTGTAGGTGAAGGTGTCGGTNGNGGTCTCTCCNACGGAGAGGTCGTTAAAGATACCAGCCGGATCGTAGTCAATGGTGCCGTCGAGATTCAGGTCAAGTGTGGCACCGCTGGCAGAGGTCACGCTGTTGACTGTCAGATTACTGTCATCTCCGTCTGGATCGATATCGTTGGCCAGAACATTGATGTTGGTGATGGCAGTGTTTTCGTTGGTGGCAGCAGTGTCGGTAGTTGCTATAGGCAGGTCATTATCGGAGATAACGAGAGTGACTGTTGCAGTGCTGATTTCGCCATCGCTGTCACTGATCTGATAAGTAAAAGTATCTGTGTAGGTGGAATTGCCTGTCAGTGCCAGGATGGCTGCACTGGTCGTTGGATCGTAGGAGAATGTTCCGTTGGCATTTAAGGTGACGTTGGCCCCGGAGGCGAGAGTGATCGGCGCGCCAATATTGGCTGTCAGTCCCTGCAGTTGTGTGACGGTAAAGGTATCACTGGCATCCGGATCGCTGTCGGCTCCATTGCCGTTATCGATGAAGACATTCCCGTTGAAAGTTCCGGTCTGGTTGAGCTGGAAGGTATCATTTTGAGCGAGCGGGGCATCATTGAGCCCCTCAATGTTGATGGTGACCGTGGCAGTATCGGTTCCTCCGTAGCCGTCATCGATGGTGTAGGTGAAGCTGTCAGTGGCGGATTCAGAGTCAGCGAGATAGTCAAAGGCGCCGTTGGGATCGTAGTCAAAGGTGCCGTCCGCGTTGAGTGTGAGCTGGGCTCCGGAAGCGAGAGTGATCGTGTTGTTGACATCAGCGACGTTTCCATTGACGGCGCTGACAGAAAGCACATCACTGGCATCCGGATCACTGTCGGCTCCACTGCCATTGTCGGAAAATACATTGTTACTGATAAGGGTTTCTTCATCAGTGATGAAACCATTGTCTGTGGTCACTGCTACGCTATTGGGGTTGGAAGCAAAGTTCAGACGCAGTTCATATTTGCCATCCGTTGTTCCGTTGTCACCTGAGTTTTCGATCTCAGGATTGTAATTGTCATTGCCGGTGCTGGTCACACCAATGAAGTAGGTTCCCGCAGCTAAGTTCAATTCCAGGAATGAATCATTGCTGAAATAGTCATCGTTGCGGGCGATGACATTATGGTCTTCATCAAATAACGTGAGTATGCTGTTAAGGAGACTGGTATCCTCAAGTCGTTCCGCAAAGACTTCTGCGCGAAAAGTACCGGATTCTNCCAGATTGAATTTATACAAATCGATATCGTTGGCATCATGACGAAAAAGTCTCAGCAAATGATCGATATCGTAGTCNCCCGGATACACAGTCTGCCCGGGATCCTGGGGCAGATCACTCCCCGTAGTCTCCGAATCCCCCCCCATAATCGCAGAGAGATCATAAGCATGCCCGAGTCCGAGTGTGTGCCCGATTTCATGGAAGGCAGTATCCATCCAGGTTCCCCCAAAGACATCATCTTCGGGCGTGGTAACATCAGTGGCATCTATAACAAGTGTGCCGTTTCTGTATCCGCCATGAGGAGCCAAACCAAGCACACCGTCTGGACCAACGGGCTTACTTGGATCGAGGGCACGCAGGTCGCCGGTAACCACGGTCAGTCCCTGGTCGGCCGATTCTATAAACTCAATTCCGAGATAGTACGCGTAGATTTCGAAAATTTCACGTGCGCGTTGTTTTTGCTCTTCGGTGATGGCGTTGTGCAGCACATTCCCTTGTACATCAATCCCGTACTCATCCTGGAAGTTATAGTAAGCGACTGAAACAGATCCTGCCGTCACCGGGTTCGTTCCGCTATTGTCAATGTGCGCATCCAGCATTGCCGGCAAGTGTCGATGACCTGGCTCATACTTTCCACCTGGCAGGGGAGGCAAGCCAATTCCCTGGGGCTGAATTTCGGATGTGATGACGAACTCTTCCGTGCCGGCATTCCAGTGGTGAGCGATGTCAGTCAGATCGGTCGCGTTATCGAAGGATGAGTTCTGATCCGGAATGTTTTCCACGCTCAACAAGAGCTGGCTCGTGGAGTCGAAGAAATAGGGGGTGTTTCCCGTCCCCATTGCCAGTGTGGTCAGCCCACTCAGCCCACTGAGAGCAGCTTCTGTGGCTACAACCCCCGAAGCCGGTGAAGTACTTCCACCACCGGCGATGACTTCCACAAAACGCTCAGCAGGATCAGCATAGGGGTTAAATCTGACGATGTGGCCTGTTGAGTCGGCATAAACCAGATAGCCATCGGCATCGAAAGTGAAGTCTGTTATATTTGATGCATCAACAAGAGTTGCTGCAGAAGTAGGAGGATCTCCGGAAATGGGATCTCCTGGATCACCAGCAATGGGATCGCCGGTTTGAATTGATGACAGAGAACCATTACTGGAACCATTCCCAGTGATTAGCTCAAAACCTGGAGTTCCATCGGAATTGTAAACTAACTGAATGATGCCAGGATATATATCAGGGTAGGAACTGTATGATGAAAGCGGTAATGTTGATGTGGTGGCAAAAAACAGATCCCCAGTGGCATCTGTCTCTAAATCAGTGATTCCAAGGTGAATAATACCCAAAATTCCGGCATCAACGAATGTTGGAATTGCTCCTAAGACAAGTCCGGAAGCGTTATCTATCCGAAATAGATAACTGGCACTTGTAGGGGAACCGCTATCATGGACGTAGATATTTCCGTCGAGATCAACCGTCAATTGTGCTGGAGAATCTAAAACCAGGTCCGTGGGGACATCACCGGTATTGGGAGTGTGGTCGAAGCCGCCACCGGCGATTACGGTCACGAGTTGTGAGACAGTATTTACTTTCAGGACAAAGGCACCATCCGTGAAATACAGGTTCCCATTTGCATCCAATGTCAGATCACGAGGGCCTGTTGCAGATAACTGTAAATCACCAGCTAAAATATCATTTGCGGGAGCAGCCGAGCCATCACTGCCGGCAACGATGGAAATTAAACCGGTCTGGTGATCTACCCGGAGAATACGAACTACGGGTGTGGGAGCTGCACCATCATTGTGAACGAAGTAATAGTTTCCGGCTCCATCGACGACCAAGCTGGACGGATCATTCAGAATCAAATCTGTGATCAGCATACCATCAGTTGGTGTTGTTGTTGAACCTCCTTCTCCTGCCAGTACAGAAATCGTTTCACTGTCTAGGCCCAGTGTCGAGTATGTTTCCTCAGTGATTTCATCAGGAGTATCAGAGACACCAACGCGCAGACGATACTGTGTACCGGCATTCAGGGACGTGGAAAGTTTCAAAACGGTCACGTCCGATAACGCATCGTATTTGGCTGTATAATTGGTCGTCAGCAGGGGAGAATCATTATTTGCTGTATCAATGATCCGATAGAAGCGCGAATCATTCGCCAGATCAGGATTCAGGTCATCATCGTTGAAATAAACCAGAATCTGGTTATCGCGGGCTACCAGATTGCCATCTGTTCTGGAGAATCCGGGAGTGTCGGGATTAACGAGCGCAAATGAAATCGCAGGTGTGAATGAATCACCTGAGATCGTCAGATCCGCCCCGCTTTGTGAAATCGTCGCATAACCTTCGGTACCCAGAATGGAAGAGTTAAACTCTCTCAGAATGGTTGTTGCGATATCGGAAGCCGATTGAGTGTCAGGATCATAAGAGACTTGAATATTGTTCGGGTCGTTTAAACCACCATCCAGATCCATCTCAAAGGTGACAGAGGCACCTCCGACTGTGATGGTAAATGTGTCTCCATCCTGCAGATTGGCAACATCGCCTACAGACAGGATCTGTTCTCTTAAAACAGGCTGAGAGACAACGGCGACGACTTTCGCTCCCAGATCAAGTTCGAAGTTGATCGTCTGATCGGCACCGTTCTGGATTCCATCATCAGTAAAGTCCTGGAATGCATCTCCATTCAGATTGCGTAAGCGATCGACGCCGGTTCCCAGGATGGTGATCTGGTAATGATCATCGGGTAACGCTGAGGCAAAACGGACGATGACTTCGTTAGGGTTGTCACCTATGCCGATGTAGCCGGGCTCGATAGGCACTTCATTGCCGTCTGCAAATGTGCCGTCCTGACCACTGCGGACAATCTGTATGCCTCCCAGGTAGTCAGGATCAATTTCTTGTCCAGGGGAGAATACGAAGGTCAGTTCCTGAGGTGCCTCGTTGTAAACCTCACCATCCGTGAGAGAGAGGTCAATATTCGGTTCGATATTGACCAGCGAAGCGCCCGCTAACAGCGTGCGGTCTTCCAACTGCTCGGCAGTGGAATAGGAGCTCACATAGTTTTTGATTTTATTTCGGCTCTGGCGTTTTCTCTGGCCTCTGCGAAGGCAGTTTAACAAGGAGATAGATCTGCGAAATGACGACACGAAGGATGGGCGGCCCACAACCATGGTTTCAGTCTCTCTAGCACATTGATGTAAGAATCAGTTAATGTTGACTCTAGATGTTATTAATTAGCCAAATATTTTCCCGAGTTTTAGATACCTATAAAACAAGTTCAGGATATGACGATTATTTTTGAAGAAGGGATTACTCCTGTTTTTTCGGTATTGTTAAATAACCTAAATTAGCCAAAGTGAGTAGTCAATAAAAATCTACTAATATAAACGCTTATATATCTAAATATTTTTGATGGACAGCCGAATCGATTATTCTATTTAAGTCTAAATCTAAGTCCAAAAAACCGACACTATATCCTCAGATCACTTTCCACTTCACTTTTGAGGTGTGACTTAATAAACTACACAATTCAGGAATGCGTAAGTGATTTATTTTAAATGTCTTCTGTAAATAAGAAGCTTCATGACTAAACCGCTGATGGTAATCAACGTAGTTGGTCTCACCAGAGAAATGCTGGGAGATCGCACTCCGCATCTGAGGCGGTTGGCAAATCAGGGGTTTTCCAGACCAATGGGAACAGTACTGCCAGCCGTAACCTGTTCTGCCCAGTCGACTTTATTAACGGGATTAATGCCTCGAGATCATGGGATTGTGGCGAATGGCTGGTATGACCGTGATCTGGCTGAGGTCATGTTCTGGAAGCAGTCAAACAGACTCGTCCAGGGTGAAAAAGTCTTTGAAACCGCGAAACGTCGCGACCCGTCTTATACTACCGCCAAGATGTTCTGGTGGTACAACATGTATGCGCCGGTGGACTGGTCGGTTACTCCACGACCTGGTTATCCCGCCGATGGGCGAAAAGTCTTCGATTCCTATAGCCAGCCAGAAGGCCTCAAAGACGAATTGCAATCGGCACTGGGTGTTTTCCCGCTGTTACGTTTCTGGGGACCGGGAGCAGACATTATCAGTTCCCGCTGGATTGTAGATGCCTCGATCAAGGTGTTTCAGGAGAAGAAACCAAATCTCACTTTAGTTTATCTGCCGCATCTCGATTATAACCTGCAACGTCTGGGAGCCAGTAATCCAGCCATCGATCAGGATATTCGCGATATCGATCAGGAAGCGGGACGTTTAATCGAAGCAGGGCAGAAGGCAGGCGCTGAAATAGTGGTTCTCTCCGAATATGCCATTACTGATGTTTCCAAACCAGTCCATCTCAATCGGATTCTAAGAGAGCAAGGATGTCTGAAAGTCAGAAAAGAGGCCTTAGGCTGGGAAACTTTGGACTGTGGTGCCTCCGAAGCGTTTGCTGTAGCTGACCATCAGATCGCCCATGTTTACGTGCAACGACCTGAGAAAATCTCAGCTGTCAAATCACTGCTTGAGAAAACCGAAGGTGTAGAAATGGTTCTTGATCGCAGCCAGCAGGCTGAGTTCGGCATTGACCATGAACGCGCAGGAGAACTGGTTGTGATTGCAGCACCGGGAGCCTGGTTTACCTATTACTTCTGGCTGGATGACTCGCTGGCTCCGGATTATGCCCGCACGGTCGATATTCACCGTAAGCCCGGCTACGACCCGGTCGAATTGTTTGTTGACCCCACCATCAGGTTCCCCAAGCTGCGAATCGCACGTCGGCTGGCCCGAAAATTTCTGGGCTTTCGTTACTACATGGATCTGACCAGTCTTGATGCCTCTCTTGTTAAAGGCAGTCATGGTCGCTTACCAACGCCTGGAAAAGAAAACGCAGAAGCCCCTGTATTTATCTGCTCATCCAAAGCGATTGAGCGTGATGAAATTCCGATGACAGCGGTCAAAGATATGTTGCTGGAACTGCAGTTTGGCAAATAGGACCCGTCTCTGGTAAGTCAAACCTGAGAAAGAAAATCCGAGTATTAAATTTCTGGTTCCCGCGTTTAATTATTCTTTGGTCCCAGAACTGGTAGATGCCCCAGTTTTACAAAATCGGCATTGACTCAAATCAGGGTTCTGATGATGATTCCGCAGCCTGTAGTGGCAGCAAATTGCATTTACAGATCCGGACTTAAATCATTATCTGAAACGCCTGTATTTATGTCATATCATTTAATCAACACCATTCAAAAATTAGGCCATCCTAAAATTCTGGTTCTAGGCGATCTGATACTGGACCGCTATACCTGGGGAAACGCGGAACGCATCAGTCAGGAAGCTCCTGTCATCCTCTTGCGTGAAGATACTCAGGAGGTTCGACTGGGCGGTGCGGCAAATGTCGCCAATATGCTGATTGGACTGGAAGCGGAAGTAACCATGGCGGGTGTCACGGGCATCGATCTGGATGGGGTCGTGATCAGGGAAGCACTCGAAAAGTGTGGCGTAAACTGCTCAGCAGTCATTGCTGATCCGAGTCGTCCGACTACCGTGAAACAGCGTTTCATGGGACGTGCTCAGCAGAGGCATCCACACCAGATTCTGCGAGTCGATCGTGAAGTGAACACACCCCTCGACCAGGCAACTTCAGAAACATTGCTTAATGCGATTCTGCCACTAATTTCAGAACATCAGGCGATTCTGGTCAGTGATTATGCCAAGGGCGTCTGCACTCCAGAAGTTTTAGCAACCATCATCAAAGCGGCCCGGACAGCGAATGTCCCCGTGATTGTCGATCCTTGTCCTGGTCAGAATTACCAGATGTATTCTGACGCAACAGCTATCACGCCGAACCGACTTGAAACATCACGTGCTGTGGGCTTTGATGTAAAAAACAAGGAAGATGCATTTCAGGCGGGCAGGCAATTATGCCTGGAATTGAATCTCGAATTTGTTTTTGTCACTTTGGACAGTGATGGTATTGCCTTAACGCAGGCCGATGGTGCCAGTGAACTGCTGCCGACGCGTAAGCGTGAAGTCTATGACATTACAGGTGCCGGAGATATGGTGCTGGCTACAATTGGTGTCGGCTGTGCTGCCGGGATTGCCCCTGATGATCTGGCACGTCTGGCAAATGTGGCCGGCGGTCTCGAAGTGGAGCAGATTGGCGTCGTCACTATCAGCCGCGAAGAAATGCTGGCAGATCTCCTGATGGGATCTCGGGTGACCAGCGAAAAAGTGTTGCCGCTGGAAGAATTGCAGAGGCATGTGATGGCCCGTCAAAAGCTGGGACAGAAAGTAGTTTTGACCAACGGTTGTTTTGATGTGATGCATGTGGGGCATGTTACTTACCTCGAACAGGCAGCGGCGGAAGGGGATTGTCTGATTGTCGCCGTCAACAGTGATGACAGTGTCCGCGCTCTTAATAAAGGACCGGACCGTCCCATCTTTGGGCAGGATCATCGTGCCTCGATGCTGGCAGCGCTGGAAGGCATCGATTACGTCGTCATCTTCGGTGAGTCGACTCCTTGTGAACTCATTAGCGTTCTGAAGCCAGACCTGCTGGTGAAAGGGGGGACTTATCAAAAGGAAGAGATCGTCGGGTGGGAAATTGTCGAATCTTATGGCGGTGAAGTGAAAGCGCTGGGAATTACTCCCGGAATTTCCACCACACACGTACTGGGAATCATTCGCAGCAGTCAGGAAAGCGTAAGCATTTCGGCTCCCAGTAACTTCCCCATTGAACTTCCGAAACGAAAAGCCGGATGAAAATTGCAGTCTTTTTACCGAACTGGATTGGAGACGCCGTGATGGCGACTCCTGCGCTGCGGGCGATTCGACAGGAGTTTTCGGCAGCAGAAATTGTCTCCCTTCAAAGACCTTACGTGGCGGATGTGCTTGATGGTCTGACTCTGGTTGATCGGTCCCTTTCATGGAAAAGTGGCGAAAGTCTGACTTCTCAGCTGCGATTTCTACGGCAACTCAGAAGCGAACACTTTGATCTGGCGGTTCTGTTTCCTAATTCGTTTCGCAGTGCCAGCCTGGCATTTCTGGCTGGTATTCCCAGGCGGGTGGGAATCAATCGTGACTATCGGCGCTGGTTACTGACCGACTCACTTCCTGCCGGAGATCGACGGACACCGCATCCGGCGATTGATGAATATTTGAAAATAGCCGCACATGTTCTGGGGGAAGATCATACAAATAATTCTCCTGCAACAAAATTATCGCGTTCCATGGAACTCGCGGTGACAGAACAGGATCGTCATCGCTGGAATTCATTCTGGAGCAAACAGTCTGCTGATTTCAAAAATCGACCACTGATCTGCCTGAACCCCGGCGGTGCCTTTGGAGCTGCCAAGCACTGGCCCACCGCTCATTTTGCCGCACTGGCTCAACAGATTGCTACCGAACTGAGACGGTCTGTCTTAGTCGTTTGTGGGCCTGCCGAAAAAGAAGAGGCGATCCAGATTGTAGAGCAGGCTGCTCACCCGTTCGTCACGTCACTGGCAGGTGAACCGCTGCATCTGGGACTCACGAAAGCTGCCATTCAACAAGCCGAGTTACTGGTGACTACTGATTCAGGCCCCAGGCACTTTGCCGCTCCGTTCCAGGTGCCAGCAGTGACAATATTTGGTCCCACGCATCAGATGTGGAGCGAAACGTTTTATGATCACAGCCTGCCTGTGCAGCTTGATCTGGACTGTGGTCCCTGTCAACAGCGGGTTTGCCCGCTGAGCCATCATCGCTGTATGAAAGAGCTCGGGGCAGAACAGGTCTTCCAGGCTGTAATGTCTCTGCTGGATCAACAACAGCGAACAGCAGCCTGACCCCGGTTCAAGCGGCCCGGTATGTTTTCTCACCATCCAGCGAACCTTCTGGCTCGCAGACGTGCATCTCACTCGATCTGGCGCGACTTTCCACATAGACGATCTGCCAGACCATCAAGGGGATGATCCCTAACGGCAGAATCGCAGGTGACCAGGCAGCGATGGGCAACAACAAACGTTCGACGCCCCCCGTTCCCAGAGGAATCAGCATCAACCAGGCGATCACTGCCAAAATACGGTGGCATTGTTCCCTGAAACTGACAATCAATGCCCAACTGGCGAGTGGAGCAGCCAGGAGAAATGTCAGTCGTTCTGTACCTGGTCCTACCAGTAACTGCCAGCAGACCCAGGTCGTGAGGACACCTGTGAAATAGGTTTGCATCGACCCTGATATTTTCGCCAGCCTGAGGCACCAGAGCAGGGCCAGACCAGCCATGCCAAGCTGCAGCAGCGTATAAATACGATCATCGACATAGGTTCCGAATTGCTCTGCAATGGTGTAGGCATCGCGTAGACCACCCTGCCTGAGAGTACGATAAGGGCCTGTCAACAAGCCATACCAGTTCTGGTACTGTTCCAGCACCACCGGCAGGGGGCGTGTTAAAAAGGGGGGAAGTATCAGCAGCGCGCATGCTGCAGCAAAACGCGTGGAAAGTTGCCAGGGAAATCTCGCCATCAACAACAAAGCCAGGGCAGCGGGCCAGAGCTTAATGTGAACGGCAGCAGCGAGCAGGAAGGCAGCAATCCACCAGCGTTCCTTTTTCAGAGAAACGACAGCGAATACCGCCAGTGCGAAGACCAGGGAATTACTCTGCGCAGACCAGATCGCTCGTGTGCAGCCTGCCAGGCTGAGGATCAGGAAACAGGCTTCCTGAAACCGGGACCAGTTTCCGGGAAAGATCTCCTTTACAAGTAACCGTAAGGCGAGTACCAGCAGCGAAATATTCAAAGCCGTCCAGAGAATGCCGCCCAGAGTGGCAGGCAGGATCGCAAAGGGCGAAAATGCGAGGGCAAAGGTGGGACTGTAGCGAAAACCTGTTTTATAAACTTCGTTGTCGTATAGATTTCGGTCTGCCCACCAGTTGATCGATGAGTCTGCAAAGCAGGGGTAAACCGATTTATTTTCCGGTTGTACCACGAATTTTACGCTCACGGCAATCCACAGTACGGCCCATAAAATCAAGGCACGTTTGAGCCAGATCACACCGGATGATTCTTCGACCAGGGGGGATTTGAAAAACAGTGGATTTTGAGGAGATTGATTCATGTCAGACCTGAAAAATAGGTGTCTTACATGCAAAGACAGCAGGATGGGGCTGGAAGGTTTACGACCCGTGCTTTTAAGATTTTTCGCCAATCAGGGCAAGGTCAATCAACCTGCCGGGAATGGCCTTTTGGACTTGTGCAGACTTTTTCTTAACATTTGAAAGAAATGGCGGCGTTTATTGCCTCTGAGCTCTCCCAAAGCCGACCGTATACAAATGACCTGAAGCGAGAGGGGAACCGTCAGTCCTTCGTTCAACGGTTGAATCGCCAGACGATCCAGCATGCAGACCAGCGAATCCGAGACCGAGCGACTCCTGCGAATTCCTACAGGATCAATCAGCCAGAGCGAATGGGGTTCAGCATCCTGGCTGTTCCCTTTCACCACGACATTTTCCAGTTTCAGATCACGATGGCGTAGTCCCGCCTCCGCCAAGCGTCTGACGATCTTTCCCAGTTCCCGTGCAAGTTCATAGTGCAGGTTGTGAGATTCGGGACGCGTAGATTTCAGCAGGTCGCAGGCAGTTGAACCCTCAATAAAAGGCAATTCCAGTTGATAGAAGTCACCTGCCCGGTAAACGGGTGTCGCCGGTTGTGGCGTATTGACACCAGCTTTGAGCAACTTCCATGCACCTGAAAGTTGACGGTCGGGTTGGGACTGTTTGAAAAACGATTTCCAGCGGAGTTGCCAGGTTACCGGCCAGCGTTTGAGAGTTGTCAGTCCCCGTCCGGGTACCTCCAACAGCCATACGGAACGAAAGTCTTCTTCTTTGAGGCAGCGAATTATCGTATAAGGGGTACTGTGATCGAACAGTTGGAAACAGGGACGTGCTTGAGGATGGGAATCAGACAATTTCAACGCGGCTTTTCATGATTTTGGTGATTGCTCTTTTCGAGACAGTAATTTCCTGCCAAACTCTCGGCAATCTTTCAGGAAACAAGTCAATAGATCATAATAACCTGTGTCATTCAGGTACCTTCTTTTATCAGGAACGCGCGCGGTTGACAATCTTGAATATTGTTCAACGCTCCTGTGAAACGTGTCCCGTTCGTAAGTAGTATTTAAAGTCAGCTTTATGTCGTTATCGATTATCGTTATTGTTAAAAACGAAGAATCCTCCATCCGTGAATGTCTTGCATCGGTTGCCTGGGCAGACGAAATCATCGTTCTGGATTCCGGCAGCACCGATCAGACGGTTGCAATCTGCCGCGAATATACGGACAAGGTGTATGAAACGGACTGGCCAGGATTCGGGCCCCAGAAAAATCGTGCCCTGGAATATGCCACCAAAGACTGGGTGCTTTCCATCGATGCAGATGAACGAATCTCTTACGATCTGCAAACTGAGATCAAGCGCATTATTCAAATGCCTGTCCGCTTTGACGCCTATACCATGCCGCGGCGGTCGAATTACTGTGGACGGTATATGAAACACAGTGGCTGGTGGCCAGATCGGGTAGTGCGTCTCTTTCGGCGGGGAAAAGCCAGCTTCAGTGATGATCTGGTACATGAGCGAATTGTTGTTAATGGCAAAACCGGAAAACTCCGCGAGCCAATCATTCATGAATCGTTACTGACTCTGGAGCAGATCCTCAATACGATGAATTGCTATTCAACCGCCAGTGCGAAAATGCTGGCAGAGGAAAAACAGCAGGCAGGGCTCTGTAAGGCTGTTACCCATGGCGTGTGGACGTTTATTCGCACTTATTTTCTCCGTGCCGGGTTTCTGGATGGAAAAGAAGGTTTTATGCTCGCCATTTCGAATGCCGAGGGAACCTATTACCGCTATCTGAAACTCATGGTGATCAATAAAGAGAATCAGAAGGAACTTTGATCAGTTCATGCCGCGAATTGCAGTCATCATTACGACCTATAACTGGCCCGCTGCTCTGGAAGCAGTGCTCGCCGGTTATTTATCGCAACTCCATCCGCCAGATGAATTGATCATTGCCGATGATGGATCGACTGACGAGACGCGCGAAGTGATTGACCGTTTTCGCAACCAGGCACCATTTCCGGTCAAACATGTCTGGCACGCCGATCAAGGGTTTCGTGCGGGCGCCATTCGCAACCGGGCAATTCAGGCTTCGGACTCAGATTATCTCGTTTTTACCGATGGGGATTGCATTCCCACTCCCGGGTTTTTAAAAGCCCATTTACGGCTTGCTGAAACCGGCTGGTTTCTGTCAGGGAATCGAGTCCTGTTATCTGAATACTTTTCCCGGGATGTACTCCAGCAAAAAGTCCCCGTTTCCAGTTGGACTTGGAGTGACTGGATTCATGCGCGTCGTCGCAGGCAGATTAATCGACTATCACCCTTATTCCGAATTCCAACTGGAGCGTGGTATCGGCATCGACTGGCAAAAAAATGGGAAGGCGCAAAAACCTGCAACCTGTCCGTATGGAAACAGGATTTGCTGGCGGTAAACGGATTTGATGAAGATTACACTGGCTGGGGAATGGAAGATTCCGATCTGGTGCTGCGATTGATCAGAAATGGGATTTACCATAAAGATGCCCGTTTTGCGGCAGCTGTATTTCATATCTGGCATCAGGAAAATTCACGGGATCAACTGGAAGAAAATCAGCGACGTCTGCAACAGTTGATTGAGACGGATCGCATTCAGGCACGTACCGGCATTGCGCAGGCACAGTCAGGGTAAGTGTGCGCGCTTAAAGAGGAAGTGCCGTTTTAGTCCTTTCGGAATATCTCCACAAAGAAGGCGCCACGAGAGACTCCATTCCCTTCGTCCAGCCAGGTCTGCAGTTTTTTCTGTCCTCGCATCAGGTCGACTTGGAAAGTTGTTGACAGATCTCCTTCAGCGACAGCCTGTTCCTGTTTCAATTCACCAATCTGAATTCTGGCAGTCCCCTGTTTTAAAGGATGATGTGCAGATTCCGGGCGACAGCGTAATGTGATTTCATATGTACCAGGCTCAGTGACATCCACAATCCAGAATCCGTTTGCAACGGGATTTTTAGCAATCAACTGATGATTCCAGGGAACCTGCTCAATCGGAGCGTGCCAGTCGTGGCAGGTGAGATGTGAAGGGTTTTCAAAACGGGATCCGATCCCGATGGCAACATAACGATTGAAGACAGGAGTCAGGCCGCTCCACCATTTTTCATATTCTGCAGACAGGTATTTAACGACTCCCGCATATTCGGCGGCGACATTTTTGGTCTGTCCTGGATCATTCTGAATGTCATAGAGTTCTTTTTCATTTACCAGCCTCCAGCGTTCGGCCATGACGGATGACTTCCGCCATTTCTCAGGCGTTTCGATGCGCTGAGAATGTACGATCAGGGTTCGGTTCCGTAAAGCGTCTTTATTACCGTTTAATATCGGAACCAGACTGGTACCGTCCAGTTTGAGTTCGCTGGAAATCGTCAAATCACACAGCTCAGCCAGAGTAGGAAGGATGTCGATGTGGGCTGTTAACTGGTTGATATTCTTCCCCCCAGTCAGTCCACCCCCGGGCCAGTGAATGTAACAGGGGACGCGGTGACCACCATCATATTCCGAACCTTTTGTTCCCCGCATGCCGGCATTATAACCGGGCCAGGTTTCCAATGTGATTGGTTTTCCTTTGGAAAGACGTCGTTGCTGTTTTTTACTCAGATTTTTGGGGTTGGGTCGTTGCAGCCCTGCAGCGGTGCCGTTGTCAGTCATGAAGATCAGAATAGTGTTTTTTTCCAGACCAGACACTTTCAGGTAGTGCAGCAGTCGTCCCATATTTTCATCGATATTGGTGATCATGCCATAAAAGGCCGCCATTTTTTCCGGGACCCCTTTATCTTCATACGGATCACTGTATTTGGGATCGACCAGATAAGGACTATGAGGTGCATTGGTAGAAAGGTATGCAAAAAAAGGTTTCGTCTTGTCTGCTTCGATAAATTTCAAAGCTTCATCAAACCAGATGTCAGTGCAATATCCCTGAAACTTTTCCGGCTTTCCATTGCGCAGATAGGTGTCGCTGAAATAATCATTCTGCCAGTCATCGGGGGTTTGACCGACCCCTCCACCGCCATGCTGGACGACTGTTTCGAAACCCTGATCCTGGGGGCGCAGTGGATAATTATCTCCCAGATGCCATTTGCCGAAGAGTCCTGTGCGGTAGCCATTACTTTTGAAGATCTCTGCCAGCGTGACTTCATTCGTGTCCATCAGCGAACGGCCCATGATCGTATGCCAGACACCGGTCCGCGTCGAATAGCGTCCGGTCATCAAGGCAGAGCGTGTCGGGGCGCAGGTGGGATCGACGTGAAAATTCGTCAGCCGCAGACTCTTCTGATATAATTGATCCAGATTTGGAGTATGGATCATCTGATTGCCGTGGGCGGCAATATCCCCGTAGCCCTGGTCATCAGTGATGACCAGAATGATATTGGGTTTTCCAGGTTCAGGAGTGTCTGCCGGGCAATCCTCCAGGCTGACCAATAAGATCAGGATGCAGGTCAACAGGTGCAGAATTGGTCGCATAGCCTACTCATCAAAGTGTTTATTGCTCAAAAGTCAGTACAGATATAAATCGATTTTTGTACTTATATTCATTGTCCAGTTTAACTACCCCGCTCAGGGAAAGGTAGTAATATTTTAACTTGTCTTAGATTTATACTGTTGCAACAGCGACTCTGTTGGTTGTCATCAACCTGATTTCAGCAGAATCTGAAAAGAGAGAGGTCAAGAACCTCCTGACCGGTCAATTCCTTTTGATTCAGGACTTCGCTATGATGTGCCAGAATCCGGGGTTAATCTTGAAATCAAAGTGCCGATCTGCCGCCGGAATAAAATATTTCAACATTATTTAATTACTGAAAAGAACCATGGAAGCCGGAATTGTTGGCCTGCCGAATGTAGGTAAATCCACGTTGTTTAATGCGTTAACTGCTGCGGGAATCGCAAGTGAAAACTATCCCTTCTGTACGATTGAGCCCAATGTGGGAATTGTCAATGTGCCAGATCCGCGGCTGGAAATGATTCATCAGTATATCCCCACCGATAAAGTGATTCCTGCCATTTTAAGGCTGGTGGATATTGCGGGGATCGTGCGGGGTGCCTCGGAAGGGGAAGGGCTTGGCAACAAATTCCTGTCTCACATTCGCAATGTGGATGCCATCCTGCATGTGGTACGCTGCTTTGAAAACGGCGATGTGATCCATGTCGAGGGAAAAGTCGACCCGATCAGCGATATTGAAACGATTGATATCGAATTGATGCTGGCTGATATGCAGATGGTCGAATCGGCCAAGCAAAAGGCAGCCAAAACGGCCCGTTCGGGAAATGCGGAAGCCAAGTCGCGTCTGGCCGTGCTCGAAGTCTGTGCCGCCCGCCTGGCAGAAGAAAAGCCATTACGGGGTCTCACTTTTGATAATCCGGATCAACAGAAGATATTCAAAGGTTACCAGTTCCTGACAGCCAAGCCCGTTCTTTATCTGGCGAATGTGGATGAGGACGACATTCAAGGTGAAGGCGAACTGGTACAGCGTGTCCGGGAACGTGCTGCTGAAGAGGGGGGCGAAGTCGTTGTGGTCTGTGGTCGGCTGGAAGCGGAAATTGCCGAGTTGGACGAAGCAGACCAGAAAGAAATGCTGGAGAGTGTCGGCCTGGAAGAACCGGCGCTGGCTGTCGTCGCCCGGGCCGCCTACCATACACTGGGACTGCAGAGTTACTTCACCGCCGGGAAGATTGAAATCCGTGCCTGGACAATTCCGATCGGCGCTACCGGACCTCAGGCTGCGGGAGTGATTCATACAGATTTTGAGCGGGGTTTTATCCGTGCGGAAATCTTTTCAGTCTCCGACCTGGAACAGTATCATACGGAAAAAGCAATCCGGGAAGCGGGTAAGCTTCGCGTGGAAGGCAAAGAGTACATCATGAAAGATGGCGATATCTGCCATTTCCTGTTTAATGTGTGAACTGGATGTAAGATAAGCCAGCTTTCTGAGACTTCTTTAATTTTTATGAGAACTCTTGTCTGAGCAATGTTGTCTATATTCAGGTCTGCTCCTGATTGTGGCAGCACGATCAGAGCATCTCACCTCTTAAGAAATATGAATTGAGATTAGTATCATCATGAGTCTGTTTCGTCCCCAGGTTCAGCAAATGACCGGTTATACACCCGGTGAGCAGCCACAGGAGTCTGGCTGGGTCAAACTGAATACGAATGAAAACCCCTATCCCCCTTCACCGCTTGTCAAAGAGGCAGTGGAACGAGCCCTGGCAGGTCGCTTGAATATCTATCCCGATCCGCTGGCTACGGAATTCCGGAAAGTGGCCGCGGAACTCTTTCAGGTGGATCCTGACTGGATCCTGCCCGGTAATGGCAGTGATGAAGTTCTGACGATTCTGATGAGGACGTTTGCGGATGCCGGCGATCTGGTGTCTGCCCCGTATCCGAGCTATACGCTCTACGAAACGCTGGCGGAAATTCAGGGAGCCCGCTTCCAGAAAATACAGCTTAATCCAGACTGGAGCTGGCCCACTTCGCACGCGCAGGAAGTTACAGCGAAGAGTAAAATTCTGTTTGTGCCGAACCCGAATGCGCCCTCCGGAAACCGCTGGTCCGATGACGATATTCTTTCCCTGGTTCCCGCTCAGGGTGTGCTGGTACTTGATGAAGCTTATGGCGATTTTTGTGATCAGCCGCATAAAGGTGAATTGCTTAACTCGAAAGCCGGCGAACGAATTATCGTGACGCGTACGTTGAGTAAGTCTTACAGCCTGGCTGGCATTCGGTTTGGCTTTGCTGTCGCGCACCCGGAACTGATTCAGGGGATGCAGAAAGTCAAAGACAGCTACAACTGCAATACTCTCTCGCTGGCAGCAGCGCTGGCTGCACTCAAGGACCAGGCGTGGATGCAGGCCAATACGAAAAAAATCCAGGCGACCCGGGCACGGTTGATTTCAGAACTGAATCAACTGGGATTCCAAACGGTAGACAGCCAGACAAATTTTGTCTGGTGTACTCATCCGGATCAAGAGCATGAACGTCGCTATCAGGATTTAAAACGTCGCAAGATCCTCGTACGCTATATGAAGTTTGGCCTGACTGACGGCGTGCTGGATGGTTTGAGGATCACCGTGGGGACCGATGATGAGATCCAGGCGGTTCTGAATGCACTGCAGGAGATTGGCTGAATCACTGTTACATCGTGCAAAGTTTGACAATCTCACACGCGCGATTGAAACGGTTATACAATTCAGGCCGACAACACCAAAGCGAATTGAAGCCAAGTCGGTCTGCCGCGGTAAAGCATTTTTGAGAAACCCGATCCGGGCTGTAAGATTATAAAAATCAACAAGTTGACCTTTATTATACGAGTTCTCTCAAATGAGCCGCAAAGCATCGATTAAACGTGATACCGCAGAAACGCAGATTGAATTGACTCTGGAACTGGATGGCACTGGCCAGTCGGAGATTCAGACCGGCGTCGGTTTTTTTGATCACATGCTGACACTGCTGGCCCGCCATGCACTGTTTGATTTAACCGTCAAAGCCAACGGGGATCTGGATGTCGACTATCACCATACCGTGGAAGATGTAGGCATCTGTCTCGGGAAAACTCTTTGTGAAGCAGTAGGTGATAAAAAAGGAATCACCCGCTATGGTTCCATCACACTTCCCATGGAAGAGACACTGGTCACGACTGCACTCGACTTAAGCGGTCGTTCCTGGTTTGTGTTTGATGTGACATTTCCCACAGAAAAAATTGGCCAGTTCGACACCGAACTCGTACGGGAATTCTGGCAGGCTTTTGCCTCGAACGGTTTGTTGAATCTGCATCAGGTTCTGCATCATGGCGGTAACAGTCACCACATTTCAGAAGGGCTGTTCAAGGGAACGGCACGGGCTCTCCGGCAGGCCGTGACGATTGATCCGCGTCAGCAGGGAGTCCCTTCGTCCAAGGGAGTGCTGTAGTTGATGTGGTAGACTTATCCGTTTTTGAACTGAAAAACGGATGATGAATTCCCTGGTTTCCCGACTGCATTTTCAACGTGAATGTCAATGTTCGGTAAGTTATCACCGCTGAAAAAAACGAATTTATTTTTCGTACTCTTTTTCCTCGCATCTATGTTGACTCTCTGGGTAGAAAAGTTAATCTGAGAAATAGCTCTGGTGTGTTGAAGTGATTCGAACTCGAATCCATGTGAGTCAGGAAGTTTGACTTCAATATCACAGCGCGTTTTTAAATTTAACTTTTGCCATTCCGACTTGGACTGTTTCCAGTCACAACCTGAATAGACATCGTGGCAAGATCTGTCTCTCTTATCAGAGGGCTGCATCAATACCATCTGCGATGTTAAAACCACTCTTCGCAACGAAATGATTCTTCCTGCTGATATCCGATCGTCGATCAACGATATCCGGGGGCAGTGTGTATTTACATTGCGGTGACCAGACAGGTCTGGATTGAAACAGTCACTGTTTCGGAACGTTGTAAAATTAAATGAGGAAACTCCCGAAATCACCGCTTGTGCCAATACGGATGGCGACTTGGGTTGTTTTGACTGCCGAGAATAATGGCCAGTAAGTGTCAGCGGCAGCCTAGGACTTGATGGCTCTGTACGGATTATGAGTAAGTTGGTTGGTAGTCAAATTTATTGTGATTGAAGCTCACAATTTTCTATTTCGGGAGTTTCCCTTTTTCTCAGGCAGCCGCCTGATTCTCCGCGTCGATTTCATACAGCAACGCGTTTTTCTCTTTTCCTACCAGTTTGATCGCGCCCGTATTACGCAGGCAATATGCCATCTTCTGTGCCAGCCAGCGCGGGATACCCGCTGCTTTAGCCAGATCTTTCGTCTGAAAAGGAGCAGGGAGCTTCCCCGGGATTAACTCCAGCAGATCTGTCGCTGTGTTGAGCATAATCTGTTCCTCGACTGACCGCAGGACTCGATCTGTCACGCGATAATCTTTCCCCTTCCAGCGGCGGGGCTTTCTTGCAATCCGGTGTTCTTCCTGAATCGTCAATGCGACTTCCAGTGTCAGTCGTGGATGGGGGAACACGTTGGTAAAATGCACCATGTCTTCAAACAGATCAAAGACCGAGCCGCGGCGGGGACTGAAGCGGGCGGAAATGGTATCTCCATTCTTCTTTTGCCGCTTGATCAGATATTTCCGGATCGCAATCGGTTTGACGACATGCACATCGTAATCTACCAGCAGGCAGCGGACCTTGTCGCGAATCGCCCCCAGCGAGCCATGCTGAATCTCAATCAGTCGGTCACCATCAATGGCATCAATACGATATGCACCCAGCGTGATTTCTTCACACTCTGCATTAGGTGCATAATAAGATTTCAATTGACGATGCAGGGAGGTTTCCATACCGGGCGCACGTTCGGGAGAGGGGAGTTCAATAAAGCGGACGCTGATTGCCGGGCATGGTAGGTCAGATGCAAAACTGTGTCTATATGAATCTCAAATGCAAACAGGCTGCTCACCATAAGCGGTCAGCAGCCTGATTCATGTTATATATCGAGTGTGCGCCGTGTCTCAGGAGTCGATGACAGTCAGGCGGCCTGTACTGTCGCCAAAGGAGGTAACCGGGGCTCCCACTCGATCCAGCATGGAGACGAACAGGTTACTCAAGGGGGTTTCTGTCTTGACCTGATGATGGAAACCGGTCTTGATTGTACCACCACCTTTACCGGCCAGAATGATGGGCAGGTCATGATGGCTGTGGCGGTTACCATCACTGATGGCGCTGCCATAACAGATCATCGAGTTATCCAGCAGGTTACTGTTTCCTTCCGGTGTCTCTTTAAGGCGTTTCAGGAAGTAGGCAAACTGCGAGGTCAGATACTCATCAATTTTTTGAATATCAGCCATCTTCTTTTCATCATTGCGATGGTGTGACAGTTCATGGTGTCCCGAATTGACACCCACCATGGGGAAGGTCTGGTTACTTCCCGCATTGCCTACCATAAATGTGGCGATGCGGGTGGTATCGGTCTGGAAAGCCAGAATCAGCAGGTCGTACATCAGGCGGATGTGCTCCTGGAACTCGCTGGGAATGCCTTCCGGGAGCTGCATTTCCGGCGGTTTGATTTTTTCCTGATGGGTACTGCGCTCGATCCGCTGCTCGATTTCCCGCACGCTGGTGAAATACTCGTCGATCTTACGCTTGTCGTTTCGTCCCAGTTGTTTCTTCAACTGATCGGCATCCTGTTTGACCAGGTCCAGAATGCTCTGGCGATCTTTCATATGGCGGGCACGTTGTTTTTCCCGTTCAGCTCCACCGCCAAACAACCGTTCAAATGCCAGTTTGGGAACGATTTCTTTTGCAGTGGGAGTAGAAGGTGTCCGCCAGGAAATATTGGAAGAATAAGCACAGCTGTAACCGGAGTCGCATTGCCCTGCATTACGACCGCGCGTCATACCCAGTTCCAGAGAAGGCAGTCGAGTCAGATGGCCGACCTGCTGTGCGGCAACCTGGTCGACGGAGATACCGGCTTTGATGTCCGCACCACTGGTTTTTGTCGGATGCGCACTGGTGAGGTACACGGAAGCACAACGGGCATGATCTCCGGCGCCATCGCCGAGCGCACGCGCATTGATCTGGGCTAATCCCGAAATCACATTGATATCGGATTTCAGGCTTTCCAAGGTCTTCAATGTTTTGGGCATCTCATAATTCTGACCTGTGGATTCAGGATACCATGAAGGACCAATCACCCCGTTCGGAAAGAAAATGAAGGCCGTCCTGACGGGAGCTTTCGCGGCAGCTGGTGCAGCAGCTGCCAGATTCAGCTGGGGTTGCATGATGTCCAGCAATGGCAGAGCCATTGTTGTTCCAAGACCCTGCAGAAAAGTTCGGCGTTTCAGGAGATTAGTCATTGTGAGAACCTCGTTGACGTTTCAGGAAGGGATCGCTTGTAACAATTTCGGTGACGAGCGCCGAAAAGCGATAACCTCTGGTAGTAAAGTTGTTGGTGATTTCGTCCAGCGCACACTTGTCATAGTATTCCACACCACGACCAATGGCGTAAGTCAGCATCTTCTCTGCTAAGGATCGGCAAAACCCCTGTTTCTGCTCTTCCAGAATCCCTATTAATTCTACGGGACTCTTGAAACTCTGACCACTGGGTAATTGACCAGAAGAATCGATTTTATGCTTTCCTTCTTTATCTCTCCAGCGACCAATGGCGTCGAAATTTTCGAAACCCAGTCCCAAGGGATCCATTTGATCGTGACAGGCTGCACAACCGGCAATTTTTCGATGCAGCGCCAGTTGTTCGCGTAACGTGGCATTCGGTTTCGCGCCTGCCGCTTCTTCCAGCTCTGGCACGTTTGGCGGTGGTGCCGGAGGAGGGGTGCCCAGAATGTTATCCATAATCCATTTTCCCCGTTTGACAGGTGAAGTCCGTCCCGGATTGGAGGTTAATGTCAGAATGCTGGCCTGGGTGATCAGGCCGGCCCGCTTCGATTTATCGAGGCTGACTTTCTGGAATTCTTCCCCTTTGATTTTGTCGTTTCCGTAAAACTTCGCCAGATTCTCATTCATGAAAGTGTAATCGGCGTTGATGAATTCAATCACACTCCGGTCTTCTTTCATGATATAGCTGAAGAACTCTTCCGTTTCACGACGCATGTCTGCTTTCAGCTGGGAATTGAAAACGCGGAATTTTCGTGGATCAGGTGTCAGGTCATCCAGGTTTCGTAGATTCAGCCACTGGCCGGCAAAGTTTTTGACAAACGCCTCTGACCTGGGATCTTCCAGCATGCGTTTGACCTGCACCTGCAGGGTACGTTGGTCGTGCAGTCGTCCCTGGGCTGCCAAGTCGAACAGAGTCTGGTCGGGCATGCTGCTCCACAGGAAGTAAGAGAGCCGGGAAGCAATCTCGTATTGAGCGATGGTCTGTTCGTCACGTTTATTAGTAGGATCTTGCAGACCTTCAATGCGAAACAGGAAGTGAGGCGAAACCAGGATCGCCTGAACGCCAACCTGAATTCCCTGCTCGAACGTACTCCCCGACTTCACGCGTGCTTCGACCAGATCGACAACCCGAGCGACTTCTTCCCGGCTGACGGGACGACGGAATGCCTGAGTGGCGAACTCGCGGATAATCTTCTCTGCACAATAATGGACTGAGCGACCGCTGCCGGGAGTACAGGTAATGATTTTATGATGGGAAGCAGGCAGGTCGGCAGGCAGTTGTCCCAGGGGACCTTTGAAAGCGACCTCATTCACATACAGGTTCCGATCCCGTTTATTGGGGGGACCCTTCGGATCGTAAAAGTCATTCAGGAATGAAATCGTCAGGATATGTTTGCCTTTCGGCAGCCGAACTGCCTGCGGCATGGTGAAAGTGCCGGGTGAGTTCCGGTCCTCTTTCACTTCGAATGTTTTCAGCAGTTTTCCGTCCAGTTTGACTTCCATTTTTGCTGGTTCGTTTCCGGCGGGAGTGGAACCGGCGACGATCTGGAAGTCATACATTCCATCCTGCTTGAGTTGAATTCTGCCGGCCAGAGTACCACGGGAGTGAAAGCCAGCACCACTTTTTCTGATGGTGACAGCGCCTTCTTTGTCATAGTCCTTCTGGGTGATTTTCTGCCAGGGGTAGCTGTCCGGAGTGTTTGCAAAAATAGCTTTCTCCGAGATCTCTTCCGCGGCATCCAGGTATTTTTCCATCAACAGAGGTGGCAGCGTCAGGACATCGCCAATGTTATCGAAGCCATAGCCGACATCATCCGAGGGGAAGTTTTCCGCCGGATTAAAATCAACGCCAACCAGGTCACGAATGGTGTTGTTGTACTCGCTGCGGTTCAAACGACGAACGGTGACGCGTCCCGGGTTAATGTCGCCCGAACAGTCTACTCCATATAAAGCATCGTCGAACCAGGCCAGAACGTCTTCCCGCTCCTTGTCAGTTGGCAGAGTACCAGCATCTTTAGGGGGCATGGACTGAATCTGAATTCGCTTGACGATTTTCTCCCACGCTTCCCGTTGTTCCAGAATGCTGTCACGAGATTTATATTTTTCCAGCGCCAGACCAGCTTCGGCTTCTTCACCAGTGTGACAGTCCAGACAGTATTTGGTAATGAACTGTTTCACCTGTGACTGAAACTGCTTTTCAGATTTCTCCAGGCTCAGCGGTTCTGCTTTTGCTTCAGCGAAACAGAGTAGCAGGCTCAGACTGCAGGCTGTCATACAGACACTCTTCAGAGTCTGATATTTTGAGCGCCGGGAAATAAATTCAATCATTCGCATTTATAAAAAACCTTCGGGCGGGGGACTCAGGTTGAATTCTTCCGAGTGGCTTAAAATCGAAAGCTGTGAGCGCGTCGATGGCACACGTTCAGACCGAGGCAGGTATTTAGTGGCAGGAAACTCTATCCTATAGCGTAACCTCCCCAGAGACCGTTTTGCAAGATCAGTCTGCGGAGGATCTCCTGTAAATCAGGCTATATTATAACACACCTCGCTGCCAGTCTGTATTCTACTCACCAGACAGGGAGTGAGTTTCAATATTTTTGGTTCTTAAGTATTTCATGCGAACTTAATGAAACTGGACACTGCCGGTTTGCTGGTTGTTGACAGGCTTTATTCCGCTCTGCATCCTAGGGAAAGCAATCTGCTGTTCAGGCAGGTTTCCTCTCTAAAAAAATGATCTCAAATCCTTTCTGGTACTGAACTGATGAATCAGCGCGCGATGATTACTGTTAGTGTCCGGTGGAAACTTCTTCTACTCTGTCTCTTCCTGTTGAGCGGCTGTACTGCGAGTACCGTCGAAAATTATCCGGATCGACCGATCACCATTATCTGTCCCTGGTCGGTTGGCGGTGCGACGGATCGCACGTCGCGTCAACTGGGTGTCTATCTTGAGCAGGAACTCGGTGTTCCTGTCAACGTCATCAATGCAACAGGCGGTCGCGGGGTCACGGGGCACAGTCGCGGTCTGAATGCCCGCCCCGACGGCTATACGCTGGCTGTCATCACCGGCGAACTCAATATGCTGCACTGGCAGAATCTGACAAAACTCACACATCAGGATGCCATTCCGATTGTTTCACTCGTCGATGGCGCCGCTGCCGTCTTTGTTAAAAAAGATTCTCCGTTTCAGAACATGCAGGAACTGCTGAACTATGTCAAATCGCATCCCGGCAAACTGACTGCTACCGGTACTGCCAGCGGGGGTATCTGGCATCTGGCCCTGGCAGGCTGGCTCGACTTCAGCGGGCTCAATGCCGAAGACATCAAGTGGATCCCCATGAATGGTGCGGGCCCCTCTCTGCAGGAACTGGCCAGTGGCGGCGTAGATCTGGTCTGCTGCAGCCTGCCTGAAGCCAAGACGCTGTATGAGTCGGGGCAGGTCCGTTGTCTGGGCGTGATGGCGGAAGAACCGCTGGCAGAATTTCCGGAAGTCCCCACTTTCCGTTCGCAGGGGATGGACTGGAACATCTCAGGCTGGAACGGTCTTGCCTTACCTGCAGATACCCCGGAACCGATCGTGGCGAAAGTCTCAGCTGCCGTCAGAAAAATTACGGATGGTGACGTCAGACTCAATGGCAAGTCATTTCCGGAAGCCATGCGGGAGGCAGGCCTGAGTACCCGTTATCGGGCTAATGAGGAATTCGCAACGTTTCTGAAATCGAATGACGAAACGCTGGGAAAACTGTTAACCAGTGATGCTTTCGCTCAGATGTCCACGCGGGATACCGGACCATTGGTCTTTCCCGGATTGATTGCGTTGGCCATGTGCGTGATTCTGGGCTGTCTGGCGGTGCAGAAAAAAGTCCAGGCCCTCGCTCCCGAAGTGACCGGCGATGCGGTCACCCGTCAGGGCATTATGAATACGATACTCGTTCTGATCGGGATTGTTTCCTACCTGCTGTTTGCGGAAGAACTGGGTTTTATTCTGACAGCGGGAGTTGTGCTGTTTCTGCTGCTCTGGAAATTTGGCACACGCTGGTGGGTCAGTGCATTGATTACGATATTATTCATCCCGGGAATCTATACCCTGTTTGCCCAGCTCCTGAGAGTTCCCCTGCCACGGGGTGTGTTCGGCTGGTAGCGCCTCGACTCGACTTTGTTCTGAATCTGACATTCGCCTCGCAACTTGAAGAATCAACATGGAATCGACATTCATCACCGCGTTACAGAATATCGTCTCACCCGAGGTCCTGCTGGTGATTTTTCTCTCAGCCGTTTATGGTCTGTTCGTGGGCTCGATTCCGGGACTGACGGCGACCATGGCGGTTGCATTGCTGATACCACTCACCTTTTACCTTGATAATCTCTCCGCCATCGCCGCGATTGTGACCCTGGAGGCCTGCAGTATTTTTGCCGGCGATATCCCGACGACGCTGGTCCGGATACCGGGGACTCCCTCTTCAGCCGCGTATACTGACGATGCTTACTCGCTGACCCGCCGCGGACTGCATGAAACGTCTTTAGGAGTCTCGCTTGTCTTCAGTGTCGCCGGCGGGCTGTTCGGTGCATTCGTGCTGATCCTCGCTGCTCCGCAACTGGCAAAGATCGCATTTGAATTTACAACCTATGAATACTTCTGGCTGTATGTGCTGGGCTTAAGCTGTGCTGCCATCGTCTCTACTGGTTCCCGGCTCAAAGGAGCCCTCGCTTTGATGATCGGTCTGATGTTCGCCACTGTCGGCTTGAGCGAAGTTCACAGCGTGCCCCGGTTCACCTTCGGATTTGATGAACTGTTTACCGGCATTAATTTTATCCCCGCCATGATCGGCCTGTTCGGCCTGTCAGAAGTATTTCGTAATACACTGACTTCAAAGACAGATGAAGAAACGGAAAAGCTCAAGTCGGCACTCCCGGTAGAAAAAGACAAATCCTGGTTCAAGCATCTGAAACCCGTATTCGGTGGCGTGCTGCCTCAACTCTGGAAACGCAAATTCAGCTGGTTTCGTTCCAGCTGTATCGGTTCCACCATCGGCATGATCCCCGGTGCCGGAGCTGACATCGCTGCCTGGATCTCCTACGCCGTTTCCAAAAAATGTTCTAAAACTCCTGAAGAGTATGGCAAAGGATCTCTCGATGCGGTCGGCGATGCCACGAGTGCCAACAACTCAGCGCTCGCTGGTGCATGGATTCCCGCGCTCGTGCTGGGTATCCCCGGCGACTCGGTGACGGCGATTGTCATCGGCGTACTCCTGATGAAAAACATTACCCCCGGCCCCGGTATTTTCGAAAATCCCGATCAACTGGTTCTCGTGCATGGCATTTACATGACATTTATTATTGCCAATCTGCTGCTGATTCCACTGGGTTTCCTGGCCATCCGCAGTGGAGCGCAGCTTGTACGTATTCCCCGTCGCATCCTGATGCCTTTGATTCTGATGTTTTGTGTGGTTGGTTCGTATTCCATCAACGGCAGCTATTTTGATGTCTGGGTCATGCTTGGTATGGGCATCCTTGGATTTATTCTCGAAGTGTTTGCCATCCCGCTGGGACCCGTCGTGCTCGGCATCATTCTCGGCGGTCAACTGGAACAGTCATTCGTGCAGAATCTGTCCAAAGATGACAGCATCCTTTCATTCTTTAACCGACCCATATCAGCTGCGCTGGGAATCTTCTGCATCGCCCTCTGGCTTGTGCCACTCATCATGCCTCTGCTTAGAAAAAAATGGAGACGCCTCAACTGATCATCAACCTGCTGAACCTTCGGGTTGCATTCTGAGTATAAAGTTCTTGGGATCTGCTGGGTGGTGAGTTATTATACTTTGCTGAACTTATATACCTGCCAGTTTTAATGAATGCCAATTTCAATCATTGGTTTGAGTCTAAATGAAAAGAGGATTCCATGACTGATTCTGCTTCACCCATTCGCATGCTGGCTATATTGTTCTTTATCACAGCGATTTCATTTCGAATTTCCGGATCTGTGAAGGCAGAACAGCTACATGAAATGCCACACGATGAAGCCATCGTTCTCTTAACCCGACTTGCTGATTCCTGGGAGCGTTGTCTGAAGCACGCTCCGTATGTTTCTGGTCGTGCGAAGGTGAATCAGGAATCAAATGTCAAATCAGCTCCCGTCAAATTACGAGGGGGAGGAATTCAAAATCGGCAAGGTGATTTCGAGCGGCTCAACAGAGTAGTGACTGATTTCAAAGCCGATTTTAAAAGTCAGAAATTCTGGTGTTTCTGGAATCAACAGTCACCAACCACATGGACAGATCAGACAAATGGAAAAATAGTCCACCAGAATAAACAGGTTGAACAATCATACTCAGTCTTGACGGAAAAAAATTATTACGAGCTCCCACTTGGGACTGATGCAGTTACTTTCTCTCAGCTTCCACAACCAGAAGAATTGATTCGACTGGATGTGCAGCAGAATCGAGACAGCAATGCAAGTTTACGCCGTATTGCTTATCGGGATTCCTCCCGGGTTGGACATCAGCGTACGGAGCGTTCGCAGATGTTTGATTCCTCTCGATTGCTGAAAATTGGCGACAAATATCCAGATCAATTTCTCAGAAATGTGGTCAGGCATTTAGAGACAGGTTACGGAGTGCGCATCAGTCTGATCAAAAAGCAACCGACTGTGTTACTGATTCAGGTGCCCTATCGGGGTACAACCGAAAAGGAACCGGTGTTGTTTGTAGAATCTACGTGGCTGGCTTCACAGGAACCCGCAGGACCAACGATGTTGCTCGAATCGGTTCGTATGACGTTAGAAGACCGATTTCAAACGAAACAGCAAAATGCAGAAAAAGTGAAGTCCATTTACCAGACCGTCTGGACATGGGATTCTGAACGACTCAAGCAAGGGCTTGTGGTTCCGGTTTCCTGGGATTATGTGGTTACCGGAAATAGTCCCACGACTTCCGGGTTTCACTGCTATGTGGAAATTGAAAAGTGGAACATTGTGAAGTCTTTTCCCGCTGAAACTTTCACTGCTGAATCATTGAATTTGCGGGTTGGCGATCTGCTTTATGATAAAGAGCATCGGGTACTCAGTTATCAGGGAGCAAACAACCGCTTCCTTGTTATCAGTGAATAGAAGGGTATTCAAGCAGATTGACGAACCATTAGCAGTTGGACGGTGCGTACCAGCCCCAGACTCACGAATGCGAGGCTGGGCAGCAGCAGGGGAATCAGAAATCGTTCGCCCGCTGCGACAGGTAGATACCAGGCGAATGCGAGCCAGAACAGCAGCATCCAGATCAGATACAGGCGACGCGCCGGTCCGCTTTCCGACATCAGGCCGACGATCAGAAATGGTGCGGCCAGCAGTCCAAAGAACAGTCTTCCTTCCCCAAAGGGCAGGGGACCCAGGCTGCGCAGGAAGATAAATGCCTGCCACACCAGGCCTTTGATTTCCCGTTTGATCATCTCAGGAACTGTGTGTGTCTGCCAGTAATGCTGCGCGGCATTTCGCAAGGAACCACGTTGTTTGATTAACGCATGTGGTTCGCTGAATTCATCTTCAAACAGCAGATAGGAATTGGCATTGAACGTCGGACTGCCATACACGCGAACGTTGCGAATCAGAAGTGGTGCCGCGATCACAGCGAAACTGGCGAGGACCAGTGCCAGACTGATCCCCACACGTTTTAATGGTACTGTTGTTTGCCCGGTTTCTTCATCTGCGCTCGAGTGCTGGAATATTGAGCGAATCCAATACTGCCAGTTCACTGCATAAGAACACAGCCAGAGTACCAGCCCCAGCATCAGAAGCAGCGCCGTTCCTTTCGTTAACCAGGCAAGTCCCAGCAACAGGCCGATCCCCGTCAGCAGCAGAAAGGGAAAATGCGATGATTTTCTGAGATCAGGCATTCGTAATACGATCAGCCACACTCCCGCCACGAAAATCAGCAACAGACCTTCACAGACGACCCGCGCTGTGAGCTGGCAATAAGCGGCGTTGATGCTGAGCAGAATCCCCGTGATTCCCCCCACCAGATTTCCATAGTAACGGGTAATCCCCATCGTAAAAATCAACAAGGCGCACAATCCACACATTGCTGAGAGCCGTTTCCCTGTTTCATAGCTGGGGAAATACGACAGCAGTCCCACATACAACGGGTGTTGATTCGCTTCGGTATACTCACCTGAGATCAGCTGGCGCAGGAGTGTCCCAGCCCCCCCCGCTTCCTCAACGGCTTTCGCCTGCATCAGAAATGCAGCCTGATCGTTATTGTCCGGCGGCGGTTGTTGCGGAAGAATATTCATGAGTACGATAAAATAGACGATCAGAGAACCGGACAGCAGCAGGCTGCCGGTCCAGTGATTCAGCATGGGCCGCGGTATTGCCAAAGCAGAATGAATCCGTCCACCTTTCGCAAATAGCTTTTCCCAATAGCGCCGCGGCATCAGACAGCCGACAATACCCATCAGCATCCCCATCACGCCACAGGCTGCCAGCAGCGAAGCCGGAGAAAACTGCTGAACGAGCGCTGCCCCTTTCAGCCGCACTATTTCCATCAGCGCCAGTCCAGTAACGCCAGCGATTACTCCTGAAATCAGTCGAGGCACAATCGTGTTCATCAGGTAATCATGCTTTCAACGGAGAATCAGGGGAAAAAACAATGATCAACCTCAAACCAGGCTGGAAATACCAATTCGGACTAGGCTTAACGGGCAGAATGATCTATCTTTCGGTCTGTCTATCATAGCATATTAAGGTCATTCTGAAATCTCAGAAAAGAACAACAGACCTGTATTTCAGAATCCGGGAGTAATGAGTCACGTGAATCCACTGATTGCCTATCTGCACTGGGACATCAACCGCGTCCTGTTCGAAATCGGCCCGGTCAAGATTCGATACTATGGCCTGTTCTTCACAGCTGGATTCATCTGTGGTTACCTGCTGCTGCGCTGGATGTTTCGCACTGAAAAGCGCAATGTAGACGATGTGGAATCACTGCTGATCTATATGGTGCTGGGAACCATCATCGGTGCGCGCCTGGGGCATTGTCTGTTTTATCATCCACTGGATTATCTCAGCGATCCCATCAAGATCCTGCAGATCTGGAACGGCGGGCTGGCCAGTCATGGGGCTGCGGTTGGAATTACCGTTTCCGCCTGGCTTTATTCACGTAATCATCCGGATCAGCCTTTATTGTGGCTGCTGGATCGACTGACAATTCCCGTGGCTCTTGCCGGTTTCTTTATTCGCATCGGTAACTTTTTCAACTCAGAGATACTGGGTCGCGTGACGGACGTACCCTGGGCAATCGTGTTTGAAGATGGTCTCGGCCTCAGCAGTCGCGCAGAACAGTTAATGCCTCGGCATCCCGTCATGCTGTATGAGTCCTTCTGTTACGGTTGCTTTTTTATCATCCTCTTGATGCTCTATCGAAAGTATCGCAGTGAAACGCCCCGCGGGTTACTGATCGGCCTGTTCTTTATCATGGTCTTCACTGCCCGGTTCGTATTAGAATTTTACAAGATGCGACAGGCAGAGTTTGCGGAGAGCCTGCCTTTGAGTGTCGGGCAGATGCTGAGCATTCCCCTTGTGATTGCCGGCATCATCCTGTTGATCAAACGCCGCCCCGCCCCTCCGCTGGAAACCGAATTGCTCTCAAAAAAATCAGCAAAAACAAACTGATGTGGGGTTGTGTATAGGCCTGTGTGTTAGAGTTTACGGTCCCAAACGGCTGCTAGAACGTGCCGATCACGGCCGAAAATGTGTGTTTTTGTATATTTTTCAGGATCGTCTTGCCATAAATCCCGGTTACCAGTAAAGTTCGCGGGCAAAATACCCAGATTTTAGTATTAATGATCAGGTAAAAACGGTCATTTGGATTTCGGGGCATTTTTTTGCAACACGGAGGTTGGACTTCGGTGTATAATTAGATGCAGGCTTAACTCGCTTGCTGCCAGACGGCGGCGACTTATATGAATTGAGGCGACATGTGGCTCTCACAGACATAGACAAGAATTTGCTCAGGCGTTGTCTCGCTGAAGAGCCGGGAGCATGGAAGGATTTTGTAGACCGGTTCATTGGCCTGTTCACACACGTCATCCACCACACCGCTCATGCACGCAGCATTCGCGTCACTGATAATGATGTTGATGATCTGCTGTCTGAAGTCTTTCTGGTCCTCCTCGCCAATGATTACCGGGTCCTGCGAAACTTCCGTGGCAACAGCTCTCTGGCCACTTATCTGACCGTGATCTCACGCCGTGTTGTTGTAAAAAAAATGGTTGAGCGTCGCATGGCAGAAGCCCTGGGGCATGTTTCCACCAAATCCAAAATGGAATATGTATCTGAAGAACACGCGCGTCACCAGCAGGTTGTCGAAGATCAGGAAGAAATCCAGAATATGATTCGACAACTGCCTCCCGCGGATGCTCAGATTGTCGAGCAGTACCATTTGCAGGGAAAGTCTTACCAGCAGATCAGCAGTGAACTCGATATTCCGGAAAATTCGATTGGGCCGACGCTTTCACGCGCGCGTAATCGGATGCGGGAAAATCAGTCCAACACACGCACGCTTTGATCGTCTGACTGATCTCCTCTCTGTGATTTGATGCTCGTCCGATTAATCTTTTTGTATTCAACTACCGTCCGCGCCCCGTATTCTGAGGCCTGCCAAAACCAGGCGGTCCGAAAGGCGGAGGTCCGAATGCCCCCCGGCCTGGTCCTCCCGGTTGCCCGGGTCCCGGTCCCCGTTTCTGAAAACTGGGGTCAGGCGTCCCTCGAAAATACCGCGGGATAAACGGAAATGCTTCTGTCAGGTAATAGTGATATATGCCATCAGGATATTCGGGGGTGACTCCCAGGCGGCCATTGCACTCATCCAGATCACCGGAATCCTTAACAAATTCGTAGTCAGCTACAAAGGTGCCGTCATAGTGACCGCCGGGCCCTCCAGGCCGACTCCCTTTTTTAATCTGGTAACTCGATTTCATTTTAAGCAGCTTACTGGTCGCATCATCCGGGTCTGTATAGCCATACTGTGAATAAATCGGAAACCCGTCCGCGGCGACTCCAATCAGCGTCATTTCATTTTCTTTACCCTGTCTGGAAATCAGCGCGTGTGGCAGGCCATGGTAATGATAGGCTCCGGTGGGCTGCACATGGGCATTGCTCTGATCCAGCCCCAGATTGATCTTGCCGGAGAGTGCCTCGTAATTCCAGCCGGAACGGAAGTCACGATTCCAGAACTCCGCCGTTCCCGGATCGAAGACCACGCCATTAACGGCGATCCCAAAGATCGAATGCTGACAGGGTGTACTGTTACGAGCAACCTTGGGTTCCACAGGCACACGATATTCATAGTGCTGTGGACGGATTGCGTTAGGGTTATTGCGGTTTGGAAACTGACCAGCCAGATGATCGGGGATTCCGTTCGCATAGATGTACCGGTAATTGCCTTTGATGACCAGCTTGACCTGATTGGTTGCCGTGGTGTCTGTCGGCCCGAATCCCGGTGGTGGATATCCAAACAGGGGCACGGCACCGCTGATCACGCCCATTGCAGAGAGAATGAGTTGTTGACAATTCAAAGCGAGCCCCTTTTTTCAGTCAGATCTCGTCCGGACGTTTTATTTATCAATTCTTCTTACAAGTTCTGATAACGGTTAGCGAGATGACGAATCCACCGGGTTTGATGCATTTTTTTTAAAACTTGCCAAATGTCGTCTCCTCTCATATCGGCCCGGATCGGGTCTGGAAACGGGCGTACTGTTGACAGCCACCCCCGCGCTCACAAAAATCGAGCGTGAAGCAGGCAGTCGCCGTCATGATCGATCGGCGCTGAATTCTCTCACTCACGGATTGAACGACCACTACTATGATTCTGCGGAATCTGGAACGGATTGAACCCATGCAAACTCTTCGAACACGATTTTCGTTTGCGTTTCGATCAACTCTGCTACTTCTGACTATTGCATTACTTTCGACGCCGGCGGAGTTGCAGGCACAGAAAAAAAACACGGAAACCGGTTTTGTCAATACGGTCTTTAAGGACGATCAGGGCGAGCATCCCTATGCAGTCTTTGTGCCGCAAAACTATGACCCCGAGAAGAAATACCCGGTCATCCTGTTTCTGCACGGTGCGGGTGAACGGGGCGACGATGGATTAAAGCCGATCCAGGTCGGTCTGGGACCAGCCATCAGGGAGCAGGCGGATACCTTTCCGTTTATCGCCGTCTTTCCCCAGGCAGAGATTCGAAAAGAGAGCCTGCTGGCGGGCTGGCTCGCGGATTCCCGGGGGGGAAAACGGGCGCTACAGATTCTCGATCAAGTAATGAAAGATTATTCAATCAACGCCGAGCAGCAGATACTGACAGGCTGGTCCATGGGAGGTTATGGCGCCTGGAGTCTGGCTGCCGCTGATCCCAAACGCTGGTCAGCCGTCGTGCCTCTCGCCGGTGGCGGTAAAGCGGAGTGGGCTCCTAAACTTAAAGATACCCCCATCTGGGCCTTCCAGGGGGCCAATGATCGGGTCGTTTTCCCCAGCGAAACGAAACAGATGGTTGAGGCCGTCCGGAATGCGGGCGGTAATCCTCGTTTCACGGAAGTACCGGATGTCGGCCACGATGTCTGGAAAGTCGCTTATACAAAACCATTGTTTGACTGGATGTTGAACCCATCGACCAGGGTAACTGATACTGCACCTCTCTTGGTCAAGCCCGATCAGAAACGTCCTGCGGAAGTCGATGCTGACACACCATTCGTCCCAGCCCTGGTGATTGATAATGCTGTCTCGGTTCGGCTCGGAAATCGTTTCCTCAAAACACTGGCAGACGCAGTCCCCAGTATGGTCCCTGCCGACATGCTCGAAGGGGGAATTAATGATATCTACGATTCCACGGTCGCCCAGGGGCGCAGCTTCAGCGTACAGTTTTCCGGCATCTCCTATAAAGGGGAACTGGCCCGCGCTGCCGTCGAAGCCTATGCCGCGGATACTTTAAATATCCAGCTGGGCATTCAAAATGTGAATCTCTACATCGGTACTACGTACGTGAGTGGTAATCGACACTCTGCTGTTGCAGGACCGATCTCCGTCAGCATCGGCCACGAGGAGCCCGTCTGGTTGAGTTTCGATGTGAGGCCTTATATCAGAGACAACCGCATCAAGCTGCAGTTGCTGCGTTCCCGTTTTAATATTCCTCAAAACAACTGGTATGTCTCCGGGCCGGCGGGGGTTTCCACACGCGGTCTCGGCATGACTTCAGAAAAAGTCTCCAGCGGCCTGGTCAGCGGTATTTATGGAAGTAAATGGCGCATTGAAGAAGAAGTGAAAGCGATTGTGCCCGGTCTGGTCGAAGAGCTGGAAAAACAGATGAACTTCGACGAAGCCAGCCAGATCGTGGATGCCATCTGGCCGCTTCCCGTGTATCATCCCCGCATGCAGCTCGCGCCACGACAGGTACTGACAGACAAGCAGGGTATTTCCCTCAGTTTTGGTCTGACAGTTGCCGCCGTTGATTCGACATCGCCTCCCGGGCAGATCCAGCGGTTGAATTCATTCGGGCGTTCCGTCAACGATATCCCCAAGGTGACTGACTTACAGATTGGTGTCGCCCCCGGCATGTTGAAACCGTTAACGGAAATGCTGGTCCAGGCCGACGTCGCGCGGATTCCCGTGCAGGATATTCCCGGACATTCATTTGACAAACTGGCCGACCCGCAAACGATGCAACAGGTATTTCCCGACCTGAAACAGTACGGCGAGGATCTGCAAATCTGGTCGGAACTGGTACTCACCAGGCCGATTCAGGTGGAAGATGGAGCAAAAGCGAAAAAAGCAGACAGCAACCCCTTCCGGTTTGTGGTGCCTCAGGCAGCGATCTCGATGGCGATTAAAAAGTCCGCTTCAGATAAAAAATGGATTCCTTATGCCGAATTCACCCTCTCGCTCGGCCAGGATGTGGAAGCAGAAATAGTGGATCGGAGTTATTCCAAACGAGCGCTGAAACTGGAGTGGGAAGGAGGCGCAAAAATTGGAGGCACTGCGCGGTTCGCTCCCGATTATAAACCGCAGGAGTCCAATATCGATCAACAGAAAATGCGGGATCTGGTGCAGTCCGCCTGGGATGGCTGGACTCAGCAGGGGCCTGCTTCCCTGACAGAGATTCCTGATATTGAGCTGGGTTTCGGTCGCTACCGCATCAATCAGGTCAACTGGACTGCTCCCCAGCTACTCGCAACCTTTACGGTGCCTGAACTCAAACTGACGAATGCGACTCAAGTCGAAATGGAATACGAACTCAAAAGCCCATACAGTGACTGGGGCGGCCCCTATAAATTAAAGCCTGGGGAATCGCACGTCTTCGATGCGGCGACTCCCTTGCTGTACCGTCGCAAGGTGGATAACCGGATGCAGGTCTTCACGCTGGCCGCTGGCTCGCATTTTGAATTTCTGCCTGAAACTGGAAATGCAAGTGGAATGCTCTTTGAAGCCGCCGATAACTGATCAGTTTTCGGCGTTCTGGTCATCACTGCTTGTGATGTTGACCGGAAACAATGGTAACAGGGTTTCTTCGACCAGCGAAGCCGGGGAAATACCTGTTACCAGAAACAGCAGTAGCGTGGGGGCAAATGCCAGGCAGGCGAAGAGCCGGTGCTCCTGGTCGGGTTCCGGTGCGTTTTCCTGAGGCACTGGACTGTCTGCAGCAGTAGCGTTCATCAGTTGCCAGAATCCGCGAATCAATGCCAGTTGAAACAACAGGTGACCTGCCATATAAAGCAATGCCAGCAGCAGGTTGTCCTGTGCCAGGTTCCATAAAAAGGCAAACTGTACTGTAAAACCACCCAGCCCGGGGAGCCCTGCCAGTGTGAGAATTAAAAAACCGGCCACCCACAACAGCAGTCGATGGGGATTTTCGGTGACTTTTTGTGAAAGTACCGGGATCACCAGCAGCAACAGGCAACATGCCAGCCCCTGAATCACATTCAAAAAAGTCAAATTCGCAAGCGTGGCAGGATCTGCAGCGGACAGCAAAGTGAGCGTTAATGCGGACTGACCCAGCAGGTAGCAGAGGATGCTCTGCACCAGGCCCCCGCGGCTTGCCAGCAGAGACAGGTACAGAAAACCACACATTCCCCAGAAGCTGATCACCGTTGAGATGCTCTGCACAGCCGAATGATTTAAGGGGATTATAAATCGCAGCACACCATACATGCTGATTTTGGTGAATAAAGCCAGCAGGACCAGGCACCAGATCGTCTGACCGGGCGTATTCAAAGTAGAACCAGAATCCTGTTTGATCCATTGGGTTAGACTGTAGTGGACCGGGAAGATGGCCCCTTTGATAGTGAAACCTGTGATCAGAATCAAAAAAATCCAGGGAGAGATCGTGCTCCAGTAGGTTTCTGCCAGTGGAAACAACGCGACATCATTTACGGTACCTTGAAGAATTTCATGAAACTGATATGAGACAGGCTGGGGTGTTTCCAGCAGCAGACCCTGCATTCGGGTATAACCGGTTGAAGCCAGTAACAGTCCGGCAATAATGAATGCATCTCCCAGGAACTGCAGATACATGGTGCTTTCCAGCAGACGGATCGAGCGCGAACCGCTCCAGATACGAACCAGGCAGAGCATGCAGATAGTGGATGCCAGCAGGAAGGTGGCAAAGCTGACCAGGTCATAAGACACAAACACTCCCGCCAGAAAAGACTGCAGAAGCAGCAACAGAAAATAATGCCCTCTTGATTCCACTCCCCTGCGCCGGGAAAGCAGGATCAGCACCGGCCACAGACAGGTGGGCAGCAGCAGAAACCAGAGGGACACGCGGTCTATCGTCCATTGAAAACGACGCGGCGTTTCTCCCTCTGACTGATCCGTTTCGGCTGCAGGGAGTTTGAGAGTAATGGAAATGGCACGAGTGGGACTTTCCGCTTTCAACGCGGGAGCTGTCAGCACTGTGGCCAGAATCAGGCAGGAGATCAATGTATTGGAAAATGCGGTCCAGCGGTTGAACTCCAGGCCCAACTGGGAGATTCCCCAGCCAAAGCAGGCACCTGCAATCGGCATGACGATCAGCAGCGCAGGCGACAATGAGATCAGAGAGTTCAGAAACGAATTCATACAGGACTCAAAATACAAAGCTAAGTAACGACTAGAGAAAACAGTATCAGGCTAGAGCCACGAGCGCATCACATTTAACCATAGCGTCTCTCCATCTAGGATACTCGGACCAGATGGCCCTGGAGACGCCACAGTAAAACTGGACACAGTCTAAATCTGCAGAACCATCAGTACGAAGATGAGGATCGATAACGTAAAGATCAGAACCAGAGTCGGGAAGGCTGTCTGTCCGTTTTGCATATGACTTAACAGCTGTCCCCAGAACCGGGGCAGTTTCTCCAGTGTGCTGCGACTTAGTACTCCTGTCAGCCAGCTATCAAGAAAGGTCACGCTTTTAACCAGCAATTGCGCCGGTTGAATTACTGCGCGACTCAGAAGATCCAACGCATGGTAATGCGTCTCCCCCAGATGCAGCAGACTGGAAGCCGCGCGTTGCGTTCTTGCTGCTCTGTTTCTGGGAGCCGTCATCCAAGCCAGGATTAACGCTACCAGTACGGCTAGAAAATAAAACGAACAGAACAGCCAGTCACGATCAAAAGGACCCGGTCCCGAACTGATCAGCGGGGACTGCCAGAACTGGGGTACGAATGGCAGCGGGAACAGCGTGACAGCCGTCAACAGGCAGACCAGTCCGGTGGTGATCCAGAGCAGGAAGCGGGGAAAAGGGCTGCTGGAATTGATAACTGTCTGCCGGGACAATGCGAAATAAAAGCGGGTCAGTCCAAAGAGATAAACCCCAACCAGGGGCAGTATCAGCCAGAGGAGAACCTCATTCCGTAACCCGGGAGAGGTCGCGCGTGCTGTAATCAGAGGATTGAGTAAGCCTCCCAGATTGATGATGACTGCGGTCAGCAGCAGAAGCAGGCACACTCGTAATGCAGGCAGACTGGCGGCGGGAATTGCCTGCTCTCGTTGCCAGCAGACCAGCGACAGGAGAAGCGACAAGACACAGGTTTGCACCACGATCACTGGCAGCAGATCCGTGATGCTCTCCAAACCGTTGAAGCCCAGCGTGGCAACGATGATTCCCGTCAGAGTGGCTGCCAGCCAGTTTAAACATCGATCCCATGCTTCACGTCTCATCAGGCAGCAGGCGGAAAAGCCCGTGAGGAATGCGGAGACCATCGCCAGTTGAGAGACTAAGGTCCGTGTCGCGTCAATCGTCAATAACAGGGGGGCACAGCGTATTAATAAAAATAATCCTGCAGGCATCGCCAGCAGGTTCAGCGCTGCCAGTGAGAGAGCGGGCCAGGGGCGGGGATTGCTGATCACCAATGCAGACGCAGGAAACAATCCCAGGCGAGGCACTGCTGCCAGAAAGAGTGTGACTCCTATGCCGGGTAAGGCGACACGGTTTTGTATATGAACTGCCTGGATCGCAGCAGGCTGTAATGTTTTCAAAAAATCCAGAGAGGAAAAACTGGAATGTATCAGAAATACAGTCAGCAGGAGCATCGCATCAGAAAATGCACTCCAGCCCCACCAGTGTCGATGGACCGGTTCTGCTGCCGACGAACTCTGAAAATTCACTTCATGCAGCAGATTCAGATTGATTGAGAGAATCATCCAAAAGAAAAACAGTTCCAGGAAATTGGCCGACAGTACAACTCCGATCGCGGCACTGAATCCGAACAGATACAGCGGCCACGAATAACGGCGGTCGGAAACAAATTCGTTACCAGATTTCGGCCGTAATAGCAGGAAAAATAACGAAGCCAGTGAAATTAATCCATAGAATGCCAGGCTCACCGGATCGAACAAAACATCGATCTGTAGTTGAGGATCCCCCTCCCCTGCAAGGGGCAGCCAGTTCAGCAATCTCAGCGAATAAGCCTGCTGCGTAAGGCGGGAACCGAAAAAACAGAGACAGGTCACCGAGACGAGTGAAGTCAGAGCAACACTAGTCACTATCAGCCAGCGCGGATTGCCTCTCAACAGGCCATAGGTTACCAGCGCAGCAATCAGCAGCATCACAAACGGTGTGATCAGACTTAATTGCAGCAGCACTGTGGTTATTTTATCCACCAGAGTCTGCTCCCTGATCAGAAAAGGTGCGATACGGCGACTCGGCCTCTGATACTTCTTCCCGTTCCATCTGCGGCAACTCTCGTGACCGACGCGATTGAATAATCAGGAATGTCAGCATGCTCAACAGCGGCAACAGAAACAGGACGATGATCAGAAAGAAAAGATTACCGTTCCACGCACCCCGCGACTGACCATCTGCGGCACAGATCAGACCGGCTCCCTGCAGCCAGAGCAGTAAAGAGAAGACCATGGAAAAGGCATTCCGCTGCAGGAGCATGCCCAGGAAACCCAATGCGATCAGGAGTACCGCAACCAGAAATTGATTGTGTAGCAGGGCAACCGAAGTCAGTAGAATCATGGTCTGCCTCCCCGTTCATCAGAAATGAAACGCGTGATTCCCACAAAGCTGATCAGCACAAATAAGAGCAACACGATCAAAGTCGGCCAATGATCCGTTAACAGTTGTCTTACCAGCAGCAGACTTTCCACCTCGACGGCAGCAGGCTCGGGTCTCAGTCTGGTCGTGGGACCCCACTCACGATGGATCACCCACAGAAAACCACACAACAGCAGGCCACAAGACAGGCAGGCCAGGAAGGGCTCACGAAACGGTCCTTCCGGGTCAGCATCCTCTGCCGATGATTGCTGGATGGAAATTCCTCGAAAGACCATCAGCAACAGCATCCCCCCCGCCGTCAGCCAGCAGAGCAGAACCAGGGGCAGGATGTCAGCCTGCAGTAACAGCATCCCGCTGCCGAGGAATGAAATCGCAGCCGCTGTCAGAGACCATTGTAAATCGGAAGACAATACCGCTGCTCCTCCGAAACCGATCACGAGCAAACCGACAAGGAATGGACTAAACTGCGCGATCAGCGCCGGGATGCCGCTCTGACCTTCTGCAAAGATTGGTTGCCCGAACCAGTAAAAGAAAATGCAGACTGATAACAGAGACAGCGCGGGCCAGCCCCAATGCAGCTTCGTCGCCTCCATTCTCTGATGAGTCTGCAGATTCAGATATCCATAGATGCCCGTAATCATCAACAGCACCAGCACCACCATTGTCATAAACAACAGGTTGTCACCCGTGCCAGGCAGATAAAATCTCAAGTCATCCATTCTATATCTGATCTAAAAATAAGAGGAATCAAATCAGTTTTTCACGGTCGTCGTCGATGGGAGACTGGCTTTCGGCAGCAGAAATCCGGCCCACATCGCCAGCAGGCTGAAGTTCAGCAGCACATGCATCAGGGGATCTGACATCCCCAATACATGAAAGGCAACAAATGAAGCCGTTAATGAAATCAATGCCAGCCACAGCGTCAACTTCCACAGACGTTCCGGGTCAAAGCCACTGCGTTTCTGGAGAAAGACCTTCAGCCGCAGTATAATGACCAGTAAAACCAGAATCGTCACTACCTGGATTGTCATTCTTCCGATTTCCAACCCGGCACTCTTCTCGATCAAAGGAAAAAAACAGCTGCGACTGATGATGAGCGGCACCAGGACCAGCAGTCCGATCAGCATTCGCAACTCGCGAATCCAGTTTTGCACCGGGCTCACCCGGCGATCAGGACAGGCGTTGATCAGCAAATAAGGTCCAGTCCAGGCAAGAAAAAATCCGAGAGTTCCTGCAGGTTGTAAGACACTCAGCCAGAGTGAAGTGTGGCCACCCTGCGCTGCATGACTGGAATAGATCGGTACATAAGCAATAACTGCGGCCCAGGCGAGTAACAGGGGCAGCCAGAAATAACCATTCAGTATCAGCGAAATCGAGGGAATCCGTCGCCGCTCCGTGACTGCCAGGCTGACCTCACCGGCGATCTGCAGCAGCGTGAACAGCCCCAGAAGAAGCAGGGGGCCAAAGCGACTCGTCATCAGCGCCGCTTCGGTGGCTGCTTCATCAGTGTGCATGCTGCTATGAGTATAAATCAGAGGCACCAGACTGAATGTCAACAGGCTGCACAGCAGCGAGAACAACAGCAGGCACCGTTCTGATCGATTTCGCAATCGGTTCTGCGCGTGAGAAATCCGCCTGACAGAGCAGATGACTTGCGCTTTGAAACCCGTTTCAGTCAGGGGATAGGCAGTCTCCGCCAGCCTGAATGAGAGTATCAGGATTCCTGGCAACAGCAGAACCAGAATCAGCAGTGGCACCGCCATCAGGAACGCTCCTCAAATTCTGGTGTGCGCGTGATGACTGATTCGTCAGTGGCTGGACTCTCACAGTGAGCAGCGAAACCCGAGAGAGGTGAACCTGACGCTTGCTCTCTGAAGGACAGCATACCGGTCCAGAACGCCATTCCCCAGATCAGCAGCATTCCACCGGCGAGTGTCATCGTCACCGGGTGATTCCAGGCTGCAGTCTGCATGGTGATCCCCAACACCAGCAGCAGCGCTGGCACAACAATCAAGACTGCGGTAAAATTCCAGTACAGTTGCCGCTCTGTTTCTGTTCGAGAAAACTTGTCAACCCGTACCGTGGGTTCCGGGGGGACCTCCTCCATGTCTGGAGAACTGCGAAATCCGATTTTGATCGTGAACCACACAGCCAGTGTGCAGCCGACGGCGAACAGAAAATATTTCAGAAAGAAAAACCAATCCATGGCGGACTTTCAGCAATGTGGTGAGTTACAATCGTTGTGGTCTGAATCTGATTGACGAAAGCATCTCCTGCGGATTTTAAGTGAAACAACCTCCCATGCGAAACGTCCTCTCGCCCGTAATTCGTTCAAATGGAAAAAGTAATTTCTTCGGCATCAGCATAGCTGTTTTCTGGAAGCGAAGTAAGTCCAGTGCTGCTTTCCGAACCGGGAAGCCCCTTTACGGAATTGGGTAATGTTAACGAACGAACCAGGTATATTGATATTTGTTTATGGAACGTTAAAACGGGGCTACTGCCGCGCGCACAATCTGCAAGGCCAGACCTTTCTCTCTACAGCTGAAACCACGGCCGAGTATACCATGTATCATTGTGGCACCTATCCCGGCCTGGTCATCAATCAGGTGGATGGCATCAGTATTCACGGGGAATTGTGGCGCGTTGACAGCAGAGCACTCGAACTTCTGGACGAAGTGGAAGGCGTTGCCGAGAACCTCTATCGGCGCGGTCCGATTCAGCTGTTGCAGCCGGTGGTCTCAGAAATGGTACAGGCATACTTTTATCAGAGATCTGTCAATGATTTGCCGGTGATCGGGGATAACTGGTTCTGATGTTATAAACAAATCCGGAAGCACTTGTGAATAATCGTGTATTTCTGGAGAATCCCCTCATTAACTCTCTTTGCTGTCAGGAACAGGTTCATGGCTCCGCAGACTGTCACACGTAGAAAAGTCGCTTATGCAACATTGCAGGAAATCATCGACGATGCCACACGCCTGACTGCTGCAGACGCACCCACCACCGGCAACTGGTCGAAAGGGCAGATCTTTGATCACCTCGCGCGGCTCATGGACTATTCGCTGGATGGTTTTGCGATCCGGATGCCCTGGCTCTTTCGGTTTCTCGGGAAACATTATTTTAAGTCCCGGATTCTGAAGAACGGCATGCTGCCGGGCATCAATTTAAAAGGGGATGCGAAGAAAGCATTATTCCCGGCGACTGTCGATGATCAGACCGGTCTGGAACATCTGCGGAACTCCATCCAGCGGCTCACTTCAGAACCCCAACGTTTTCCCAGCCCTTTTTTCGGTGAGCTGAGTCGGGAAGAATGGGATCTGCTCCATCGTCGGCACGCAGAACTGCATCTGAGTTTCATCGCGGAACCTTAGTGGAATATCATTTTTAAATCTTGGGTAGATAAATATCACAAGAGTGCGACAACGGAGCACGTAAACAACACACCCAACCTTCAATTTCTAGCTTGACAAAGCCTTAGACACGATTCCCGCAGTTGAGAATCAGTTTGAATCGAGATCACGGTTGGTAGTGATGCCATCTCGCTCTGCTTATAATTTGAAATGAGAATACTTTGAGTCAAACAGGTCAGACGGGAAAGACAACTCATGTCAGGAACTGAATCAGTGAAGGTTGTTATCGTAGGAGGAGTCGCCGGCGGCGCCAGTGCCGCTACGCGGGCCAGGCGCTGTAATGAAGACGCAGAAATCATTCTGTTCGAGAAAGACGAATACGTTTCCTTTGCCAATTGTGGTCTGCCTTATTATATTGGCGGGGAAATTACCGAACGCAGTAAACTGCTTGTTGCCACCCCGGAACTTTTCAAAAACCGCTTTAATATCGATGTTCGCACGAAACACCTGGTGCAGTCCATTGATGTCGAACATAAATCGGTTTCTGTGTTGAACCAGGAGACGGGCGAAACTTCTACAGAAACCTGGGACCGACTGATTCTTTCTCCCGGTGCCGCTCCCATCGTCCCGCCACTGCCGGGCATCCAAGCGCAGAATGTATTCACACTGCGGAATCTGAATGATACGGATGCCATCAAAGACTATATCGAATCGCATAACTGTCAGCGGGCCGTGGTGGTGGGGGCCGGGTTTATTGGCCTGGAAATGGTCGAGCAACTGCATCACCTTCAAATGCAAACCGATCTGGTTGAACTGCAGTCACAGGTGCTGCCTCCCCTCGATCCCGAGATGGCACAGTTAATCCAGAATGAACTCACGTCCCATGGCGTCAAAGTGCATCTGGGAACGGCTCTGGAAAAGGTGAATGTTGAAAATGAAACAGCAGTCGCCGTCGAACTGGGAAATGGGACGACGATTGAGACTGATCTGATTATTCTCGGAATCGGCATAGCACCGGCAACGGGACTGGCGAAAGACGCCGGCCTGGAAATCGGAAAGTCCGGCGGCATATCCGTCAACGAATTCATGCAGACCTCCTGTCCCGCAATTTACGCCGTGGGTGATGCTGTTGAGTACATGCATGGCGTGTTGATGCAGCCCCTCCGCATTCCACTTGCCGGACCCGCGAACCGCGCCGGGCGTATCGCCGGTCAGCACGCGGTGACGGGCTCTGCCGATCCCATGATGTCTCCCGTTGGTACCGCCATTGTCCGCGTATTCGGACTCACCGCCGCCATGACCGGTTTGAGTAAAAAGTTGGCAGAAAAGACAGAGTGCAAAAATCGTTCTGTGATCGTCGTTCCCAAACATCACGCCGGCTACTACCCGGGCGCCGAATCGCTGTTCCTCAAGTTGACGTTTAATCCTGAAACAGAGCGGGTTCTGGGCGCCCAGGCGGTCGGAAAAGCAGGCGTCGATAAACGCATCGATGTCATCGCGACGGCTTTAAAATTCCGGGCATCGATCCGCGATCTGGCTGGACTCGATCTCGCGTATGCACCCCCGTTCGGCTCAGCCAAAGATCCCGTACACATCGCCGCTTTTGTAGCCGGCAACGATCTGGACGGCCTCGCCTCCATCGTGGAAGTCGATGCTGAGCTCGATGAGTATCAGATTCTCGATGTCAGAACCGATAAAGAAGTGGAAGACTTCCGCTTTCCGAATATCATTCACATTCCCGTCGATGAACTCCGCCAGCGACTCTCAGAACTCGATCCCGAGAAACCGATTGTCACGGTCTGCCATACCGCCCTGCGGGCCTACATCGCGACCCGCATTCTTAAGCAGTCTGGCTTCAAAGACGTCCGCAATCTCACTGGCGGCATGCTGATGCAACGCTATGCCCGTCCGGAACTGTTTGAATCCAATCAACCCGGTTAACAGGAACTTACGAATCGGTTCTCAAAGTCAGTCTGTGCGATAATTTAAATGCAGAACAGGTTACTCACCTAATGCCTGCAGAACCTCTTTTGCATTCGCCCGGCCTCCATGTGTTTTGCTGATCTTGGCATACTTGATCTTGCCATCTGTACCAATCACAAATGTGGATGGGTATGCGGTTTCCCGTTTGGCATCCCAGCGCAGATGATAGGCATTCGTAAATTTGTAATCCGGATCGACCAGGAAGTAAAAGTTCTCAGGCAGACTTTGATCGCGAATGAATTCTTCGGCCCGTTTTTCCAGATCTTTCGCGGCACCCGGATACACCATCATCACGCTGGCATTGGCTGCTTTCAACTTAGCGGCATTGGAGATGTACTGGCCTACCTGTCGCGTACAGATCGGGCATTGATAACCCGGGTAGCCCCGGAGCACCAGCAACACGACCGGTCCCTTTTTCAGCTGTTGGGATAAGGAGACTTTCTCACCTTGGGGAGTGGCGAGCTGGAAATCTTTCGCCGTATCTCCGACTGCTGGCATCGCAGTTTCTTTTATCGCGGGATCAGCGGCACTCAGGTTGCCACATTGGATGATGAAGAAAAGCATCATCGCAGTAAACGAGCGGAGTGTTTTGAGTGGGTACATGGAAATCAGCTCCTGAAAAAAATCAACAGAAAGCCATACGGTGACAGGGTTGCATGCAGCTAAAATGAAAGGCCACAGTAATATCATAGCCAGCAACGACCGTCAGACATATAAAAATCTGACGAAAATCTCACTCGGATCAGATTCAAGGAGTCGGCTGCAAAACACCAATCAACCGCTCGACTTCTCGATCAAATACGGCAGGGTCACTTTCGTTTTCCTGGAAATCAGCGGCGACTCGATTGCAGAGTGTTTCTTTCTGCTGATGCTCCCAATCGTTAAACAGATGCTGATCCAGATTCAGAGGCAGCAGCGAATGTATCACGTTGGTATCCCGTTTAAATTCACGGTCTTCGTTATCAAACGCGCGTTCAATTTCCAGGTCAACCCAGTCGCTCTGCAGGGAATACTGGGAAGCACACAGCAGCACCTTATCCAGGATCTTCATACCCCGTTTGATGGGGGTTCCCGCCGCGTGCTGGGTCTGTTTTTCATCCAGCCAGCAGCGAATACCCCGCGCTTGCAGAGCAGCGTAGAGTCGCTCTGCAAAGGCAGCATCTTCCGGGCTGTAACAGATGAAACACGAAAAGAATTCCAGGGCCGTCTGTTCGAAATGCCCGGCGATGTATTCAATCAACTCATCCGAAAGTCCACAGCCTCGCAGAAACTGGCTGGGAATATGCCCTTTGGAACTCATCAGCGTATCCATGCCCAGCGTGCTGGGACCCCAGTGTGAAACCGTTTCCAGGTTCACAGCACGGGACAGATCGACGTTCACCCACAGCGTGTTTTGAGAACGTGCCCCGTTAAAATCGACTTCGCGCAGATTGGAGCCGTGAAAATTAACCCAGCTCAAATCCGTATTACACAAATCCGCAAAGCACAGGTCGGCTTTTTCCAGGTTGGCTCCGGCGAGATTCGCTCCCACCAGGTCGGCACCGCTCAGGTCAGCTCCGATTAGAATTGCACCACTGAGATCCGCGCCCACCAGATTCGTTTCTGTCAGGTCAGCACCGCTCAGGTCAGCACCGCTCAAATCGGGTTTGACATCCGGGTTCTCTGTCCGCCAGCGATCAATCGATACAGCGCCGGTTCGAAACACATCTACATATTCAGGATTCGCCACAACCACTCCCCTGGACCAAATGAAATAAAACCGGATCCCATTCTGACAACGGCACCGGAGAACTGCAATTCACTACACAACGGTTCTGTAAAAGCAGTCAAGTCTTAACAGAATTCAGCGAAATGAAAACGAAGCATCAGTCACTTCGAATGTAAGATGTTGATTTTCACCGGTAAAGGGAGGCCTTCAATGAAATCGAGCCGAACTTGTTTGCGGTAACAAATCACTCCCAGCCTTCCAGCACAATCTTGCCGATGGTACGTCCAGCTTCCAGCGTTTTGTGGGCTTCACGAAGATTTGCTGCATTGATGGGGGAGAGAACCTGGTTGGCGGTACAGGAGATTTTGCCGGCGTCGATCCAGTTCGCAACCTTGTTCAACAGGTGCTGCTGCTCAATCATGTCGGGGGTTTCAAACATGGATCGCGTATACATGAATTCCCAGACAAATGTTGCCGACTTGGTCTTCATCATCGACTGCGCCAGTGGCTCTTTATTTTCCACGATCGAGACAATCTTACCTTGCGGTCGAATCAGGTCGACCACCCCCTCCCAGTGCTGATCCGTATTATTGAACAGTGCAATCGAATCGACGTACTTCATCCCCAGCGATTCGATCTGTGGTCGCAGTGGCTCATAATGATTGATGACATGGTCGGCTCCCAGCTGCTGGACCCACTCTGTTGATTCAGGCCGCGATGCTGTTGCGATCACCGTCAGCCCGGCGAGCTTCGCCAGTTGAATCCCAATCGAGCCCACACCTCCGGCGCCTCCGATGATTAACAGCGTCTCCCCGGCATTTCCCCCTTCCACATCCAGCTCCAGTCGTTCAAAAAAGGCTTCGTAAGCCGTGATGGAAGTTAACGGAATCGCTGCTGCTTTCGCGAAATCAAGCGACTGTGGTTTCGAGCCGACAATCCGTTCGTCGATGAGTTGAAACTCGGAATTACAACCGGGCCGCGTGATATCACCGGCATAGAAGACTTCATCTCCCGGCTGGAACAGTTCCACTTCGGGACCCACAGCTTCCACAATGCCCGCTGCATCCCAGCCCAGCACTTTAGGTTCGGGCTCGATCTTATCCTTCGGTGCCCGGACTTTTGTATCCACCGGATTGACGCCGATCGCTTTGACCGCCACCAGCAGGTCCCGTCCGCCCGGTTCCGGTTTTTCCAGTTCCACATCCATTAACGATTCAGGGTCATCAATGGGCAGATAGCGAGTCAGGCCAACAGCTTTCATGTCAGTATTCCTTCGGGAAGGTTGAAATTCTTCAGAGTCTCCAGGTAGTTCATGTTCTTACGATTGACGAGAGAATTCAAGTGATATTGTGATTCAATCATTTTATCGAATTCGGACAGGAACTAACCCAGATCGTCAACCAGTCCCCCTTCAACACGCAGAGCGGCCCCTGTTGTTGCAGATGAGACAGGTGAGACGGCATAAGCCACCATCGCAGCGATCTCCGTCGGTTCGATAAAACGTTCGATCATAGAATCAGGTCGGAAGCGGGGAATGAACTGCTTCCGCATCTCTTCTGCTGATATCCCTTCATCTTCCGCGATCTGCGCCACGAAGTCGGCAACTCCCTCCGTCCACGTTGGTCCCGGCAGCACCGCATTGACATTCACTCCTGTCCCTCGCAGCGTCTTTGCCAGACCCCGCATCACAGACAGCTGCGCGGTTTTGGTCATCCCGTAATGCACCATTTCATCGGGAATGCTGATGCCTGACTCGCTGCTGATAAAGATGATCCGCCCCCAGCCACGCTCCTGCATACCCGGTGCCAGCGCACGGCTCAGGCGGATGCCACTCATTACATTGATTTCGAAAAAACGCGACCACTCTGCATCGGAAATTTCAAAGAAAGGCATCGGCTGAAAGATCCCCGCATTATTCACGAGAATATCCACATCACCCACGTCTTTAAGTCGCTCCAGGAAGTCCGCCACTCCTTCTGCAGAACCAACATCGCCGTGAACGGGAACCGCTTTCCCCGATCCTTGAATCGCATTCGCCGCCTCTTTCGTCCGGTCAGCATCGCGACCGTTGATGACGACCGTCGCTCCTTCATTCACCAGCGTCTGGGCAATCGCCTGTCCAATCCCCGAAGTCGAGCCCGTGACCACCACCGTTTTTCCCGTGAGTTGTAAATCCATATCAAGTCTCCTGTTACTTGTGAAATGCGTGAGAAATACCAGTGGAATTCGAATGTCGATTCAGAAAGCAAACGAATTCCACCGGCGAACTGGTATAATCAGGGAGCACTTTGGAATCATAGACGCGGCACCGGCGGCGATCAAATTCCACTGAGAACGGGACCATCATTCATGCAGTCAACAGTCGAAAGACTCTCGATACACAGGGAGAGCAGCTTGGGAAACTGGATCAGAAAGCGAATCTCGCTGTTCACGACACTTTCCATTCTGGCATTCTTCTGGGTACTGACCGGTATCTACGGCACTGCCGAAGTACAGCAGTCTTATGTGAAGTTCAATCGAGCAGGCATCCCGGCTCGAACTCCCATTTATACCGACCATCGTCCCGCTGATCCCAACACGGTCTGGACGATGATTGCTTATCCGAAAGCTCCCTTACCATTTATCGTCAGTCTGGAAGTCGATATGGGAACCTCGTGCCTCTGGGGAGGCCCCATGCGACAATACTTCTTCTGGTGCCCCGGCTATCACACCACGTTCCCCATCTGGGGCAGAGAAGTCGCAGGCACTTATGAGGAAGTTGAATGAGTTACCCGGTTCATACTTTTCGTAGAAAGATCTGATCGATGAGCCCCACTGCGAATCAAAGCCTGTTCCCTTGGAATGCCCGTGAAGTATGGCGGGGACTTTGCTTCTTTCTCGCATTCAGTGCGATTTACTGTTTCATGGCCTTTGGTATGCATGATTGGGGAATGGGCCGCATCATGCCAACCGCGCTTCTGACATTATTCTCATTTCTGCTAATGTTCTTGATGGCTCTGAGGCACAATAACCGATTGGTGCCGCACATCGTTCTGATCTGTTTCTGGTCGCTGGTGGTGGTCCTCGATCTGTGCTATACACAAGCTCGATTTATGGATCTGTTCCAGTATGTAGGCGTCTCTTTTCTCGTTACTGCTGGTTTCGTCTTACTCCTGCAACTACTCTTCCTCGCAGCCGCGAGGAAGCGATTGAAGAGAGAAAAGTCAGAACCATCTGCTGACAGGTAGACGATTCCAGATTAAAGGTTAATACCGATCCCGTTATCTTTCAATCCCATGATTTCTCGCCAACGGGCTTCGATTATCGCTGTGTAAACATAGCCGTCAAGACCATAATTACCCAGCGCATAACCATCGTTCACTTCGACCAGTAGCGTGTCGCCAGTCGAAGTGATTCCCCAATCCATGCTATATCCCACAGGTCGATTTTCGAATGCGTCCAATGCCGCCTGCATGCGAGACGGATCTGGGAACACTAGCGGATCACCCAGATAATTCGCAACAAATTTGATGCGACCGCGAAATATATACGCACGCCATTCAGAGACGAATTCAATGACTTCCTGCACCAGAACTTCAGTCTCGCCAGCAACGACAGCAGAGGGGATCAGGTCGCTGAATTTGTGAAAGACCGTCCCTTTAAACTTTTTGTGTTCGTGTAAGGGCTTGACGTGAACGGCGCGCGTCTCCTCTTCATTCTCAAATGGCTGTCGTACCTGTTCCAACGTAGAAATCCAGAAATCGCGGCCAATCCACTTTTTCAGACACTCAGGCAGATCCTGCAGGTCAGGTAACGGACGCTGAGCCCGCTTGATCGCTGAGCGCACTGTTCCTACGCCACCCGCTACGATAGTTTCATCGGGAAATGACAGCAGCCCCCTGTCCAATGCTCCGTCAAACAATGTCGGCGCATCAAACCGCATCACCTCATAACCCCGCTCCCAGAATCTATACGCAATCTGTTCGAGGTTCAGATAATTTGGATCCCCTTTTTGTCCCTGTTGCACATAAGCACGCATAGTTTTCTTCCAGTGAGATCACGTCTGATTCGATATGACAATTCCAGCGAGAAACTTTGCTCATCACCCTGCGTGTCCAAATCGCCCAAAGCCACCTTTGTCTCTCCAAGTGCTTTCATGGTGATGAAAAACGACATACTGTTGTTTGACGATCTGCTCCACAATTTGACTGGCGACTGATTGGGCTGACAGACTTTGATTTCTCTGTTGCTCCCACACAGCGACTGCAGAAGAGATAATTTCCTGGAGATCTTCGATCAATGAGAGGCCATCCTCTTCAGTTCTTTTGGGCCATGTGAGCAAGTATTCTTTTAAAGGTTGATCGACTAAAGATTGCAGGCGAGTAAGAATCTTTTGCGCATTCACCTTATCTGGATTACAACGTTCTGAGAAAAGATGCAGAGTGACAGCGATTACTGCTTCAGAGGGAAATTCGTCAGAAGAACTCACCCAGAAATCAATCGTGTCCAGCAATAACCTTTCCGTCAGGTAGATTCTACGATCCCAGATTTGATCTTCAAGTTGAGATCTGACTCGATATTGAAGTGTCATATCGTCTATTCCTGTTCTCAGTCAGATAAGACGACACTAGCTAAAGAAATCAGGTTCACTATTACGATATCAATCCCGTTCGTGTTCTTTCCTGCTTCTCATAGTAGCAAAAACTCACAAACACCAGTCGGCTCCGAAGCACCCCTTCTGGATTTTCGTCAGCTGTTGAATCCCCGCTGTTGCCAGTTCCAGTTGTGCGTCCAGCATGCCTCGGTTGAAGGTCTGGCCTTCCGCGGTGCCCTGGACTTCGATGAAGTCGCCGCCCCCGGTCATCACCACGTTCATATCCACGCCGGCGGTGCTGTCTTCGATGTAATCCAGGTCGAGTACCGGTTCGCCGTTCACCACGCCCACACTCACCGCGGCGACACTGTCAGAAAAAATCCGTTTCGGGTCGAACGCTTCGCCGGGAGCCAGTTCGCAGGTTTCGGGAATCGCCAGCACCGTATCCAGCAGCGCCAGGAAGCCGCCCGTGATACTCAGCGTCCGCGTTCCCCCGTCGGCCTGCAGCACATCGCAGTCCACCGTAATCGTGCGTGGACCCAATGCACCGAAATCAATCACCGCCCGCAAGCTGCGACCAATCAATCGCTGAATCTCACTCGAGCGTCCGTCGGCCCGACGCTGTTTTCGAGGCGACGTACTGCCGGGCAGCATGTTGTATTCCGCTGTCACCCAGCCGGTCGGGTTCTCGTCGTTTTTCTTCCAGGGAGGCACGCTGTTGTCCAGACTGGCCGTGCACAGTACCACCGTATTGCCTGCAGAAATCAGGATGCTTCCCGGCGTCGCACGGGTGTAATGGCGTTCGACTTTGATGGGACGCAGTTGTTCGGGCTGACGGGAATCGTGGCGCATGGGAGTATCCTGTACTGCTGGGGAATTCAATCGTAATCTGTGTTCAGTTGATTTTTCGCTAAAGTTACCACGCTTTGACCGTGCATTTCAATGCAAGAACCGTCGCTTTCTATTAAGATAGACTCATTGACCGTTCCCTTTATTTCAGGATCTTGTACCCGTGTTGATCTCGGAAATCTTTCACTCACCGCAAGGCGAAGGCAAATGGATCGGGGTCCCCTCGATCTTCATTCGCACCAGTGGCTGCAATCTGCGCTGCTGGTTCTGCGATACGCCTTACACCTCCTGGAATCCCGAGGGTGAGAAAATGTCCGTCGATCAGATCCTCGAACACATCACTCAGTACGACTGCGAACACGTCGTCGTCACCGGCGGCGAACCCATGCTCAGCCACGAGATCGAATCTCTCACGCAGCGCCTGCATGCGGACGGCAAGATCATCACCATCGAAACAGCGGGTACCATTCTCAGCGACGTGCATGCCGACCTGATGTCGATCAGCCCCAAGCTTTCGAATTCCATCCCCGTCAAAGATCCCGCCTGGGCCCACCGTCACGATGCCCGCCGCGATCAGCCCACGGTGATCCATGAGCTGATCAAGCGACATCCCTACCAGATCAAGTTCGTCGTTGACCAGCGCGAAGACATCGCCGAAATCGAAGACTACCTGATCCGCTATCCCGAAATCGATCGCGCACACGTTTATCTCATGCCCCAGGGCATTACTGCGGAAATGCTGGCTGAACGGATGCCCTGGATCGAAGAAGTCGCCGCGCAGCTGGGCTGCCAGGTCACCCGAAGGATGCACATCGAACTCTGGGGCAACGTCCGCGGCAAATAGTTCCGTGGAAAATCAACCGGGAGAACTCAGCCGTGAAAAATCGCGGCCCGCGCGTCCTTGACCCGTTGAACTGCTGCTTCGGAAGTCTCCGCCAGCGCCGTCAAATGCCCCATCTTGCGACCAGTTCGCGACTCCTGTTTACCATACAGGTGCACTTTCACGTCAGGAAACTGCTGCAGCGCCGTCCAGTCGGGCGGACCCGGTTCCCAGTGATCCCCCAGCAGATTCGCCATCGCCGATGGTCCCAGTGACTTCGTCGAACCCAGAGGCAGACCACAGATCGCCCGCACCTGTTGTTCGAACTGACACGTCACATGCCCGTCGATCGTCAGGTGACCCGAATTGTGAGGCCGCGGCGCGATTTCGTTAATCATCAGTCGCTGATCGCCCGTTAAAAAGAACTCAACACACAACACGCCGACCACATCCAGATGCTCAAAGACCGCTCGAGTCACTTCGACGGCTTTGCGGTTCACTTCGTCCCCCATGCCCGAGGGGAACACCGAAATATCCAGAATATGATTCGCATGGTCATTCTTCATCGGCCCGTAAAACGCGAACTCCCCATCCAGGCCCCGCACACCCACGACCGACAGCTCGCAGATATAATCGATAAACGCTTCCAGCACCGTTTCCTCCGCCCCGACTTCCTTCCACGCGGCTTCCGCTTCTTCCGGCGAATCAATTTTCACCTGCCCCTTACCGTCATAACCCGAAGTTGCCGACTTTAACACCGCCGGACATCCCAGTTCTGCCAATGCCGTTTTCAGTTCCTCCTCCGACCTGACCACCGCGAACGGCGTTACCGGTATTCCCGCGTCCCGCAGTTCCGATTTCTCTCGAATCCGGTTCTGCGCGACATGCAGCACATTGGCTCCCGGACGAACCGGCGCGAATTGAGAGGCGGCATCGGTTGTCACTGACAGCACATTCTCGAACTCGAACGAGATCACATCCACCTTTTTCGCGAAATTCGCAACCGCGTCAAGATCATCATACTCGCCCACGATTTCCAGGTCCGCCACCTGTCCGGTGGGCGTCTTGCTTTCGGGCGAAAAGACATGTACGTGGTAACCCAGTCGGCGGGCTTCGATGGCAAACATGCGTCCCAGCTGGCCACTGCCCAGCATTCCCAGCGTTGAGCCGGGGGCGATCAACTCACTCATAGTTCCGAATTTTCCAGTACGGTGTCAGTTTGCTTCTTGCAGAATTCGTGCATCTTCGTTCGCAGCTCAGGACGGGAATTTCCCAGGATCCGTATCGCCAGCAGCGCCGCGTTTTTCGCTCCCGATTCCCCAATCGCCAGCGTGCCCACAGGTACGCCTCCCGGCATCTGTACGATCGACAGCAGCGAATCCAGCCCCTGCAGCGCCCGGCTCTTGACGGGGACACCCAGAACCGGCAGCACTGTCTGGGCAGCCACCATGCCCGGCAGATGCGCCGCGCCGCCTGCCCCCGCGATGATCACTTCCAGACCCCGCTGCTCCGCGTCCTTCGCGTATTCGTTCATCCAGTCGGGCGTACGATGGGCCGAGACCACGCGGCACTCATGCTCGACCCCGAACTCCTTCAGGATCGTCGAGGCTTCTTTCATCGTTTCCCAGTCCGATTGACTGCCCATGATGACCCCCACCAGCGGGGAACGGTTTTCTGACATAATCGACTTTCCTGTTGAGACAACGCTCGGCCCGCACGCGGGTTAATTTTTAAGCAAGATTGTGTGATTTCGAATGGCTGTGGCACTGATAATACTCAATTTCCTTACCTGATAGGAGTCTGCCATCCCCTTTTTTTGCAGGCTCCTGCCGACAAGTGCACGTTCGTTTGACATTCTGAGTCCGCTGGTCTAGTGTTAGAGACGATTTCTTCATTTCCAGATGTGACAATTTGAAAGGATCTTCTTATGGCACGCCCTGTAACATTATTCACCGGACAATGGGCCGACCTCCCCCTGGAAGAGATGTGCAAAAAAGCACAGGATTTCGGCTATGACGGCCTGGAACTGGCCTGCTGGGGAGACCATTTCGAAGTCGACAAAGCACTTTCCGACGACACCTACTGCAACCGCAAACGGGAACTCCTCGAAAAATACGACCTGCAGCTCTACGCCATCTCCAATCACCTCGTCGGCCAGGCCGTCCTCGATAACATCGATGCCCGCCACAAAGCGATCCTCCCCGAATACGTCTGGGGTGACGGCGATCCTGCCGGCGTCAACGAACGGGCCATCGAAGAAATGAAGAACACCGCCCGCGCCGCACAGAAGCTCGGCGTCAGCGTGGTCAACGGTTTCACCGGTTCCAGCATCTGGCATCTGCTCTACGACTTTCCCCCCACGCCCCGGGAAATGTACGACGCCGGCTACCAGCTCCTCGCCGACCGCTGGAATCCGATTCTCGACGTCTTCCAGGAATGCGGCATCAAGTTCGCCCTTGAAGTCCATCCCACCGAAATCGCATTCGACATCTACTCCGCGGAAATGTCGCTGAAGGCCCTCGACAATCGCGAAGAGTTCGGCTTCAACTTTGACCCCAGCCACCTCATCTGGCAGGGCGTTGATCCCGTCGAGTTCATTCGCTACTTCCCCGATCGTATTTATCACGCACACATGAAAGACGCCTCCGTCACTCTCAACGGTCGCACCGGAATTCTCACCAGCCATCTGCCCTTCGGCGATCAGCGGCGTGGCTGGGACTTCCGCAGCGTCGGCCGTGGTGGTGTCAGGTTCGAAGAAATCATCCGCGCCCTCAACGACATCGGTTACGGCGGCCCCCTTTCCATCGAATGGGAAGACATGGGCATGAACCGCGACCAGGGTGCCCGCGAAGCCTGCCAGTTCACAAAGAACGTCGACTTCGCCCCCTCCGACATCGCCTTCGACGGCGCCTTCGGAGACTGAATTCAGAGCTTCGGTTAGATCGATCTGAAGAAACAGGGAGAGCGCCTTTCGTTCTCCCTGTTTTCACGCGCACCAACTCATTAAATCTCTCCCCGGGTGCCACAGTTGGCTGGCCCAACTGTGCCGATCAGTTCCTGCTTTCCTACATCGAAGGGTAGCCCCGAATGCAATTCGGGGTGAGCGCAGCGAACAGGAAACTGTCAGAGAAATCTTTCGAATGTCTCCATATACATCCACCCTCTTACCACCCGACGCAAGCTATCCATAATTAGCCGCAGGACGTTAGTCCCGGTTCCTCCCCCTTCCATTTTTAACTTACCCTAATTGAACTCGATCACAAAAACCGGGTAGCCCCGAATGCAATTCGGGGTGAGCGCAGCGAACAGGAAACTGACAGAAAAAACTCCCGAACAGTCCTCAATGTTTCCAACCATCTCCCACCCGGTGTGCCACTGTTCGGCTTGCCCGACAGTGCCAATCCAGTTCGACTTTCCTGCATCAAATCATCCGTCCACAAACCAATAATGAGTGCGACCGTGTAGCACCGTCGGCTCACCAACAGTGTTGAAAGAACTCCCCACCCGGGCATACCACTGCTCAAACCACTCACCTGCGAATACAATCAGTAAACCCGACGCTCCGGAACAAATTGCACTTGACCCCGCAGCGCCAACAGCGATAAACACCAAAACGTGTCGCGCGCGTGACCAGTTTACAGAGCACTGAAACACGCGACACCGGTTCCTGATCTTCACTATAAATAAGCCTGTTTTTTCCAGATCATCAGTTCTCATATCCGCACTCATTCCTGATGTAACCCTGCGGGTCGCCGCACATCGCAGGCTTTCGCCCCACAACCGCCCGGCCATCGCCCCATATCGGTTCGCTGTCAACCCGTATCGCCACCCGAATCCGTTCAGACCCCCTTGACAGGCCCGCGCCCCTGCAGAAAATAATCTTGCGAACAATGAAAGCAGACTGATCCCGAAATCAGTACTCACACAAGACTCATAAATGAATAATCGATCAAAACCGTCCATCACTCTAACTCAATCCTTATTTTGTAAAGTCACAAGAAAGAAACGGGTAGCCCCGGATGCAATCCGGGGTTGTCGCAGACAACAGAAAACTGTCAGAGCAGACATTCAAACCAGAACACCAGATCCAACCTGATTAGCCGCAGGGCGTTAGCCCCGGTTTATCGAGATTAACCAGAACCGCGTTGGACGGCACTGTTGACTTGCTAAACTGCGATGACGTAAACAGCTCCCCCACCTGGTCCACAGCGAATTATAATTATCGGCCCCCATTCCCCGCAGATGAAAATCACGAACCAGTAAACAGACAACGGGTAACCCCGAATGCAATTCGGGGCGAGCATCGCGAGCAGGAGGTCTCAGTTGCCGCGTCCAATCCGAAACCGGGCTGCCCCTCGACTCGGCACGGCCGGACGAACTCGCAGCAACCGCGGCTAACGCCGTTCGGCTAACAGGAAAGAAAATCGGGTCGCCCCCGAATACAATCCGGGGTTGTCACCGACAACAGGAAACCGTCAGATCAGCCACACAATTCAGATCAATGAAACCGACCTGCCAGGCTGTAGGGGCGGTACCCATGTGTCCGCCCGCCTGGCGAGATTCGCACCAGTTTCACACCCCAATGGGACCAGAGCAAACCCGCTCCCGTCATTATTCGACCACGAAAAACACCAAACCACACAAAAACAGACAATGGGTAACCCCGAATGCAATTCTACCCGCTCACCTCTGCACTGTTTTACAACCAGGTAACCAACCTCGGAACAACACTTCAACGAAAACAATGCTGTTAGTTCCTCGGGCATCGGTTAGAATGGAACAAGACCGAAAGACCACTCACGAACAGATATCAAGAACACGGAACTTTTGCGGATGTCTGCAATGAAACTGTTTCAACGTTATCCCTGGAAGTTACTTAAGCATCAAGGCCTGATCACCTTTTTACTGTTTATCCTGCTCATCTACATGGCTGCTTCTTCCACGTATCTGACCTACTTTGTCACCGGTTACGTATTGCGGAGCCCGTTCGAGTCCCAGGGAACGTATCTCGTTCGGTCCATTCTGTTTCTGAGCGACGAGCACAAACATTCGCCGGAAATGTACCGTGCGTACGTCGATGAATTAAAAACACTGGAATGGGACGACGTCAGGGGAGAGCTAATACCGCGTTACCTGAAAGGTTCGCCGTTTATCGGTTCCCGTTCCATGTTTTGTGAAAAAGACATGATGCGTCTCTGGCCCAAAGAGTTGAAGGCGGAATGCGAGCAGATCATTACGAAACAGGAGCAACACCCGACGTTGACCGAACGAGAGTACTTGAATGTTCTGTATTTACACTTCGATCTTTGCAGCAGCACGTATCCAGGAATGCGGGAAGTGGCCTCGGCCAGGGATGCCAGCGAAACCTGTATGAAAATCAGGGAGATCGTCAATAAGAAACCCCTCATGGGGGATAGTTACGTCTATGATCGTTACATCTATATGATGAAAAGCCTTGTCGAGAACGCCTGCCCCACTGCAGTGGAAACCATGAAGAGCGCAACCGCCAGCGAATTATTCTCGATCTATGTCATACGCCTGCTGAATCTGGAATCAGACACCCCCAAACCACCTGCGCCGGAACAAGAACAAATGAGGCAACTGGTAGACCGACTCCTCGAACTGGACGAATCAGAAAAGATCACCATTGAGAACGAAGCCGGCGTCACCAGGTTTATTCGAGCAAAGTCAGGCGAAGTGATTGTGGAATTAGACGACAGCAGAAAATGATAAGACTTCCAGACAAATACAGGTTCCAGAAACTTTGAATCCCGTTTGATGTGATGAGCTTAAATCATGGGTCTTGATGGCGTCGCACTTGTAATGGCAATTGAAGACAAATTCGGTATAACGATACCGGACGATGTCTCTTCAGAAATACGCACTGTGGACGATCTGGTGGGATTCTGCCTCGATCGTATTCACGCCGCTGATACAGTCTATTGCCCTTCGTTGTCCAGTTTTCTCTCACTGCGACATCTCGTGCGCGATATCCGAAATGATCCTGACCTGAGATTACGCCCGCGAGACAATGTCGAAACGGTGCTGGACGAATCTGATCGAAAACGTCTTTGGCAGCAACTGCCCGAGTTATTGAAATCACATCCGCGTGAACTGAGGCGACCTGCCTGGCTGCGCAAAACTCTGGTAGTAGTCGTTCTCAGTTTCCCGATTGCATTGATGGCAGTCCTTCCGTGGCACGTTGAAATACTGACATTGATCTGGTTGGCAACCATCGCATTGGGCATAATTCTCAATTGGCTCACAATCAATATGCGTACCCGGACGCCAGACGGATATACGACATTTGGTGACATCACCATACGGATCGTGGGAGTGACTGTCGCAACGAATCCGCCTGCAAAAACAGACTATGACACCGTGTTTTCAATCATCAAAGAAATTATTGTCGATCAACTCGGTGTCGATGCTGACGAGGTTGTTCCCACGGCCCGATTTATACAAGACCTCGGCTTGAACTGACACATTTCAAAACAATGCAAGCTAGGCTGCCGATTAAACCACTGCCATCAGAAACACCACCCATTTACCAGAACGGCTCTGCCACACGGAATTGAAAACTGGTTCCGGGCAATGATTCCTGGCGACCGTTTAACCGTTTGCCGTCCCACGTAACGATCGATCTGCGAGCATTTGCTCAATCTTAACAATCGCTTTAGATCGGTTTGAGCCTTTGATCAGCCATTGGGGGAGTGCATATAGCGCCGCCTGATTTCGGTCTTCGTTGCCTCTAAGGACATCTCGGATCTGCCGAAGCCGGTTTTCATTCTCAGCCCATAGCACGTTGTCACCAATGCAGATTCGGTACCAGAACCGATGCTCAAGTGACGCGCCCGATTTGAGTTCGTCAACAATGCCACATTGGGAGCACAGAATTCGTTTGACACAAAACCCGATATACGGGTTACGGTAAGTGCCATGCACACCGCGCGCGTACGTTTTTCCGACGCAACGACCTCCGCATGACGGGCAGACAAGGTCGTAGTCAGGACCGTCTTGGCCATAAAATAGTGTGTCTGTATCAAACCACATTGTGCCAGTTAGCCTTTGAGAGATAGAATTTGAATCTGTCTATATTTATCAGGATTGCTGTCTCGTATCAATTGCTGTCTTCTGGGCTGACGTTCACATCTGGTGTTTACCAAGGTAACACCCCCCAACGACCAGATTTTTAGCTTTACCGACGGCGCCTGCCGCTTCTGGAACAACCAACTCCTGATCCCCGCCGGCTACCAGGGCTTGCTGCTGGAACGAAATACAAAACCCTGAGCGGCGCTCGTCGAAAGTAATAAACTCGACAACAAACCGTCCCGAACTATTTTTCCGATCGCCTCTGCCACGCTGAGATGAAAAAAAGGTAAGGTGATGAATGAGCCGTGGAGCTTTTTTGTGCACGATTAATCTGTAACAAGTTTCTTGTATAGTTGTAAGGTTTTGTAACTAAATGACTTGTATTATTTATGTGCTTGTGAAATGCATTGACCCATTTATGCCTATGTGTATAAAATGCTATGTAGGAACAGCCTATCTTGTAGAATATTTATGCAAGGTAAGTTTACCAGTACTAAATGTGATCACGTTGCTTATTTTATGATGTATATGATAATTAGTGATCAGCTTTACGAAGGCTTCTAGATCTCCAAGTTTAATCATGGCCTTTATATGGAAGAGAAAAAACTCTTAGCATGAGTAACGAAAAATGCCCATCTTTTGAAAATCCACCAGTCATTGAGACCGCTCTTTCTGTTCAATTTGATGAACTATCAAATTTCAAATCTACGCACTTTGGCATGTTCTACGAGACTGTTAAAGACAGATTTCCTGTGGTTGAAGATCAGTCTAGGCTCGCCCCAGTAAGAGAACCTTTTCCAAGAATCCCGCGAATGCAAGGAATCCGATTCAAGGCCAACGAGGGGGGGCCTGACCGGGTATGGTATAAGGAACCTGATCACGGGAGTAAGATGTTGCAATTGCAGCCAGATAGATATGTTTTTAACTGGTGTCAGAAAGAAGGTGAGAAATATCCTCGTTTTTCAACTTATCTCCCACAATGCTTATCAGGATTTAAAGAATTCACAGAGTGGGCTCAGCAAAATGAACTAGGTCAAGTCAAACCAAATCTTTGTGAAGTCACCTATATCAATCAACTGTATCCTTATGAAGATGAAAAACTGATAGATTTTTTTGGAACTGTATTCACTGGTTTGCGATGGGAAACTTCTGATAACTGGCTTCCACAACCGCCTGAAATTGCGTCTTTCAACAGAGTTTTTGTAATAGAAGAAAATAAAGGAAGACTTTACGTAGAAGCCAGTTTCGCAGTTGATGGTGAAGGGCAAGAATTTATCCTGTTAAAAATCACAGCGAGGGTGAATATTAAAGAAGATGGCGATCTAGAGGAAGGAATGAACTTAGCTCACATTTGGGTTGTAAAAGGATTTACAAGCCTCACCGAAGATCACATTCAAGTTGAACGATGGAAACGGAGCCAGTAATGGTTATAACAGCTACTGCAGATGATATAACAACTTTTTCTCGTGCTAAATGTTTGACTACAAGCGCTGATAATTCGGTTGAGTGGGGGCGTGAATCTCGAGAACGATCAGCTGAATGGTATCGTCCTTGTGAGGAGAAAGTTATTGGATTCCTTCAATTAAGCGCTAACTGGGATAGTTATGGGGCGTTCCCAATAAGAGAAGAATCTGTCGAACGCGCACTCACAGTTCTTTACGATTTATCTTTGGTAAAGGGGATCAGGCGCCCTCGTGTTGTTCCCACTGTATCTGGCAACGTTGGGCTATCATGGGAGTGGGATGATTGTAATCAAGAACTCGACGTCGAAGTGGATGCTTCACGAGGTGTTCGCTACTCATATTATAATGAGAATGATCCTGACAAAAATCTCGAAGAAATAACTACATATGATCTCATGGATATAGCACAAATTCTTACTGATAAATGGTAATGGACGATGAATGAGCCAATCGGGGGCTGTGGAAAATATAGATGATGATGATATTCTTATGAGGCGTATACAGCCTGATGAGGACATGGTTGCTAAACGTAAAGAAGGTGGTTTACGTGCTTCATCCTTTGCAATGCAAACGAGGCGAGGAGAAGACTATTTATCTTGTTCCCTTCTTCGGATTACTTCGCCAAAAGAATTATTAGAGTTAATACCAGCAGGGGGAAAAAGCAACGATAGATGGAGAATATCAATCTTTCGTGCCTCTGACGCGAGGAATAATGGATACGAAATTATTCACGATCCTACAGATGAAGATTATGGTCACTCTATTGTAACAGGTCAAAACGGTGAGCCGATGCCAAACCACAAATTCAAAGAAATTGCTAGACATTCAAGGATTCTCACCGTAGAAGAAATAGAAAATCCGAATTTAATTACATAAAAACAAATAAAGGTTCCAGGAACCAAAAGCCGTCCCGGTTTCCTAAAAATGCCGGGCGTATAAATGCAGTGATGTGATTCCCCACTGCTGCAGGGGCTTGCTGGCATGGCTGTGGACTGTCTGCCCGGAACCAAACAGTTCGTCCCCGATATCAGGTAACTTGCTACTGATCAGCCTGGAGCAGTCTGTCTCTTGCAGGGGGCTGTCAAACACGATCTCCATTTCACGTTCATAAAGGCTCGTCAGATTTTTCAAGATCTCTGGGTCCAGGTCAGGTGAAAGCCAGTCCTTTTCAATAACCGGTAGCAGGTATTGCCGTCGTGTTCGACTGAGAATGGCTGCTTAACATTCGGGGCCCCAGGCTCGCTGAGACTACTTTACACCTGATTGACCTGTTAGACTCACCTGATTCTTTTCTTTCGGTGACTTGAACCTGTTTTTCTAAGGAGTTTAAAGTGGCCTTCACTCGATTCGCCAGCGTCCTGCTTTTCTGCCTCATGTCGACTGCCGTACAGGGCGGTGAGACGGTCAACATTCTGAACTACGTTCGCGCTGAGAGCGACATGCAGTTCAAAGGCTATGCTGCCAAGGCGGGCGGCGTCGGCAAGCTCTTGAATTTTCGCGAGGTGTATTCGGTCGAGAACCAGACGACGATCCGCGGCAATCGGGACACGTTGTATTCCTTTGGTGTGTACGACTTGACCAGCCCGATCACGATCATCAAGCCGGCATCACCGGACCGGTTCCAGTCGCTGCTCGTAATTGACCAGGACGAGTTTAACCCCGTGCTCAAGAATGGTGCGGGTAAGGTGACGTTGACGATCGACGACGTCGGTACGCGTTATGTGATGCTGGTGTTCCGCACCTTCTGTGATCCCAACAGCCGGGAAGACATGAAACAGGCACACGCCCTGCAGGATGCGATCAAGGTCGAGCAGGCATCGGCGGGCCAACTCGAACTGCCGGACTGGGATGAGACGTCGCTTGTGGCGACCCGTCAAGCGCTGAATCAACTGGCTGCCAAGCTGGATGGCTTTCCGGACGCCTTCGGGCCAAGAGGGGACGTCGATCCAACCCAGCACCTGCTGGGGGCCGCGTTTGGCTGGGGCGGAAATCCGCAGCGCGGGGCGATGTACTTCAATGTCACGCCGAAGCAGAACGACGGTCAGATCGCTTACACACTCACAATGCCTAAAGACGTGCCCGTTGCCGCCTTCTGGTCGGTCACCGTTTACAACAAAGATGGCTTCTTCACGCCTAACGACCTCAATGCCTACTCGTTCAACAGCATCACTGCCAAACGCGATGATGACGGCAAGGTGACGATCCATTTCGGCGGCGACTCTACGGCAAGCAATTATCTGCCCATCACCGACGGCTGGAATTACATCGTCCGCTGTTACCTTCCCGGCTGGCAGATTGTGGAGGGCAACTGGACGCCGCCTGCGCTGCAGCCTGTCGAATAATCGCAGAGCACAGACAGAGGCCCGGTGAAGTGGCTGGCGTTCACTGAGAATTATCTGCGAAGCAATAACAGATGGGAGGTTCAAAAAATATTGGACCTCCCCTATTCATTTATCATCCGTTCCACGCACTGCGATGCTGTGATGTTCCCATGGGTAATTCAGGGGAACCAGAGTTGGTGGCCTCTCCCGCACTCTTTTGCATTTCTCCACAAATCAATCATAATGCAGTTATGGACTGAAAACTGCACTCTTAGATCACCAACGAAAACACGCGCCCATGCTTTCCGAACTCAAACTCCTCGACGCCACACTGCACCGCACGGAAACAGAAACCCGGATGCCGTTTCGGTTTGGTATCGCCGTCATGACGGCGGCGCCGCATGTGTTTCTGCGGTGTCGGTATGAAATTGACGGTCAGGTCGTCACCGGCATTGCGGCGGAAGGTCTGCTGCCCAGGTGGTTTGATAAGTCGCCTGAGAAACAGGCAACGCAGGAGATCGACGAGATGCTGCTGGTCATTCGGCAGGCGGTCGCGTTTGCGCGGCAGGCGACAGCCGCGCCCGCGTTTGATTTCTGGCGGCAGGTTTACCAGGCACAGGTGACGTGGGCCGCGGAGCAGGGGCTGCCTTCGCTGCTGGCGCAGTTTGGGGTCAGCATGGTCGAACGCACGCTGCTCGATGCGCTGGCCCGGGCCGAACAGTGTAACCTGGCGACGCTGCTGTGGGAGAACCGCGTCGGCCTGGATCTGGCGGCGATTCACCCCGAACTGGCGGGCCGCACGCCGAACGAGTTTCTGCCTGATCAGCCGCTGTCGAAAATCATCGCCCGCCACACGGTCGGACTCTCCGATCCGTTGACTGCCGCCGACCTGACGCCCGAGAACCGCATCGATGACGGGCTGCCGCAAACGCTGGAAGACTGCATTCGCGTCTACGGTTTGCGGCACTTCAAGCTCAAGGCGCAAGGCGATGTCGACCGCGACCTGGAACGGCTGCGGTGCGTCGCGCGGGTTATCACCGCGCATTGCGGAAACAACTTCTCGTTCACGCTGGACGGCAACGAGCAGTACCGCGAGTTCCCTCGCTTCGTCGAACTCTGGGACGGCATTCAGGCTGATGCATTGTTGTCTGGGTTCTTCGAACGTCTGATTTTCATCGAGCAGCCCCTGCATCGCAGCGTGGCATTGGACCCTGCGATTGCGAACATTGCCGACTGGGAAAACGGGCCGCCGGTGATCATTGATGAATCGGACGCCGCCCTCAGTGCGCTGGAACAGGCGTTGCAGCTGGGTTACGCGGGGACGAGCCACAAAAACTGCAAAGGCATCATGAAGACGACCGCCCATCGCTGCCTGATCAATTTTCGCAACGCGCGCGAGAACACGAGCCGTTACCAGATGAGCGGCGAAGACCTGGTGAATATCGGCCCGGTCGCGTTGCTGCAGGACCTCGCGGCGCAGGCGGCTTTGGGCAATACGTCGGTCGAACGCAACGGCCACCACTACTTTCGCGGCCTGACCCCGTTCCCCAGGCAAATCAGCCAGCTGATGCTGCAGCAGCACAGCGATCTTTATACGCCGCTGGACAACGGCTTCGCCCGCGTCAACATCACGAACGGCGAACTCGACCTGACGTCAGTCAACGCCGCCCCGTTCGGCGTGTGCGTGGAAGTGCCCATGGACGGGTTTCAGGAGTTGTCGCTCTGAGTAATTGAGGAAGTGATCTGCCTGCATTGTACAGTGCAGGGATGCAATTCTACTACATGCGTTTCAGAACCAGAATATTTGATTTTATGTCTGATTTGAATTCCTGCGGTCGTTCTTCTGAACCGGTAACACATAGTCTGGCCTCAGTACCATTGATTTCAAAAATTCCGGTTCTCTTTTTTCCTGCGAGGGGTCCATCGACAACGGCCATATTAATTGAGTAAGGGGTCGTGGTCAAATCGAGTGTGTATTCTTCATTCGCCAGAACCTTTTCAGCCTGCTTCATTGTATGTTTACCATTCTGAAACTCTGCAATGATCGGGGCTCCGCTTGCATCGAGGGCTTCTTTGCCATTTCGGATTAATGACACGAGCTGCCATTTTCCAGATAGTGTCGGAGCAGAAGAAGCCTGCGATGATTGAGGCTGTGGCGTCGCATTTGACGCAGCTTCAGAATCTGAGGATGAATCGACCGGTGTACCAGTAGAGGCGTTACACCCCAGGGCGATCGTAAGGAACATAAAACAGAAGTAACTACGCATTCAAAACTCCTTTAAGTCACATTGGTGTTTAGAACGACAAGTTCAGATCGCATGAACAAAGATGAAGATCTCAAATATAAGACTGCATTTCTCTCATCAAGTCAAGATATTTATCTTCTGTGAAACGGAAGGCGAAAAGTTCATTTCATGGTCATCAGGAATACCCATCAACACCGTGGAAGTAAGAAAAAAGGGGACTGGATGGCTGGCAAAGTGAATGTCCCGGCTCCGTACAGGACCAGTTGGCCCGCTAGCCATGAAGTCGCCTGATGCAACTTTTTTTGTCAGTAAATGAGAAATTCTTACCGAAGAACGTGGAAAAAAATTAAGATCAGCAAGAAGAAGTATTCCACTGGCAGCCCAGGCGGTTTAGTTGCCTTGGGTGAGGCTGTTGCTGGGGCGGGTGGGAGTGGCAGGTGTCGCAGTCTGATTACTGATTCAGGCGAGGTGGATTCGAATTGACGACAGATGCTCAGGATGAACCGATTAGCGGACCAAGTTTCCGATCAGAGAACCTGGCGGTCATGATTCATCGCGTGTCAATTGTCGTCTGTATTGTTCTCCCGCTGGCTTACTGTGTTCAGACGGTGTTCGCCCCTTTATAATCGGGGACAGGCTTGCCAGATACTTTATATCGAACCGGTTTCAACGAGAGAGTGAGAGTCAGCAGTGGTAGACATGAACGACGGAGAACGCCTTCAGGCTTTCATCGAGCAGTTGCAGGGCCAGACTGGCCTGAACGCGGCCCGGTACGAGCGGATGCTGGCGGAGTTGAACGCGACTCAGCCGCGGGACGGACACGATGCGGAAGGCCGTCGGCAGATTGCGTTTTTTGATGCGAAGCAGTACGACCTCCAATCGTTCTCCGCGAGAAACGACGACAGTTTCCAGCTGATCGCCATCGAATCGCCGCTCAATGAGCAGACGGTTTCGGCGGCTGCCGGCTGCAAGGTGGTTTGTATTTTCGTCAATGATGAAGCGCATGAGCGAGTCATCGCGCGTCTGGCGGAGCTGGGGGTGGAACTGATTGCCCTGCGTTGTGCCGGCTTTAATCATGTCGACCTGGAGGCCTGTCAGAAGTATGGCATCAGTGTTGTGCGGGTTCCCGCTTATTCGCCGCATGCGGTCGCCGAACATACGGTGGCGTTGATGCTGATGCTCAACCGGCATTTGCACCAGGCTTACCTGCGGAATCGGGCCGGGGCATTTATTCTGGATGGGCTGACCGGCTTCGATATGTTTGGAAAAACAGTCGGCGTCATTGGCACGGGGAAAATCGGGCAGTGCGTTGTGCAGATCCTGAACGGGTTCGGCTGTCGGGTGCTGGCATATGACGTGCAGGAAAATCCCGAAGTCGCCCAACTGCCACAGACAGAGTATGTCGGTCTGGACGCATTGTTTGCTGAGTCCGATATTGTCACATTACATCTGCCGCTGTTCGAGGAGACGCATCACCTCATCAATTCTCAGACCATCGCCCAGATGAAGCGGGGTGTGATGCTCATCAATACGTCGCGGGGAGGCCTGGTGGAGACGGTCTCACTGATCGAAGGCTTGAAGTCGGGGCAGATCGGTTATGCCGGGCTGGACGTCTACGAAGAAGAAGCGGGTATCTTTTTCCACGATATTTCGAACCAGGTGCTCGACGATGACGTTCTGGCGCGCCTGATGACATTCAACAACGTGGTGATCACCTCGCATCAGGCATTCCTGACCCGCGAGGCACTGGATAACATCGCCGAAACCACCTTCGCCAATATCGCAGAATATTTCGCCGGCAAACGGGGAACAGAGCTGACGCACCATGTGGGTTAAAGGCCGACTGTGGTCTGAGGTTGCTGCCCCAATCCCAATTCCCTGTTCATTTCCCGGTTGTCGCTGTGGGCGGAATGGATACCATGTTAACAGAGTCACGGGTATTCAGAGGATTTTCAGAAATGACACAGTCAGACAAACCAGTTACCGCAATCGAATCGCTGCCGGACCGGGAGACGATGTACGCTGCGCTCGTCGAGCGGGACAGCAGTTTTGAAGGTGTCTTCGTTGCGGCGATCCGTACGACGGGGATTTTCTGTCGGCCTTCCTGCTCGGCCCGCAAGCCGAAGCCCGAGAATGTCGAGTACTTTCCCGATGCGAAAACGGCCCTCGCCAATGGCTACCGCGAATGCAAGGTCTGTCGTCCGCTGGTGGCGCTGGGCTCCACGCCCGACTGGCTGCAGCCATTGATTGAAGAGGTCGAGCAGGACGCCACCATCCGACTGCAGGCCGAAGATCTGCGCGAGCGGGGCCTTGATCCGGTCCGCGTGCGTCGCTGGTTTCAGAAACTGCACGGCATGAGCTTCAGCGCTTACCTCCGCATGCGGCGGATCAACCAGGCTTTCAGCCAGATTCAACACAAATCGTCGGTCACCGACGCGGCTTTTCAGAGCGGGTATGAATCGCTGAGCGGGTTTGGCGAGGGCTTCAAAAAAACGATGGGGACCGCGCCGGCGAAGAGCAACGGTCAGCAGGTGATTGTCGTCAATCGGATCTTAACGCCCCTCGGACCGATGCTGGCGGGCGCGACGAAGCAGGGGATCTGTCTGCTGGAATTCACGGACCGCCGGATGCTGGAGACACAGATCAATCGGCTGCAGAAGCATCTGAATGCGAAAGCGCTGCCCGGCGACAATCGCTTCTTTCCCATTCTGGAAGGACAGTTGCAGGCCTACTTTGCCGGGAAACGGACGGAATTCGATCTGCCATTGATCACGCCCGGCACCGAGTTCCAGCAGAAAGTCTGGGCGGCGCTGCGAACCATTCCCTGCGGCGCGACCCGTTCCTATTCCGAACAGGCTACGCTCATCGGCCAGCCGACCGCGGTTCGAGCCGTCGCACGGGCCAACGGCGACAACCGGATTGCGATTTTGATTCCCTGTCACCGCGTCATCGGAGCCGACGGCACCCTCACCGGTTACGGCGGCGGTTTATGGCGCAAGAAACGGTTGCTGGAAATCGAACAGCGAAAAGACGTCCCGTCAGAGTGAGCGTAATGACGCAGATGGCTCTTTCATTGACAGCGGGTCGCCCCGGATGCAATCCGGGGTTGTCGCAGACAACAGGAAACTGTCAGGGCAAACGCACGATTCAGAACAACACATCCCACCTGTTCGTCGTAAGGGGCGACCCATGTGTCGTCCCGCCTGGCCGTGTTCGATTTTGTTTCACACCACAATGGAAACTGGTGAAACGTCCTGACATATTTCTACCACGAAAAACACAAAACACACGAAAAAAAAGGGTAAGCCTGGATGTAATCCGGGCCGAGCGGAGCGAGCAGGAGGTTAACGCTACCACGTTCTTTTCCGAATCTGGCTTCCGATACTCACTCAGCACGGCCGGACAAGCCGGTCCGTGGCACACGGAAACCTTTCTGAACTGTATCCAGTTCTACGGTAGCGTCTCCACGGCCATCGAGCCCGGGATTAACAGACTCCGTGACGCTCAGGTCATTTCCCCGGCGTTCCTTTGCCCCAACGTTCCTTGTTAAACTGTTCGGACTGACCGCGGGGAACCGTCAGTGTGTTCCATTCGTCGCCGGCCTGGATGCGGGCGACCTGGATGATCTGTCCGACGTGATAACAGGTGTGGCCGAGCGACCGTTGAATTGCCAGGGGAACCGTATGGGCATCGCCGCGGATGTAAACCGTTTTTTCCAGGTCGTCGGGTGTCAGGCTGTTGAGGGAATCGAACAGGTTCGACCAGCCCCGTTCCCAGTAGGCCAGCAGTTCTTCGCGGGTGGCGAACGAATCGACAAATTCGTCGTCCCGATTGCGGTCTGGCTTCTCGCCGTCGGTCGTCAGGAAATCGGTCCACCGCGAAATCAAATTCCCGGCGACATGCTTCATGATCACCGCAATCGAATTGGTATGCTCATCCAGGGACGTGCGCAGTCCCTCGTCAGAAACCTGTGCCACCGCCCGCTCGGCCATTTTTTTGTTGGCTTCAAAAGTGTTGATTGTGGCTGAGAGAAACAGATCAAACTGGTTCATGAATTAATGCCTTTCGAAGCAGGACGGCGTATATCGATTGAAAGATTCTGCTTTTCACAAACGACTAAATGGATTAAGAGCATTGTAACTGGTTAAAACGTTAGAAAGAATAGAGTGAAACGTCTTACTCATGCAAGCATCCAGTTTGATTGATCTTTATTTGTATGAGTCACAAGGGGGACGCAGCATTCAAACGGCTGGTTCTCTTGATGGATTCAATCTCGATATGAAAAAACATCAACGCCAATTTGTATTCCTGTTTCTGTTCCTGACGCTCGGAAGTGGTATCCTGGTTTTTTCTCTGCGTACAATGCGTTTAGAACACGAGCCGAAAGTAGAACAGGGTGTTGAACGCGAAGCGCCTCCGCCCGTACCGACCTCCCAGGCAACATTGATCAAGCTCAAACAGCTGGGAGCCCGCTGGAAACGGAACCAGCACGGGCAGGTCTACTGGCTGTTTCTGAAACGACTGCCGTTGGTCGATGACGATTTGATCGTGCTGAAAGAATTACCTGAAGTGCAGACGCTGACGTTGCGGGGCGTGCATACGATTAAGGGAAACCGCTTCACCGATGATGGTCTGCGTCATCTGGTGCATTTGCCGAAATTGCGTTATCTTGACCTGAGTGTCAATTACCGGTTGACCGATGCCGGTCTGCGTCACCTGGTATCTCTGGAAAAATTAGAGCATCTCGATCTGAGCGGCAATTTTAAATATACCGATGCCTGCGGAGAATTGCTGGCGCAGTTGACCTGCTTGCAGAGGCTCAACCTGAATCAGACCGCTTTGACCGCCGCCCTCCTGCCCGACTTGAGTCGGTTATCACGATTGAAGAGTCTGTCGGTTGAACGGATGGTGCTGGATGAAAATACGATTGATGATTTTGAAAAGCTTCCCCTGCAGGAACTGACGGGGGTTCGGATTGACGATGCCGACCTCCGTTTACTGCCACGCCTGAAATCGCTGCAGAAACCACCGTTTCCGGGTTACCGGTGGATCGAAGATCGTCACCTGATTTATCTGACGCACTTTAAAAAGATCCGGGAAGTAGATGTGACTCTCACACGCGGAACCAGCGATACCTCGCAATTGAAACACCTGCAGGCGCTGCCTGAACTGGAGATTCTCGCAATCGGTATCGGGGAAAACTCTGAAGGTCCGCTCGACCGATCGGGGTTGCTTGCCCTGGCAAAGGTTCCCACTCTGAAAGAGTTGAGGGTGGGGCCCATCAATGCGCCCGCTCTGGAAGCAATCAGTCATTGTGCCCAGGTCGATAAACTGTATCTCAGTGGAGACCCCGGTCAGCTTCAGCCGGCCGACCTGGCATGTCTGAAAAATATGAGCAGCCTCAAAAAAATCACAGTGCAGGTGGATCTCGTTTCGGATGCTCTCTGGGCTGCACTGGGGAACGTGACATCACTCGAAGAAATTTCGTTTAACAGGGGTTGGCCGCCACAAACAGAAAAGCCGCAGTTTTCCATGGCAAGCCTGAAACATCTTGAGAATTTACCGCATCTGAAAGGGCTGGACCTCAATGGTTTCCCAGTGACCGATGAGGGGCTGGGTTACCTCGGTCAATGTCGAAGTCTTGAGCGGTTGGATATGGATAAAGCCCCGATTACCAATGCGGGGCTGCTGCAGTTACGGCATCTGTCTCAACTGAAGAAGCTCAGCTTTTATGGCAGTAAAATTGACGAGTCAGCCGCGATAGAACTGCATGAGCACATTCCCCAGTGCTGGATCGAAGACAACTGGTGTTGTGGCTGCATGGCCATCCACCCGGTGGCACAGACGAAATAGCTTACCGTTGAAAATCAGCGATGATGCCGTCGACGGCTTCTGCCAGCGCGGGAGTCAGCGTTTTCATCAGCTGTGTTCCTTTCTTTTTACGGCTCTGATTATAAATCAGGTAGCGGTGTTTCGCGGCTTTCAAAGCGGGCAGCTGTTTTTTTGTGACCGAGCCATCCAGTTTCGCTTTAGCTTTGGCATCAAGCTGGCAGGCTTTCTCATAATCAAACTTGTTACTGTAAAGTTCACACCAGGGGAGCAGGCCGCCATTGAGTTTGCGGGCCAGTGCAGGCTGGTCTCCCTGGCTGAGGCGCGTGTCGAAATCAATCAGATTTTCCTGATCCTCTTCGAAGCCGCCGACAATCAGCAGTCCGCCCCCATTCACGCCGGTCAATGCTTTGCTCAAGATCGCTTCCGTATTGCCGGTAATCTGCCCGCCCAGCGCCATGAAACGCAGATCAATTCCAACCGACCGCGCGATCTCAGCCAGCTTGCGACCAGTAATGGCCCGTTTGGCGGTATAGACGGCTAAGCAGTTTTGCATGTGTGGCTCCTGATAAGAATACCGCTGCGGCGGAAAAGTACTTTCGGTGAGAAATGTCAGAGTCTATGATAGTCGGTATGAAGCATCCGTTCAAAGTAACCTGTTTGACATTATTCCTGCTCAGCAGTTTCTGCTGTCTGTCTGGCTGCGGTGAGCCTCCGATCCCGCCACAGACGGCTTCACTTTCGACTGGAGGAAAGGGCGAGTTTTCATCGATTCCGCTGGTCGAAGGCAGAAAAGCAGGTGAGACTGATCTCGAATACCTCCTCCGCCAGGGAGGCATCTATCCCAACCAGCCGGAGAAGGGGGACGGATACCACTTTTCCAATTACTTCGACTACTGTAGTGAAGACGAACTGCACCTGCTTTCGCGGGTCAAGGGTCTCCGTGCATTTTATATGTATGACGGGAACTCATTCAGCCCGGCTGGCTGGAAACAAATTGGTCAGATTTCCGGTCTGGAGGCGTTTCACGTCTCGAGTCAATATGTGACTGATGAACATCTGATTGGATTGCAGGGGCTGCCGCATCTGAAAGACTTGAAAATTCTCAATCGTGATCAGAAGCAAAGTCCCGTTTCCGATCAGGGGCTACAGGTGCTGTCCTCTTTTCCCGCACTGCGCCGTCTGGTACTTCACAGCCGCAATCTCAACGTGCGCGCCTGCGAACTGATAGGCGACTGCACAGAACTCCGTGCGCTGGAGCTGTGGGGACCTGTCACGGACGAATGTCTCAAGCCCCTGGGGAAGCTGAAAAATCTAAAGCATCTCATTGTGGTGGGAACATTTTCCGATGCAGGACTGAAGCATCTGTCTGACTTAAAGCAATTGACTCGCCTGGTACTCCACAGTGACCAGATGACAGGCAGCGGTTTAAAGAGTTTTGCAGAAGCACCGGAATTACGGGAGGTTGGATTTTCCGGCAGCCCCGCAGGTAAGGCCACATTAAAACAGCTGGACCAACTGCCTGGTCTTGCCGTCTTGAATCTCTCGACTCCATCAGTCAACGATGCCGTTCTGCAGACCATGCCCGATCTGCCGCAACTGGAAGCGCTCTCCCTGAAATCTTCGACCATCACAGATAAAGGCCTGGATGCCCTGGTCAAGGTGAAAAATTTAAGAGAGTTGGTTTTGTACTCTACCGAAATTACGAATGCCGGCTTGATTCGACTGGAGCCACTCCAGCAACTGCATTTGTTGGTGTTGGGAAATCCCATCAAGATGGAATTGATTACCGGGAAGGGACTGGAGCCTCTGACGAAGCTGCCTCGACTGGAAGTACTCAACATAGAATTTGTAAACGCTGAGAAGCTTGATTTGCGCCCCCTGGCACGCTGCCACTCTCTTGTGAAAGTAGATCTAAACATCAGCTCTGATGAGGCCCGGAAACGCTGGCAGGAAGTCCTGGCAGAACGCCCAGTGTTAAATAAGGTTCTAAAGATCATTCCCGTTACGAGATTTTTAGAAAAACACTTTGCCTCTGGTGGTGAAATTCCCTGAAACTGTCGTTTTGATTTGAATGGAAGGATCAACTGCATCATGTCAAAAATCAGCCACTGGACACCCTTAGTGCTGGCCTCCATGATCGCCTTCACAGCGAGCATAGAAAGCCTGGGAGACAATAAAAGATTCCTTGTGTTTTTTGGAAGCCTGCCCATGCTTTTCTATTTCATAACAATCTCTTTGCAGAAACTGCAGAAAGAAAACGACGAACTCCGCGCGCGGGTGGATGCACTGGAAGGCAAAGAGACTGCGGAAGAAATGCCCGAAAATCGGGCAGCCGTTCACAGCTGATCGATCTCATTCTCAATTGATAAAATAAAAATGATCACGACACGGATACTGACTCAGGCGATCCATGCAGAATTGAAACCACATGGATTTCATCGCAAAAGTTCTACCTAGTATCTGTCCAGCGAGACAATGATTGCAGTTTTGAACCTGCAGAAGTCACAATATGGTGCGATTTATTTTCTCAATATCGGCTTCTGGCTACAACAGATTGAACACAACGATTTTCCTCGCGCGCATCAGTGTCATGTTCGCGAGCGTGCCAGTTCACTCTGGCCTGAAGGAACGCATCGCCTGGAAGCAGGTCCGCCTCGCCTCGCCGACCTTTTGAATATCGATGAGTATCCGTGTGATGATACGCAGCGACTCGACCAACTCAGACTATTTATCGCGGACAAACTGATACCTGTATTAAAAACAGGTGTCACCCTGGAGGGGCTCAATCAATTGTTAGCGGAACACGATGGGTTCCTAATCATGCGGACAGCGCGGAATGCATTGGGATTAGCACCACTTGATTGAGTTGATCTCACAACTCCGCCGTCACGCCTCGATAGGTAATCTTAATACCCTTGGCGGCGAATTTTTCGGAGAGATGCGGGATATCGTTGCTGTGGACCAGTACGATCACGGCGTCTCCTTCCAGCAGGAGTGTGTCAGATGCGAGGTTCTGTTCGACTTCGCCATCGGCGCGGCGGATGGCAACGACCAGGAAGCCCCGATCGCTGCGGACTTCGATCTTATCCAGTGTCTTATTTACGAACGTCGAACCCGCGGTCACCTGCAACTCTTCAAACTGCAGACCGAAGTGGCCCAGTTCGTCAGTAATCGCGCCTTCGCTGGTCAGCTGCTCCAGCATGTTTTCCATCGTCGGTCGCATGATCAGCTGGGCGACTTTGCTCGCGCCGATGGCAGTCGGCAGCACCACGCGGTTCGCACCGCAGCCAATGAGTTTCTTTTCGGTCTTCGGGTTTTCGCCGCGAGCGATGATCATGACATCGGGGTTCATTTCCCGCGCGGTAATGGTGACGAACACGTTGGTCGCGTCGGCGGAAAGCACGGTCGCCAGTACCGCAGCCCGGCGGATGCCCGCCTGTTCCAGCACATATTCTTCCGATGCATCGCCGTTAATCACCCAGTAGCCCTGGTCTTCAGCGGCCTTCAACCGGCGTTCATCGCAGTCGATGACCACGAACGGTTTTTTGGCAGCGTACAGATTTTTCGCCAGGATCGAGCCCATGCGGCCGACGCCGCAGATAATGGTATGACCGGTCAGTCGTTCAATTTCTTTCGTCATTCTTCTTGCTCCCAGGGCACGGTTGAGTTCACCATCAATGACCATCTGCATGAATCCGCCGATAGTGTAAATCACCGCGCCATAGCCGGCGATGATCACCATGATCGTCAAGGCCCGCAGTCCCGATGATTCCACCGGCTGCACTTCGCCGTAACCGACGCCGAAAATGGTGATGATGACCATGTAGATCGAATCTTCAATCTTCCAGCCGGCGGAGACATAACCGATGACGGCGACCAGGCAGATCGTAAAGAACAGCGCGATGCCGGTCATGATCTTGCGGAACGGTCGGGAATGACCGGGCTGGTGATGCTGAATCGTATCGAAAGAGAATGCTGATTCAGAATCCGACATGACTGATGTTCTCGCTAACTGCGCGGAAATCACACTTTTTCAGAAGACAACAGGAACAGAGCCGACTCAGCAGGACGCTGGTCGGCTCTGGTTCCGAAAACTCAATTGTTAACGACTGCTGTTACTTGATGAACAGCATTTCCTGGTAGGTTGGCAGAGGCCACAGATCATCAGCGACAATGCCTTCCAGTTCATCGGCTGTCGCACGCACCTTGTTCATTAAAGGCAGAATCGTGTGGCAGCAGTGGGTAGCTTCAGACAGCATGTCTTCCGACTCGCCACCGGCGGCCGCTTCCAGTTCGGCAATACCGTCCTGCAGTGCCTTGACCAGTTCGGTGACCTTGTCCAGCGTATTGGTGTCGAAATCGTAATCCAGCATTTTCAGGCTGGCACAGTTGGAAACCAGTTCGCCCTGGTAACGGATCGCAGCCGGGAAGATCATGGTCTTCGCGATTTTGACCGTCAGGTTGAGTTCGACCTTGATCGACATGATGTACTGTTCGAGGTAGATTTCCAGGCGGCTGGCCAGCTCGCGTTCGGAAAGAACTTCGTACTTGGTAAACAGGTCTTTGACTTCCTGTGTTTCCAGAACAGGCAGAGCATCGACGGTGGTCTTGAGGTTGAGCAGACCGCGTTTGGCTGCTTCTGCATGCCATTCGTCGCTGTAACCATCACCGTTGAAGATGATCGCACCATGTTCGTTCATGATTTCTGTCAACAGTTTCTGCAGTTCGCCGTGCAGTTTGCTGGGGTCGCCACCGGTGGCTTCTTCCAGTTTGGTCGCACAGTATTCCAGTGAGTCAGCCACGATGGTGTTCATGGCGACCAGTGGGCCTGCGATGGACTGATTGGAACCGACGGCACGGAATTCAAACCGGTTACCGGTGAAGGCAAACGGGCTGGTCCGGTTACGGTCGCCGGCATCTTTCGGCAGCGGTGGCAGAACGTCGACACCAACGGTCAGCGTTCCCTTGGGAATCGATGAATTGGCACCGCCGGCTTTGATCTGTTGGAAGACGTCGGTCAGCTGATCGCCCAGGAAGATCGAGATAATCGCAGGAGGAGCCTCGTTGGCACCCAGGCGATGATCGTTGCTGGCAGAAGCGACAACGGCTCGCAGCAGGCCCTGGTATTTATGGACGGCACGAATCACGGCACCACAGAACAACAGGAACTGTGCGTTTTCGTGGGGAGTATCGCCGGGATCCAGCAGGTTACCCTGTGAAGAGCTGCCCATGGACCAGTTGACGTGTTTTCCGGAACCGTTTACGCCGGCAAAGGGCTTTTCGTGGGTCAGGCAGACCATACCATGCTTTTCTGCTGTCCGACGCAGTGTGGTCATCAGCAACTGCTGATGGTCGGTCGCGATGTTGGCAGATTCAAACATTGGTGCGATTTCGTACTGACCGGGAGCCACTTCGTTGTGACGGGTTTTGATGGGAATACCCAGTTTGAAGAGTTCGCGTTCGGCTTCGAACATGAAGGCCAGCACGCGGTCGGGGATCGCACCAAAATAGTGATCGTCAAATTCCTGACCTTTGGGAGGTTTGGCTCCGAACAAGGTACGACCGGAGTTCAGCAGGTCGGGACGTGCATAATAGAAATTACGGTCGATCAGGAAGTATTCCTGTTCGGGGCCGGCTGTGGACGAAACGAGTTTGCCGTCATCGTGGCCAAACAGTTTGAGAATCCGCTGAGCCTGAACGTTCAAGGCCTGCATCGAACGCAGTACGGGAGTTTTCTTGTCGAGTGCTTCGCCGGTCCAGGAAACAAAGGCGGTCGGAATGCACAGGGTGGTGCCGTTGGAATTTTCCAGAATGTAAGCAGGGCTGGTCACGTCCCAGATGGTATAACCGCGGGCTTCAAATGTCGCACGGATACCGCCGGTCGGGAAGCTGGAACCATCGGGTTCACCCTGGATCAGCTGAGAGCCACTGAATTCCGCAATCGCGCCGCCTTCACCATCGGGTGTGAGGAAGCTGTCGTGCTTTTCAGCGGTAGAGCCGGTCAGGGGATAGAAAACGTGAGCGTAGTGAGTCGCCCCTTTTTCAATGGCCCAGTCTTTGATGGCGGAAGCCACAACGTCAGCAGTCGAGCAGTCAAGTTTATGGCCGCCTTCAATGGTGCTGATCAGCTTTTTATAGGTCTCTTTAGGCAGACGCTTTTTCATTGCCGACTTGGAGAAGACATTGGCGTTAAAAAGCTGTCCGGTAGGCGTCTGTTGGAAATTCATGGGAGGATGATTGGGCTGGTAACCTGTCACAGCCGCGACGGCTGCTGAGCGGGCAGAACCCAGAGTCGTTTTGACTCCGTTGCTGCCGCCGGAATAGGTGGATTTACCATTCGAAGCTTGAATTTCGGTGTTCACTGTTTTGACCTTTGAATTGGGCGATTAAAACGACTGACAAAACTGTTGGAAACTTGTGAGATCCATCAGATAACTGGCTCTTAAGCCAGGACAATTACTTTTCTTAGGCGGTAAAGGACTTCTGATTGTTTCGCAAGCGACCTGAAAACCCGGGCTGCGATACTATTCGGGTGTACCGATATTTCGCGCCGGGTGGCTCAGAGCTTTGTGAAATTAAAAAGTCGTTAAGAAGTAGTAACTATTACAAAGCAGAATATGTGCCAAACTGCAGGCAGATTCAAGATTTCCATACTCCTCACGCCACTGCGAATGGAGGGACTGCGCACTGCTGTGACAGACTGACATTGTAATCTCATGCATCATCGGCATTTGAGTGAACGTAGCCTCTTTTTTTGAACTCTCTTCGATCCTCTTACGCCGAACCATAAATTCACGGGATCTCCTGCGACCCGAACCCGGGTGACACTCTCCCGTTTTGGCATGCCATGATTGCATGCAATGTGTGCCCGAAAAATCAGCATCCCCCCAGGCAGGTCCGATCCGTTACGCAGCAGGTTCCTCCCGGGGCTGGGGGCTTTGCGGGTATTTTAACGGTTCAGATCGAAGCACATTGATGAGTCGAGGAAAGTGGCATCTGCCTCACTTCGGCTGAGGAGTCGGCACGGATTTCAGGAGCAGATCCGCCAGCACAAGGCGATGGTCGGTGTCGCTGGCGACTTCAGAAAATACCTGTACAGATTCAAGAAATTGATTGACCCAAACCTGGTCAATCCGCCTGCCATGCTGTAGACGGTTCTTTTGAATTGAAATCCAGCGTAGTCAGGATTTCTGGATTTTCGCATCGGGATTTTCATCCTCTCTCAAACGAGCCACAAGCTGGCGAAATTCCTCTCCCGCTGCACGGAGTTCATACTGAATCTCGGAAGCGTCGAACTGATTCAACTGAACCTGCTCGCCGGTTGTCGAATAGTACTCAAGTGGGTTGTGGTCAGAATTTCGAATGCAGATCAGATCCAGTGTCGCATGAAACAGACGGCGGTTATTGCTGAATTGGTCTTGCAGAAATTTTGAGCGACGTTGAAGCATTCCCTTCTGAATTCCAAAGAGCGTGAGCCTGTTGTTAAGTCTGTGATTGTAACCGGGTTCGTTAAAGTGAATCGTGATCTGATTCTGCCTCAATCCCTGCTCGAGAAACTGATAGATACTATCACACGCGCGTCGATTCACTTCGAATGTTTTCATCCAGTCGTTAAAGCGTTCGATTTCGAATTCGTGTTCGTCATGGATCATTTCATCCATGAGGCTTTCGGGAGACCTCTGGATAATCTCCAGCATACTCTGATCACTGGCGACCAGGATGGCGGCGGTTTCCGGGCAGGGCCGTTTTGAGAACAACATGGCAGAGCTGATGAAATCAGACGCATAGGCACCTCCGCCTATACCGGTGATAATATAGAAAGCAGCAGTCCGCAGATCGGCATCTTTGAATTGCTCTAGCAGTGGTTGAATATTGAAGTTCTTTTTTTTCTGGGCAGACATAATGATCTTATCGTAACAGAAATAAATGTTTCCGGAACTGAATACTCAATCCGTCTCCGTATTCCACAGCAGATCTGCAATCACAGCCCGGTGGTCCGTATCCTCAGCCCGCTCTGCGACAACCCGTATCGGCTGGAAACGGGTGTCGCACCACACCTGGTCAATCCTCAGGAACGGGGCTTCGTTGGTGATCGTATTTCCCCAGCCGACACCGGCTGTCGTGAAGGCATCGCGTAACTCACCCGGCAGCTCATTGAAGATCGGATCGCGGGGATTGACGTTGAAGTCGCCGCCCACAATCAAGGGCAGATCGGCGGGCAGTTCTGCCAGGCGTCGGGTGAGCTGCTGCAGTTCATCCCGCTGATGAATCCGCTGTTTAGAATAAGCGCGCCAGCATTCCGGGTTCCACAGGTCCGCGCGAAACGGGGGTGGCGTCAGTCGCAGCGAAACGACGATGACCTCCTGGCCTGATTGGACACGGACTTTGACGATGGTGTAATTCACGGACGACGCCACGGGTTCGAGGGGCGCGCGACTCAGGATCGAAGCATCCACGCCCGCCAGCAGACCGGAATTTTCTCCGAGCATGGTTTTGCTCACTTCGATCAACGTCCCGGCTCCCGGTGACTCCTGAATCAGAATCAGGTCCGGCTCATATCGTTTGAGAGCCGCGACAGCACGGCCGCTGCCATGCGCGTTGAGTGAAATCACCCGCAATGGAATCTGTCCTGGCTGTTCGACCTGCGCGACTGCCTCGGTTCGATGCCACACTCCCCGCCAGAGACTCAAAGGCGTATCGGCAAACACGACGAGGAACACAAACCAGAGACCGATTGAGACTAACGCCACCCGCTGCCGTTTCGCCCGCAACAGAATCAGCGCCAGACACAGACCGCCAACAAACCAGCACCAGCTCGGATAAACGGTGACTGCAGCACACACGTCAGGTTGCCAGGCGTAGCAGATGCTGACACCGATCCATAACAACAACGTGATACAGGTGGTGACGCGGGATACGATTTGATCCAGAATTCTTTGAAAGCGGGAAACCTCAGGGGGATCAGGATCGGTCATACAGGCATCCACTTTGCTTTGAGGGTGCGTATTCAAATAAGTTTCAGTGTCTTAGATTATAAAGCCTGTGTCCTTGAAAGTAAGAGGAGTGTTATACTAAATTCGTGGACCACCTCATTCTATAAAAGGTTCCAGGAACCGAAAATTCATCAGACTGGTTAATCATCCTGCAATCGACCGGATCAAACAATGTTTACTGTTGAGTTTGTTGAGATCCAACCGGTATTCTACAGTCAGGTTCTGATGGGCTCGAGAATGACCCTGATCTCAGCACGCCGTGATTCGAATAAAAATGATCCACCAACCTGTAAAGGAGAACGCCATGCGCTATTTCACTCCCTGTTTATTCAGTCTGAGTCTGTTTCTGGTCGCTTGTGCGGATGAGAGTTCCACGCCGCCTGTTCCCGGTGAAACGCAGGTGACGGGCGACGATGTGAAGCAGAAAATGGAAGAAGCCGCTGACACCGCGAAAGAATTCACAAAACAGAAACGCGATGAATATTCCAAACAGCTGGATCAGCAGCTGGAAGACCTGGATCAGAAAATCGCCGAGCTGGAAGCCAAAGGTGCGAAACTCAAAGACGACGCCAAAGTGAAATGGAATGAGCAGCTGGAAGATCTGAAAGCGAAGCGCGGCAAGGTGGCAGAAAAACTCAAAGAATTCAACGAGTCCTCCGCCGAAGCCTGGGAAGGCCTGAAAAAAGACCTGGATATCGCCTGGGGAAATCTGAAGGCAGCCTACGACAAGACCGCGGAAGAAGTGAAGGAGTAGGTTTGGGGGGAGGCACCATCATAAATGGTTAGAACGAACTTGAGGCATGCCTTCAATATCAGGGGAAAATCAAAAGAATACTTCCTGGTAAAACATGAAATCGTTCGACCTCAGTTTTCTTGAGTCGATGACTTTTATAATTTATCGTTCAAGAATTCTTCAAGTGTCGCATCTGCTCCGGCCAGCTTGTAACTGATAAGATCAAGTAATTCAAATCGTGGTTTAACTTGTGGTAGTAGCCATTGCTTTCTACCAAGTGCATCGACTAACTCTATATTTACTTCTTCGCGAAGCTCGTATTCTTCTGGTCCTACGTAATATGGATACTTATATCGATAGATAGCTATAAACCTGTCGCCGACAATTTCTGTAATAAAAACAGGGCTGATTATTTCATTAGCACGATCCCCCGGATCCGCGATTACATGCCACTCAAGCTTACCGGAGCGAGTGTCATCGATAAGTTTGTCGACAAACTTAAGCCATTTCTGGTAATCGTCTATGTGTTCGTAGACCATTGGTCCTCACCTTGAAAAACCTTGGTTGATTCAATTGTTGCATTAATGTTTGAGACGAGTTTCCGACAGTTATCAAGCAGATATTGATCTTTATTACTCAAGAATGATTTTATTGAATCACGATTTTCTTTGATTCTCTTTTTTAAGATATTGTCAGTATGCTTGTAGAGTCGTTCCAGTAATACATCACAATGTTCAATAGATGCCTGTAGCTCTTCCACTCGTTTATTTAGAACAGAATTTTCGATGTTTCGAATTTGGGCTCTGAGCTTTCTGATCAGGGGAGGCAACATTATATGCCTCACATAATAATTTTTTACGTCATTCACGCCCCAGAACACAAATATTGTTATCACAAGTGAGAGTACCGAGGCAACACTTCCCAGTTCATTAAGGCCCATATAACGCCTCCATTGTAACCACTCCCGAGGAACTCCTGGTAAGGAATCTGAAGTTGACCAACTTTATTTTTGGAGAGGAGTTTCCTCTACCGTGAGTGTCTTTTTGGACTGGTGTAATTGCAGTGTACTATCGAGGCTGGTGTGTGTACAAGTGTTTTTGGCGGAAGTAGTCCAAAACTTCAGATTTAAATGATGCTTGATGGTAACAAGAGTCTTTATCGGAGGAGTGGTGCCCCCTAACATTCACTCATCAAAGTGCGATTTCTTCCTCAGCAAATGATGATAATGCTGGGCGAACCGGTGGGATTCGTCGCGGACGTATTGCAGGAGTCTTAAGCCATACGAATGCCGGCTTAAACGGCGGGGTTCGGATTCGCCGGGGACAAAGACTTCTTCTTCCCGTTTGGCCAGGGAGATCGTGAAGGGGGGCTCGACGCCCAGTTCGCGCATGGCCGTCATCGCCGCGTTGAGCTGGCCTTTGCCGCCGTCGATCAGCAGGATGTCGGGGAAGGTTTCTCCCTCCTGGTGCAGACGCCTGATCCGCCGGCTGACGACTTCACGGATCGAGGCGAAATCGTCGATCCCTTTGACCGTGCGGATTTTGAATCGCTTGTAGCCGTGCTTGAAAGGCAGGCCGTCGATGAACTGCACCAGGCTGGCCACTGTTTCGCCTCCCTGCAGATGCGCGATGTCGACCCCCTCAATCCGGCGGGGCAGCTCGGGCAGGCCGAAGACTTTCTTCAGCCCCTGCATGCCCTTTTTCGGATCGATGTAAAACACTTCGGGTTGCGCGTGATCTTCCAGGTTGCCGCGTAGTTTGATGCTTTCGAGCAGTTGAATTTCATCCCGCAGTCGGGCTGCTTTTTCGTAGAGCTTGGCTTCCGAGGCGGCCAGCATCTCTTTTCTCATTTCGTTGAGCAGCCGATCTTTTTTGCCGTCGAGAAACAGTTTGAGCTTGTTGATGTCCTTGCGGTAGTCTTCCTTGCTGATCCGCAGATTGCAGGGAGCCGTGCACTGGTTGATGCTGTGTAACAGGCACGGTCGGAACCAGCGCCACTTCTCGTCCCCCTCTTCGATGTCCAGAGAACAGTTGCGGAAGCGGAAGATTTTCTGCAGCACGGTAATCGTGCCCCGCAGCTGTTTGGCGTTGGTGAAGGGGCCATACAGTTTGGTTCCTTTGCTGTGTGGCTTGCGGGTGAATTCGACGCGGGGGAAATCTTCGCGAGTGGTGATTTCGAGATATGGGAACGTCTTGTCGTCTTTGAGTTCGGAATTGAACCGGGGGCGAATGTCCTTGATGAGCCGCGCTTCGAGGAGCAGGGCATCGACTTCGGTCTCCGTTTCCAGGTAATCGATGTCGGCAATTTCGGTCACCAGTTCCGCGGTGCGACGTTCGACGGCTGCGGCCTGGTTGAAATAACTGGAGGCGCGGCTTTTCAGATTGACGGCTTTCCCGACGTAAATCACGCGGGCCTGCGCGTCTTTCATCAGATAGACGCCGGGAGTGGTCGGAAAACTGCGGGTCTTTTCGTGAGGCGTCTGCGCAGCCTCTTCCGGCGCGGGAGCAGCTGGCTCCGCTTCGGGCGGTTCATTGTGGGGAAGATTGTCCGTATCAGACACGGAATCCGATTCCTGTCGGCGAAAGGTAATGACTTAATGGTGCAGGCATTTGTTCATTATAGAAGGCGAGCCCCGGTTTCAGAAGTGGCTATTTTCCTCGATCATCTGTTTGACGACTTCGCGGCGGTCGCCGGTGGCTTCCATGATCTCCAACTGCCGCTTGGCGCCCGATTTATGTACCAGGTCACTGACGCGGTGTAATTCGTCCGTACACTCCAGGCGTTCGGACATACGCGAAACCAGATTCACCAGTTGTTGAGTTGTATCAATCACGGAAAACAGTTTGTAATTCTCACTGCTGACCAGGCTGGCGTCGATGCCGTAACGGGTCGCCCGCCATTTGTTCTGCTGAACCATCATCGGGTGATGCTGCAACTGGTAGGCACCTTCGTCGATTTCATCGGAAATGCATTTCACCATGCACTGCACGAACGCGGTGAGGGAGAGCACCTGTTCCAGGTTGGCCGGCATATCACACACGCGGATTTCGACGGTGCCGAAATTGTGATGCGGGCGGATGTCCCACCAGATTTCGCGAATCGTATTAATGAAGCCTGTGCTGATGAGGTGATTGATGAGCCACGTGTATTCGCTCCAGTTCCGCATCGTGGGAGGCAGGCCGGCGGTGGGCAGGCCTTCCATGATTTTCGAGCGGTTCGAATGCAGGCCCGTATTGCGACCTTCCCAGAACGGGGAGTTGGAAGAGAGCGCAAGCAGCAGCGGCAGATAGCGGAGCATGCGATCGCAGACCATGACGGCTTTGTCGCCGGAATCGACGCCGACGTGGATGTGCAGGCCGAACGTAACGAGGCGGCGGGCGACGTCCTGCATCAGATCGACGAGTTCGTAATAGCGATCGTTGACGGTGATTTTCTGATCCCGCCACGAAGAGAAGGGATGCGTGGCCGCCCAGAACAGCTTCAAGCCCAGCTTGTCAGCGGCGGCGGTCACATCATGCAGTTTGCCGGTCAGATCCTGACGCACGTCACCCACCGTGCGACACACGTCGGTATTGATCTCCAGGTAACTCTGCATCAGTTCCGGTTTGACATATTTGGCTGTCTCTTCCGGCAGTTCCGCCAGAATTTCGGTAATCGAGTTCGAGAGGGCATACGTCTCTGCATTGACAAGTTGTAATTCCAGTTCCACACCCAAGGTCGGATAATCGTTTCTGGCAAAGGAGATGGTTCCCATCGTGTTAATTCCCTTTTTGGATGAGCCTGGGGTTCATTGAAAGTAGCAATGCGGTCTGCAGCATGATGCGACTGCCTATTATAAGGGCCCGCTCGTCGATGTCGAAATACGGGGAATGCAAAAATACCGCTTTCACATCGGGACGGGCACAGCCCAGTCGCAGCATCGAGCCGGGAATCTGCTGCAGGTAAATCGAAAAGTCTTCTCCCCCCATGCTGGGCTGATCGATCAGGCCGACCTGGGGCACTCCCAGTACATCTTTCGATGCCTGTTCCAGGGCAGCAGAAATGTTCGTGTCATTGACGACAGCGGGCAGGGGAGATTGAAACCGGACCTCAATCCGGGTTCCCGTGCTGCGGGCAACCCCGGCTGCGATGTCTTCAATCCGCTTGTGCAGCACATCGCGGGCCTGGTCTTTCGTGGAACGCAGTGAGCCTTTCAGATGGGCGATTTCAGGAATCACATTGGGTGCCAGGCCGGAGGTGATCTGGCCGATGGTAAAGACGGCGGGGGTCCGCGAATCAATCGAGCGGGGCAGATTCTGATACAGGCTTGAGATCAGTTGCGCGGCCGTGGTGATCGGATCATTGCCATGGTGGGGTCGTGCAGCGTGGGCCCCCGTGCCATGAATTTCAAAATGGACTTCATCACAGAAGGCGGTCATTACACCATAGCGGATGTTCGCGGTACCAGCGGGAATTTCCGGATCCATATGCAGGCCGATAATGGCACTCACATCATCGACGGCCCCCTGTTCGACCATCCAGCGGGCACCCAGACAGATTTCTTCCGCCGGCTGAAATATGAACCGCAGACGCAGTCCCTGGCCGGGCCACTCTTTCTCAAACAGCTCTGTGCAGCGGATCAGACCCAGTGCCGCGCCTAGCGCGATGGAAGTATGGGCGTCGTGACCACACAGGTGGCCGACACCTGGATTATGTGAACAGTATGCGACTTCTTTCAGATCGGTAATGCGCAGTGCGTCGATGTCGGCACGAATACCGATCAGCGGGGCGTCGATGGCCGGGTTTCCCAATGTCATGTCGGCAACCACACCCACACCGTTTTTCATCAATTTCGGCGCGAGGCCGATGGACTCGAGTGTTCTGCAGATCAGTTGAGACGTCTGTATTTCTTCGCCGCTGATTTCGGGATTTTTATGCAGGGTGCGACGAATGTTGATGATCGTCGGTTCCAGTTCGCCGAGTACCCGTTCAAGTTGTTTTGCCATTGCCTGGTAGAAGGCTCTGAGGTCGGTCTGATCAAGCGAGAAAGATGCCACTGAGTACTCCGGTGTCTGCCCTGATTCATCAAGACCATCAGCGCGACAGTCGTGAAAATCAGAGACTGATATAAAAAACTCTTGATTTATATTTCTTATTTTAATGAAGTTAAGGTTATCATAAAGGACTAAGCAGTAAACAATGGAGTTCAGGAAAAAATAATTGAACAGCATCCCGGAGCATCCACTCCAAAGTCCCCACCGAATTCACCATCCAGATTGAGAACAGGGAGCGACTTCATGCAGGAACCAGATCAGGAACGTCGAAATCTATTAAAGGGCGCCGTCGCAGCTTCACTGGCGTCGCTGGCAGGCAGTCTTTCGCCGGGTGAAGCCTCCGCCTCGAAAGCCGATCCCGATTTAATCAAACGGGAGAACCAGAAAGCAGGATCCAGCGACTGGCAGCTGACCCGCATTCAACTGGATAAACGCGATGGTTTCCGCTCTCCCAAAATTGAAGGCTACTGTTCCCGACAGAGTGTCGCAGCGGGCGAACCGATCGACATCATGGTCTCCACGCGGCCCGCGCAGGAGTTCAAAATCGAAGTCTTCCGCACCGGCTATTACGACGGACGCGGTGCGCGGCTGATGAAAACACTGGGACCATTTCAGGGTAAACCTCAACCTGTGCCGCAACCGGGTCACAAGAATCTGCATGAATGCCACTGGGATGCAGCGGTGACGTTGACGATTCCCGATGACTGGCCCAGCGGCGTCTATCTGGGACGACTCTCAACGCTGAAAGATAAGACCGGCTACGGGTACTGGCAGAGCTATGTCGTGTTCATCGTCAAAGATGATCGCCCCGCGGATATCCTGTTTCAATGTTCGGACAATACCTGGCAGGCGTATAACAATTGGCCCAGTAACTATTCGGTCTACACCCATCCCAAGGGGAATCAGGGACCGTGGGCCGACGTCAGCTTTGATCGCCCTTATGCCAAGTATGCACAGATTTATGAAAACCCGCAGTCCGTCGGGTCGGGGGAATGGCTCTGCTTTGAATTTCCCTTTGCCTACTGGCTGGAAAAACATGGCTACGATGTGACCTACTGTTCCAACAGCGACATGCTGACTCCCGAGCATGGTCTGAAATGCAAATCGTTTCTCTCGGTCGGACACGATGAATACTGGGATATCAGACATTATGAATCGGTCGTGAAAATGCGCGACGCGGGTGTGAACCTGCTGTTCTTCTCCGGAAACTCGGTCTGCTGGGTGACTCCCATGACGCCCAGTTCTGATGGTCGTCCCAACCGCATCATGTTTCGCGGCGGACCGTATGGCGGCACATACAAATATGCCGAAGCCCGTGAGCGGGATAACGGACCGTTTCCACATCGGGGGCCTGACGAAGGGTATCTGATGGGGGCCCGCAATGTCGATCCCGTCAATGGGGGCGGCGACTGGGTTTGTGAACTGCCCGAACACTGGATCTTTGAAAATACAGGCATGAAAAAAGGGGACGCGATTCCCGGACTGATCGGCTGGGAATATCACGGCGACCCGCCAGCCGACATCCCCGGACTGGAAGTCGTCGCGAAAGGAACCGCGCTGCAGGGAGGCGTCAATCCGCAGCAGTGGACGGCGACCATTTATCCCGGTCCGAAAAATAACTTCGTGTTCAACGCGTCGACAATCTTCTGGTGTCAGGATCTCTCCAGTCCGCCCGGGCATATGCTTCCCTGGTCGCACTGGTCGCGTCCGCATGGACCCGATGATCGCGTACAGCAGATCACGCATAACATCATGCGTCGCGCCATTTCCTGAGCCAATGACAGAACAGACATCGAAAACAACGCCTCCTGTATCAGGGGGCGTTGTCGCTTTCGGGGTACGAAATCTCTGCACGGAAACGCAATCACGCCCCGCTCCCGCTTCCGATCTTCAACGGAAACACATCAAAACTTCGCAATGGGTGAATTAAGTGGAAATTAAATCGGTCAGCCTGCCTGCCGTCGCGACTGCAGAGTTCTGGCTTGCGTTCTGATTTCGTCATGTGGCAACTGCTTTTTGCCTGTAAGAGCGTGTCGTGGGTGTGCGTTTCTGTCTTTGATCCCGGAGAAAATATTTCAAAATAAAACTGACTCTCGGATGCGGTTATTTATCGCGACTTCATCAAACCTTTGAATCGGGATGCTATAAAAAGCCTTGTATTCTGACGGACTCTTCTCCGCTGCAGGTCCTGAAGTAAAGCTGTTTTTATATCCCTCCCTGTTAATAATGAGGATTTCCGATGTTGTCTACAAACATCCCGCCGGGTCGGCGTTCCGGTTTTACGCTGATTGAACTGCTGGTCGTCATCGCAATTATTGCCATCCTGATTGCGCTGTTGCTGCCCGCCGTCCAGCAGGCGCGAGAAGCCGCCCGCCGTTCCAGCTGTAAGAACAATCTCAAACAGCTGGCGCTGGGACTGCATAATTACCATGAGACACATGGATTGCTCCCCTTTGGCTGGGATCAGCGGGGTGCCGCCTGGAGTGCCATGATTCTCCCGGCGATCGAGCAGGGAAATATTTACGATACGCTGATCTTTCAGGAATCGGGCGATGGCAACTGGGATTCTGGTTCTGCCAATACAGACGCCGCGAGCACTTTTTTGCCGGTATTCAACTGCCCGAGTGCACCGCTCAAAAAACATTACAGCTTCAATAACATTCCCAATCGGGCACCGGGAACTTACCTGGGCAATTCGGGTTCCGAAGCCAGTTCAGACGACGATTCGACAAAAATATCCGGCACGAAATCACTGGAAGAAGTGATTCAGAATGGAATTTTCTACGCCTGCAGCAGCGTGAGTTTTCGGGATATTAAAGACGGGACATCGAATACGTTTATATTGGGAGAAACACAGACCGACCCTGATTTTGGTAAAGACGGCCAGTCCATGGACCACTGGAATATTGGCTCACCGCAGACCGATCCCTGTGGCTGTAATAATGGCACGGGAGGGTCCGAGTTCACCGAGTTCGTCGGTTCCACCTATCCCCGCATGAACGCCCGCCGGACAGATCCTTCCGTCAGCGGTCATCTGATGGAACTCTCGTTTGGCAGCTGGCATTCCGCGGGAGGCCACATGGCGTATGCAGATGGTTCGGTACACTTTGTTTCAGAGAATATTGATCAAGATGTTTTCCAGGCATTGTCGACCCGCTATGGTCGCGAAGTGACTTCGAATTAACCGTCCTGCACAAAAGGGTATCCTCGGTCACGAATTACTTCTGTTTTGCCGAGTCTGATCTTAGCTCTTATGATGGTTGGCTATTTGTAAGGTATTGTTATGAAACCGTTTGTGTGTATGAAATTCAGTTTGCTGCCACTCTGTCTTTTTGCCGGTCTGTTGCTGTCGGCAGGCTGTGGCGGTTCGATCAATGCCGACTACAGCCAGCTGGATCTGGTGGATGTTTCCGGCACCGTCACCCTGGATGGCCAGCCTCTCTCCGGTGCAACCGTTGCCTTCGAAGCAGCGGATGGCACCTATTCCTCAGGCGTCACCGATGCCGGCGGCCACTATTCGCTGATGTTCAATACTGAAAAATCCGGTTGCCTGACCGGGCAGAAAACGGTGCGCATCAAATTCGTCACCGATTCCGAAGCACCGGAAGGGGAAGCGGAAACGGAAGGCGCAGAGCAACCATCGACAGCGGCATCCAGTAAAATTCCTGAGCAGTATAATCAGAAATCCACGCTGACAGCCACCGTCGATGCAGATCACACCAGCTTCAACTTTGAACTCAAAAGCAGGCCTTGAGCCACCCTTTGAATTCTTACTGATCCAGCTTTTCGATGCGTTTAGTGTGGCGGCCCCCTTCGAAGGAGGTGCTCAGCCAGATGTCGATAATCTCGTACACATCGTGCAGCGAAACCATGCGTTCGCCAATCGCAATCATGTTGGCATTGTTATGCATGCTGGCCAGGCGGGCCGATTTCTCGTTCCAGCAGACCGCACAACGGACGCCTTTAATGCGATTGGCGGCGATTGCTTCTCCATTGCCGGAACCACCCAGGACAATGCCTCGCTCGAATTTGCCATCCGCAACAGCCTGGGCAGCCGGCATGATAAAGTCGGGATAGTCGACCGACTCGGTGGAATCGGTGCCCATATCTTCGACCTGGTAACCTGCTTTTGTCAGATATTCGATGATGCGGCGTTTATACCGATAACCGGCGTGATCGGAGGCAATAACAATGCTTTTAACGGGTGGGTCTGAAGGAGATGGAGATGTCATTCGTTTGAGATTCTCGTGTTCGTAATCCTGATTGTGCATGCTTGCAGCAGACGCAGCGGACAAGACAGAAAAAAGCCTGGCTCGCCCGCATGTCGGTTCTGACTGAAATCTGCGGGAATCGAAAATGGGTTAATGGGTAAGTGAATTGACTACTTGCCAATCCGATACAGCTGTGTTTTCGTCCGGATCAACAGGGTATCTCCGGCGACAGCAAAGGAAGCCAGTGTCGGCTCTTTTAAATGGTTGCGGCTGATTTCCCGGTATTCTTTGCCGGCGTCAATCACTGTTGTCTGGCCTTCTTCGCTCTGGAAGTAGATTTTGCCATTGGCGTGCAGGGGAGAAGCAGAGAAGTTGCCGCCGACCCGCTCTTTCCAGTTCAGCTCACCGGTCTTCGCATCAAAGCACTGCGCGATCCCTTTATCACTGATCGTATACAGTTCGTCTCCCACCACCAGCAGGGAAGGCGTATGCGGGATCTGGCTTTTGTTTGACCAGGCCAGGTGGGTTTCGGTGACATCCCCTTTGCCATCCGGGCGAATTGCCAGCAGCGTGGGACGGTCATAGCTGGTTGTGACGAAAATCAGGCCATGGCTGAATACCGGTCGGGGAATGACGGAATAGCCTTCGTAGTTCAAATGCCAGATCTCTTTTCCGTCTGTGGGAGAATGCCCGGAGATCACATCGGTACCGGGCGCGACGATCTGCTTTTCGCCGTTCACGGTGATCAGCAGGGGAGTTCCAAAGGAAAACTTCTTGCGGCCTTCGACATTGCGATCGACTTTCCAGACGATCTTTCCTGTGCTGCGATCCAGGGCGACAATGAAATTCATGCCCCGACCATCGCAGATGATGACCAGTTTGTCGTCAACGATGATCGGCGAACCGCCATTGCCATGCTGCATCTCGTATTCGAGTTCGTTGGTTTTCCAGACGACATCGCCGTCGAGTGTCAGGCAGGCTGTGCCATGGGTGCCGAAATGGACGTAGATGGATTTGCCATCGGAAACCGGGGTCGGGCTGGCGTGGCTGTTTTTCTTATGAATTCGCTGTGCGTTCTCTTTGGTTTCCTGAAAGATCTCTTTATCCCAGAGTGTCTTGCCGGTTTCCAGGTCGAGACATACCAGTCGCAGTGACTGCTCGGGATCGGTCTCTCCTTTTTTGGGGACGGCGGTGGTCACATAGACTTTCTCGTCGACCACGATGGGAGAAGACCAGCCTACGCCGGGCACTTCGGTTTTCCATAAGACATGTTCGGTCGGGCTCCATTGCACGGGCAATGCGGTTTCACCGGAATGTCCCTGGCCGGTGGGGCCGCGAAACTCAAACCACTCCTCCGCACTCACTGTTTGAGGCGAGAGGGAAGTAACGACAGACAGAACGCAGAGGCAGATAATCGTAGTAACTCTCACGTCAGCAGGCCCTCCTGAATGAGGCAGTGATCTGTACTTGTGTGCAATGGCGCTTTTTTTGATCGGTTAATTTTGTCACAATATATAGAGTCTGACAAGTTATGCAGGTGTTTTCGAGAGCCTGTATCTCAAGATATTTAGGGCTGGAAAAAGATTTAACCGGGAATTCAAATTTTTCGTAACGTAGTTCATTGACTCTTCAGACTCGACGGCTATGATTAACGAACCTGATTCACTTCTGGTGTGCGTAAATCGTTCGCCCATTGGATTTAGATCATGATCTTTGACAAAATGGTTGGTGGCCCCAAATTTTAAGAGTGGAAGCCGGTATGTTCTGGAAGTAATGCTTTCGGGTGTTGCGGAAGGAATGTATTCAGGTAACTAAATTTATTGAGCCAATCTGTAGCGCATCAGGCAGGCGACCTGTCAGATGTTGATTGGCGTCAAACTCTGTT
>PAJV01000007.1 GCA_002706765.1 Gimesia sp.
CTCATCACGCTTACTGACTTCGATCTGGCCGAGTGGGTTGTTTTTTATAGCAAGCAGAAACTCTCGCTCATCACCTGAGGAATTCCTCAATACAGTCTGAGACAATATTTGACGTTTTGGGAAGCGACGATGTTCGATCACCTCAACCTCAACACCTGACTGATTGAGGCGCTCCAATATAGCCGGTACCAATCCGGTTAGAACGATGGTTTGCCCGGATGAACACTCTCGCCATAATCGGGTATCGGTAGTATCCTCACGAATCACCCCGTTGCCTTTGCAGCTGAACTCTTTAGCTGGAAACTCGATAAGGTCTTTAAGCAGATTTCTGTCTATGGAAGGAGCCAGCCTGGATCTTCCATGGTAAATATCGATTTTTGCTGTTTGTGACATCTGTATGTTCCTTGATCTACAACCAGATCGCAAAAGTACTTTTGGAGTCTCGAATCAACATCTGGTGCACACCGTTTACTCGAACCTACCGCCCTCCACTTCAATACGTCAAGGGGAATTTTTTTGAAACTCCCCGGGAGAGTCGTGCTACAGTCAAATCCGGGAAAGGTTCATAAATGATGAAAAATACAGATAACTCGAAACGTCAGATCAAATTCCACATCACAGCAGGTGAGTACCGAATCATCTGATTGGCTGCAACGTTCATGGATACAACGATGGCTGAGTTCTGTCGTGATGCGGTGCTAGAGGAATCCCACTATTTGACGAAGAACATCAACCCATGACCTGTAACCGAAAACATTCATTTCGGTCCAGTGCGACATCATCCAATACGAAACTGTAACAACGATAAGCACAAGCACTATCACCCCCGACAGCATTTTTTCGCAAAAGTGTCCATGGAATCGTAAAAACCTTCCCGAACAACACTCTTTGCGTCAGGGAGAAGAACGATATCCCATTCATTGAAGTCATAGCCTGCCTCAGACTGCAAGTAATAAAACAGTTGGGTGGATTGGCTGGCCATCCCCATTGTCCACTATAGGGACAAAATACATTTTAGGTCCTTAGATCTAAATAACGCTATTTAGAATTAAAGCCCTATTCATCACTATGGTACCATTGGGTACATCGTAACAATAAATCTACTGCAAATCTGACGGCTTCTTCAGGCTCATGCTTTTGACAAAAAGGAGACTTCCATGGCCAAAAAAATAGTCGACACCAAAAAACAGACTAAATTTTTCATTACAGACAAAGAACAACATATTCTGCGAATGGCGGCCGCGATGAAAAATGAGTCCATGGCGGAATTTTGTCGCAATGTTGTAATGCAACAAGCTCACAACATCGTCAAAAACTTCAAGCCCCCCAAAGGTTCCTGAAGAACCGGGGCGAACTCACACATTCTGTTTAGCCATCTGGACACCTTGGTAAAGTCTGTTACATCCCGGCTTCTACTTAGAATAACTTCAGAACAGTTAAGCGGGCAATATCGATCTCGCGGCACAGAGGCGAATTTAATTCCACAAACAAGCAGATCTGGTTTGTTTGCTCCCCGGTAAAAACAACATTTTTTATCTCAAGTTGGTATTCAGAAAATAATCGAAAAATATTTTGAAACCTATACCCGGCTACTTTTCTCTAATAAACAGGGCTCTGAAACGCTTCCCTTAAAAGAGGTCATCTATCTGGTCTTGCTCACCTGTCATACAATGAGGGTTTGCACTTTACGAAGTAATAAGTGCCTGACCAATCCCAAGACTATCAGACCCAGATCAAAGTTGCTTACGGTGTCTTGACTTCAGGTCTGAAAGTGACGGCCGCCGTCTGGTATTGTAATCTGCCCATTAAAGAATCTCCGACAGAAGAGATAGAGAACATTCTTCAAATACTGGACTTACAGAAGGCAACCAGAATTTAAGCTATACGCCCCCCATGTTGCCCTGTCTCCCAGGTCAATACTGGGGAATCCCAAAACTTGTAGTGCATACATATTCCAGGAGAAACTTATGAGGTGAGATCCGAAGAACGGCAACCAGAAGTATCATTACCGCAACCACGGTAATGGCGGGAAAATATCGAAGGAATAAGGTCGGACGTGGTCATAAGCCCGCAGAGGCGGAACTGAGCGACCAGAGACGGCGTCTGCAGGAATACTATGACCGGTATAACGGCAAGCACATCAGAACCTGAAGGATCGTGCCAGTGCCGCTGCAGATAGGCCCTTCCTGGTCACCTCGTCCCTGCTCCAGGCGGTCAGCTTCATGCTCCTTCCTGGTCGGCCAGAAGTGTCTCTGAACGCCACAGTACATCCAGGACATATTCGAGTTGGCGGATCCCCTTCGAGGGACAGGCAGGTGCCTGATACGTGACAACGTCTGATTAGCACATTCCCAGTGACATATAATCTGACTTGATCGTATTCAAGTCGAATAATTAATTCGTGAATTCGACCTCAAACTTAGAAAGGAGTCTAAGATGATTATGACAAACGCGACAGCAAAAATTGATCCGTTTACCCGTCCCTGCTGGAGGTGGGAAGTCGCAGAACAGCTTTTCAATGAACCAGAACGCGCCGAAATACCTGAGGACCAGATAACCCGGGATGTATTAACCTACCTCAAAACCGGGGATACGTCGCAATTTCCCGAGATTCATACTTCCTGCCAGTTATTTCAGGAAGACGGATTGAGGCGTGCAGAACTGGAGGCGAGGATTCTATGTGGGCAGTCTGACTCCGAGATTGCAGGGTTCTGTAAATGCACACCGGAAGTTGTCCAGGTTTATACCGATCTATTCTTCTGCGTGCGTGACTTCTCCCATGCCTCTGACTGGTTGCTGAAGCATACAGTTGGTCAACCGCACTTTTACGGATACGGTGATCACAACCTGCGGCAGATGTGGAACTGGTTCGGCCTGACAGGGCAAAAAGAAGTATTAAACTGGGTGATCCAGTCTTACTACGAGGAACTTAAGCCAGGTGACAAGCCAACTCTGAGTATTTATTTACGCCCCGCTTCTCGCGTAGACCTGGGATTACAGGGCTTGATAGCAGAATCTATTTTCCCGAACTTTCTGTCCAATGACAGGTGGGAGCACGAATTTATTGATTACTTTAATTTAACCCAGGAATTACCTACTTCAAAAGAGAGAAATGAAGCCGTTCAGATATACAAGAGAGACCGCATCAAATTTGCATACCTTCATTTGATGGGCAAGATTAAGAATGAACCCTTTAAGCGGAAACCTTGCAAAACAGCGCGTCGTTCTCCAGCCAGGGAAATCAGCAAGATCCGACAAAAACTGCAAACCTTGGAATCAAAATCACCTTAAACCACCATCATGCCTTATCTACTGAGTAGACCTGGGAACAGGAAAAAGCGTATTAGAACACTATGGAGGACTACATTGAGCTGGGACGTCAAAGAAAGCGGACTCGCGTATTTTTACAGAAGCCGACGTGTAAATGGTAAACCGGTAAAAGTTTATGTGGGCCGGGGACAAAAGGGAGTAGAAGCAGAACATCAGGACCAGGAACGCCGTTTGAAACAGCAGCGTGACCAGCAGTACTGGGAAACCAAACTGTCCCAGGCCGAGCAGGCAGCGCGACACACAGCTGAATCAGCATCGCTTGTCACGCTGCTGCACTGGGCGCTTCTTATCAACGCTGGCTACTACCTCCACAAAGGACATGAATGGAGGAGGCGGAGAGCAGTATGACTGAATCAACAACATCCCCCGATATACTTAAGAAGAAGGCCCTGGAATCGGTCATCAAGAAAGCAAATGCGGGGGATCAGAATGCCCTCAGGGTGTTACGGAAGTTTCTCGATCAGCAACCTCAGATCTGGGATGAAGTAGGAGACGTTGCCAAGATCGCTGAGAAGGCGTGGATCACACTGATTGCGAACGGCGACTCCCTGATCCAGGAATCACTTCAGAAAAAACTGGATGCGATCAAACAGGAGATTCTAGGCGACTCTGATCATATCTTTGGTCAAATGCTCGCAGATGTGATTCGAGCCACCTGGCTGGAAATGCATTACCTGATGAGTATCGACGCTGATGCCACTAACAGAACAGCATGCCAGAGTACTTTGATGATAAAACGTCTTGAATCCGCCCAACGCAGGTATACATCAGCGATCAAGCAGTACTGCCAGATCAAGAAACTGCTGCCGAACGAATACCGTCAGCCCGATCTCAGGATTTTCAGGCCGCGACAGGAAACGGCATAGAATTATCACTTTTATTACCGCCGAACGGTACTTGACTGTGATCAGTGAGATTTTCAACAGTGCTCTACCCGAGAAAGCATGAGCACCGAGTGAGTCATCGACGAAACCTAAGCAGACTGTATGGTCTTTGATCCCATGAAATGTCGAGCACCAGAATTGACACAAAATAAATTGAACACTCTTTACAGTATCAGTCCTCTTTCATTAGCAGGACCTGAACGAGTTCATTGATTTCATGGTCGCTCAGACTAATGACGGTTTCTTCCAGTATCTGGCGGATGTACTCTCGACTACAGCGGGTAACAGAGCAGCCGACGTAATTGCCTTCCGGAACCGTTCGTGGCCGGTGTCCCGGAAATGATCGATGTAATCGTCAAAGACATACCCGATGCTGACGCAGGTTTCCGACTGCTGTTTTCCGCAAAGCCGTTCCCCCAGTATCAAAAAAAGCTGGTCTGGCTCCGTGGCGAGGGGGACGGCAACTACTACCGCTTCTCCGATTCCGAGATGGAAGGCTGGATCTGTCCGGCAATGTTCAAGTATTACAAGACTGCCCCCAAAGAGCTGTATGTCAAAGCCGAACTCCTGAAATAAGCAGGAACAGCGAGCCCCGCCTCCCTTTTTGGTGTCACTCTCAATTCCGGCAGAACAGACGTTTGACGAAAGCCCTGAACCCCTACTATATTAGGACTCACCTCCAACCCCCGTAGCTCAGTTGGATAGAGCAATGCTTTCCTAAAGCATTGAATGGCCCGAGTTCTATTCGGGATCTATTCGATTTTGTGATATGCACAGAAGTTTATTAACCCTGTCGCGTTCGTGTGAGGCAGGACTTTTCTTTTAATTTGGCAACAGAGGTGGCTAAGATTTCTGAGGCTCTTGTTTAAAAAGCCCGAAGAAATACAACAATGACCAGCCTAGTGCTTGATAAGTGAAGTACGTGTATAATCGCATTGAAAGCAAGAGATCGGGATCAACTGCAGGTTCAGTCGTCCCTTCCTTTATCACACGATAATCAGACAGTGCAATAATAGAGATCAACCAGCTAAGAGAGCCAATAGCTAATAATGTCACGATGATCATCGAAACCCATCCCTGCCAACGATGGGTTTTTTCCTTTCTTAACTCGTTCCAATTTTCAAAATCCATCCATCGGACAATCAACGTCATGATTGGTAAATAGGTCCCGATGTAAGAAAGAAAGGCAGATTGATATTCGCTATTGGACTCTACACCTACTTGTTCAAAATAATGGTGAACCCATTTACCAAATATAATAAGTAATCCGCTTAAAATTAAAAAAATTGCGATAGTCCCAATTATGTACCAGCGATATTTTTCAGAGGAAACAATGTAACTTCCACTAGGCTTTCTTTGAGATCTATTCATCGATACTCTCTCATTAGATGAGCGTGTTTGTTAAGTGCCAATTTTAATTTAGTCAGAAAATCTTTGGTGAGTTGATCTGGTGGTGTAACTTGTGAAGGACCGTAATCAGTCCTAAGGTACCTTATACATTTTGCATCAATTTTTACCTTCTTTGTATCAGACTTTACTGTGGCAACAATCATTTCGCTGTCAATGAACTCTCTGTTTTCCCTAGGAATCGTATAGAGTGTAACCACATCATCAATAATACGCGTGCTCTTGTTGTCTACCGAGTACCCGAGGTGGTCAACCAAAGAATCCTCGATTGCACTAGCGAGCTTCACTGCATTGACACCAGTGGGATTAGGATGAATGTTGCCGAACTCAACCAATGCTGATTGAGTATTACCCGGGATCACTTCTATCCGTCTAGACATTTCACGCACTTCAATTGCGTTAGTTGGAAAACTGTTTCGAGTGTCTGAACAAGGAACTCTTGGGCCTATTTCGTATGAACACGGATATTGTGGATAGTATCCAAGCTTACACGGATAATGGGCGCACCCTGCAAGCAGGCAGATCGCCGAAAAATACAATGTAGGCGTACGGACATTCATGAGAGTTGCCGTAATCAAAGTGGAGATAATGAGGAGTAGAGAGATGAGAGGGCAGAAGAATACAGGTATTGATATGATCACGCAATACCTGTTTTAAAGAGTTTATAAGCCATTGCTTTGTATGTGTTTATATTTTCTGGAGGCTTTATTCACTGAGTTTAAGTGTGAATGTCATGAAGTTCCCCAGAAATAGTGGGCGCTGGGTTTAGGTTATTGTACGCCCATCACAGCCGGTTCCAAAAACTGTTATGCAATGCGATTTGCTGAACGGTGGCGGGGCGTGCCTGGACATCCCTTCGAGCAGGGATTCGATCTGAAGCTGATACCGGAAAAACTGACTGAGCCTCTGCGCTGGGTACGCTCTCGAAAAATCTTTGTCTGTTCAATGAGTGATCTGTTTCATGAAGACGTTCCGGACGATTTCATTGTGCAGGCCTTTAAAGTCATGGTGTCAGTAAACTGGCATACATTCCAGGTGCTGACGAAACGGTTTGGCTGGCTGTGGGGACCCCGAGCAAATTGTCCGCAAGCTGCGTGATGCGGATGCGATGCTGAATGCCGGTAAAGACCTGCGCTTCCGTGCTACAGACCTTGGAGGTCAGTCAATCCACTTATCTGCGCTGGCGGAATCAGTATGGCGGTATGAAATCGGAAGAAGCCAAGCGTCTCAAACAACTGGAAGATGAGAATAAACGACTGAAAGAACTGGTCGCCGATCTGTCTCTGGACAACAAGATGCTGAAATATATCTCGGAGGGAAACTGGTAAGCCCTTCCCGAAAACGAGCCGCCGTCAAAGCGATCCAGAATGAGTTCCGTGTCTCTGAGCGGAGAGCGTGTCTGGTTCTGGATCAGCCCCGGGCCACTCAGCGTTATCAGGCAAGCCCTCGCAGTGATGAGCGATCCCTGGTCAAACGCATATATGAACTGGTGCGAACACGGCCTCGATTCGGCTATCGCCGCATTGCCAGGCTGTTACAAACGATGTTTTCTCAGCCAATCTAAAGAATTAGTTGTGAAGCATGTTCAGTAATGTCATAGTGTTGTTATGTTTTTATACATCGTACTATTTGAGCAAGGATAAAGATGTCAAGATTTGACCGTAAGCAAGTGAACTGGTACGCGACCCAGAAACTGGAACCATACTCTTTTGTCTGCGGACACTGCAATAATCAAGTGTCATCATCCTTAGGATACAAAACTGGTCATTACATCGATGGTAGTGGGGAGGAAAAAGGTGGTGTATATATTTGCCCCCATTGCCACGGTCCAACCATTGTCGCTCCTGATGGTACACGATTACCTGATGTCCCAATCGGCAACTCGGTGGATCATGTACCCCAAGATCTTGTTGACCTTTATGAAGAAGCTCGGCGATGCACCTCAACTGGTTGTTATACAGCTTCTGTTCTTGTCTGTCGCAAGATCATAATGCACATTGGTGTTGCTAACGGTGCTGATGAAGGAAAGAACTTTCTCTACTATGTCGATCATTTGGCAGATGCTGGCTTTGTTCCCCCAAACGGCAAAACATGGGTCGACCATATTCGCAAAAAGGGCAACGAAGCAAATCATGAAATCAAATTAATCACTCGGGATGATACTCGTGAATTAATAGTTTTCATTGAAATGTTATTGAGATTTATCTACGAGTTTCCTGCGATGATGCCTTAGCTACTCTGTAATTTATTGATAAGAACAGTGTCCGGGTAACAGGTATTTCCAGAACAATTAAAAAAGGAACATTAAGATGGAAAAAGTAACTGTGGTAACGTGTTTTATCGAAGGAAATCGTGCTCCCTCAATCGGAGTTCTTGCCGGTCATATTCCTCCTGATGATGTACCGCTGAGCGAAGTCATAAAGAAGTCAGGCACTCAGGTCGGAATCCTCCATACTTATGTTGCTGCGAAACCGTCGCATGACGGTATGGTACAGTCACAGCAGATGGCTCTCGCAAGTTGGAGCCAGGATGGTGATTTAAGATTCGGGTGAAAAGGAAAAACCCTCATGGAGATAACTCCTGAAATTCAGGAGAAGATCAATCGCGTGAGAAAGGCGATTGAGAAAACTCAACTGGCATTCGAAGAATCGGTAATCTTCCCTTGACTTAACCGTGCGCTAGCGCTCTTAATTTTGACTCAATTGCGATGGTCGAAACGAAACGATGGAACGGAATGTTTCAGTGGGGATCAACATCCTCTGTCCTGTCGGTCTTTCCTGAATGATTCCAGGTATGGACGCTAGTTCACATTGTATCAATTGATAATATACAGAAATCCTGATAGGTTTTGACAGAAACATATTCTGTCTATCAATAGTTCTATAGTTCTGCAGTAATCACAAAAGGAGTGACAACATGTCCGATGACTTCAACACACAGTCACTGGCGAAATGGGATTCCATCCTGAGGCAACTGTTCCCTATTGCTCTTCCGCATACAGCTCAATGGCAGTCGAAAGACGACATACTCCAAGTTCTCAGCACCATCGCTGCTCCCAAAGACGGCAACCATCTGTTCCACCCAACTGGTGGTGGCTCGGATCTGACTGGTGCCACGCTGTCCGTGGAAGCGGACTGTATTGAGCTTCACTTCGGCCCATTAACCAGCATTGTCAAGCCCACTCTGCTCAGTTGCGAAGTCTTCGCCGACAGCAAATGGACATACTTTCGTCTTGAAACAGAAAAGATGACTCCGACTGATGTCTATGAGTTTCATTCCGACGACCAAGACGAAGAAGTCCTTGAAACAACGCCTGGCAAATATAGCGACCGTTCATATTGGGATGCCGACAATCTTGGCTACGACAACAACGGAGACGAAATACCATTGCCCAATACTGCCCGCGTTGTTTCCCGCTGCACACTCGGCGGCGCTTTCGTCATTTTTTGCAAAGGCTCACTGTACAACCAAAACACAGCCACGTATGACGCTCGGCATAATAAGCTCACGGCGTCTCAGTTCCGTTCGCACATAGCCGAGGCGATTTTTGCAGTGTCGGGTCAAGCCAAGTAGCACAAACTGAATAACAAACGCATTCACCGGAAATGCCGTCCGGGTCGATTCTGAAAACAATACCGCTAGCGGCAATCCGGTGATTTTAGGCGTTATTCCGCAAGAGTGAACTCGAATTGTCACGCCATGTCTGAAGAAGAATTCATCGCTGAATTATTGAAGTCGCTTGAAAAGCACTCGGACAATGCTCGCGAACAGATTCCGCGCTTGATTGAATCACTACCACAAACTGCCACTCGCCTCGATTTACAGATATTCCCTGCGCAAGATGGTGATGGCTTCTTCAATATTCGTGCCAGCGTCGATGGGCCGGACTTGTATGTCATCAACAAAGTGACCCTATAGCAACAATCTCCACGATCCACTGCCGCCGCGTTATCACGTAAAATACCGTATGAACTCACTTTCGGGACACCCACTAGCTACGTTGTCCGAGCATGCACCAGCAGGTGGCTCCCCGGCCCGTACATGGCAAGTTGATTCAGTCCTCGTCTGTTATAAGAATAACGGTGAGGATCTGGGTTTGCGGCAACACGATGGCAATTACTGTGAATTTGACTGGAACGATGTTGTCTGGTACTTCACCTTGGAAGATCTACAGCAGACGTTGCACTTACTTCCGGACACCCGTTCTTAGTACTGCAATTGCTCAAGCAGCACGGATGATCGTAGACTGCAATTGCAAAACAGCCATAAGCAGATACATCTGTCTGTACCAGCTTCAGTTCAGGACGGCCCTCCAGACTAAGCGGGGGCAGAAGTGATTCCTGCTGGTATCCCAGAATCAGTCGAATGACAGCGTCGCGGAACGCATCAATATCCTGCGTGTGTTCCATCGCACGTTTCAGCGCGGACAAACCTTCCCACTATTTTACTCAGTTTTCTGATAGATAAAAAAAATGCAGGCAGGCCACCATCGAAGGTGGCCCCCTGCTGTTGTCACTCATGTTTGTGCTTCTGGAAATAATGAAATGATCGATTTGTCAGTTTACTGTAGTCTCGCCTGCCAATAGGTTCAGCGTCATATCGCAATCAATAGAAATACCACGTAGCCAGCGCGTGAACTGATGCAGCATCAATCCGGCGGCGATACTGGCGGAATAGATCGTGCTGCGGGAGGTACAGGCCCCTGTCTGTGCCTCCGCCTGGGCGAACAGTGATGAGTCATAGTGATCCCGCGAATTCGAATCGGTGGCCGCGAGAATTCGGAGTACCTCTCCCCGCATCCGGCCATCACACCAGAATGCACACTGATGCTGTAGCGATCGCCAGATAGCAGCCCGACTGCTGATGGAATCCACACAAATAAACACCACTTCCCCCGTCACCAGCCCGGGCCGGAAACGATCGATTACCTGTTCCACTTCCAGGCTGGCATCAATGGCCTGCACGGCACACGCCGTTGCCTCAACCTTATGACGTCCCAGATCCGCTGCCAGGTATCCCTGAGTCGTGATGTTAGTCGGCTCAACCTGATCGAAGTCGATCAACTGCAGCCGCCGTACTCCCAGGGCCGCCAACTGCAGGGCTACCTGCCGTCCGATGGCACCCACACCAATTACCGTGACAGTCAATTGTTTGAGTTTATCCATGGGCACAAGTTCTGACTGGCGGACAAAACGATCCGATACGAGATTCATGATCTCTCCTTGTTCTATTTGAAAGTAGTAAAAAACGGGGCTGTTCAAGTGGGAAATACAGGCCACTGCTCTGAATAAGCAAACTCTTCATCAAACCAATCAGGTTGATCCCACAGCGGTGGCAGCAGCTCTTCCCGCACAGACTGCAGGTACTCCGCTTCCCAGGCACTTTGATTGCTGGCGGCGAACTCCGGTTTGAAATCGATGCCGACCGACAGCTTCTCTGTCTTGGGGCTGCCTGCGCGTTTCAATTCCGCGTAGGTGGCGCCGTTACGGGCCAGGATAAACATCACCGCCCAGTCACAGTTCCCGAACACACGGGCAAACGTTTCCACATCAACCTGACTGGGACGGGCAGAAAAACCGGGATGCGTATGAATCCAGATTCTCCCAAACTGTTCCGGGTGCCGACCCGCATCGATCTGGTCATCAAAGAAGTCCGCGACCGCGGCATCGTCAAAAACGACCGTCACGTCAGTGCAAGTCTGCTTGATCAGAACGATATCTGTTACAAACTTTGGATCTGCAGCTTCAGTAATCCCGAAGCCACCGACCTCCGTCGGGCCCCGGTCACGCAGGTAGATCAGTTTGGCCCAGGCATACGGGCTGAACCGGAGCGGGTGGCGTTTGCGCTGCTTCGGACGTTTCCGACGGGGTCGCTGCAGCAGGCGGCGCGTCAGGGGATGTGCTTTCGGATAAGGCATATTCATTCTCCATGGATTCTTCAAGACAATGGGAACAGGTTTCGTCGGACAGACAGGAGCGGCAGAACGTGCCATCACATTCCGCACAAGTATCAGCACAACTCGCACAGAGGTGATCGCCACAGGCCGTGCAACTGCGACGGCAGTATTCACAGATCCGATGTTCGCAGTTTGAGCAGGGGCCACTTTCATCATGGTCGACGGAGTCACCGCAGTCCGCACAAGTAGTATTCCACCAGCGATCGAGAGGAACGTAGGCAGAACCCGGGTTATAGGTTTGCAGGACCTGCTGCACCAACAAGAAAAAATCCCCCAAACGGCACTCTGTCAGAGCCTGGGTGATGGGGAGTTTGCCTTCTCCTTCGCAGAGCGTCTCTCCCTGGACGTGCGGGTGATGTACGTCATCTGTGCCGGTTTGAGACAAAGAAATGACCTGATAGGGCTGGGGATCACCGAGCTCACTCCAGCGAAGCCGGATTTCAAATTCGCCCAGATTGACTTCCCTCAGGATTACGGGCGGAGTACGGACGACGATTTCCTGTTCGGACCAGTCGATGCGGGTTTCATCGAATTCGTCTGGCAGGGAACAAAGCTCGTCGACAAGCTCCCGCAGAGACGGGATCACCGTCGGTCGTTTGATGGTAGTGAGCTCGCTGTGACAGGTCGTTAAATCGTGAATCATTCGAGACACAGAATGTTTATACTGCTCCAGACAACGCTGGAAGGCGACCGGACAGTGACGCTGCTGGGCTTTTATCAACAACCGCGAGAGACGCATGACCCGCGTCCACTGGTCCACCGGCGGCGAATTCACGTTAGGGAACCCGGTTGCCTGCGACTGGTATTGCTCCCGAATCTTAACAGCAGCCCTGATCCAGAGCCGCCGCGACAGTGATGGTTTCATGGAAAGCGTTCTCCTTAAATGAAATGAGGCCACCCGTTGTGGCGAGTGGCCTCTGTAAATGAAAATGTCAACAAGATTCAGCGTCGCTGCCGCGTTTTCCGGGACGAGCGGGAAGTCGGACGAATATCACCGCTATGAATCAGGATAGCGGCCAGAGCAACGGCGCTGCTCAGAAACAACAACCAGGATTGCACGACGCCTCCGATGATGGCAGAAATCATCAGGACGGCGAGCAGGTTGAGACCGTTAAGACGTTGTCGGGCTCCCAGGGGGCTCCTTTCGGTGAGGGAACGGGAAGTAAAAACACGGTGACGAGCTGTCGGCATATCGCACCCTCGATTTTGGTCGGAGTTATCGAAACGCGATCTCCTTCCTGCAAGACATAACCGGCGGTGGTCGGCTGACGGTTCACGCGGATCAGGTAGTCCTGGGGACGGCCGTGGGAAACCCGCTGCTGAAACAGGGCTTCTACAGTTGTGCCTTCTGTGATCTGAATCTGGTCTGCAAAACCTGAACCATCGTTATTAATGAATAAAATCTGCATACGTTACTCCTTGTTTAAGAATACAACTTTCAGTTGTGAGTGAGGTTTCAGTAATTTTCCGGCAACAACACCGTCGTCGCCGAACGATCTGCTTCGGTAATAATCCAGAATGTGATCCCGTCTGCCGTATGGTAGACGGAAAACAGACGACCGCCTGTCTGCAGGGCCGCATCGTTGGCTCCTGCGTCTTCCTGGCAGCAGTCACCCCAGTCTCCGGCCAAATGCCGGGCCAGTGCCCGTTGTACTTCATACTCCGGAATCTGGTGCAGCACATCGGGCGTTGCCATCATCTGCCCTGCAGAGAAAGAACGCTGGTTCTGTTGAATCATCATGGTTCCCTGGAAATGAGGAAGATTACATGTGCCCGTTATTTCAGGTCAGTCCCGGAAATCTGCCGAACGGCTGTGCGAACAGGGAGACATTAGATTCCAGCTCCCAGGCATCCCAGTCCATTGTCTGGGCTGGTTGATTATCCGGCTCCGGATCAAAGTCCACTTCCAGTGGATCGGCCAGACTGAAGCCCCGCTTTCGGATCGCATGAATGTCTTCCCCGGTGACTGAAGCGACTGCATTGTCCAGGTCTTGTTGGGTCATCGTTTACTCCTTGGATAGAAAAAGAACGACCACCCGCACAGGATGGTCATGAGAAATACACAACCACCCCGCACCAGACGAGGTAGAATTACATCACGGGCCGGAAAGCAGCCAGTGTTGATTGAGCCAGTCGCGTTCCGCGGCTAATGCTGCACTGCGATGGGGGAACGGCCCTAACAAGGGGCCATTGACCGGAGAGAGGTCGGCCGTCCATTGCCCGTCCGCTGCCGGTTCAACATATGACCCACGATTGATCGCCGGTGTGCCCAGCTGAGTCAGTTCAATCGTTTCGTCATAGATGCAGCGGACCAGTCCCCCCTGCTTGATGATCAATTCCATGGTTATCCCTCCTGGGGTCTTCGCAGGATATTGCGACGCGGGCGATCAATGAGCAGACCATCCAGCGAGGATTGTACTCCCGCCAGTTGCGTGGCGACCTGCTGTCGCAAAGTGCCATTGTCCCGTAACTGTTGCGGTTTGAGGCCGCCCACAATCTGCTGTGCCTGATCTACCAGGTCATCCAGCTGTTCGTTGGAGCGGACATTCAACGTCTGAAAACGTACAAAGAAATCGGTCAGGTTGGTGATGGCTGTGTCCCGGAACACCTTGGGTTTGCCATCAGACTGGCCGCTCAATCGATCCGTCAAATGTTCGACCAGTTTCGTGAGCTCTTCCAGAAACGCCTGTTCTGCGAGTTGAACCGCTTCATCAAAACGCAACTGCATCCTGCGGCACTCCTGTTCGTAGAGTTCCGGGCTCAGTTGTTGCAGATAACGCGGCGGTTCCACCGCAGGATAATCATGTTCAATGTCAAACATGCCGATCAGCGAATGCGGATAGTCGGTCGGATTGAATAACTCTCCCAGACGGTTGCGGGCAGCGGACCGCAGTTCATCAAAGTGCCGGTTCAAATCGGTTACCGCTTCGTTCAGTTCATCCCGAAAACCGGCCAGACGCCGATCAAATTCATGGATGTCCGATTGTTTAATCAGGCGGATGCCGGGCTCCGGATAGGGAAGCGAGACTCCTTTCCAGTAGGCCACGGCCCGTCCGCGCACTGCTGTTACGGCTTTGAAGGCCGGATGTGAGGTATCCAGAAGTTTTTTACCGGCGGAAAGAAACTTTCCTTCAGCACCAAATGAATCCGCAGCCTGGCTCTTCTGCGGGGCTGTCAGTGACTTACGGACGCCCAGCCAGGTGAAACTGAGCCGGGCGGCCGCCATCGTGCTCTGCAATCGTATTGAAGCCGTGCTGTGCGCTGATTCAGTCTGTGGTTCTTCGAGCATGGAATGACTCATGAGGACTCCTTTGTGACTGGTGGAAATGAAAAACGCTGCCAGATCTCAATTGACCAGGCAGCGTTGCAGCGGGAATTTATATGAATTAATTGTGACCGATTATGTCGGTATCGGACTATTCGTCAGTGTGATTTGATAAACGTATTGTGAAACCGGACAGGCCACGGCGATGCCAGATGACATTCGAGCAGTAGCTCACGGTGGTCGATCTGCGGCTCATCAGTGTCACGGAATTGGGGAAAGGGGTTTGATCAGACTTTATTTGTGAGTTCAGGAAGAACCAGAGTTCCGACCTGACCGGTTTCACTGGGGCGGGCCTGGTCGGCAGCCTCAGGGGTTGAAAACAGCTCTGTGGTCAGGAGTTCGATTCCCCCAGCATTGGCGACAGCATATTTCAGACTCGCTGAGCTTAGCTGTGTCCGTAGCCGTTGAATATCATCGGACCTCCAGATCTGATCGGATGTCTCATGACCAGAGTAAATTTTCAGCAGATGAGTGTCTTCGGGATTCATCTCCTCAGCCCAGAACTGCAATGCGGCACTGATAAGGAGTATCTCCTGTCGGGTGAGCATGGTGCTCCTTCCTTTGAGACGGGTAAGTCAGTTGATTGAAGAAAGATGTTTAATACTTCGGCGGGATTTTCTCCTGGGCGATTCCCAATGGAAGATGCCGGGCTGGTCAGCATCCAGACAACGACCGTTGGCCCATGTTCGTAACCGCTCGACAGACTCAGCCGCAGTCACCGCGATGGGGACCACGTTTAGCCGTGCTTCCAGCAAAGTCACCTCCAGCAGGCCTGCCAGCCGACAGCAACTGCGGATTTCAGCACCGGTCCAGTCGGTATCCTCTGGACGCTCCTGCTCCGGATTGAGCCCGAATAACCGAATATACTGGTCCCAGATCTGATTTTTCTGTTCCCGGCCCGGCAGATCCAGAAAGAAGATCCCGTCAAACCGCTCGCTGCGTCCGAATTCCGGCGGCAGTCTGGAAACATCATTCGCCGTACAAACCACGAACACGTCCGACTGGTGATCGGCCAGCCAGGAGAGAAACGTCCCGAACATGCGAGATGAAACACCTGAGTCTCCGTTACCGTTCAGTCCGGAAAACGCCTTCTCGACCTCGTCGATCATCGCCACACAGGGGGCCATCGCATCAATCACCCGTAACGCCTGCCGCGTCCGCTCTTCCGACTGCCCTACCAGCGAACCGAGGAGGTTCCCCACATCCAGGTTTAATACGGGACGCCCCACTTCCTGCCCCAGTGCCTTACAGAACTGGGATTTCCCGCACCCGGGCGGAGACAGCAACAGGACGCCCCGTGGACGCTTTCGGGGATCATCACGGCTCGGTTGCTGCAAAGCCCGTTTACAGAACGTCTTGAGGGCTGTCAGGCCTCCCAGATGACTGAAATCGTCATCTCCCCGGTACAGTGACAACAGACCACTCTTTTTAAGCGTCTGCGTCTTGAGTTCCCAGACGGCATCGGCAGTGATACGTCCCTGTCGCACCAGACTCAAGCTGAAAGCATTTTCGGCTTCCATGCGGGTCAAACCCGCAGAAGCATCAAGTACCAGCTGGAGTGCACTTCCCTCAGGCAATTCCCCGGCCTCGGTGGCGATCCCCCGGGCAATCTCTGCCAGTTGGTCACGGTCAGGCAAATCATGCTCAACCACAACGAACATTTTCTCCAGCTCGGTCGGGATCTGTACGACAGGAGACAGCACCACCACAATCGTGCGGTTCTGCTTGCCGGCGATGATCTGACGCGACAACGCCTGCACCACTTCCGCGGACTGCATAAACCGGTGAAAGTTCTGCAGCACGATCATGGCTGTCCCGTCTGGTGTGACCAGAGCATTCACCGCACGGATCGCCGCCAGCGGATCAAAACCGGTGACCTCTGCCTCACTCTGTCCGGGGATGTTTAATCCCGCATCGATATCCCAGGTAGCAAGTTGCCACTGTTCATCCCGGCAGAGCTCTGCAATCTCAGTCAGGGCCTCCTGGTGTTCGTGGGATTCGATCCAGATCCCGGTAAAGCAAGCCCTTACGTATTCTGTTAGTCGAGTTCGAATATTCAAACTGGTCTCCCTTTCGATTTAGAAAGTATTTTTTAGATTGGATACGCTTCAGGACTGCTGACGGTTTGTTTGCTGCTGCCCCAGTTGCTGGTGAAATTCAGCGGTCAGCTGCTCTTCCGTCCGCTTTCCCAGGGCTGTTTCAATAAACCGGCTGGCTTCACGGCACCCTGCTCCGGAAAAGCCTCTAGTTTCCACGCGGGTCTGGCCATCTGTGGCAACGGTGATTTCGATGATTCGAGTCATACAGCACCTCCTACCTGCACCGTCAACTTGATGGAGCCATCAACCTGGGCCTGCTCGGTCACGGTGTGCCCCCTGCGGCGTGCTTCAATCCGTGTTTTTTCAACGGCGTACGACTGCAGAAACTGATTCAGATGACACCGATCCCCCCAGCGTCCCTCGAAGTTGTCATACTGCAGCTGACCACTGGTAATGTCACAGACGACAGGATACCGCCACCGTGGCAGTTCTATCCCCAGCCCGGTCGCCTCACTGCTAAAGAGTTTGAACGTCCCCTGCATCGGCTGTGGCAGCTTAAGACGTTCACAAGCGGCAGAAATGGCAACCGGGTCACGCACCTCGGTTTGGATTTGAACGATGTGAGACATATTGGATTTCTACTTTCTGTTTTAAGAGTTCATAGTGCCGAGTCTGTTCTGAGCAGGAGCATCAGATGCCAGTTCCTGATGCTCAGAGTTTTCTGGCATGAATGGTTTTTGTGGAAAGAGCAGTGGTTTAGAAGAAACAAGATCCTCCAGCAGGAGTTCGGCGATTTCGTTCTCCGTCGCCGGTTCAACGGTTTGTCGAAGCAACTGCCAGCAGACAACTAGAGGTAACAGGCAGATCAGGATGATGCCGAGGTTGGAAATCACTTCAGCAATCACAGAATCAAAGTGTCGCTGGCTGGCCAGGGATTTGCGTTCCTGCTCAAGTTGATCCCACCGCTGATCCATGTTTGCACGCTCGATCTGTAAATCATGCTGCATTGCCACGATCTCCTGTCGCGACTGAGCATCAGCGGACACTAACTGGCGAGCACCAGTAGCCACTTCCTGTTGCAACTCAAGCATCTGCCGGCTCTGCTCAGCCTGAATCTTTGTTTGTTGCAGTGCCATCTGCGTGAGTCTTTGATCGGAATGTTCCTGGCAACCGGTCATCAGCATCAGCGGCCCGACCAGTATCAGCAGTTTCTTTGTGAGTTTCTCCATGCAGCCTCCATCGAAAAAGTAAACGGTTTAAAATGTTCTGCAGTGCCAATCGCAAACGGCGTTCCTTCAGGAATGCCGCAATCGCCAAAAGCAATGCGACAGAAACAAACGTTAATCCAACATAAGCCAATGCTCGGTTCTCCTTTCTGAGGATGATTGATAAGCGAGATACGAAAAATCCTATGGCTCCCTGTATCCGCATGTGTATTGATTCGCTTTTGAGTCTATCTACTGGAATCCTGCGTCTGTCTGTATGCGTAAAAAAACGCCTTGCATTACGAATTGAATGCGAGGCGTTTTGTGCAACTTAAAATCGAAGAACCCGGCCTGAGTGACAAGTCAGCATTGTTACGGGAATATCAGTCTTGAATTTTCACCAGCTTATTAGATTCCTGATCGACTTTCAGGGTTGCTTTGTGTTTGTAATTCGTATCGGGAAAAGATACTTCAAAGTCAATCCTGTCTGGTTTGAATTCCAGACCTCCCGCAGGTGTGTCGAATGTTTTGGTTTCCCCTTTCATCCAGGAATCATAATCCCAGTACCATATTTTTGCTTGATCTCCTTTTCGAAACGTAAGATTAACGCGACACTTGGGAAGAAATTCCACTCCGTTCATGGTAATTTGAGCCCCACGCTGAGTATCCCAAATGACGCCATCTTCGTAAGGTTGGTAAGCCCCTTGAAAACTCAGGTTTTCACAGCGATAAGCAACGTCTTTATCTTTTTCAGCTCCCTTGTATGTGTAGTCGATCCGAGTTGCGAACTGCGGTGAATAAATGGTGACTTTCATTTCTTTCACGTACACGACTGTGGTCCTATCCACGGTTTTTCCCAGGATTTTCTCTCCGCCCTGATACCGTCCCCACATACAGGTAGCCTCAGGCCAAGTTTTCAGAAAATGCACGTTTTTTCGCACCTCTCCGTTCGCGCCAGTCAATTCCACCAAAATGGTGCAGTCTTCAAGTGTTTCCCCAAGGTTTTGAAGTGCAATCCAATCATCAGGGCCAGAGTCTCCCCAGGATTCATTAAAATCGGCGATGATCAGACCGGTCGAGTCACTTAAGGTTGCCGAATACTTTTCTGCAATTTTGGGAAGCATTTTTTGAGCCGCATCAATCCTATCGATCGCGGCAAGCAGAGGCTGCATTTCTGAATTCAAAGCATTCTGCTTTGCCTCTGCATCAAGGCCACGGTGATAACCTCCTGCAAAATTACCAAAGAATCCATCAACAAATGAACCTACAAACAGTGTTCCCTCATCGGGAGGCTTTGGCAGGGAATTTAAGTTGTCTAAACGCTCTAAGACCACAGTGACCGCGTCTCGGACCTGGGCTGAAACATACATGATCTCTTTATCATTCGATTTGATCTCACGTAAGTCTAACAAGGCGGCCTGTAAATCCGCCATGACTTCTGATGTTTCACGTTTTTTCTGAAGTTGAGCTGGATCTGACTTCATCGACATACCCAGATGTTTTGCAAGCACTCGATACTCTTCAGGTAAGGGTTTACTGGACGGGGTCGAGTACCTCGGGAGTTTACTTACTGTAGTATCGCTACCACAGCCCGAAAGCGTGAGAGCTAGGAATAGCACGCATGCAGATGCAACTATTTGTTTGACACAAACGATTCTTTTCATGGCACAACTTATACCACCTGGTGGTCGCAACATTGATTTCTCCTTTTTCAGTGACAAATATCATTGAATCCTGGATTTCGACTGCCCATACGTGCATATCGAATGATACTTATAGTCCGTAGTCTTATCGTCGCTGTCAAGTGTTAAATACTTGCATGGCAAAACGAAAAGATATTCTGGTTAGATTTGGACTGCGGGTCCGGAAGCTGCGCAAAGAGCAAGGTTACTCACAGGAGAAGTTTGCGTACGCTTGCGAGCTGGACCGGACCTATGTCGGTGGGATTGAACGGGGAGAACGGAATCTTGCCCTGCGGAACATCGAGCGGATCGCCAAGACACTCAAGATCAGTCTGGCGGAACTGATGGACGGGGTTTGAGAGTGTTCAGACTGCTGGGGCAGCAACCAGAACCACTCCCCACGTGGCAGAATCTCAGGCATCGACAGGTTAGCGGCTTCTGGAGAATTAAATGGACGGGGATTCCCTGGGCAGGCCACATCATTCTGGCTTGTTGCACATGGTAATTTCATTCCCAGAGACTACGTCCGAAGGGAGTGCAGCAATCGATGCCTTACGCTGATAGTTAACGGTTTTGCCCACATTTATTGTGACGCGGAAACCGTTGAAATTTAGGTAAATTGCTTCCAGCACAGGGAGAATTTTCTGAATTCAACAGCAAATCCCGCATGCCTGCTCACTTCTTTATGGTAATATGTCAAATTGAAGACTTCTATCAAGATCAAAAGCTATTTGCATTTGACTTCCCAGTTGTATTCATCATCAGGCATGACCTTCTTTGTATAGAATTATTGGAGCCATCTTATGGTCAANCTCTCGAAGTCTGAAATTCGTCTAAGTGCGTTTGTAGCATTGATACTCACGTTATCCTGCACACCTACCGCTAAGGCTGAAGATCACGTTGAGCAGGCTNATAAGAGCCGCTGGTTGTCACCTCCAACCTATGCGATCAAGTCGGTTCGGGAAGCCCACTCCAGCCAGACGCCGGTAATCGTAGAACAAGGAGAGCTCGATGCTCTGATCAATCCAGATGGAGGCGGGGCTTGCCCCATCTCCGCGGCTTTAATAGCGTTGCAGACACTCCGGTCGATGACTGGTCAGTCACTGCATCTCCAGCCTCATCGCTTTGCTTNGCAACTGTTCCAGAAACATCCAGAACTAAAGCAAGGACGGATCACCAATGANAGATTTGTCGATTTGCTTGGNTGGATNTCCGACCAGATCGCTGGNTATGANATNCANGTNGAGATCNTNTCCGCNCGNAACAGTGTNCATACCAAATCAGGGCTGTACTGGTCTGACGACGATGGGCCCGAGTTAAGCATCAAGGGAGGCGAGTTAAANATTCTGGCNTACACAGTGACAAAATCAGATGGNATCGTGCNNGGNCGTCANTTTGNCCTGTTGAAGGAAAGCGGTNAANCACAAATTCGCGTTTTAAANCCAGNAAAACCGATGAAGGACTNNCAGTTNATTGTTGAGAAACGCAAAACATCTTCNGCTCCCTACAAACGGATCTATTTAAAGAGTCCGGGACGTCTTTCAGACACTCAGCCTGTCCAGGAGCTCAATACCGTCTTCAAAATTCGCCTTATTCCCTCTAAAACGGAGCCCTTACCTGTTTCCCCGTTGACCATCGATCAGATGAAAACTGCGATCGACGATCTTGCGGAGCAACTGAAATCAGAAGGGAAACTTACCTCACCGCGAGAATGGCGACGACGCAGTGCTGCCTTCGGACTACCTGGTCTGGACTTGCCAAAATCAGTCGGTGGAAGTGACTGGAACGCCAAGCAGATGCTGGAAGTTTTCAGACACGCAGGTCGGTACAACCTGAATCTGCGAGATGTCGTCGGAGGTGCTCACGGTCGGCCCGTAGTGATGATGGATTCTCCTATCGCAAAGGCCGCACTCCAAAAGCTCGTCGCAGGAGAAGCCTACTTTGCAGTGGCGATCACTGAGGAAGATGCGGGTACGGATACGAAAAGTATGCAGAGCCAGGCAGTGAGAGATGGTGGTGGATTCCGCTTAACTGGCTCGAAACTCTGGAATGCGCGTCTGCGTCAGGCGACACATGTTGTGCTGTATACCAGGTCTGCTGAAGGCTCACCCAATGCTCAGTCAGTTTTCCTGCTGCCGATTAACCATCCTGGTCTGGAGATCGTCGATCGTTACGCTCATGGTCTTACGGGTAATTCTTTCGGTGGACTCAAATTCAACAATATGTATGTGGGACCAGAATATCTGATCGGTAAGGATGGAGACGGAAGCAAAATCTTCGAGAAGCACTTCCTTTACTGGAGGTTAATGCAAGCTGCAGCGGCAATCGGTTGTGGTGAGCGGGCACTGGAAATCATGGCTGAGCGAATCCGACAGCGTCATGTATTAGGAGGACCGATTGGACGGTTCACCCATCTTCAGCAACCAATCGGCGAATACCTCACGAAATTACGGATGGCAACGGCACTGGCACGAGAGGCAGCTAGATTTTATGACCAGGGTAACTATGAAGCTGCTGAACCACTCGTCAATGGCATTAAGGCCGAAGGAGTTGAGATTGCGTTGGCGGCCTGTGATGCAGCAATGCGTGTTCATGGTGCGGTGGGTTACAGCCGCGAAGTTGACCTCGGTGACCGAGTGCGTGATCTCATGGGGCTACGTATTGCGGACGGTACCACAGATGTAATGCGGATGACGGTTGTTAGAGAACAGTATGGTTTTGATCTTTGGGAAATGTCTATTCGTGGCTATTCGGTTGCCCCACCTCGAGAAAGAGAGTAGCAGCTTCCTATTGTGTCACAGTAGTGGCAGCTAAAGTCATTCACAAGCAGAAGAAATAGCAATCGAGGCTTTCACCTTGGTCTGATACGGAACAATGTGAGACATAAACAGAACTCCTTTTAGAAATAGAGCCACTAGATCACGACGCCTCAAGCGATAAAAGCCGCGAAACATTATTTCGATAAAGTTTCCTGTTAAGAAGCATCGCTGAAAATGTAACTGATATTTCTACCATTGCACTGCATACATGGTTAGTACTGGATTTGAGAGAAGATCGCATTTTTAATTATATTTTGTCTTTAAATTTGGAGCTGAATTATGGCTAAAAAATATCCACTTACTGCGAATCAATTTGATGGATTGAATGTGCTCACGGGCTGGTCAATCAATGAATTACCTGATTCGACATGGAAGGATATTCCTAATCTGCCAAGAAAAGAAAACACCATCTCAGTTATGGCAAGCGGAGATTGCTCATCTGAAATTTTAAACGGAATTAATTCTATAGTTGGGATAGATGTACTTGTTCATGAAACAAACCCAAAGCCTGGTGAAAAACCAGGTAACGCATACCATATGGTTATCCAAAAAATCAACGATGATAAGTATCCCTATTTAATGCACGGCCCCTTCAACAAGCAGACAGTGGTACCCCATCATTTTGAAGCCGAAGACTTGGAAATATATTTTGAGCAAGGGACTGATGATACTATTTCTTAATAGAAATTCATTTCACTATCTAAGTAATATTATTGAGTATGGACCTACTCCCATACACACAGTAATTTCCTGCCCCATCCTTCAGCCACATCATTTTCAAATTATACAGCCGCCTTTAATCAAATACTGACTAATGGAATCATGCCCTAATCAACTACCATAATGTATCCAATTGCAGTAATTCCTCATCACGCATTATGCACTGCATTCTTCACAAAAATATCTTTAATAGATAGTTTAAATGTACCCTGACTACAACGTTTCTGACAGCTGGTGTAAACACATCCCACTCTTACATCGCACGCTGGCTGACCCATCATTCAAAAATGACTTTCCTGGAACGCGAACGTTGGATTCACTCAATGAAGCATGTTCCTACTGGGAGACTCTTCACTACCTGTTTCCTGCGCTACTGGGATGGAAGAATCCGGGAGCAGGCCTTGCCTGGTGGTACAAACAAGACCAGTCTGTTGATGATTCCCCTCTACTCCGAATCGTTTCTGAACTTTGGAATAACGAAGGACAACTTGATTATTATGCCGCATGGGTCTGGACTCATGGTTCTGGTATTTTTCTCCCGGCAAATAGCCGTGCTGAAGATTATGCGAAAAAATCGCTCTTCAACAGTCTGGAGTGGTGGAGAGCATTTCTGTATCGCCCTGAGGCTGAGTGGTATAACCCTTTTTACGGTGGTACAAATCCATTGCACCTGGGGCATAGCGATTCGTTCGGTTTTGATGAAACCTTATCAGATCGATCTGAACTTTATTATGATGTAACGAAACGCAGTGCCGTGCTGATTGCGAATAACCTGGGGAGCTGGCGACGAGATTTAGCTGGAGTAAAAGAGAAGTTACCCGACCTTGGAGAACGTTCCTGGTATGTAAATGTCTTTGATCGACAGTATGGTTTTTTAGGCTTGTTTCGGCAAAGTCGAGGCACGAGACTTTGGTTCCAGGGAAAACACAATGTACATATCAAAGGCAATCTGGGACGAAGCTGATCGTCTTGGAAAGCATTTTTAGATAAAGCCAAGGGAGTATGATGTCTGAACTCGATCGAAAAAGAATTCAAGTTCCTGATATGGAACGACCACATGTTGTAATTCTTGGTGCTGGTGCCAGCTTAGCAGCATTTCCTCCTGGTAATAAATATGGACTAAAGCTGCCACTGATGTGGAACATCGTTGATGTTGTCGGCCTTGGTGAAATGCTTGATGAAGCCGGAATCACTGAACACCGTGATGATTTCGAGACTCTCTATTCGAACCTCGTAATAGCAGGGGAACATCCTGAACTTGTTCGAAAGATCGATTCTGCAGTCTTCGATTACTTTGCTTCACTTGAACTGCCTGATGAGCCGACTCTTTACGATCACCTTGTCAGATCACTGAGAAAAAAAGATGTCATTGCCACATTCAACTGGGATCCGTTTCTTGTACAGGCGATCGCTCGTTCCCAAGATCCGGATCTGTGTCCAGTGACATTATTTCTGCATGGTAACACCGCCATCGGTCATTGTATGGATCACAAGCCTATAGCAGTTGGAGCTAGAGGAAATAACTGCCATCGTTGCAACAAGCCTCTGCAGGACAGCCGACTATTGTACCCCGTTGGACAGAAAAACTATGCCTCAGACCCGTACATCGCAAAAAGCTGGGAACTGTTGCAGCGATTTCTTCAGGATGCATTTGTTGTAACAGTGTTTGGCTACAGCGCCCCCGTAACGGATGTCGAAGCAGTAGATCTGTTGAAAGCTGGATGGGAAAACGCTGAAACCAGGAATTTGGAAGAAATCGAAATATTAGATATTAGAGAAGAGGAAGAACTTTATAATACATGGGAGCCATTTATCCACTCGCATCACTGTCGATTCCCAACATCTTTTTACAACTCCATCATCGGCCTCAGCCCACGTCGGTCCTGTGAAGCAATGTGGGCTACTTTAATGGATGTAGTCTTCATCGAACCTAATCCCATCCCGCAGGATGCAGGTTGGGATGAGCTCGATGATTATTTCAACATACTTCATGAGGACGAACAGAATTTTAACACCCAAACGGAAAATGATTTCTGAAGCTCGGGGATCAACTTTCTGATGTCGGAAATGACATCAAGCTACTGCTGCACGATGAACCGCACATCCTCTTGAATGACATGCTGTGTTGCTGTTATGTCTTGCAGTCGCCGCTCCAGCATTTCGATCGCCAGCTGATTCGGCAGACATTCCGAAAACTTTAACCCGTCGATGGCATTTTCGTCTACAGCAGGAAACAGGTTTACTACGTCCTGCTGTCTCAGTGATCCAATCGCTGATTCCACATCCTGCAGTTTTAAAGCAGCAGGAAATGTCAAACTGAAACTGTCGTGAGTGACTTCATTTTGGATAAGCCGGGAAAGCGCGCGTGCCAGCGTCGCGTTCGCCCGGTTGCCTCCAAAGGTCCACCACTCTACTTCTCCCTTACTGGTCTGGATCGCGGCTGACGAATCTGTCTGTAACCAGGGAGAGTCATACCGGATCTCTTCAATCCGTTCTATTGCGCGCCGGGACCAGTAGTCGGCATGGTCATCCGTGGCCAGGACACGTTTGATAGATTGAGACAGACGGAACCCCAGTCCCTGCCCTTCGCCCATCCATCGGGTGCGACCTTTTGATTCGGTCGGTTCCACATACGCCCGCCGTCGTTGCCAGTCGATATGATTCACCTGCCAGGCCCGCCCCCCCAGTAACAGAATTCGGGGGCCTTCCTGCTTGCCCAGGAAAGTCATTTCGTCGACATACCCCAGTTCGTTACGCCCATGCAAAATGGAAAACAACGGAGGAGACATGAATACGGAGAGTAGTTCCATAAAATTCTTGCGGCCAAATGTATTTTCCCCCGCACGTCCCATGCCCAGAATTCCCGAGTCGTCCCAGAGAATCTCTTTTTCGAGCATGGCGGTCACTAGCTGGTCTACACGATCCGGGGTGATCGCCTGAAAGCCGGAGACACCAGACACCCACTTGAACCATTCCGCTCGGCCAATGCCGCTTTCCTGCAGCACGAGCGCCATCAACTGTTGCGCCAGTACATGATACGGCAACGGCGGCGGTTCAATGGGTTCGACATACCCCTCGGCCCACAGTTCAATCAATGCGGCTGCCTGGATCAGTGTTTCATCTTTTGTCGCCAGATACAGACAGTTCCTGAGTGTCCCCGCACGTCTCCCGGTCCGCCCCATCCTCTGCAGGAAGCTCGATACCGTCGGTGGTGAATCGATCTGGATGACACGATCTAGATTACCGACGTCAATCCCCAGCTCCAGCACACTTGTTGCCACAATCACACAGTCCTGGCGTGAGGCAAACGCTTCTTCTGCCTGGTTGCGTTGCTCCTGGCTGAGTGAACTGTGGGTCACAAATGTGGTGACTTCCAACCGTCTTAATTCGGATGCGAGCTGCTCGGCGCGGGCGCGGCTGTCGACAAACACCAGTCGTTTTTCCCCTCGATGCAGTCGGGAAATCACCACCGCCGCATTGGACAGCGAACCGACATAATCGAGCTGCACATCCGCAGCACTGGCGCTGGATTCCAAGGGCAAAAAGACATCGCGTGGCCCCGCGCATGAACCGGCCAGCCAGTCCACCAGGGTCTCCGGATTGCCGACCGTCGCGGAAAGCCCCAGACGCTGGATCTCACGACCGGAGAGTTTTGAGACCCGTTCCAGAACCGAAAGTAGATGCCAGCCCCGATCGTCGCCGGCGAAGGCATGGATTTCGTCAATGACCACTACTTGCAGATTGCGAAACAGACTGCGTGCATCCACATTCGGCGAAACGAGCATCACTTCCAATGATTCAGGCGTCGTCAGCAGCATATCAGGCGGTTCGCGCAGAATCTTCTTGCGTGCGGATGACTTCACATCCCCATGCCACAATGCAGAACGTCGCCCCAGCAACGTGCAATACCGGTCCAGCCGCACATCCAGGTTATTGAGTAACGCCTTAATCGGGCAGAGATAGAGTACGCTCAATCCGGACCAGCCCTCTGTCAGCATCCGGGAAGCCACCGGAAAAAAAGCCGCTTCCGTCTTCCCCCCGGCCGTCGGCGCCAGCACGATCATATGCTTGCCGTCCAGGATCTCGGGAATCACCGCTTCCTGAAACGGCCGCAGCTCACGCCAGCCCAGACTGTTCACAATATGATGCTGCAACGCAGGATGCAGACGGTCAAAACTACTCATACTATACCCCCTCTTCAGGGTAGGGGTTTTTCCTTCTCGCCGCTAAACAGCATTGAATATAAAATTGTTTAATTGCAGTCTGTCTATTCTCATCAGAGATTGCATCAATTAATGTTTCCCAGCTTATACAGCGAAGCTGATCATCTTCATTAAGTTTTTTCAGCAGAGGCTCAAAATATTCAGTTTTCCAGATATGCAGTTCTTCTCTTTCTGGTCCAACAAACTGCTCGATCCGCTTTTTGATCCGCTTACGCATGTTCGTCTTGCTAAGTTTGGTCTTAAAAAGACCTTTCTTGATTTGTGATCTCGGTGCAATTATCCGGAACGAAATCATTGGAACATCTTCAGGCGTGATCTCTTTCGTTGCTAATGTCTCCGCCATACAGGCCACAGTTCGAACAGCCTGATCATACTCGGGGTCTGCTTTGACTCCTTTAGAAAGCTGAGAAAACATTTTCGCTTCAAAAACTTCAAAACGTTTTGGATTCTCTAATAGTTCGACCCCTGTTTGAGTACCTGTTTTCCATTGAAAATCGCCGACGATGCCATCGACATTGGTGCATGTTTCATAAGCTTTACCACGTGATTTTCTAAACGGTGTGTACAATCTGGCTTCAGAAAACCAGTTCAGTGTTACATCTCCTTTTGGAATGAAATTTTCCAGCAGCCCCTCACTGGCGGCATGCAGTATCAACCTGAGCATCCAGCCTTCACTGTAAAGTGATGTTGGCGGCATGCACTTGTTGTCACCGTTCAGTCCACCTAACATCTCTGCAATGTAATTGAACGCATCCTTTTTTTTCGCGCACATTACAAATCCAATTCTATTTCATCCACGTCAGTCGCGGCTGCGGCCTGGCGTTCGATGGCTGTCATTTCAGAATCGGTCATCGTCAGCCTGTAGTCGGCGCGGGGATTGAAGTCGGCGTGCTGATCGATCCGGTCCAGCACATCGGTCACCTTTTTCAGGTAGATGCGTGGCGCGACGCCGATTTTCCCCCCCAGCTTCCCGGCCACTGCCTCGGCCAGATCCTGGATGTAGTCATCGCCGCACAATGTTGCGATGCGATCGGCGGAGTCGGCGTGTTCCTGAAAAATATCGCGGACCTTGCAGCCCACCAGTTGCAGCCGCTCCAGGTTAAACGCGGGCAGACGGATCTGGGGGGCACGCGGATTGTCAAACCGGGCCTCCATCTGAAAATCGACATGCAGCCGCTGCGCAAGTGGTTCCAGTCTTTGAATTCCCTGGGGACCTTCAAAGAAGGCGGGAGTCCCGGTGATCAGCAGATACAGCCCCGGAAACCGGCCCGCATCCACTTCGTCGATCAGCTGACGCAGGGCGTTCAGACTCTTATCGCGGACATCGCTCCGCACACGTTGAATCGTTTCCACTTCATCCAGAATCAGCAACAAGCCCGGATGACCAGAGTCGCGCAGCACCACCAGCACGCCTTGCAGAAAACTGAGCGCCCCAAAGTGATCGATGTCCCCTTTCACGCCACAGTATCGCTTGGCCGCCGATGCCACGTTCGGCTGTCCGGCCAGCCAGCCCAGAATCCCTTCCGCGGTCGCCCGCTCATTGGCTGCCAGTGCCTGACGGTACCCCCGCAGCGCGGCACTGAAAGTCGGCGCGGTATCGGTCACTTTCGTCAGCCGCTGTTCCAACAGTTCGCTGGTCCGCGCAATCAGTGCCTCTTCATCGTCGTTGGCAACAGTCCCTTCGGCGAGCACATCTTCTTCCAGCGCGTAGAACCAGCCATCCACAATGTTGCGCCAGGCTCCCTGTGGTGTGTCGGCTGTGGAAAGACGTTCCATCAGACGTCGATAGACGGTCTCCAGCCGATGCAGGGGCGTTTCCGTCTCAGAGACCTGAACCTCAGCGGTCGCGAATCCCCGTTTGCGGGCACGGTCGGCCAGCCAGCGGGAAAAGAAGGTCTTACCACAACCGTATTCACCACGTACCGCCTTGAAGACACCGCCTCCCGTAGCGACTTTGTCCAGCTCATCATCAAGGGCCCCTTCAAAACCGTCCAGACCCACTGCAAATGCATCGAGACTGTTCTGGGGGACCGTCCCCCTGCGCAGGGCATCAATAATCTCCTGACGCCGTTTCGGGCTGATCATGTTGTTTTTCCTTTAGCCGTTTTACTTTTTCGGGTCTTCGCCTGTTTCTTGGGCGGTTGCCAGGCTTTGATTTCTTCGCTGGTTTTGCCCAGGGCGCGGGCTTCTTCGTTGACGAAGCCTTCGTAGACTTCGTCCATCCGCTGGTTGAATTCGGGGTCGAGGTCGTGGTGCCATTGTTTGAGCCAGGGCAACAGTTCGATCACACCCGCCAGCAGAGGGATCAAACGCACATCGTCGCGGCCCCCCAGATGTTCCTGGACTTCGACGAAATAGGCACTGATCGCCTGCGTTAACTGCAGATGATTGTATCCGGCCCAGGCAATCATCAATGTGCCGTCCGGCCCTTCGCAGTGGGGAAAACTGACCCAGCGTTCTTTGGGCACATCCAGTTTACCCCGCAGCGCCCAATAACGCGCACCGCCGGTGGAAATAAAATCGCTGCTCTTATATTTGGGGGGGACCGAAATTGACAGAATTTGGTCCAGCCCCCGATCGTCGGCTTTCTGCTTGTCGGGCGTCTCGCTCTGCCACGCGGTGAGCTCTTCCTGCTGCTTGTCGGTCAGATCGTAGTCGGTCAGGTTAACGGGTTCACCAGCACGCAGTTTGTCTTCCAGCCGCTGCAGTTCCCATGTTCGTTCCCATTCGGCCCGGTTGCGCAAGCTACTCGGTTTATATCGCAACACCGGCAGTAGCGGCACGTGTTCCCCTTTGACCAGTTCTTCGACCAGGCGTTCCACATCAAAGGCCGGATCGTCGCGATAGACTTCCGCGACTTCCATGAACTGTGAATCCTGCCGGGCGATGTCGGCAAGTTTCGCCACTGAATACAATGCGATCTCTCGCAATGGTGCAGAGACGCCCAGTTTCTGTTTGTCTTCCTCGGACAACTCGGCATCCGCTGACATTCGGCCGTCGAAATCGAAGTAGCTTTCCAGCCGATCCAGCAGCCACTTCCCTAAGCCCACTCGTAGATCATCTGCGTGTCGGCGATGATTAAACAATCCTTGGCGACCCACCCAACGCCGTTTGTACATCGAATCTTCGAGAATCCCCAGCTCCGTACTTTGGCCAATACACTCAATCCGCCGTCTCCACACTGTTTTTATAGACTCAGGCCAATGCGTCGGTATGTCTTTAGGTACAACAAAGCCATCCTCGTTAGTTTGATTATTGATACAAAACGGTCGCTCGCCTTCATCGACACAAAGATTCTCTGGAAATGGATCAAGAAGCACAGTCTCGTCGCAGAGGCCGAACAAGCAGTAACTGGTAAAGTCTACCTCTTCTTGGATAGCAACGAGGTGACGATGAGCGTCTAGTCGTTTCTTATGGACAGCTTTGATCAGATGGCCAAGGTTATTCTCCGTAACGAAAGACGACTGAATAATCTTGTGGGGCGAGATTTCTTCTAATTCAGCTATGTGAAAACACAATCGTTTCCCGAGATCAGAAAGACGCTTCCATAACGATTCCTTGCTTTCATCATCAGATGCAGGAATTGGAATCTTCTTTATCTGCGTGGTGGAATACTGAAATGGCACCTTGGAAAGCGATTCAACCCGAACACCGTCGCCACCGGTAAGCTGCTTTTGATGTGCGATCTGCTTCATCCAGAAACACACAATAGAACTGTTACAGTATGCCAATAATTGCTCAAACGAACCTTCCGGCGAATCGGACTGTAATATGACGACCGGAGCGGTCATATTGAACAGCGACGGTATACTTGATGGAACAAAATGTAGATGGCTTGCAATATTCGGTGATGCTAAATACGGCGTAGTCCGATACCGAGACGGAAAAAACATTGTGTGGTCAAACCATCTTAAACCACGCTCTTCGACTGTTTGACCAAAGTCTTTGCGATGACGGAGCGGCACTCTAAACATCCAAAAATGTCGCTGCATATCCAGGGGAATCTGCTCCAACGGCTCACCAGAGCTTTTATGATAAGGAAACACACTCACTAAGTCTGCATCGAGTGAATAGTCGCGAACCGAATCTCCGGTAACGAATGGGACGACAAAGTCTCGTAGATGAATGCGTCGAGCTGTGTCGGGAGGAAGAAAATACACATCGTCCTCGCCAACGTGAGTCGAACGACCTATGTCGTCGATTATGTTCGACAGAGAACCTGAAGCTGCATCATCAATACGTTCTTTCAAGTCGGTGGCTCCGCCACCACCAATTGACCATGGGTGCTTTTGCAGCTTCGACCGTAACAAATCTGCCGTAGTGGCAAATTCCGTATTTGTTCCTGTCTGGTCAACTTGCTCCGTCACAGCCGTCCACACGACTCCTTTGGCGGGATCGTCTGGCGTCTCTGGCTCTCCCCCATTTGCCATTACGACACGTACTTCGGAAGTAATTGGGAACCGATTCCGACCGAACAGTATAACGGTGGGAGTTCCATGTCCAGGAATGTACGCCCCACTGATATCTAGGACGTGGGTGAGGTCGATCGTCTCAAAAAACTCTTCTATTAACTTTTTTCCGAACTCACGACGCATGAAGCTATTTGCAGTAATCTGCCCTGAAAGCCCAGCGCCCGATACCTCATTACCACGAAGGCAAAGGCGAAATATTCGCTCCATGAATGGCACAGACAAGGAATACCTTCGGTGACAGGACGAATACCGATTTCGGTAATCTTGATTGAGGGCTTGGTCTTTGGGTGTGATATAAGGAGGATTAGCCACGACACAGTGATAGTGGGACTCACGGAGAATCCTCGTAAGTCGTTCAGAATCTTCTGCAAAATACGTGTGCCGCTGATCATCGAGCTCTGCTTCGGGACTGAGCGCTGTGAACTCGCGTTGGCCCTTCGCGACCTTCGCCGTTCCTCGCAGTGGCGCGTGCCAAAGTGAATCACCGCAGGCCAGGGTTCAGTTCGAATTCGGGGGCATCACTCAGTTGGGTAATGTGGCACGCTTTGAGGGCCGCCAGCAGCAGCCGGAAGCGGGCGATCGCAATCGCGAAGGGGTTGATGTCCACGCCGTGAATCGAATTCAAAGTTCGCTGAACCAGATCGCGGACATTGGCGCCGGGGTCCTTTTTCTGCCAGCGGTCCAGTATCCGTGGGAAACTGCCCAGCAAGAAGTGACCGCTGCCGCAGGCCGGGTCGATCATGCGGAAGCCGGCCGGCGCCAGTTCTTTGCCGTCCCGGCCTTTGACCGGGGGTGCGTCGAGACCGAATTCGTCGAGCGCCGGGTCGAGTGTGCGGTCGAGGATGAATTCTTCCACGAAGTCCGGCGTCTGCAGCAGCGCGTATTTCTTACGGGCTGCTTCGCTCAGGTCCTGATACAGGTCGCCCAGAAAACGGGTATCCCACTCCGGATCGGTGAAGTCGTGAAGCAGCACGCCGGTATCGGAATCGATCTTCTGGAAGAACCGCAGCAACTCCCCCGCGGCATCCGGTCCCAGCCAGTTGGGGAGTGCGTTCATCGGGTTATGGGAACCGAACAGATCTTGACCGGCGGGCAGTTGTGCCAGTCCCTCAAACAGATCAAGCAGATATTCTCGATCAGTCAGCTTGGCGTGCTCCGGATCCTGAAAAAAGAGCGTGTGTTCATCGCGGGCCTGCTCCAGCCGTTTCCCGGGACCAGCCAGTCGCGGCGGATCGATCAGCTCGTTGTCTTCCATAAAGCGGGCAAACACACAGCTGAGCACCCAGGCGGCAGCGACCTGCGTGATGAAGTCGTCCAGCCACCGTTTATACGTAAGCGCGGTCCGCTCGGCGTCTTTTGCTTTTTGATACTCCGCGCGCAGCCACTCCCCCACCTCGGGCACTTCCACGGAACTGGTTCGTACCAGCAGGTCGGCTTCCAGTTTCCGCAGCAGCGATTGCAGATCGGACAGTAACTCAGAGCGGTTAATCATGGTGTGCTTTCAGTTTTCGTTCACGACTCAATAAGGTCAAACTGCGTAAGCAGCAGACTGCGGTTCAATTCGATGGTATCCGATGCTTCGTCGCGACGCAGAACATCGTACCCATCGATGTTCAACACGCGCTCGGCCTTGGCCAGAAAGCCCGGCAAGCGAAAGCCGGGAATCTCCAGAGTGCGGGCCAAAGCCACGCTGGTCAATTTACCGCCGCGGGTATCCAGGGCTGTGAGCAGATGGATAAAGTCTTCATCCGTGGGAACGCCGCGGCCACCGAATTGTTTCTGCTCCTCAAAGACAATGCATTTTATCAGCCGCAAGATCCAGTCGGACGTCCCGGTTTCGACAGTTGCGGGGACCGTTTCTTCTTCCTCTTCCAGCGGGAACAGAGTATCTCGCGGTTTTTCCTCTAATGGTTTCAACCGGGGTACCGGTTCCGCAGGGACACTTTCAACTGTTGTCGATTGATCCCACCAGTTGGGAGTATCGACGGACTGCTCACTCCAGCCGACAGGCAATTCGTCGGTGCTGGCCAGGACCGCGATCGGTGCCACCATCTCCTGCGGTGTCAATCCCCCGTGGTAGCCATTCTTTTTCATTCCGTAGCGGACCGATTCGCTCCAGGGGACAATTATCCTCTGGCCTGCCATAATCACCCGCGGCCCTTCTACCAGAATCTCATCCTGCTCCGGTTCTCCGGTCGCAGTTCGCCAACGCTCGCCTCCCGCAGCTTCGTCCTGATAAACGCGGCCCTGGGCATGACAGTCGAGCACATGACCATGATCACTGAGCAAGACCACCAGGCGCCGTGCGATGCGTGCTTCACGCAGCAGTGAAGACAGTCCCTTGATTTCGTCCCTGGTCCAAAGTGTGTCGATCTGCTCGCCTTTGAGCAGGTGATCGTCAACGGCGTTAATGACTACTCCCACCACGCGGCGGTGTGTGGAGGCAATCTCTTTACGAACCTCAGAGGCCAGTCCGGAATCTTCATTTTCAGACAACCCGGCCTTATGGAACAGAACCGGCGGTGATCCACTACGGGAATGTGCCAGTAAACCGGGGTGGTTTGCAAACAGTTTTCGCTCGCTGTCCTGAGTCCCCTGCCCCAGCTTACCACTCAGCAGGCTGGTCCGGGAGAATTCGGTTACCGAGGGAATCGTCGCCAGGCCGGGACGGTTGAACTTCCGGCCCGGTTCGGAAATGGCCAGCCATTCATGCCGCGTCAGGTCTGCCAGTAGTTCCCGCATCACGGCGACACTCATCCCGTCCAGGACAATGGCCAGAACGAGACCGTTTTCCGCCAGAGGAACGACAATCTGATCCAGGACCTGTTCGACCGGAATCACGTCTTTGCTGTTTGATCCGGAGGCAGTCCAGTCCGTCAATAATTTCGCAAACGTTTTGGCCTGCTGCTGGCGGATTTGCGTCACGCGATCGAACAGTTGCGCATAGGCGGTGGAAAGCTGTGGAACCGGATCGCCACTCCGCAGGCTTAATCTGGCCCAGTCGACAAAGCCCCCCTCATGGAGCTGGTATTCGGCTGCGGCATCGAAAGACTGCGTTTCCGCCGCAGGTTGCTTTTCAAGATGGCTCAACCAGCGAACCAGGCGCACTGCCATCTCCACGCGCTGGAGTCGTCGTGTTTCCCGAGCGGCCTGCTCATGGCGCTGGACAGAACGGCAGGCATCCAGTACTGACTCCAGATTTTCCCAGGCTTCCGATTCGAGGAGCTGACTAAGTTGATTTCCGGTATGTGCCAGCCGCTGGTCAAACCCGAGGCGAGAAGTATCGCTAAGCCAGGCATAGTCTGCCGCCCCGATTTCCTGAAGAATCGCATCGCCGCGTCCGATGATTTTTTCAAAGGTTTTGGAATCCTGTTCCCGCATCGAGCGGATGACTTCTGACGCTGTAGAGCTCCAGCGCTGCATGTCTTCTGCATCAGGGATGTGCCCGGCAGCGTGGTTAGCGTCTTGACTGGAACGGAAATATTTTCCTTCCAGTCTCCCAACCGCCTTATCCAGTCTACCTGCAGCTGAGGGATGATAGACAACTCTGGCCGCCAACCCCAGGGGAACGGCATCCGCCTGCTGCAGACGCTGGATGCAGTGTAGAATGACGGCAGCTGTAGAGCCTGCCTTTTCCGTCAACCAGGTAATCACCGCCGACTGAAATTCAGGATCACAGCCGCAAAACCGATCTGTGGACTGCTGGTTCAGGGACCAGCGTAACAGGGAAGTCAAATCGGGTGTCTCATCCTGGAAACCCAGCCTGTGACTGAGTAGAAGCGGCCAGGCGGTCTCGGCATCCAGAAACCCACCTCGTGCCGGTGAGAAACCGCCGTCGGGAACGAATTCCAATAATGCCTCTGCGATCCAGGGGTGTTGCGTCAGACGCGGGTCCACAGCGGTCGCATCAAACAGTGACCGGACAATCTGCCAGGAATCGATCTCCAGCAGCCTGCGTTTCGCCAGCCGCAGTAAAACATCATCGCCCAGGTCCTGGTCCTTGAGACCTGTGATGATTACCCGTGTCGTATGCTCATCCGTCGGCTCGCGGAGTGCCATGCGGAACGAGAGCGGCGAATCACACTGTGTAATGGAATAGTCGTTATCTCCGTCCGTCCAGACGGTCTTATCGGTCCAGCGTCCGGAAGAATGAATCGCAATCACCTTCGCCTGAGGCAGTTTCTGCCGAATGGAAGTGACCTTCGCTTTGATCTGGCTGAAAGAAGGCGCCGTGATCGTCATACGTCTCCTCCCTGTTCGATGACCCAGCTGACGTTGACCCGCACTGACTGATCCTGCTTGAGATTTTCCGCCAGTTGCGCCAGCTCTTTCTGTGCCGCCTGCAGCGAAAGATTCTGTCGTGCATCCTCCGCCACAACCTGCTTCCGCAGTTTAACGGGTGGTTTAATGTCTGGCGGAGTGACGTCAGGCTTGTCTTCTACCGGTGGTGGACTGACCTTGACCATTTTCTTCACTAAACGGAGAGACTGGGCCTGGGCCAACTTCAACGCGGGAGCAAGTTCGAGCACATGCTCATCGCTCAACAGGGCTGTTTCCAGTTCACTGCGGATCTGCTGCGCGTCGGATCGATGCTCTTCGGGAAGCTCGCGTAGCAGATCGAAGGTCTGCCAGCCGGCAGTGCTCAGATTCCCTTCCAGTTCCGCAGCTTTGGCAACACATTCACCCATTGCCGTTTCACTGGTGGCGATCTGAGCGGAAGCCAGCAGGCTGACGAGATTGTCGGACTCCGTCGAACACACCTTCTCTACCAGAGAGGAGGTCGCGGCGGCGGTCTGCATCCGATTCGCATCATCAGGTTTGATCCCCCACTCGGTCAGACGGAGTTTCAGCTCCTGCTGATAGGCCTGACAGGCTTTCCTGACATCAGCCGCTTTCTTTTTACATTCGGTTGTCAGCTTTTGCACGTTGCCCACACTCAATAGTTTGAGCCCCGCGATACCAAAGATACTGCCAGCACGTTTCAGGGCCTCTTCCCATTCTGTTTTATCAGGCAGGTCCACTTTACGCAGTTCACAGGCGTCTGGCACATTGGAGAGTGTCGTCTCATCAAATGCACCACCATGTAGATACAGGGTCATATTGGACTGTGCCGCATAGATCAGAATAATCAGGTTCTGCGCTTCTTTGGGAAGCCCCATCGGGCGGGGATCGTCAATCCATTTCCGCAGTTGCCCTACCGAGAACCCACTACTGGTCTCCACAGCCTTGCGGTCAAAATGAGTTTTCCAGTGCTGCCCCAGAACAAAATGGGTTTTGTCGAGCCCCAGTTCCCCAATCATTAACGGGTTGGCGATCTGACGGACGACCGGCCGTTGCGTTTTTTCGATTTCAATTCTGCCATCCGGCGTCTGCGTCGCCGGTGCAATATTTTCATAAACCTTCTTCAACGCCCCCGTTTTGACTTCTGTTTCGAACTGGGGTGCTGCCGGGAACTCGTGCTGCAATGCCTGGCTGAGCAGATGCTGCATCGCTCCCGACAGATCAGCGGCCACCGGTGCCTGGGGATCGAAGCCGGGCAGGAGTGAGACAAACTGCTCGTTCAATTCCAGTTCGAATGTGGGATCGATGGAACCCGGCTGGAGCGAATCCAGTCCATAAGCGGCATCCAGATGATTCTGAACCCGTTGTCGCAGCTGGTTCCGCTGACTTTCCAGAATGGTCTTGGCGGATTGACGATCCTGGGGGGAAAGGTGATTGGTGAACTGGCCAAATCGTTCCCCGGTCAGGACATGTTCCAAGGCGACCAGAATTCCCAGGTCGGCCAGTGCTTCTTGACTGAAGAAAGAAGGGATCCAGCAGAGTGTTTTATTTCCCTCGGGTTGTGACTGCTTGACTTCCTGAACCTTACTCAGGTCATCGCGGGGACCATGCCCGGCTTCATCGAAAGGAAAGTCGATGATCAGTTTCCAGTCGGTGTCGTTATTCTCCAGCGACGAAGCCGGCAGTTCGCGGATATTTCGGAACAGGACAATGGCATTGCGTTTAGTATTCCGCCACCAGAAATCATGAAACTGTTCGAATTCCCCATCACCTTCAATTCCCAGTTGCTCATAGAGCATCTGTCGCACACGCCGGATGCGGTTGCCCTGATTATCGACTGTCTGCCGCGCCTGCTCGATAATCGAAGCCGTATCGACGCCGGAGAGTTGCAAGGAAATCGTGGGATTCACTTCCTCGCCGATGTTGATCTCGCCGACAGAGCTGCGCCATTTCTTAACCAGACGCAGCACTTCAGCAGCTTCCTTCCCCGGAATGGGGGATTTGATGCTGCCATGATTGAGGGCTGCCAGTTTTTCCGCAGTCAACGCCCGGAGTGATTCGACTTCCGGGACCAGTGCCGAAAGCAGCAGAGTTTTAACCAGGCGATCATGATTGCGGAACTGAACCCGGCGTGGATCGTCGTACGGCAGTTTTTCAACTTCTTCCAGGCGAATGCCGTTGTCTTTCTCAATCACGGGCAACAGTTTCTGATGGTAGAGCCGTTTCGCATTGTTGAAGTGGGTTGCCATTTCCTGGCTGAACGCTTCGTCTCCGTGTGCGACGACATCGAACAGATCACCGACGGGGATAATCTCGCCCAGTTGCAGTGTATCCCGATGATCGACGAGCAACTGCATCATCACCTTGAGTGCGGTCCGCTCCCGCTGCAGAACACTGGAAACCGCGATCAGCGTCTGTACCAGTGCCGGACTGAAAGGATAAACCTGTCGGAACATCTGCTGATTCCCTTCCTGGGTCAGCAGAATGCTCATGACATTATCCTTCATGCGAGCCGTCTTTTCGAAGGCCGCATCGAGTTCGTCACGGGCCGACTGATCATAGCAGCGCAAGACCCGCTTCTCAGCGATTGCCGGCAGGTTCCGGTCTTCCAGAGTGATGGTATTGAAACGTCCCTGCTGCCAGTCGAGTGAATCACTGAAACTGAGTTTCTCAGCCCCCGGCACATGATTGCCGACCAGTTCGCGGAGATCGCGTTGTCTGGCGACAAAGCTGATCAGGGGAATCGGCCGTTCTGCGGACTGTGCTTCGACCAGGCTGGTGAGTTTGGTGGCTTCCCGTTTCACGAATGCCAGGTCGGCGGCTTTCGAGGCCAGCCAGAGAATCAATTCGTCCAGAAACAGAATCAGGGCATCATAGCCGAGTGCCTTCGCATGCTGGCTGATCAGCGAGAGCCCCATATCGAAACGGACAAAGTTCCCGCCCCGATTACTGATAACTTCGGCATGGGAGGACGCCACGGTTTTCAGCAACGTACTCACGAGTCGCAGGTGTGATTCGGATTCCGGCTGTGCAGCGGCCGCTGCTTCAAATGAGGCAGCATCCCAGGCAGCCTCCAGCTCTCCCCAACCTCCCCCGCTGCTGCTGAGCCCTGCATTGAGCCGCTTGAAAAACGGTTCATCACCATACGTATCCCATTCGGCTTTGGCTTCCTTGATGATGGCCGCAGAGACATAAACCGGTGGTATGGGAGCATCGGGGTGGGTCCGCCGCATGAACTCGACATAGTTCCCCAGGACACCCGATTCCATATCGTGAGCACCAATCATGTGATAAGGCACGAGCAGAAACGTTTTGCCGGCCAGCCACTCATTGTGCTTCTTAATGATGGGCGCCAGTTCGGGAATCCCGCGTGCGGTGGGGTTGCCTTGCAGGATCAGATGCAGCACCGCCATGAAATGGCTCTTACCACTACCAAAGCTACCGTGCAGATAGCTGGCCTTGCTGGTCCGGTTCTGAACGGCACTGCCGATAAACGAGAGTGCCGAATCGAAACACGCACTCAGTTCCGGCGTGACGACATAATTATCGAGGACGACTTCCGGACGATTGATATCCTCCGCCAGGCGGAGCACAAAGTCCCCCTGCTGGATCTGTTCCGGGATGTTGATGAGTTCTTTGATGAGTGTCATTGGTGTTTTCTTTATCGTAATTGGAATCGGGCAAACTTCACACTTATGGCGAACCCGTTGTCCACAGCTTGAATGCTTCCTGGGAAACGATTTCTGCTTTCGGGAAATCAGTGTCGTATAATTTTTTGAAACAGCGCAGGCAGTTGGTATGTTCGCATTTAGAAGAGGTTAAAAAATCGACTCCCGCTTGTCCTTCCGCCTGCTGCTGCGTATTGCCGTTATTTACCTTTTCCAGTGCAGTGAATAATAAATAGATCAACATTGCTCGACGTTTGAAGAGATAGGCACGCTCGTCATCGTCATCCAGCTGAAACATTTCAATGGTGACCAGGGCCCGTTTGCGACCAAACCCCGATTTCTTTTTTGCTTGTGGGGAAAGACCAAAAAACTCTATCAAGTCTTCAGGATCATCATCCAGATCACTGATCGGATAGATCAGATATGCCTTTTCACTTTTCATCGTAGCGGGATTCTTCGAATTATTTTTTCGTGTTGTTCCTGCAATGGGAAAGTAATCTCGTTTGCGTGTAGAATTGCAGGTTTTACAGGCAGCGGCATAATTCAGAAATTTATAAGCCAGTAATCGGTACCCATCTTCAGAACCTGAGTTGGGCTGGCTGACATGAACACCTTCGGTATTCTCCATCCAGTTGGGTACTTTCCAGCGTTTTACATTATTTTTCGGTCGAAAGTGTTCGACGTCCTGTTCAATGGGCTGGTCCTCGATTTCTTTTTCACAAAAAACACACTTGGAAAACTGGAGATCTGTAAAAACCTGTTTTATGGGGCTCCAGATGCTAGTGACTTTGAGAGTCGTGTCAGCCTCCAGCTCATCTGTTTTCGTCTGTGCATCAGTAAGCCAACCTGGTTTATGAGTTTCGATCTGCTGTTCGAGATCATTTCGATCAATGTCTATACGAATCATTTATTGCCCTCCAGTCCTTTCGCCATCTCTGATATCAGATTCATGGCGGCCTCGTTACTTCCCTTTCTTGCTTCCAAACGCAGTTTGTATAGTTTGTCTCGTTTATCTGGTGCGCGAGTCGATTCCAGTCCAAACAGATCAGAAACCAGAATCTGATCAACATCCAGGCCATGGATTGCCTGCTCAAAGGGATCAATAGCAGTCCGATGCTGATTGTCCAAGCGCAGGTGTTTAATATTCATCCATTCCACCGAACCGGCAATCAGTGGGCTATGAGACGTAAAAATGAACTGCAAACGCGGAAAGGTTTTCGACAGGTGGCCAATCACTTCCATTTGCCAGGCAGGATGCAGGTGGAGATCGACTTCATCAACTAGTACGATTCCCGAAACTTCATTTATACGGAGATTTGATCTTTTACAGGCATAGTCAAGATGATAAATAAGGTCAGTGACCCATCCAAGAAACGCTTTATAACCATCAGATAGGCTCCGAAACGGAATCTCCATTCCACCTAGCGAGAATACAAAATCATCCTTGACTTGTTTCCCCTTAAATACAAAATGTCCGCGCCCAAGTGCACCGTTAATTAAGTCTACAACTTGTTTGGAACGTTTGGTTCCTTTCTTATAAAATGAGAACCATGAAGGAAGTGATGTTAATGTATAGCCTTCCTGTACAATACTCTCGATCCGCGCAAGTCTTGCAAATTTACTTGATCTTCCTTTGGAGCGAATCCGATCTGATGACGAGTCAACTCGTCTCGTTGCTCCATAAGCAACCGCGAAGAACGAGTCATTACCGGAGAGATAAACTTTTTCCCAGTTAATTTGAGCACTACTCTCAAAATCAAAACTTTCCAGTTCCCCCTTTTGTGTGATCTTAAGCTCAATAGAACCAATTTTCGAAGGGGACTCATCTCTTAAGTTCAGAATTTCGTTGTCCTGTAGTGCAAAGTTTGCTTGGATTGACCCTTCTTTATTTTTCTCGCGGGAAGTCGGTGTACGAGTGGTTGGCTCGAATCGAACAAGTGGTCGAGGGGCAATCCGAGATTCATTCACCGCAGGCCCCAGCGCAGCAAGGGCAATCGCCTCCAGAACCGTCGTTTTACCACAGGCGTTCTCGCCAAAAATTAGATTGACGTTCTTGTACATCGGCGGATTCTGCAATTCATGGCCCTCACCATATTTCATGTCCGGATGATTAAAAGTCATCGTTTTTTCCGCAGCGAAAGTGCGGATATTTTCCAGTGTGATACTCTCGATATACATTGTGACTCCTTTAGTTTTTAGTCCGTGTTTTTTTTGTAGGCTTCTTCGGCGGTTGCCAGGCTTTGATTTCATCGCTGGTTTTGCCCAGGGCGCGGGCTTCTTCGTTGACGAAACCTTCGTAGACTTCGTCCATTCGCTGGTTGAATTCGGGATCGATGTCGTGGTGCCACTGCTTGAGCCAGGGCAACAGTTCGATCACCCCCGCCAGCAGCGGAATCAAACGCACATCGTCGCGGCCCCCCAGGTGTTCCTGCACTTCCACGAAATACGCACTGATCGCCTGCGTTAACTGCAGATGATTGTAACCGGCCCAGGCGAGCAGCAGTGCGCCGTCCGGCCCTTCGCAGTGCGGAAAACTGACCCAGCGTTCTTTGGGCACATCCAGTTTACCCCGCAGCGCCCAGTAACGCGCACCGCCGGTGGAGAGGAAATCGCTGCTCTTATATTTGGGGGGGACTGGGATCGACAGAATCGGGTCCAGTCCTCGATCGTCGGCTTTCTGCTTGTCGGGCGTCTCGCTCTGCCACGCGGCGAGCTCTGTGCACTGTTGTTCGGTCAGATCGTAATCGGTCAGGTTAACGGGTTCACCAGCACGCAGTTTGTCTTCCAGCCGCTGCAGTTCCCATATTCGTTCCCACTCGGCCCGGTTGCGCAGGCCGGTCGGCTTATAGCGTAACACCGGCAGCAGCGGCACGTGTTCTCCTTTGACGAGTTCTTCGACCAGGCGTTCCACATCAAAGGCCGGGTCGTCGCGATAGACTTCGGCGACTTCCATGAACTGTGTATCCTGCCGGGCGATGTCGGCAAGTTTCGCCACTGAATACAATGCGATCTCTCGCAATGGTGCAGAGACGCCCAGTTTCTGTTTGTCTTCCTCGCTCAACTCGGCATCCGCGGCCATCCGGCCATCGAAATCAAAGTAGGTTTCCAGACGATCCAGCAGCCACGACTTCAAGGCCCGTTCCACCTGCGAATCCCACGGTTCCGTATTCCAGCGGCGTTTGTATTCGGGCTGTTCGATCAGGGCGATGTTTTTGTTCTCTTCGATGACTTCGATCCGCCGCTGGACGAGCTGCTTATAGTCATCGGACCAGTGGTCGGGAATTTCGGTGATCGGCGTGCTGCCGTGACGCTCGAACCAGGTCGTCTGGACTTCGCCAGTGGCTATCTGCCGTGCCAGCACGATTTCAAAGGCCCGTTCGCCCAACTGAATACCGAATGATTCTTCCACCGGGTACGTCAGGTCCTCGTCCAGTAAGCCGTAGAGACGGTAGCATTCCCAGTCGAGATCTTCTTGGAGACGTATTTGCTGAGAGCGTAATTGTTTATTAAGTACTTCAAACTCAGCGAGTTTCGATCTAGTATGCCCCCTACTTGGTGCAATGTTAGACATCTCGTTTGCCCTCGCATTTATCCACTTGCTGATTTTGTACGAGCGCCGATTCGGTAATGGGAATTGCAGAATCTTTGTCGCATTAAATGCAAAGAAATCTTCAAAAGGAGAAGTTCTTTGTCGCGCTCCATGCTGATCGACAGTGCTCCCCTTATTGTGACAAACCTGTTTCATCCAGAAGCAGGCAGTTGAACTGTTTAAAAGTCCGAGTAAAGCAAGATGGTCGTCTTCGGTAACCGGCCGTTTATTTCCATCAGGCTCCTCGACTTCCAAGGGTAACTTGATAACGGGAGCTGTTCTATTGAAAACTTTTCCGCCTCGATCAAACACAAAATGGTTATGAGTTGCGACTTCGCCGTACGTGATAGTCATTGGAGTGCGAGCTCGATCCTTTGGAAACTGGTGATAATCAAACCAAGGACGTCCGGACGTGCGATAAGTTCCACCACCAAATGTCGATCGACTCCAAAGCTCTACTTTCAGACAAATGAGCCAGTTCCATTCCGGACTCCGTGGTACTTCATCCCATTGATTGAGTTCCTGATCATACGGAAAAAAGATCAATTCATCGGTCGTTGTTTGCCAGTCTCGAACATTGTCTCCACGCACTTGAACTTTAAATGCAGAACGCAGACAATGTCGTTCTGGCATTCCAGCTGGTTGGACAAACGCTTCATCAGCATGTGTGTCCTGAAAAAATCCAATAGAATCAACGACAGTGGATAAGATTTGCTTTGTAGTACTTTCAAGATGTTCCTTCAATTCCGCTGCACCGCCGCCACCGATGGACCAAGGATGCTTGTGAAACAACTCACGTGACGAATCACCCGTACTGATGAACTCACTCTGTGAGTCTGGCTGATCGACCTGATCTACGATCGCCGTCCAGACCAGACCATGGGAAGGATCTTCGGGAGTGCTGGGCTCTCCCCGTATTCCCATGACCGTACGGAGTGTGTCCATCACCGGCTGTTCATTTCGTGCAAAGAGAATTACGGTCGGTGTGCCATGACCGGGTATATACGCGCCACTGGTATCAATCACATGCGTGAGATTGATTGTCGGAAACCACGATTCTATCAGCTTCTTACCAAACTCCCGCTTCATAAAGCTGTTAGCCGTGATCTGCCCGGTGAAACCTGAGATCTGGGAACCATTTTTACCCGGAACTGCCAGACGCAGAATACGCTCCATAAAGGGAACAGCAAGAGAATACTGTCGATGACATGCCTTCGGATATAAACGGCGGTATGTTTCATTCGCCGCTTTATCTCTTGGCACAATATAAGGTGGGTTCGCCACGACCGCGTGATACGTACCTTCCTTCAGAATCCTTCGTAGTTCCTCTACGTCTTCCGTCCGAAAATAGTGTGCCTCGTCGGTCCAGTCGTCGTCGAACATTTTTTGTCGCTGCCGGCCGTGGTAGAGGGAGTCGCCGCAGGCGAGATGAAATTCGAACCCCACCTTCTCATCCATTTTCTTTATACCACAAGACTTGAAAGCCGCTAATAATAGTCGGAAGCGGGCGATCGCGATGGCGAAGGGGTTGATGTCCACGCCGTGAATGGAATTCAAAGTCCGCTGCACCAGATCGCGGACGTTGGCACCTGGTTCCTGTTTCTGCCAGCGGTTCAGAATCCGCGGGAAGCTGCCCAGCAGGAAGTGACCGCTGCCGCAGGCCGGGTCGATCATGCGGAAGCCGGCCGGCGTCAGTTCTTTGCCGTTCCGTTCTTTGACGGGTGGTGCGTCGAGGCCGAATTCGTCGAGCGCCGGATCGAGTGTGCGGTCGAGGATGAATTCTTCCACGAAGTCCGGCGTCTGCAGGAGGGCGTACTTCTTACGGGCCGCTTCACTCAGGTCCTGGTACAGGTCGCCCAGGAAACGGGTGTCCCACTCCGCATCGGTAAAGTTGTGCAGCAGCACGCCGGTGTCGGAATCGATCTTCTGGAAAAACCGCAGCAGCTCCCCCGCGGCATCCGGACCAAGCCAGTTCGGCAGTGCGTTCATCGGGTTATGGGAACCGAACAGGTCTTGACCGGCGGGCAGCTGTGCCAGTTCTGTAAACAGATCAAGCAGATACTCCCGATCAGTCAGCTTGGCGCGTTCGGGATCCTGAAAAAAGAGCGTGTGTTCATCGCGGGCCTGTTCCAGTCGTTTACCGGGACCGGCGAGGCGCGGCGGATCGATCAGCCCATTATCTTCCAGAAACCGGGCAAACACACAGCTGAGCACCCAGGCAGCGGCGACCTGCGTGATGAAGTCGTCCAGCCACTGTTTAAAAGTATGCGCGGTCCGCTCGGCGTCTTTGGCTTTCTGATACTCGGCGCGCAGCCATTCTCCCACCTCGGGCACTTCCGCAGAACTGGTCCGTTCCAGCAGGTCGGCTTCCAGTTTCCGCAGCAGCGATTGCAGATCGGATAGTAATTCAGAGCGGTTGATCATTTCGGTTTATTCTCACGTAAAAACGCTAAGTCGCAAAGTTTTTTTTAAGTATTTCATCTCAACAGATTACTGATCCCACTCTCCAAGATCATTTCCCACATTCTTATTAATTGCTCCCTTGGCGCCTCTGCGCCTTGGTGTGAGACTTTTAACAACGCGAACGGTCATGTTTCTCGCAAAGGCGCTAAGACGCAAAGGATATGATTCATGTTTTTTGTCAGGCTGTTTACAAAGCACCTCCGGGTCTCGGAACGAAATTCGTATCATCATCGAAACATTCCAGGGCAGTGCCGGGAAATGCCTTGATCAGACGCTGACACATGTCGATGTCATCATAAAAGACATGAAGCCATACAGACCAGAAACCGCGCCCAATAGCTACTTCGATCGCCATCTCTCGCATTTCATCCGAATCATCCACTTTCAGGAGTGATGCCACGCGGAGTGCTATGCCCCACGCCTCCATACGTTTGAGCCACCGACGATCTCGATCCGAGAACTTGGGGTGCCCTGGTATGCGGTCCAAACCAGTGAGGTCCAGTGTTTCCTGAACCCGGTCTGAATCCACATCAGGGTCATCAACGACTTGTGGAGGCATATCTTTTTCATAAACCAGAGCACGAAGTGTGTTATCAATATCCGGCCAATAATAATCAGCCAGATCGATATCCTTATTGCCCTTAATTGAGTTGCAGTTCCCACAGGCTAACAGAAAATTACTCCAATCGAGTTCGTGATCTGGATTCAGACTTTTCGGGAGAACATGCTCCACATCAACTTGGGAATTAAGAGCGACCTCACAGTAAGAGCAGTAGTCCCCCATCCGTTCAATCAGATCATCACGTGCATCTTTATAGTCGTTATAAACCACCGGTTGATGATTATGATTCACAGGGACATCCCCTCGTATGACTGGTCTCATGGCGTGCCTCCAGTCAGTTCGGTGCCCCCCTCTTCCTCCTCATCATCCTGGTCGCGTTTATTGAAATCGTCAGATATATCTCCATCCATTAATTTTTGAAATATAGAATCAGACAGGCTCATCTTGTCCGAATCCAGAAGTGACTCAACAGCGATTTCATGCATTCTTAGTAACGCCTGATAAGCTGGGTTATCACTGTACGGCATCATCGTTTTTTCCAGTTCATCTCTAACTGCATCCTTATCTGAAGCTGTTGCAATTGAATCATCCTGCAACATTGAGAAGTATTCCTGAGCTTTTTCCATCATATCCAGAAAACGACGACTCTGTTGCGGAATTTCAACCCCTTGAATTTCTTCTGCAATATCTTCAATACTTTTATTCTCAATGCTCTGATTCAATTGATCGTCCAGATTCACTAATTGGACTTCTGGTGTCGGTGGAAGTGATTGGATCACAAATGGCGAATGCGTAGTGGCAATGAACTGGATTCGCGGAAAAGCACTCATTAAGTCCGGAATTACTTCTCGTTGCCATTTCGGATGCAGATGAAGATCCAGTTCATCAATCAATACGACACCTGATGTCTCTAAAGCGGCTTCCGAGCCCAGCTGCGGGTTCAGAGTCACACAGCGGATTGCGATGTCGGCCACCATCGAAAGCATGTTTCGGTAACCATCGCTGAAAAAGGTGAGCGGTAAGGCTGTGTCTTCGACAATCATCACCATTTGCTTTTGCACAGCATCGAAGTAAACATGCTTACAATTTCGAATACATGTTGATATCGCACGACGACATGCCTCGAGTAGCGGTATCTCGACTTTTCGTTGTAAAGATGCGAACTCCTGATCACGAAACCATTCCAGTATTAATGTCTCATCTGAAGCGGGGTTCAAACATTGTTTATAACCAATGAGTCGAGATTTAGTCATGTAATCACGCGTTGATTTAATATTGGTTTGCCGCCAAAGTCGTTCCGTTCCGTAATAGCACACAAGCGGTAATGGATCAGAGCCACCTTCCATTACATGTTTACGCACCGCATTGATTTTGTCCTTGGCCCACTGTGCTCCTCGACTGTTCATCTTTCCTTCGGAATCTCTTGCGAATTCCCATCCCCCCTGTTCGCCGTTAATCTCGCCATTACAGGAAACGATACAGGGGAACTGTGGTTCCCAGGTCACTGTCCTTACATGCAGAAACGATTGTTGGCGTACATCCGAATCCTTGATTGATCGAGAGCTACTGATCTCGGGGCGTCTGCCAGCTACTACAGCGCTGGCTGCAATCGAAAGTGCATCTAATATTGCAGTCTTCCCACTTGTGTTATCACCCACAATCAAGTTGAACTGCGGCGCGAGTTTCATGGAATGCTCTTTGAATCGGCGAAAATTCGTCAAATGAAGCTTATCTATTCGCATTGCGATTCTCCCTCCTCAAGTGGGTTTGAAGTCATCTCGCCATTGCTTCGATGCAGGTTCTGCAACCAGCTTTCCGGGATGCGAGTGCGTTGACCGGGGCCGATTAAGGGGACCGGTTTGCCGTCGATCAGTGCCTGGTTGTTACCCGGAATCAGCAGCCATAAACCGGGAATGCCATCGGCGCGTCCCGCTTTCTGCGACAGCCGTGTTAAGAGGTCCATCTGGTCATAGCGTGCCAGCAGGCCGGGATAGATGACAAGCATGGGTTTGTCTGCCTGCAGTAACCGTTGCTCTACCGCAGGCATGGCCCGGCCGACGAGCATCATCAGCTTGTCCCAATCGCCGTGCTGGGGGTTGATATCGGTCTGCAGGACCAGATCCCAGTTGACTTTGGCTCCTGCGGCCGTTTCCTGTAGTTCATCGATAAACAGGCCCTCGAAATCGACGACTTGTAACGGGAACCGCCGAGTGAGTTCACTGCGGGCGCGATCGTAATATTTGGCATGAACTAACAGAGTCAGAAAAGTACCTTCCACGATCGAACGCTGTAAACGTTCTTCGAACTCACGGGCGTCTGCCTCCTCCGGTGTGACATCGCCGGCTTCCCCACGGCCGCGTAGCGTTGTACGACGCTCAATCGACTGGCTGCCGCTGGTAATCGAAACGAGGTCACGGAGCGGACTTTTAAAGCAGCCCGTTCCGTTATTGGCTGTGTCATCCCATGTAAGGTCGAACCCGGCAGCACTCAATAAATCATCGAGCTCTTCGCGGTCAGGGAGCGCAACAGCTTCCGGATAGCGTCCGCTGACGCGATCTCGAATCTGATCTACAGTCAACGTACGTTGTCCCAGCAAAGCTCCCTGTGAGAGTTTGAGAGCACGAGCGGCATCCATTCCCCGCGGATACAGTTCCTGACGACTGGAAATCGCAGCGTGCTCAGAAACTTCCGCAGCGAGTCGAATCAACCGGGTATCAGACAAGGAGACTCCGGAAGGTGATTTCTGATCTCGTAATCGTTCTATCACACGGGTCGGTGCCAGTAAGGGATCTTCAGTGGCGATCGAGTCTGCTTCGGTCCCCAGACGCCGGGCATAATTTGCCAGTTCTGCGCTGGTGGAAATCAAAATGCAACCCTGATTTCTACTCACAAGGAATCGCGGTTCATTTCTGCTCCGTTCGACTTCCACGGCTGCTCGCACAACCGCCCGCGCCAGTTGCGTCCGCCGTGGCTCATCCTGGAATGATCCACGGGCCACCAGCAGCGTTTCGCTCAGCTCTCGCAGGGACATCGCTCCCCCCTGCAGACTGAGCATTTCAGCCAGATCGGTACGGAGACGGGTGAGTGCGGGTTCTTTTGACCAGCGCTCATGCAGCTGGCCGACAATCTGTCCGATACGTCCCCGTGTCAGTTTCACCGCTTCCGCAACGGTCGCCTGACTGGGCCAGTCCGTTTGCTGTTGTGGATCCAGCCCTAGAAAAAGTCGAACAGTTTGTTGAAACGTTTCCTTTTCACGACTGCCAGTCTTGAGCAGGCGGTCTGCCAGTAAATCGACACTCAGAGACTCGACGGCGATATCTTCTGCTGCACTGTCACTCTTTTCTGGAATCAGTGGCTGCTCTTTAGCAGGTTTGCCAAGAAAGCCCTTGAGAACCTTCACGACAGCCGCGATTTCACGGCGAGTCTTATTTCCTACACCCCGTAAGCGAAGCAACTGCCGCACCGGAACAGTGAGTAGGTCCTCGACAGTCAGGATATTGGCGCGATCTAACGCATTGGCTGCGCGTGTCCCCAACCCCAGTTCTGCGATTGTGGTATCAAAGTCGGCAGCGGTTAACAGTTCTCGTAGCTGGGATTCATCCGTATGATCGGTAATTGAACCACCTGAATCCAAGTCGGTAAACGCATCTCGCCAGGCACGCAGCATCACCTCGGCGTTATCAAACCGTTCTGTAATGTCACGTCGAAACGCCTGACGGAAAAAATCAGCCAGTGGCTCCCGGAGCGCTGGTTCAAACAACTCGGCATCAATCGTGATTTCCGTCTCCTGACTGAGCTGATCGGGCTGAGTCAATCCATCGCCCCACTTCGCCAGCGAGCCACTCGCTAATTCGTATAGAGTCATTGCCGCCGAATAGCGTTCGGCATGCAGATCCCAGCGGGGAGGCTTCCTGAGCGAGATCAAGGGGTCCAGATAGCCAGTTGTACCGGCGCGGATATTTTCCACTGGTGTTCGGGAGAGGGAAAAATCGAAGAGAACCAGATGCAGCTTACTGCCCCGCCCTACCATACCGACTGCGATATTATCCGGTTTGATGTCCCGATGCGGTATTCCCTGCTCTTCGAGGTGATTGACCACTCCCAGCAGGTCCTCTCCAAAGCGTTGTAACAGATCGCTGTTCAAGCGGCCGTCTTTTCGCAATCGATGCCCCAGCGTCTCGATGATCCGTTTTTCCTTTTCGGCATAAACCGGACGCATCAGAAAGCCACGATATTGCCCCATCTCCAGCGAATCGACGTAATCAACGATGCAGGGGTGTCGCATTTCGTCTTTACCGAGGACTTCGGCTTCGTCATCCAGGCGATCATTCTGGCCGGGATCATTGGCCACCTTGAGCACAAAGTCCTGACCGTCCCGTTCTACGAGCAGAGCAACACTGCATCCTCCCTGACCGAGTCGGCGTACTACCCGGTATCCTCCCGGCAGCAGGTCTCCCATCTGAGCCCGGGTCGGATCCTCAATATGGTCAAGTTCTGGTTCTGTCAGATCGTTTTCGACTTCATCTAGCATTGCCAGAAAATCGGTGGCGCTCCCCAGGCGGTCAGGTACCACAGGGTGGGTAGCATAGCGAATCAGATCCTGCAGCCACTCACTTGCGCCATTCAATACCGAGCTGATCTGCAAGCCTTTGGTTTCACGCAGCTTTTCACTTAACTCGACCGCATTTGCAGCAGGAATGAGCCCCGAAAAGATGTGATATGCGATTGCTCCCAGCGAAAATATATCCAAATGCTCTCCTGTGTTCGCATCGGTAAGTGCCTCGGGAGCCATATATGCTGTCGCCGCATCGTCGACCAGTCGATCTACATGGGAGGTGGCACTGACTATCCTGGAAACTCCCGTCGAAGTTGAACCGTCCCTGAAGCCCACCTGCCAGTTGAAGACTTTGATCCTGGGGCGATCTGTATCCAGATTGGAAACGAGTATACTCTGGGGACAGAGACCGCGATGAATGACTTTCTTTTCATGCGCATAGCTGATCACCTCTGCGATCTGACGAATCAGATCCAGTTGTACTTCGATGCTCAGTTTGTCTTTGCGTTGTATCAGAAAATGGTCCAGTCGCATGCTGAGCGGGTCATGCTCAAACAATAGCGCCGGTCCCAGTTCATGTTCTGTTATATTAAAGGCGCGCAATATGCCGGGGTGCTCCAGATTTTCCAGAATCTGGAACTCACGTAGTGCAGCCCGTTGTATCGTTTGCCGGTATTCCGGAGTCCCTTCAGTTTTTACCAGATAGAGACGGACACGGCGTTTTGAATTTGCTACCTGCGTGTGGGTCGCAAGCCAATCCTGATAATTGGGACCTTCATCGATCAGATGTTCGAGTTGATAATCGCTCACCTTTCGCATGCGCTGCGAGGGACGGATTCCGGCCTGATCCATAGCCTGACTGACGGCTTTGGCCATAGGCCTGTCATAAGTTCCCCTGGCATAGGAAGCGAGCCCCGAGCATTCTCGTTGTATGATCGCAGACATGATGCCAGGCCGTTCCTGCTTGCCTTCGGCAGCGTCACGGTCACGCAAACAGATATGGTGGCGGGCATTACCCTCTAATTCACATTGCAAGCCTGGTGCCGAACAGAAAACCAGTGCTTCGATAAAAGGTGGCTGGGCTTTCTTCTTGAATGCTTTCTGTTTCTGGAGTAATGATTTCAGTTTCTTCGCTTTGAGATTCGCCAGAAGATAGGGGTTATCAACTGTTGAAAACTTACCGTCCGTTTCCCACGTCCATGTGCCTGCATCCCCAGAAAGCCTGCCGGGACGGCTCTTAATCTCGATCAGGAAGAAGCCCTGAGGTGTGAATACCAGCAGATCAACCTCATTCACACTGCCGTCGTCTGCGATGAACTCGAAGTTAGCCCAGGCCCGGTAAGGATCTCTCGCAGGAAACTTTTCACGTACAAAGTCTAACGCATCCCGTTCCCACGGAAACTTTGATTCGGATGCAGTCGTCCAGTTGCTCGACTTCGCCATAGTTATTCAATGTATCCCATCCGCAAACAAGAAACGCCGACTGCTGCCGGTTCCTGACCGTGTATCCATTACCTTATCCCCCATTTTGATAACGACTTCAGACAATTTTGCTGAGGGGGCTCCGCTAAAGCATATTTCCTGAGAAATAACTATATCAGACTACCAAAGTCCGAATATGTTTCGAAGCTTACAGACAGATGATGTTCAAAATTCACCTGAAATCGTCAGTCTCAATTGGGAACCAGCCGGTAGAGATTGAAATGGTCTTCAGAATCTACTTTTCAACAAAATAGAACAGCCTTCGTTAATCGACCCTTTGCTTCATTTGGCTGGTGTCATTACTGGAAAAGGATCATCCCCACTAGCATATATGTTTAGCTGCTGTAATTCAGGAGTCAGGTTGGCAATTTTTTCGGCTTCATGCCGTCTAAGTTCCTTTGCCCGTTTTGCTTCCCTACTCCCCCAGAAAAACTGAACCACAATTGCAACTATTGCCACGAATGCCTTCAACAGTAGCCACTTGAAACGGGAGCAATTACGCTAACATGAATCCACTGGGCTCCCTCAAGTCAGCCTGAAATCCGGTACAGAACCCTTCCCCTGTGACGGTGACTCTGGAATTCTAAAGTTCAAGTTAGATCTGAAGTGGACTCCCCCCAGAATAGTTTACACTCTTTTTAGAACGTTCACTTTTTCCGGGAACTTCACTTTCGGACTAACAGACCATAACTTTTGGGAGATTGGCCAATGTTAACAAATGAAAAACATCAACAGATTTGTCAATCCTTAAGGAAATGCGTTTATTCACATCAGGAAGTAGGCAAGCAAATTGAAAAGGCAACGTTGGAACTAGCAGAAATCTTAAAGCTTGATGAAACTCGAGACTTCAATGATTTTAGTAGACCAGTTGTTGATCGGACAACGTTCACTGTTAGCTGGCGGGGACGAACATGTCGATTAGGCAATACCCTGTTGTTCTGGTTATTTTATCGGCTAGCCCGTTCTACTAATTGCTACGTAGCACATGTGGATTTATTAGATGATGTTTGGCATGGTGCTAGAGAAGCATCAACAATCCGGGGTGTAGTCAAGAGATTGCGTGATCAACTGACGGCAGCCGGAATGGAAGGCCTGGCATCCGCCATAGATGGAAGTGTATCAGGCTACTACGGTTTGATGATTGTTTGAGTCAAAATGGGAAATCAAACGCGAATCAAACAGAGATAGAGCATAAATCAAACGCGGCTAGGGCATAATATTCTGAGAATGGAATTTCCCACTTCTTATTCCAATTTTCTGAAGGCCGAACAATGAGCCCGCATGCGAATGATATGTCAGATGCTAATTTCAATCAGACTCAAGAATCGATTCGAGCCGCTCAGTACGTTCGAATGTCGACAGAGCATCAGCAATACTCCACATTGAACCAGGAAGACACAATACGGGACTACGCTGAGAATCGGGGTTATAAAATAGTCAAAACCTATGCGGATGAAGGTAAGAGTGGTCTGAATGTAGCTGGTCGTGATTCGCTAAAACAGTTGATTGCAGACGTCCAGGAGTTGAGAGCTGATTTTGAGGTAATACTTGTCTACGACATCAGTCGCTGGGGACGATTCCAGGATGCCGATGAAAGTGCTTACTATGAATATCTCTGTAAGCGTGCAGGCATTGAGGTGCATTATTGTGCCGAGCAGTTTGAAAATGATGGGGGACCGACATCGACCATTATCAAAAGCGTGAAACGCGCTATGGCTGGCGAATATAGTCGCGAACTTTCAGCAAAAGTATTCAAAGGCCAGTGTCGACTAATCGAACTTGGATATAGGCAAGGTGGTGCTCCCGGCTATGGTCTGCGGCGAATGCTGATTGATCAAGAGGGTACCCCTAAAGGGATCTTAAAACGAGGAGAGCAAAAAAGTTTACAAACTGATCGTGTGATTTTGATCCCTGGGCCCCAGGAAGAAGTCCGAATTGTCAAATGGGTTTATAATCTCTTTATAAAAGAGGGAAAACGCGAACGAGAAATTGCCAACCTCTTAAACAATCAGGGAATGTTGACCGATCTGGGCCGGAAATGGAACCGGGGGACTATCAGCCAACTGCTGACAAATGAAAAATACATCGGAAATAATATTTATAATCGAACATCCTTCAAACTCAAACGTAAACATGTCCGTAACTCACCTGACATGTGGGTTCGGGCAAATAGCGTTTTTGATGCGATCATTTCACCAGATCTGTTTTTCACTGCTCAGGGTATTATTCAGGAGCGAAACCGAAAATTTACGGATGAAGAACTAATTGAACGTCTGAAAATACTTGCAAAAAAACATCCCACTCTTTCAGCAGCACTCATTGATGCCGCTGATGATTTACCTACATCCACAACATTTCGATCCCGATTCGGGAGCCTCATTCGAGCTTATCGTCTTGCTGGATATACTCCGGACAGAGACTACAAGTATATCGAAATCAACCGTCATCTTCGGGAATTATATCCAAACCTGATGGACGAGGTAAAACAACGCCTCGACGCAGTAGGCGCTTCGGTCACCCAGGATTCTGCCACCGATTTGTTACTTATTAACGGTGAGTATAGTGCATCAATGGTTCTCTCCAGATGTAAGCCAACTCCAGCTGGATCGCTGCGCTGGTTTATTAAAATCAACGAACAAGTAGCCCCCGACATTACGATCCTGGTACGTATGGATCCCGCTAATGAACAAGTTACAGATTACTACCTGTTTCCATTGATGGATCTCTCAGAACCGAAACTACTCCTTTGCGAAACCAATGGTATCTATCTTGATACTTATCAATTCGACAATCTGGACTATTTTACCAAACTGGCAACTCGTGAAAACATTGAGGTAGTAGCATGAAAAACCAACGCGACTCAAAAATCTACATGATTCCTCTGGATCACATCACTGTCCTTAACCCCCGAGAACGGGGGAAAAGAAAATTTAAGCAGATCGTTGATAATATAGCGAGTCTAGGACTTAAAAAGCCAATAACAGTCACTCCAAAGGAATCTACAAACGGAGCTGAGGATTATCACCTTGTTTGTGGGCAGGGACGATATGAAGCCTACCAACTGCTCGGGGAAAGCGAAATCCCAGCCTTGATCGTCCATGTTACGAAAGAGGAATTACTCCTGATGAGTTTAGTTGAAAATCTGGCTCGTCGGCAGCATTCGTCTATAGAACTCGTCCGTGACATTAGTGCTATGCGGGAACGCGGCTACTCTTTTTCACAAATCGCAGCCAAAACAGCCCTTGATGTCTCGTATGTTCGTGGCATGATCAAACTACTTAATAAGGGGGAAGAACGACTGCTTCAGGCAGTAGAGAAAGGAAAAATTCCCATCAGCGTTGCTGTTATCATTGCCAGCTCTGAAGATCAACAGATACAGAAGGCACTAACAGACGCGTATGAAAATAATGTATTACGAGGGAAGAAGCTATTGGCAGCACGAAGACTCGTGGAAAAACGTAAAACAGATGGAAAAGGAATTCACTCTGGTAACAAAAAACGGAACGGCGATGCGCTTTCATCAGAAAAATTATTACGTGCTTATCAGGATGAAACCACACGGCAAAGAACCATCATCCAGAAATCCCGTTTGTGTGAAACCAGGTTATTGTTTGCTGTAACAGCCCTGCGTCGGCTATTTGAAGATGAAAACTTTATAAATCTGCTAAGAGCCGAATCTCTTGAAACACTACCCACTTATCTTGCCAATGAATTACATGGAGAGAGCAAATGACTTCTCGAAAACGAATCCCGTTCGCATGTGAAACAGCTGTCAGAAAAATCAAGCTGAAAAACATTCTACCATTACATCGAATTACACCAGGCACCCGCCGTACCCAGAAATATCAACGAATACTGTCATCAATAAACAAAGTTGGAATTATCGAACCGTTAGTGGTCCACCCACAGGACAAAAGTAATGATTTCATGCTACTCGATGGCCATATTCGATATGACATCCTTAAAGAGGCGGAAGAGGATTCAGTTGATTGTTTAATTGCCCTGGATGATGAGGCATTCACATATAACCATAAAGTGAATCGCCTTTCAGCAATTCAAGAGCATTTTATGCTGATGAAAGCCGTGCAGAATGGCGTCGCCGAGGATGAGATCGCCGCAGCTCTGAATGTCGATATTGCTAAAATTCGTGAAAAGAAAAACCTTTTGGTAGGAATTTGCCCTGAAGCCATTCAGCTTTTACGTGGAAAAGAAGCCAACGCGGGAACCTTTCGACAACTTCGAAAAGCTAAACCGATGCGTCAAATTGAAATGGCAGAGCTGATGTGTGCCTCGAGTAACTTTTCAGTGGCCTACGTAAAATGCCTGATTGCAGCAACTCCCCAGGATCAGTTAGTTGAATCTGAACAATCGAAAGAAATCAACGGTTTATCACCTACCGACATCGCTCGTATGGAACGTGAAATGGAGTCGATCAGCGGAGACTTCAAGCAGCTTGAAGAAACTCATGGCAAGAATGTATTGAACCTGGTCATTGTTGTAGGCTATCTCAAAAAGCTACTAGATAATGCCAGGATGGTTCGTTTTCTGGCTAACAGTTACCCTGAACTACTGACAGAGTTCCAAAAAATTGCTGAATCCAAAAGCTTGACAGAAACTCCACAAACCTGACTTCCTCAAGTACTAGATACTGCAATTCTTCAGTGACTTGGTCTAAAAACAACATTTCCTCCGCATCGCTGTCTTTCGTCACTAATGATTATAATGCGTAGAGTTATGAAACAACTATTTTGTCCATTTGTCCCAGCCTTTATTTTTCTAATATAAAACACTTTCCCGTACAGGAAAAGATGCCATTGCAGGAAAGTATAAAGCAAGATTTTCCTATAAATAATTATTTTTCGGATGGAAAATGATCAAAAAACAAGCAAATATCATCTAAAAAAAAAGCTTCTGGATCACACCTGATGAATAAATCTCGATCTTCCAGAATGCCCCAAATTTCATACCCAAACAACGATACGCAGATGCGTTTACGACGATTTGACTTATTCAACCCTACTCTTAATACATGTTTAAATATCATTTATACTAAAGGCAGCCTTGAATATGCAGGCTAATTCCGTTCTTATTCAAGGCAACTAACAATAAACGCATCATCCTTGAAGAAAAGAACTTAAGTGAGTACCGGAGACTTTTCACAACCAGACAAAACTCGTGCAGGCCGATATGTTAGTCAGCCGACTGGGTATCGCGCGTTCATTCCGAATCCGCTACCGCCTGATCCGCCGATTCAGATTGCCCCAGAGATGCAAGTCTTACTTTCTCAGGCAGATCGTGCGTTAGGTCGGTTAGACGGCTCGATTCAGACACTCCCGCACCCTGATCTGTTTGTCTATATGTATGTGCGGAAAGAGGCGGTTTTGTCGAGTCAGATTGAAGGAACACAAAGCTCTCTGCAAGACGTGCTCGCTGCTGAAGCACAGATTCTTGCTCCTGACCGTCCGCAAGATGTCGATGAAGTTGTCAACTATGTCCGTGCCATGAAACACGGCTTACAGAGACTTCCCGATCTGCCCGTTTCCGTACGACTCATTCGCGAAATCCATGCCGAACTTCTGCAAGGGGTACGCGGTTCCCACCTCACGCCCGGAGAGGTGCGGACGAGTCAGAACTGGATTGGTCCTGGAGGCTGCTCCCTCAATGAAGCCACCTTTGTTCCTCCACCTCCGCAGGAAGTCCTGGAACACCTTTCTAAACTGGAATCCTTTCTGCACAGCGACACGCCGCTCCCATTATTGATTCGTATTGGGTTGGCCCATGTCCAATTTGAAACCATCCATCCATTCCTCGATGGTAACGGGCGCGTCGGTCGATTGTTGATTACCTTTCTTCTCTGCGAGCAGGAAATCCTGCTCAAGCCAGTACTTTATCTGTCGTACTACTTCAAAAAGCATCGGCAAGAATACTACGAACAGTTGCAATCGGTTCGAGATCATGGCACCTGGGAAATCTGGCTCACATTTTTTCTCAAAGGTGTGATCGAAGTGAGTCGACAGGCAACGGAAACGGCACGACGGATTCTTCAACTGCGCGAAGAACATCGACAGACTATAACCGAACAGTTTGGTCGAGTCGCTGGAAACGGTCACCGCGTACTCGAACACCTTTATCAACACCCGATTGTTTCGGTTAATGAAGTTCAGGAGCTGATCGGAACCACGTATCAGGCTGCCAACGAACTGGTTTCCAAGTTCGTCGACAATCACATTCTGGCCGAAACCACAGGCCAGTCCCGTAACCGCAAGTTCATGTACCGCAGCTTCATCAGCCTGTTTCATGATGAACTCGCTGAGGATGACTCCTGATAGGGAATGCCGAACAGCACTGCAGGTTATTACAGCGACTCGAATGTGGAGTTCGTGCAGTCCCATGTTCTGGCCCCGTTCATCGCCATGGGCAAATTCAAGCATGGGGAGTCAGTCCCCGAGAGTCCCCAAGGCCACATCCCCAACCACCTGGCTGCGAAGGAACGCATAGGCAGAAAACTCCGCACCCAAAAAGGCCGGGCAACGGATTCCAGACGGAAGGGGCAGGTCGAACCGGTGTTCGGTCAGATCAAAGCGTGTCAGGGGTTTCGCCAGTTTTTGCTTCGCGGTCTTGAGAAAATGTAGGGGGAGTGAACTCTGGTGAGTCTGACGCACAACCTGTTAAAGTTGTTCCGTTTTCAAACGGCCTGAAGCCGGGCTGTTTCCGGCCTGCGCAGGAAAAACTCCTTCGCCCACCGATCACAAACCTCCAACAGCTTGTTCTCGGCCAGGCTCCTAGGCTCGATCCATATAGAGAATCTCGAAAAAAACTATCTGCGAAGGTCAACTCTTGATATCATCAACGAGGTCTAAAATGATATGGTGAAAACGGCCACTGATTTAGCGTAGAGGCCATACTTTGACCGGTTCCAAACTCAATCTCTGAAAGAGTACTCCAATATGCAAAATAAAAAGCTCCCCTCTGAGAATAAGAGCAGCAAGCTGACGCGACGTGACTTCATTGCAACCGCCAGTACTGCTTTTATGGTGCCGACCATCGTTCCCAGTTCTGTCTTTGGTTCGAATGCCCCCAGTAACCGCATCAACATTGCCCAGATTGGTTGTGGGAATCAGAGTCGTGCCGACTTGCCTGGTATGTTGCGGCTCGCTGATGCCCAGGTGGTTGCCGTCTGTGACGTCAACAAAGCCAGTGGCGGCTATGCTCGTAAAGAACATTTCCTGGGACGCGAGCCCGCTCAGAAAAAAGTGAATGAGCACTATGCCAAAAAGGCGCGTTCGGGAAAGTACCAGGGATGTGATGCCTACAGTGACTTTCGCGATGTTCTGGCACGCGAAGACATCGATGCCGTCATGATCACTTTGCCCGATCATTGGCACGCTTTGGCAACTGTAAAATCCTGTGAAGCCGGCAAAGACGTCTATTGCCAGAAACCCATGTCACTCACCGTTCACGATGGTCAGCAGATGATCAAAGCAGTTCGCAAGCACAATCGTATTTTACAGACCGGCTCTCAGTATCGCTCGAATAAAGTAGTGCGCCGTATGTGTGAACTGGTACGCAATGGTCGAATCGGCGAGGTCAAACGTGTGGTTTCTATTATCAATAACAGCGGTGCTGGACCGGGCCCAGGTTGGAAGGAAATGCCTGTACCCGCTGGGTTTGATTATAACATGTGGTTAGGCCCCGCACCGATGGCCCCCTATCATCTTGATCGCTGCTTGTACCGTTTCCGTTTTCATCTCGATTATTCAGGGGGACAGGTAACCAACACCGGTGCTCATTCAACCGATATCATCCAGTGGGCACTGGATATGGATGGCACTGGCCCGGTGGAATTCGAGAACCAACCAGGGGTCGTTTGGCCGCCCAAAGGGCATCTATACACCACCGCGATGAAAACCGACTTCCGCGCACGCTACGCCAACGGCATCGAGTTTATTTGTCGTACACAGGACCCCGGGTTTGGAGCCCGCATCGAGGGCACCGAAGGCTGGGTTCAATTCAGTGTCAACAATATGCGCGAGGTGGAAGCATCCTCGGATGCTATCAAGAATTCGGTGATCACAGCCGAGGAGATTCACCTGCCCGTCAGCGAGAATCATTACCAGAACTTCGTTGACTCCGTCAAGTCGCGGAAAAATCCTATCGAACCCGTTGAGGCCGGACATTCTACCGCCAGTATTTGCCACTTAGGTAACATCGCCATGCAGCTGAAACGAAAACTAAAGTGGGACCCGGACAAAGAACAATTCATCGGTGATGACGAAGCCAATCAGATGCTGCAACGCCCCTATCGCACGCCCTGGCAAATCTGAAACGGGGACTGCACGCTCAACTGAGTTTGTCGATCAGAAATATTTGTGGGTTCGTGTATTTCGTGGTTAGCAAAAAGTCATTGACCTTGCCCCCCCTAACCGCATCCAGAACTTGATATACTAATCAGGATTGAGGAGGACGAGGAGGCAGTGTAAAAACGACCCGTCAATCGGCCAGCAACCAGGTGATCGCATTGTTGTAGAGCCGGATCACATCAGGCTGTTTGACATCCTCGGGTGCGCCCAGGCTTGTGTAAAAGACCCGAGCCCGTTTGGGACCGTAGGTGCGGTACCAGGCTAACGGCTGGGCCGGCGTATCCGTCTCCGCTTTACCAAGCAGCAGCGGGGTAGCATCTTCGGCGAGTGGCAAGACCAGGTACAGCGACTGGTAACCGCGGATGCTGGATGGGTCGATCCCTTTCAAGAACGGCGTTTTCGCGGGAGCATCTGGGTGGCGTGTGACCCGATAAGGCAACCCCTGCGTCTCATAGCCGGTGTTTTGTCCGCCGAGTACAGCCGGTGTGAATTCCGGCCAGACCGCTCCTCCTTCAGGAGGTTTGGCATCCTTACCCCGAGGCAAAAAGGCGTGGTTGGCCGTTCGAATCCCCAGCAGTGGTTTACCCGCATTGAGATGTTTTTTGATCGCTTCGAGCTGTTCGGCTGGCGGTGTTGCCCGTCGTATAAATACAATCAACAGGTCGGCTCGTGGAACCGCTTTGACCAGCCCAGGAATATCTGTTGGCAACGGCTGATTGCCTTCCAGAATCGTAACACTATGGCCAGCCGGCCGAAGCTCCTGCGTCGCGTAGCGATTGAGAAACGTGACCGCTTCGTAATTGTTCGGATCATCCACCGTCAAACAAACGATCTCGGCGCCTGGTGCCTGTTGAGCAGCCATCGTGTTGATCATCATGAGTAAAAGTAGGAAGATCGAAAACGTGCAGAATCGGTCGAGAAGTCGACCGTGGTGACTGATCGAGATGGTTGTATATCGGGTTGGCATTGGACGTCTTTCGTGGTGGAGACAGGCAGTGAATAAGACTACCGTCTAGCTGGGTATTCAATGGTTGGACTACTATTTTAGTTTTAGAAAACAGGTTGCCCCGTTGTTTCCAGATCAGAACGGCCTCAACATTGAGTGCTTGGCCTGAAATCAAAGCGTAGCGCCTGCCGGTCGAAAACCGTAACGCTATCTGTGCTGAATAAGTACCTTCAATTTTGCCAATTGTGCCCAAATAGTCAAATCATTTCTGGAGTTTAAGGCACTCAGCACTGACGTACCTCCTGAGAGGCATTCAGGAGCGTTTTAGAGGCAGAGTGCGAGAAAATTGCCCACGGTTGGAATCAAGGGACGAGAGAAGCGATTCTGGGCGTCTCAGAGGGTGTGATCTTGTACAGAAAACCGCAGAATAACGGACCACGTACTGGACCACTACCATTTAGTAGATAGTGGACCGTTTTTCATTTTCTTAAACCTTTTCTCAAAAATGGTTTAAAGTCGGTTCGACACGATTCGAACGTGAGACCTCTTGCTCCCAAAAGATGGAATCTTTTTGCGACTCATTCACCCACACCCCGCAAATCACCCATCCCTGCCGGCGGAGAGTTGAAATGCCACGCCTACCGGACCTGGAATGGGCCCCATGCGGCAATTGGTCCGATCGTGCCTTTGCCGATCCTTCCCACCGAGAAAAACGAGTTAATGAAGCCGATATATCGTGAGGCTCCAGACAGTTTTGTAGCCTCCTCTGGCTCTATCAAAACCTTCACATGTATCAGAATACGAGTTAGAGGCAACTCACCTCCACTAAATGTAAACAACGGCCAGAAAGCGTAGCACCTGCCGGGGAGTGGCAAATTGGTATAAAAACGTAACGCCCAAATAACCACCTGCTGGTTTTGGAGCAGAAGCTGATAATTATCAGTACGGCAGGTGAAAATTCCTGCCCGTTCCTTTTTTCCAACATCAGCTTGACACATGGGACGGTTTGTCCTACCCTTGCCTGCGACATAACGTCCCAGGTTTATGGAAAGGATGCGATAGCGATGGTCAAGACGCCGCGTGATGTCACGGAAGCGGAACTGAGTGTATTGCAGGTACTCTGGCAGCAGGGGCCAGCAACAATTCGCGCGATAACTGAAATCCTTGAACCCGAGCGAACCGACGCCTATTATTCCACCGTTAAAAAGCTGCTGGAACGGCTCGTTACTAAAGGCTATGTGAGCCGCGAACCAGCTGGCATTGCTTTTATCTACGAAGCGAGTATGGATCGTGACGAACTGGTGGGGCGACGCCTGCAGGAAGTGGCGGAGGCTCTGTGTGAAGGTTCCCTGACGCCTCTGCTGACGCAACTGGCGCAGCACAATGATCTGAACCGGAAACAGCAGAAAGTGCTGATGGATTTGATCGAAGATCTGGCTAAACAACACCAAAAACCATAAGGAGATGGCAATGGATCTGCTCTGGAAACTTCTGATCAGCAATGCGATGATCGCCGGCTGTCTGTTTGTGATGGTACTGCTAGTCCGCCGCTGGATGAAAAACCCGGCGGTGTTGCATCTGCTGCTGTTGCTGGTGTTGATCAAGTTAATCACCCCGGCTGTCTGGTATCCGCGAATCGACCTGCTAACGGCGAAAACGAAGACTGCACCTAATCATCCCGCAATAGCGTCTCCCCAAGGAGCAGAAACAGAATCGACGCCTGAGAGTCAGGCTGCTGCCAAATCGGGGCTGTCGTCCTTTGCTGCTCTGCGAAAGGGCTTGCGAAAGACGACGACAGCTGCAGATCCTACATCAGAGGACATCCCATCCCCTGGTATGACCAAACAACCGTCCCCGATGGTGGAATCATTCACTGAACCAGCCTGGTCGGCACGACTGACTTCGTATTTCGCTGGACTGGAGTGGACATGGTCCTCCCTGTTACTCCTGATCTGGGGAACGGGAACCATGGTATGTTTTTTCGTGGGTGCAGTGCGAATCATCTGTTTTCAGCGACTGCTGAAACAGGCTCAACCCGCGCCTGCAGAACTGCAGCAACGAGCTCGAACACTGGGAACACAGATCGGATTGAAATCGGTACCCCAGGTCGACCTGATCTCAGGCGCGATCTCTCCCCTGCTCTGGGCCGGCTTCAGCCGGGCACGAATTATCCTGCCGGCACAACTCCTGCAGGAACTGAACGACGCTGAAGTCGAAACGCTGCTGCTGCACGAGCTGGCACATTACCGCCGCGGCGATCACTGGGTGCGGTTGCTCGAACTCCTGACAACGGGACTCTACTGGTGGTACCCGGTCGTGTGGTGGGTCCGCCGGGAAATTCGGGTGATTGAAGAAACCTGTTGTGATGCCTGGGTCATCCAGGCAGTTCCCGACAAACGGCGTGCTTATGCAGAAGTCCTCGTCAAAGCGACGGGCTTTGTATCAGAGGCACAACGCATCCCCGCTGCGACCGGTATGGGAACCCAGCGGATGCTGGAACAGCGGCTGACGTCGATCATGTGTGATTCCTTGAAGCACCGGATTTCGCGGCGGGGAAAATTCCTGCTGGTAACAGTGGCCTTGTTATTATTGTCGCTGGCCCCCCTACCCGGCACTTCACAGGCGGAAACAAAGGTCGCAGAGAAACCGAACCAGCTGCCGAGCGTGGAAGAGATTCTGGGCGGTTACCGGAACAACCTCCAGCGTCTGCTCCCGCTGGGGATGACGTACCGGATCATGGCACAGGAGAACATGAACTGCATCACCCGGGACAGACTGATTCTGGAAGCACTCAGAAATATTCAGAAAGCCGACCGAAGTGAGATCAAGATCGATGGAAAGATCATGAGCGAGGACGAGTACCAGATGAGGGTTACCTACTCATACTCTTCACAGGAAATGTTCCTGGATAGTCAATTAACCCCGGAAGTAGTACAGAAGCGGTTGAGTGAAACAGTGGTAGATCAACGTTACTTCTGGACAGATGGTCGATCGTTTCATCAACGACGGCCTTATCAGTTACAACAGAAGAATACCACTTTAGAGCAGGGACCGGTCTGGCCAGCGGAGAACTTAAATCAGCATTATGACGCGATCGAGCTGATCTCGTGGTCCAATCAGAACCAGCCTCCCCTGAGACGGTGGTACGGTAGAAAGAAAAACCACCAAATTCCACAAGGTGAAATCGGAAACGATCTGAAGCAGATCCATAACCTGAAGACGACCGCACCGCTGGGACTCAAACAGTATCACTGGGCAGAAGAGTTGTCTGAATACAGTCTGGATGCCTGCCTGACAAAGCCGCCGCATCGATACCGGGTTGTAGGGCGAGAAAACCGGGATGGAAAAGCGTTGATCCTTGTGGAGTACCTGAACAAGCCGCATGAGCAGAGTCCGGAGAAACGCTGGCGGACACGCGCCTGGGTCGATCCTGCACAAGGTTATCTCCCCTTAAGGATCGAATGGGGGTATGTCGACCAGGAGAACCAGCTTGCCTGGGGTTTGAGCCAGCATGCAGAGGTGCTGCAGGTCAAACAGGTTGATGGTAGTTTTTACCCGACACGCATCCGGTTTCAGGAATACACGACCGGCACTCCGAAAAAACAGGAGCAATCTTCCCAAACGAACGAGATCAAGATCTTCACGAAGAACCTGGAGAACCTGCCAGCCGTCCCCACGGTCCCCGGGCGGAGTACCACCTGGGATGTCCTCGACATCCATCCGCATCAGCAAATCGGCCCTGAGACACTGGCACTGCGGTTTCCAGAGGAGACTGTGTATGACAACAAGATCGACGGTCGGACATACACAACCGGGACAGAGCAGCCGCTGCCTGAAGACCCAGAGCCTCCAGAGATGGTGCATCTTTTCTCGCAGGCCCCTCCCCTGCAGGTGACAGAATGGCTGGACGGAAACACTCATCAACTGAAAGACTTCGAGGGCAAGGTCGTAGTGCTGCTCTTTCTCGAGGATGTATTGAATTACGATTTTTCAGGGATGTCCCCCGAAATGGAAAAGTACGTCGGTGAAATCAAAAAAATGCTGCTCAGGCTGCATCAGAAGTACGCGGACAAAGAGATCATCTTCCTGGAAATCTATCCGCCTGGTACTTCCAAAGTAAAGATCCGTGAGTTTCATCAAAATCGCGGATTTAAAACACTGGCCGCAATTGACCAGCGGCAGGCAGAGGGAGGCGCCACCAACC
>PAJV01000008.1 GCA_002706765.1 Gimesia sp.
TGCGAACGTGATATGAAAGCCGGGGATAATGGTTCAGCGGCTCATCTGGAATGTTTTACGGTGAAGAACGTTAACACCTTTTTGATCCTTCTTTTGATCATTCAGTGGTTCGGGATTTTCATCTGCGGGGAGTGGGGGACTTCATTTATAATACCTGGTGAAACGGGTAAGGGGACGATAATACCAACACTGTCGGGCAAGCCGACAGTGGCACGCGCCCGTCTAACTTTTGTAGGCACATTGCAATTAATAAAGAGATTTTGGGGTGCCATGGCCGGCTTGTCCGGCCGTGCCGAATGGGTGTGGAAAGCCTGGTGCTGGAATGAACGCGTTAGCTGCGACCTCCTGCTCGCTCCGCTCGGCCCGAATTGCATTCGGGCTTACCCCTGTTTTTCTGAGTTGGGATAGTTACTCAAAGCACTGTCGGGCAAGCCGACAGATGGCACCCGGTGGTATCCTGCCTTGCAGGCGGGAACTGGTTCACTGAGCACCGTTGGACAAGCCAACTGTGCCACCTGGACGAGCAGACAAATGGCACCCGCACGGGGGGAGAGGATATTGATGTTTTGTTATTTTTGTGGGGTTCATTCTTGTGTTCGATCTGTGGTTTGTGGTCAGTGGTTTCGTTGCATGCTGGGTTATTCATGGTGGATTATTTTGTGGAAAGTCATGGGGGCGTCAAGGGGGATGAACAATGTCATGTGGCGATACGGGTTGACAGAGAACCGACCTGCTGCGACGTCGGGGCGGTGCCGGGGCGAAGCTTTGCGATGTGCGGCGACCCGCAGGGTTACATCTCGAGCGGGTGTGAATTCAGGCAGTGCAAATCTGAAAAAAACAGGTTCTTTTGTAGTGAAGATCAGGAACAAGTGGCGTGTGTTTCAGTGCACTGTAAACTGAGCACGCGCGCGACTCACTTTGGTGCTTATCGCCAGCGGCGCGGCGGGGTCAAGGGCAAAATTTGCAGTGGAATGACAATATGTTTATCTATCGGGGTGACAGGCTGCTACAATCAGGCTTTCCAGAAAGCAGGCCGAACCAGTCTATGTGATAACTTGAGATTCAGTGATTTACTGAATCAGGAAGGGTGAGTTCAGTTGAGAAATCGATTTTTAACAGCCATTTTTATGGGACTGATGAGTTGCCTCTGTTCCATTTTACCCGCCGCTGATGAGACGATACTGGCGATTGAGGGCCGCAGAATGACCGCGGAGCAGGCGGCAGTTGTGGAAAAGCAGGTCAAAGAAAATCCAAAAGATAGCGAAGCCCGCGTGAAACTGCTGGGGTATTATTTCACGAAACAGTTTGCCGACGCCGCGGCCCGAAAGGCAAAACAGGAGAATGTGTTGTGGCTGATTGAGAATGAACCTCAGTCGAAGATTATGGGATCTCCGTTCGGGCAGATGGATGCGATTCTGGATGGAGAGGCTTATACCCGCGGCAAACAAGCCTGGGAAAAACAACTCAAAGCGCAGCCGGACAACCTGAAGCTGCTGGATCATGCGGCGAATTATTTGATGCTGCATGATCGGGATCTGGCGAAACAGCTATTGGAAAAAGCGCAGAAGCTGGATGCGGAAAATCCTCAATGGGCGCGGGATCTCGGGCAATTGTATTCGCTGGACATGCAGAGCAGTTCTTCACTCAAGGCACAGAAAGATGCAGCAGCGAAAGCACTGCAGCAACTGGAGATTGCCTATCAGCTTTCGGCCAATCATGCCAAAGATGCGCTGTTAACGAGCCTGGCAAAGGCAGCTCTGGGGGCAGGTGACACGGAAAAAGCAAGACAGTATGCGGAGCTGATGCTGAACCAGGTGGGGTCGGACTGGAACAGTGGCAATAAAGTGCATTATGCAAATATTACGCTCGGTAAAATTGCCCTGGCGGAAGGGAATATGGAAGCCGCGAAGCAGTATCTGATCAAAGCGGGCAAGACGAAAGGTTCGCCTCAACTCAATTCGTTCGGTCCTGATTTCAGTCTGGCGAAAGCGCTGCTGGAAAAAGATCAGAAAGAAGTCGTGCTCGAATACCTGACTCTGTGTGGCAACTTCTGGGCGCTGGGGAAAGCCCGCCTGGCGGAATGGTCGAAAGCAATCAAGGATAACCAGATTCCGAAAACTTTGCGGTAAGGATTTGAAAATGGATGTTTCGAAGAAAAAACCCTGTTCCGATTTGAAAACCGGAACAGGGTTGGGGTTTATTTGATCTGTTCGATGAGAACAGAAATAGTTGATTATGTTGTGCCGGTATCGTTGATGGCTGGTTCGACGACTTGTTCGACCGCTGCGGGAACCGCATGTGGTTTATCGACGGGTTTATAAATCATGACCATCGCAGCACCGGCGGCGGCGAGGCCTAACCCGAGGAAGAACCTGAGATCGGGGAGTGTTTTAGTTGGATGGAAGACAGTGATGGTGGCGATGGTATTCACAATGGGAGCACCTGCGAACACGAGCGGCGCGACATAGATGGCAGCTCCTTTGCCGCCGGTGGTCACCGCAAAGATCACACAGAGCGCGCCCATGGCGCCGGCGGTTCCGGCGAGGATGCCCCAGAGGATCGGGCCGGTGTCGAAGTTCACGCCCGCTTTGGCAGTTGGATCTTTTCCCAGTACGAAGATGAAGAAGCAGGGGATCAGAACCGCGACCAGAAAGTAAGCCATCCCCACGAACAGGAAGGCGCGGAGGTTACTGTGCAGTTTCTGGGCAGCGATATGAACGAGAGGCACATAGGTCCCCCATGAAAGAGCGGCGCAGGCGACAAAGATTAAGACAATCGTCCATTTCGACATCGTTTAAACTCCTGAAAAACGGGAGGGAGGGATCATTTCCATTGGCGAGACAACACAGTAGTCATGATAGTAACTTTGTGAAATTCCAGCACCCGACAGACGTGCCTTTTTGTGCGAATCGATGAAATGCGGCTGTGTACAAACTCTTATGAAGCCCTTAATGTTGCCAGAATCGGTGCCCGGACGGCATCGGCGACCGCCAGCAGCGCTGCCAGCATGCCTGTCACCAGGACCGCCAGCAGGATGAGCAGACCGCTTTCCCAGGGGAGATCGGCGCCGGTAGACAACAGATGTGGCAACATTGCCAGCAGGGCGGAGACGGTTCCCGAAACCAGCCCCCAGAGCAGGAGAAACGCATTTTCAGAAAGGACGATGACCGCGACATCGCTGCCCGTCATGCCGATGGCACGCAGCAGAGCCAGTTCGCTGCGGCGTTCGACCACATTACGTAACATCACGGTCGCAAGCCCGAGGGTTCCCAGCAGCAGACCCAGACCGCCCAGCGTCTGGAAGGTTGAGAGGTAGGTATTTTGTACGGCGAGGAAGTCGGCGAGTCGATTGGCGACGAGGTCGGCGTCGAACCCGTATTCGGTCAGTCCTGTTTCGAGAACGCCGGCGAGCTTGTCTGCCTGGGCGGGGGGGATTTCAATCAGAAAATATTCAAAGCCGGCCTGCTCGGGAAACAGCGTTTGAAAATGCTGTTCTGAAATAAGCAGCACGCCTTGAAAGATACTGCCATCAAACATGCCTTTGATTTTCAACTGATGTTCGGGACGTTCGTCAGACGGGATGCCGACTGTCGCGCCAATGCCTTTATGCAGGCTGTACATGAGCGTATTCATATCACCCAGCGCGGGGATGGAGCCGTCTGCCTGTGGTTCGTTGAGCAGTTTCCAGGGATTGTCAGCCGGTGTGTCTGCGAACTTGAAACCACCGCGTTCAATCATTTCCTGGGGAACGCCGAGGATCGTGGGGACACTGGTCTGGTAAATATTCAGGCAACTGGCATTCTCGCCTGGTTTGACGCGGAAGGGAATCACCTGCATCTGTTTCAGGAGCTGCTGTGTTTCCGGATCGTCAGGAACGTTGACCAGCATTTTGCTGCGTCCCTCTTCGGTGTTCAAATCGTAGATCAGGGGAGACGTGGATTCAGCGATGAGTGTGAACCCGCCGTTCCCGGAATCTTTCTCGGGGCTTTCGACCGCAGGATTACGATGTCCGGCGGCGACAGAGACAAGCACGAATGTCGCCGAGGCAATGAGTGCGGTTGTTAATACACTCCGCTGACGGAAGCGACCGGCATTGCGGATGCCAAGCTTGATGAGTGTTCCGGTCCCGGCGCCTTTGATCGGAGTCGTGGAAGTCTGTCTAAGTCGACTGGACAGAAAGCTGAGGCTGGCAACCAGTGATAGAGTACCAACCAGAAAGAAAGAAACGGTCTGCCAGGAGAAGCCGGAAAACGCTTCCTGTCGGGGAATGAGGCCGAAGACGGTTCCCAGAACCAGAATGACCGCGAGGGCAAGTGAGATTTTGTAGATATAACCCACGCGGCGGGTTTCCCTGGCGGACTCTGTATCAGTCGAATTCACGCCCGCGAGCAGGCTGCGGATGGAAATCTGTTTGAGTTCAGACATCGATTTCCAGATGACGAAGCCTGAGAAAAGTACCGCGATCAGGAATCCGATGATGAGACTGGTCGCTGTCAGATCGAGATACAGGAAGCGAGTGCCGATGGCACCGATCCACCAGGTTTTCAGGCCATATAACATCAGTGAGGCATAACCGATGGCAGCGAGAATTCCCAGGATGCCACCGGTCAGAATCACGATGAAGGCTTCTTTGAAGATGATCTGTCTGACCTGTTGTGGCGTAAATCCGATGGCGGAAAGGAGGCCGATCGACGAGACGCGGCGGTCAATGCCCAGCTTGAACAGCAGGCGAATTAAAATGATTGCTGACAGAATGATAAAAAAGCTGAAGCCAATAAACAGCCCGCTGAAATCGGTGGTTCCACTGGCGGCTGCGAGACCCAGCAGCTTGATGGGTTGTACGGTGAGACCCATTTTAAAGACGTCGATCTTTTTGAGTAACTCGCTCGCAAACAGGGGAGCGGTTTCTTCCAGGGATTTTCCGGGCAGGGGAGTGAACCGCAGTGAAGTCAGGCTGCCATAGCGGCTGTTCCATAATGACTGAGCTGTTCCCAGTGAGACGAAGGCTTTGGGAGTGGCCTTGTATTTGTCCCAGTAATCTTCATCACGATCGGTGACGCGGGTCAACTGCATGGGAAAGGGCTGTTTCCAGTCGCCGAAGGTGTCGGCATCGGTGATGCCTTCCATGTCGGGAGTCAGCTTGCGGTCGGCAGCGGGAGTGCCATCGAGGGCGATGATGCCACGCACTTTGAAAGTCTGTTCGACATCGGGCAGTTCTCCCCGGGAACCGACGACATGGTACTTCATGCGAATATCATCACCGACTTTGACATTCAGGTCTTTGGCCAGCCATTCGTTGATGACGATGTCATTTTCGTCTAAGGGGAGTTCCGGCTTTGCCCCGATAAACTGGAACGGACCAAAGGGGGGCTGCTGAGTGAAATTGAGTCCCGCGACAATCGAATACATGGAGTACTGTTCTTTGAGTTCCGTCTTTCCCTTCTGGGCAGGTTCGATTTCATTGGCGATGTAGACCATCACGGGAGACGTTCGTAGACCCAGTGACTTCGCTGCCGCCATACCCGCCTGTTCGATCTGGGGATCGAGAATCATCTGATCGCTTTCAAGCGAGAGATACTGATAATCCTTGTTGGGGACAATCTTCAGATTGAGGTCTTCGAGCTTCAGGGAACTCTTCAGAACGGACTCCAGCTGACGGGCTGTTTCCAGAGCAGCAGGAGAAACAGCGTCCGGGCTGTCGGAGCTGAAAAAGAGGGAGTTCACTCGAGCGGGTCGGGACTGAGGGTTGCGGCGCGAAGCGACAATCTCGTCGAGGTCTAATGCTGATTGCAGCGTTTTGAGAGAGATAAACAGATCAAGGGGCAGTTGCTGATTGGGAAGCAGGGCCAGGCGACCTGCTTTAGAATCGGCGTCGAGGATGGTGCTGACGGTGAGGGTGATTTCGACAGACTGTTCTTCACGTTCGCCCAGCAGGGAGTCGCGGGGAATCGCGGAAGGGAGTTCGATCCAGAGTGTGATTTCATCGCCGACCGCGGCCTGTAACTGTTCCGCGACGCGCGAGTTGAGGATGGCCTGATCGTCCTGGGGCGGAGGGAGATCCGGATGTTCGAGCAGTGACCAGAGGCGTTCATCGGTGCCAAAGATATTGACCTGTCCGACACGCAGATGTTGGTCGTCCCGATTTTTTTCCAGGCTGCCTCGCAGGACCAGGGCGGGGGCGATGGTTTTGATGTGCCCGGGGAGGTCGGTGGATTTGCTGAGATCCTCGGCCAGTTGTTCGCGGAAGAAGCGATGTCCCGAGATGACGAAATCGATTTTCCCCAGGCGGTCGAGGGTCATTTGTCGCAAGCTGGCCCGTACGGAATCGCCGACGATGAGTGCCCCTCCAATGACTGCGGTGGCGGCGATGACCCCTAGAAGAACCGCGAGATTGGTGCGCCAGTGGTAAGTCAGGCTTTTGAAAACAAATCGCGATTGATTCATGAATCGAACTCTTGCGAAGATTGTAATTGGATTTTCAGGCTGTTTCTGTCACGAGCGATCCATCGCGCAGCCGCTGATGCTGGGGGAACAGGACCGCCAGTTCGCGGCTGTGTGTGACACAGATCAGGATCGTGTTCTGTTCCTGATTGATTTCCAGCAGCAGTTTGCCGATCGCTTCAGTATTAATGCGGTCGAGATTTCCCGTGGGTTCATCGGCCAGCAGCAGTCGCGGGTTATTGATCAGTGCACGGCAGACGGCGACCCGCTGGCGTTCGCCGCCGGATATCTGGGCGGGGCGGTGATTCAATCGATCTGAAAGACCCACGCGTTCGAGCAGGTGGCGGGCGCGGTCTTCTGCATCAGTGGAACCACTCTGCGAGACCATGGTCGGGATCAGGACGTTCTCCAGAACCGAGAACTGTGGCATCAGATGATGGTCCTGAAAAATAAAACCGATGTTCCGGTTGCGGAATTCTGCCTGCTGCTTTGCCTGCAGTTCAAACGGGTTCTGGCCGAACTCAATCACCTCGCCGGCTGTGGGCTGATCGAGTACGCCGAGAATATAGAGCAGTGTGCTTTTGCCTGAACCGGAAGGTCCGGTGATGGCCAGCGCCTCTCCCCGGTTAAGACTTAAGTTTACGTTGTTGAGGATCGGCAGCGATTCACCCGCGAGTGAAAATTCTTTCGACAAGTCGCGGACCATCAGTTGCTGTTGCGCGTCATTCATGTTGATCCCTGCTTAACAGATTATTCCGTCTGATCCATTGATGCTTCAAATTTCAGCAGCATCCACTCGGGGATGGCGATGGATTGCATGGGGCTGCCGAGTGTGAACTGACAGCAGACCGTTTTCATGCGCCCCCTGGCAATTTTTGTTTTGTCACGCCAGAGATCGTATTCGATTGTCAGTGATTTCACGCCGATCCGTTCTATGTTTAAGCGGATCTCGAGCAGATCTCCATAATAGGCGGGTGATTCAAACGAGCATTGAGCTGAAACCCGGGGCCAGCCGAGAATAGAGCCGTCTGCCTGTTTATCCACAATGGTCAGACCCAGCGAACGGAAGTATTCGTGTTCGGCCTGTTCCATGTACTTATAGAAGTTGGCAAAGTGGACGATGCCAGCCATGTCGGTCTCATGAAATTCGACACGGCGGGTTGTTTTAAAAGTACAGGACATGCGCGGCTCTATAGAATGAGTCAACAACAGGCTGTGGAACATACGTCTGATGTTCGGCACAGCCTGTCGTATTTCTAACAATCTTAACTTGGTTCATTCTGGTTTAGTCTTCGGGGAAGAAACGAACCAGGGTTTCTTTACTGGGTGGCGAAGTCACCAGGGAAACCAGGATCATCGCGGCTGCCGAAACGACCACCATGGTTGCGACAGGCATCATACCCAAGAATGTGTAATCCGGATTCAAAGCGAATTTCGCTTCCCGGAACAGATACAGCCAGGTTCCGAAAGCAACGATGACTCCCGCATAGGTTCCCGCTTTCGTAAGCCGTTTCCAGTAGACAGCGGCAAAGATAATCGGGAACAGACTGGAGAATCCACTGAAACACCAGACCCCCAGCGTGAAGACGCGCCGCGGCTCCAGCAGACTGAAGCCGTAGGTAATCGCCACAATGATAATAATAAACATGCGAGCCATGAAGACAACCTGTTTATCGGTAAAACGGTCTTTCCCGGCGTAGTGTACGACCATGTCTTCGGTAAACATGGTTCCGAGACAGAGGAACTGGCTGTCAAGCGAGGACATGATGGCCGCCAGGATCCCCGCCGTCAGGAAGCCGGCCAGGACAGGCGAGGTCATCTTTTTCACCATCGCTGCCAACACTGCGTTCGCCGGGAAGTGGGGCGGGAAGAGGGGGGCTCCTTCGAATGTGGCAGAAGTCGCCCAGATGCCGACCAGCACACAGGGAACCCAGACAATCATAATAAACAGCGGATGTGCGACCACAGGCAGTTTGAAAGTGGCAGCGCTGCGTGCTGTGAGCCAGTGCTGAAACAGGTGAGGAAACATGCCGACCGAGAGAGGCACGAAGAAGTATGTGAAGAAGACCAGCTTGCTCATCGGATGTGGTGCATCCGGTGCCCAACTGCTGGCGCGGTACACTCCCAGCGCTTTTTTGATGGTCCATTTTTTCCCTTTGGAGGGATCGTTCGGATCCAGATCATGCTCGGGGTGACCAATGTTCTCTGCGAAGATCAGCATGGCTTTTTCGTCTTCGGCGTTGGCTCTGCGCGGGTATTCGCGCAGATCGTGATGCGCCATCAGGCCCTGTTTCCATTTATCGGGAAAGGGATCTGGCATGACGCGGTCATCCTGCGTCAGCAGGGCTTTGTTGACCTGTTCGTTCGTGAGTTTATACAGCTCGTTTTCAGACGCATAGATTGCTTCTGCTGATGTTTGCCAGTTGGGAAACCGGGGTTTGAATTCTTTGTAGGCTTCGGCTTTCTGTGCGTCAGTCAACTTTAATGTTTTGAGAATCCGACGGGCATAGTTGTATTTGGCGACTAAGGTCCAGGTCTGATAACGTTCGGCATAACGGACGCGGTCTGCCGGATCGACGGCGCGCATCAGCTTGGACGGGTTCTTTTCCAGGACTGCGTGGCTGGCTGCCTGGAGTCCGCCCAGCTTGCTTGAGATAACCACGAAAGTGACGACACCCAGCACCATAAACACGATGGTCTGGAAGGTATTCGCCCACGCGGTTCCCCGCATCCCGCCGAAGAAGACATAGATGAGTACGACCAGGCTGATGACCAGAGACCCCAGCCAGGGGGGAACGCCGTAGTCGTAGTCGGCAAAGGAGCTTTCAAAGGCACCTTCTGTAATACTGCTGATGACCACGCCGGATGACATCACGCCGATCAGCAGGTAGGGAATAACCAGTCCGACCAGGATGGGGAACAGGATAATACCGATGCGGTCACTTTCCAGGCGGTCGCGGAAGAACTGGATCTGAGTGGTGTAACCGTATTTATAACCCCACGACCAGAGTTTAATCCCCAGGAGGAAGAAACAGAGTGAGTGAATGATACCACTGGAAGAGGCCAGCATCCCGTAGACACCGACACCTTCTTTGTAAGCTTCTCCACTGGAACCGACGAGTGCGAAGGCCGTCATCGTCGTTCCGAAAATGGACATCAGCAGCAGAAAGGGACCGATCGAGTGGCTGGCCAGCATGTAGTCCTTACTGGTTCCCTTAAACAGTCGACTGGAAAAGACCCCCAGAAACAACAGTAGCGACAAATAGATTCCGATAATTACCAGCTGGATCATTATTCTGTTTCTCCTGTTTCCTGGGCGGGGGCTTCTTTAGCAACTTCTTCAAGGTGATGTGGCCAGGCATATTTGGTTGCCAGGAACCAGACAATGGATGCTGCGACGGAGATCCCTGCCTGATAAAGCAGGGTGATCGGCATGAAGCCCCAGATGAGACGTTTATCGTCCCATAACCAGTTATCCTGGTGAATGATGATAAGCAGGACAACCAGGCCATATACGGTGTATCTCATGAGTCATCTTTTCTATTGTTGACAGAGTCGCTTCAGGTGGGTTCCACGTGCCAGAAGGTAGTACGGCTATAGGCGGGAAGCAGGATGTTTCGGATCCCGCTGAATCGCACTGGATTCCTATTGTGACAAATTCTCCAAAGAGTCACAACATACCGATTATAATTGTGTCAATAAACCTGCTGATCACAATGAGAACTGATGTTGAGTGTTAACGATAATTTACAAAAACCTGTGTTTCGCCGGTGGGGAAGAATCTTAAAATTCAAAGCGGTCATTCAGGCTTGCAAATGAGGGAAAGTCTCCCCAGAATGGTGGTTTACACAGGAATGTTGATCATTTTCGATTAAGATTATTAGAGAATCTGGGGGATAGATGTTTCGTCTTTTACTGGTCGGTTTATTTGCATTTCAATTTCTGCTGACATCGACAGCATTTGCCCAGGCTCCCAAAGGGGATAAAAAATTCGCAATCCTCGATATCAATAACGTTGATGAAGACTTTCTCTACCAGGGGGAATACTTCGGCCTGATTGGCAATGACTGTTCCTGGTGTGGTGAAGCGGCGCTGGGCCTGCAGGTCGTTGCTCGAGGTGATGGTCAATTTATTGCCTCCCTCTATCATGGTGGACTGCCCGGGAATGGCTGGGACCGCTCGGCACGAGTCGAACTGGCAGGAACACGACAAGGAGATGTGTTATTTCTGACCGGCGGTGATTTTCAGTTACAGGTTTTGCACGGGGGCGTTGTCGATGTGCGGGACAATGCAGGGCATCTGCTGGGACAGTTGCTGAAAACACAGCGTCACAGCATAACACTGGGGGCGACTCCGCCTCCCGGGGCAACTGTACTGTTTGATGGTACTTCCACCGCTATGCTGAAAGACGCCGAAATCACAGAGGAAGGCCTGTTGAAGGAGGGGACCGAATTCAAGCATACCTACCGCAGTTTCCGTCTGCACCTGGAATTTCGCCTGCCTTATATGCCTTATGCTACCGGGCAGGCTCGCAGTAACAGTGGTGTTTATCTGCAGAGCCGCTATGAAGTCCAGATTCTGGATTCGTTCGGACTGGAAGGCGTCGAGAATGAATGTGGTGGTCTTTACAAGCAGAAGCGGGGTGATGTGAATATGTGTTTTCCGCCCCTCAGCTGGCAGACCTATGATATCGCTTTCGTGGCTCCCAAATTCAATGCGGCAGGTGAAAAGATCAAAAATGCTTTCATCACGGTTCTGCTGAATGGTGTGCCCGTCCATCAGGATTACTCGATCATCGCAAAAACCGGCGGGGGTAAGCAGGAAGGTCCCGAACTGTTTCCCATCAAACTGCAGGACCATTCCAACCCGGTACGCTTCCGGAATATCTGGATCGTGGATTTAAGTAACCAGCCGGATCCGGTTTATTGTTCGCCCTGCCAGACGCTGGCCTGCGATCCGTAAGTCAGAAAGCAAAGCGATCTGGGGAAGATTATTCGGACGAACCGATTCAGAACCAGATTTTCCGTTCGCAACTTGCCTTGCTGATGGGAACCGGTACAATAAGATTGCGGCGTCATAAGCTGCAGTCCTGTACGAGTATACGAATAGAATTGACTGTTTGAATTCACTCGAACTATTGTACTTTTCCGGTTTGAAACCAAGGTGGGAAAGGACAGCGCACGGAAAGTCTGTAGGCCTGATGGATTATTCACTCATAGCAGTTCTTGCTTTAGCTGTCGCGTTGATGATGATGGTCGCCGAGATCTTTCTTCCCTCCGGCGGAATCATTGCCGTGCTGGCTTTATCCAGTATTGCAGTCTCTGTCTGGGGGGCCTGGATGGCCTGGTGGGGTTCGAGTCCCGGACTGTGGTGGACTTATATTGCCAGTGTAATTGTGCTGATCCCGACGACACTGGGATTCGCTGTCCGCTTCTTTCCCAATACGGCTTGGGGGAAAAAGGTGATTCACGAAGTCCCCACTCTGGATGAGGTTACAGGGTTCCGCGAAGAAACCGATCATTTACGTTCCTTGATCGGAAAGAGGGGAAAAACACAAACTCTTTTGAACCCCAGCGGGTTTGTACTCGTTAATCATGAGAGACATCACTGCGAAAGCCAGGGGATGATCGTAGACTCGCAGGTGGATGTCGAAATTATTGCCGTGGAAGGCTCCCGGCTGGTCGTCAAAGTTGTCAAACAGCCGGCTGCTGACGAGTCGAAACCGGTAGAGGAATCAGCCGACTCCGATCAGAGAATGACAGATGATTCACTTGATTTTGATGTACCCGAAAATTGAATCTGCAGGGCGTCTCTGGATGCTGAACGTAATTTACTTTACAATATGCAAGTCAAAATGGAGTTCCAGGTTATAATAGTTGGTTTCAGTTGTTGCTGAACATCATCTGGATCTAAATTTTCTTAGGATTGGAAAACAGGAATGAGCACCTTGAATCTTTTCGCTGCTGAAGATATTTCCACAATTACCTGGATTATCGGAGTTGTCGTTTTTCTCGGGGTGTTGGTCTTTTTCGCGGTTTTCGCCCGTTTTGCCGGACTGTGGATTCAGTGCAAAATGACGAATGCCAAGATTTCGTTTCCGAACCTGGTGATGATGACGATTCGAAAAGTGAACCCCACGATCATCGTGCGCAGTAAAATCATGGCAATCCAGGCAGGGGTCACCCGGACGTATGATATCTCAACCCGGGATCTGGAAGCCCATTATCTTGCCGGGGGGAATGTGCCGAATGTGATCCGGGCTTTGATTGCCGCCCAGCGGGCCAAGATTGATCTGGACTGGCAGTCAGCGCAGGCGATTGACCTGGCCGGAAGGGATATTTTGGACGCCGTTCGGACAAGCGTTTATCCCAAGGTCATTGACTGTCCCGATTCGCGGAAGACGAACAGTACGCTGGATGCCGTAGCCGGCGATGGAATTCAGTTGAATGTACGAGCCCGGGTTACCGTGCGGACCAATCTGAAACAGCTGGTTGGTGGAGCAACCGAAGAGACAGTGATCGCACGTGTCGGCCAGGGGATTGTGCAGGCCATCGGTTCCACTGATTCCTACAAAAAGGTTCTGGAAAACCCGGATAAAATAACGCAGATCGTATTGAATGAAGGCTTAGAGAAACAGACGGCTTACACGATTGTTTCGATTGACATTGCTGACATCGATGTCGGCGAAAATATTGGTGCGCGACTGCAGGCCGATCACGCGGAAGCAGAAATGCGGGTTGCGCAGGCCAAGGCAGAACAGCGTCGTGCGGAACAGAAAGCGCGTGAGCAGGAAATGGTGGCGCTCACACAGGAGAACCGGGCCAAGGTGGTGCTGGCAGAAGCCAAAGTTCCCGAGGCCATTGCCAGCGCATTTCGCAGTAAGAAGATGGGTCTGATGGACTATTATGAACTGAAAAACGTTCAGGCCGATACGAAAATGCGGGATGCAATTGCCACGCCCGAGCGGGAAATGTCTCCTGCGAATTAAGACACTCACCGGATGTTTGTGGAATGAAATGGCTTTTCAGACCGGATTTTAAGACAGGACTCAAATGATGGAATTTCCCATACTGGCCGCTGGTGATGATATCGTCGGAGTGATTGTCGGGGTGATTTTTCTGTTGATCAGTGCCGCCAGTGCCATCGGTAATATTGCCAAGGAAAAAAATAAGCCGCAACCAGGCAAGGTCAAAGAAAAAGCTGCCTTGCAGAAAGAACTGGAAAAATTTCTCCAGGAGGCGATGAATCCCCAGGCGGAGAAAAAGGAGAAACCGGCCGAAGTTGATTTCTTCGAAGACGATGTCCAGGCAACAACCACCGTGCAGCAGCAACCTCCCGTCGCCGTGCAGCAACCTCCGGTCAGGCGTCGCCGAAAAAAAGAGAATCTGCAACCCCAGGGGCGGCGGACCCAGCAGGTCAAACAAGTTGTAGAGGAACCCAGGGCTCACATTTCGGCCCGGGAACGCGCAGAGTTGCAGGAAGCAGCCCGTCAGAAGCGACTGGGTGGCTCAATGCGTGAACGAATCGAGAAGCGGCAGAAGAAACATCTTCAAAGCACTATTCACAGCAAGCTCGATGATATCACTGGTCGTCCCCCGTCGGAACTTTTTGGTTCGCGTGAAAGTGAAACGCGAAGTTCATCCGATGGTAAACGAGGCGGAAGCAGGCAACTTCGTGAGTTGCTGCGTGATCGTCAGGCATTCAAGCAGGCGATCATCCTGAACGAAATACTTTCCCCACCTCTGTCCCGTCGCCGTTCCTGATGATGAATCTGACACCGCATATCACTTTGATCTTTTCTGCTACTGCGGCAGCGCTGGAAATATGCAAATGAGTAAAGCAGATTCTCCTCTGAAGGTGTTACTCTTCGCAGGGCCGTTTGAAGTCAGGGGTACTTCGGCTTATACCCTGCGGCTGGCGCAATACACGGCTGCTTATGGAATCGAGACGCAGGTTGTTTGTCCCAATGCGACCAAAGTCGATCCGGGTATGCGGACCAGACTGGATATAAAAGAGTTTCGGAATCTGAATGTTCCCATACTGGGTAATATGATTTTACATCTGGTAAAACAGGAGCTGGAAAAGAAACCACCCGATCTGATCCATATCCAGTCTCGCCATGTTTTACCCCAGGGACAATGGGTGGCCCGCAAACTGAAACGCCCCTTTCTACTCACTGTGAATGACTATCTGCAGAGTGATGAGCGTCTGCGGATTGACATGCGATGGTGCAGGGGAGTGATTACTGTCAGCGAATCGGTCAAAAAAGATCTGATCGCCCGCACCGGCCTGCCCGAAGATTTTGTACTGGTGATTTCCAGTGGCGTGGATGTGCCTGAGCAGTCTCTGCACGTTCCGGTACTGTCTCGGGATCACCAGCCTGTTGTCGGTACAGCGGGGCCGCTGGAAGCCATAAAAGGCCTGCCTTATTTTCTGGGAGCCGCCAGTCGTGTGCTGGAAGTAAATCCCGACGTCCAGTTTCTGGTATCGGGGGCAGGCCCGGAAGAAAGCAATTTGCGTCACCTGGTTCGTGATCTGGAAATTACAGAAAACGTTACCTTTGTGCCTAATCTGTATGACTTTTCGATTTCTCTGGAGGCCATGGATATTTTCTGTCTGGCTTCACTCAGGCAGGGGCTGGGAACGATCATGCTGGAAGCGATGGCATTGGGCAGACCCGTGATCGCGACAGGGGTGGGCGGCATCTATTCTGTCATCCGGGATGGGGAAACAGGGCTGGTGATTCCTCCTTCCAACAGTGAAATCCTGGCGAACAGTATCCTGAAGTTACTGGACGATCCTTTGAAAGCCCGGGCGATGGGAGAATCGGCGCGGGAACTGGTTCGACAGGAATTCCGGGTGGAGACCATGGTTGAGAAAACCGTGGAACAGTATAAACTGGCTTTGCAGACTCCGGTGGGCAGCTGAAACAGGAAACGGTCTGTCACTGCCGGAACAGTGATTCTCCCCTCTCGTTACTGGATACAGGAATGCAAGCAGAAATAATCGCGATTGGCAGTGAACTGACGAATGGGGAAAAACTGGATACGAACAGTCAGTGGCTGAGTACAGAACTGGCAGCGGTCGGCATCTCCACTCATTTTCATACAACAATTGCCGACAATCTGGATGAAATCGTAACGCAGTTTCGCCTTTCCGTGCAGCGTTCTGATCTGATTCTCATTACAGGAGGGCTGGGGCCAACACTGGATGACCTGACCCGGCAGACGCTGGCGGAGTTAACGGGCACTGATCTCGTTCTGGATAAGAAATCAATGGAGATCATTGAGGCCATGTTTCAGAAGCGATCGCGCGAGATGCCCGAGCGGAATCGCATTCAGGCCATGTTTCCCCGTGGCGCAGAACCGATCAAGAATGAACATGGCACTGCTCCGGGAATCTGGATGGAAGTTCCGCGACTCGATGGTAAATCAATCTGTCTGATTGCCGCGATGCCCGGCGTTCCTTCAGAAATGAAGCCTATGTTTTATCAGTCCGTATTACCTCGCGTCACGCGTGGCACGAATATGATCCGCTTTGCACGGATCAACTGTTTTGGAGTGGGGGAGTCGCAGACAGAAGAATTGCTGGGTGATATCACCAGTCGAGGTCGTGATCCGGAAGTGGGAATCACGGCACATGAAGCCACCATTACCCTGCGGATTAAAGCCATGGGGAGTTCTGTTGAGGAGTGTGAGCAGAAGATTGCTGAGACGAATATTCTGATTCAGGAACGACTCGGGGAATATATCTTTGGCTATGAAGACGAAGAGCTGGAGCATGTGGTGATGATGCTGCTCAGTCAGAAACAGCAGACACTGTCAACCTGTGAGTGTGGCACGGGGGGCTTGCTCTCCTATCGTCTGACCGAAGTCAATGGTTCTGCGGACTGGTATACGGGAGGAATTATTTCTCGACTGGAGTCAGTCTGCGAATATTTAGACCCTGGAACCGAACATGCGGCAGTGGAATTCAATGCAGCAGGAGCAGTCCTGATTGCGCAGGCGACGCAGAAAAAATATCAAACGGATTTTGCATTAGCAATTCTGCTTGATCCCCACCAGTCATGGCAGGATGCGAGTCAGGTTCCCCAGGCTTACGTTGCCTTAGCGAATCGAGAATCCGAGTGGGTGGATGAAATCGGACTGACGGTCAATCGGGCGATTGCGAAAAGCCGTGTCACGAAAGCAGCGCTCAATCTGCTGAGACGGAATCTGATTCTAAAGTAGATCGCAGTTTCGCATTGCAGCCATTCTCAGGCAGCATGCAGTTTTCTGGCTTTCTGCGACCATCGAATCCAGTCTGTAATTTCATTGAAGTCAGGCTTCTTTCCGCCACGAATAATCTGCTGTCCTTCGCTGGTTTTGACGAACGATTTTACTTTGCCAAACAATTCCTGCGGTGAAGTCCTGGCGATCTGATCTGGCTCATAAAAGCCACAGGCGACCAGAATCTGTGCATCGTGACCGCGCAGTCCGGGAACACAGCAGACGAGCCTGGTCTGCTTTTTCCAGACGCGAATCGTACGCTCTTTAATGTGAGAAACATTCAACTGATTCGCGATATGTTCCGGGTTACACTCCAGAAAATCATTGACCGTGAAGATCCCCACTTTTTCCAGGCGGACTGCCGTTTTGGGGCCGATAGAGGGAGCCTGCTCCACGGGCATGGAACGATTCAGAAAAAAAGGGGGTGTGTTGGGCTTTGCGTCCCCAGACTCGGTATGCGAACCATCTCTTCGATAATCACGTCGTTCCTGTGGTACCGGGGGTTGAGGTTTCTGTTCGGTGGCAGCAGCTTTCTGCGGGTGAAACTTCCGCGCCTGATGGGCGGATTGAATCCATTGTTGCACGAGCGGCTCGGTGATGAGCATCTCACTGGCTGGCTCAGCGAGGAGACTGGTTTCAATCAGCGACCAGAGTTCCGGGAACGACATGCTGATAACGTCACCTGGTTCTGTGATGCCACACTGAACCAGAAACGCTGCCTGCTGCGGTTTGATTCCCCGAATGCAGGCAGCCAGTCTGGCCTGGCTCTGCCATTCAAAAATCAATCCCGCGGAAATTTCTTCCGGTAACCGTGCAGCCAGTTGTTCTGCAGGTTGAGACAGGAGTTGTGCAATCGAATGAATCCCAGCCTGGTTCAGTTGCTGAATCTGGACCGGAGTGAGAGAGTATAGTTTGTGAACGGGAGAAGACCACTCCAACTGATAAACAGATTCTATGGACGGCGGTGCTTCCAGAACGGCGGTTGAAGACTGGGATGAGGAAGCGTGGTGAAGCTGGAGCTCAGATCCCACAGGCGACTCTGAGATGACCGGAGAGTGCCTTTCGGGGGAGGAATTCTCTTCTGTTGTGAGCCAGACCGGTGGTGTTCCCTGTTCTGCAAATAGACGGGTTAAATGCAGATGGCAGGTGAAGAACAGAATCTGCTGTCCTTTCTTTGCGACCGAAATCAGGGTTTCAATGGCTGCCTGGGTTCGGCTCTGATCGAAGTTGACGAGAACATCATCCAGGACCATGGGAAGTTCCACACCGTTATTGCGGAAACGTTCGACCATTGCCAGTCGGATCGCCAGGAAGAGCTGTTCCCGGGTGCCGCTGCTCAGTTCGCTGACCGTGAGCGTGTGCCCTTCGTTGTCGTCGATTTTAGGATATTGTTCTCCCAGAGGAGTCCAGATATTACAGTATTTCCCATTAGTTAACTGTCTCAGGTAGTCAGATGCAATCGCCAGGGTTTCCGGCTGACTGGTCCGTTCAAATTCTGACTGCAGTTTTTGCAGACCGACGGCAGAAAGCTCAGTTGTAAACCAGTCTGCGCTGGCCTGCCTGATCTGTTCCAGGATCTGCTCGCGCTGAAACCGGAGTTGCACTGCAGTGCGATCGGTTTTGGCGTTTTGATAATCCTGTTTCAGTCGACCCATGTTTTCCGCTGTCGTGACCAGGTCCTGCTCGATGTCTTCCAGTTCCAGATTGAGCATTTCCAGCTGCTCGGCATTTGCTTCGGCATCAAAATTCAACAGGTCTTCTTCCACAATGGCCATTTCCTGTTCCGACTGGCTGGCACGTTCCAGTTCCCGCTGGGCCGTTGCGAGGGTCTTTTCAAGCTGAATCCGCTCCGTCAGCGAGGCGGCTCGTTTCAGAAACTCTTCACGGCTGGCAGCGCCACCCTGAATGAGTAATGTTGAACGCTGATGTTTGGTTTCCTCCAGTTTTAAATTCAGAGAGTCGGCATCCTGACGCAGTCGCTGTTCTTCTTTCATCAGCCTGGCACGTGCTTCACGCTGACTGGAAAGGGTTTCGAGTTCCCGCTCCCACGCGGTCACCTGTTCGAAGGGGGTGACCGAATTCTGCTGACGGCGATTCATCCGCAATCCCAGCTCGTGGATGCGATTGAAATACATGTCAACGAGATCACCCGTGGGTTTGATTTTCTGTTGTGCCTGTTCCAGCTGATTTCGGAAGAGATTGGCCTGTGAAACCTGCTGCCACATCCGGAAAGCGTCATCCACTTTGAGGGTTTCCGTCAGTCCCAGTTGCTTCAGACATTCACACCACTCATGCCGTTTGCTGCTGAAGTTACGCTGGATTTCCTGGGACCGGTTTCGCAGTTTGACCAGTAACTGACGTGTTTTCTGGGCGCGCTCCTGGGCAATTTTCAACTGTTCCAGTTCCGCAATTTTGAACGCGAGTTCATGCAACAGATCGGTACGAAGAATATTTTCATCATTGAAGTTCAACGCGGGGATTGTCTCTCGCTGACGATGACTGCTGAGGGAGTGTCCTTCCGAGAGCGATTTCAGTGCGAAGTATTCATCTTCGAGGATGCGGTCGATTTCCTGGCGTGTCTCGCGCAGGTGGACGTCGAGCGCCCAGCTTTCATCCTGCAGTTCTTCTGCCTGATCCTGCACATCGATTTCAAAATGTTTTTTGATGGCCCAGGTGATTCCTCCCAGAAAGAGACCACTCAGGCAGAAAATCAGCCCCACCAGTTTCGCATCGGAAACACCCCGCCAGAAACCGGCGAGAACCAGGAACGCCCCGGCCAGAGCGAAGCCGAACAGCGTTTTCTTTGCCCAGCCGGGCAGTCGTGAGTTGGTCTGCAGGCGTTCCAGTTGTTCCTTGACTGCTTCCTGGCGAATGACAAATTCCGATTCTCTTACCCGTAACTGGCTGAGCCGTTCGAGATGCTTCATGCGTTCCCGGGCACGCTTGAGTTCGGCTTCGATCGAGTGGCCGTTAAGAAGCCGTGAAGACTGTTCCTGCAGGCTGGCCAGGGTCTGCTGATATTTTCGTGAGACTTTTTTGTAGCGACGGTGTGCATTTTTTCGCTTCGTCCCGGCCACGCGATATTCGCGTGCGGCTTCGATCAGTCGTTGGTTGTGATCGGGCGTGGTTTTAATATGTGTTAAATGCCTGATGTTCTGATTCTGACTCAGGTAGTTCTGCAGTATCGATTCCAGTTCCTGTGCGCTGGCAATTCCGGATTTGTGCTGATGCTCGAGATCGGTCATCCAGGGTTGCTGTTCAACCAGACTCTGGATACTGGGCGCAAAATTTAACAATTCATTGTCAAGTTCTGCCTGTTCGATCTGTTTGCGGAGACCACTGAGTTCTGCTTTGAGCTCGATCCGTTTGGCTTCCACCTGCTTGATTTCCTGGTCATATTCATTGAGCAGACTCACGCCATCTTTCGGGAACTCGGCGACAACAGGCAATCGCTTCAACTGCTGTTGCAGGTCTTGCACTTCCTGCCATGGTTTCCAGACACGATCCAGGAAACGATGCCCCCGGATCTGGTACTGGAGACCTGATTTTCGCTTTTTCAGACTGTCCGATTCAGATCGGACTTTCTGCAGCTCATTCGAGAGATTGAAAAAACGTTGCGACTGCTGTTTCAGATCCGACAGTTTTGCATTGGTTTCTTCCAGTTGCTGATACAGTTCCGGGAGTTTTCCTGATTTGTTATCGCGGCTTAACAGTGACTGTCGGGACTGGCTGACCTGTTTTGCAGCATCCAGAATCGCCTGCCCTTCCGGTCCGAGTGTCAAACCATAAATATGTTGAGCAACCTGATCACCGTGCAGGGTTCCCAGTTCCTGCAGTTCGTTCAACCCGATGGCAAACACATTTTCATAAACGCTTTCGTTTACCCCTGATTGAAGTGAGGTCAGCAGGTCTGCTCCAGAGATTCCCCTGGTCTGGCTCTGAAAAGAAAAATGGCCTCGACCTTTCGCAGTGGTTTGTCTCTGGATTTCGTAAAACTGTCCCTGATGACGAATGTCCAACAACGCAGACCAGGGGACCGCATCGGGAACGCGTGAATGTTCGCGCAATTCGTCGGATTGAAAACCGTAGAGGATACCGCGAATCATGCGCATCAGAGTCGATTTACCCGTTTCGTTCGGGCCGTAGAACACATTGATTCCTGGATCGAGTGAAGCAAGATTCAGGTCCTGCCAGTTCCCAAACTGGCTTACATGGATTCTGGTAATTTTCATACGTGTACTTCCTCGTCCGATGAAACATCAAGCCATGTTTGTCCATTGTGGATGGCTGCATTGATGATCTGCCGATCGTCAAGCTGTGCGGTGACCGAATTCAGACGCTGCAACCAGCTTTGATCCAGGTGAGTGGCTTGTGTGAGTAACTGTTGGAGCGGGTGTTCTGACTCTGACTGGAACGTATTGAGTTGAGTCTGAAACAGTTGCGATAAAGTAGAACCTGTTCCTGGCAATTCACTGTTTTTCGCCTGCAGATAAAACGATTGTTCTATGCCAACCGGAAGTCTCTCTTTGACGACCAGTGCCAGTTCATTGCTCAGGCTGCCCTGATGTTTGAAGTTTCTGAGCGAATCAAACAGTTCACCCGATCCCTGTAACTGCCAGCGCACCATCCATAATTTCTCATGGCTCCCCTTTTGATGGGACAGGAGCGATTCCTGCATGAGATGAATCAGATGAGAACGAGATGTTTCCGGCTGAAGTTGCAGTTTCAGAACGAGCCAGCGGACGGACGCCAGTCGCAGTGTTCGCTGTTCGAGTTGTGGTTCTGTGCCCACTGTTACCAGGGTGACTCCGTTTTGTTCATGCTCGCCGAAGTTGAGTCCCTGTGCTGTACCCGGGTGGTGTGCGACCCCCGGATGCATTTCGAATGTATGTCTTTGTGTGCCTTTGCAGAGCGCCAGGTAGTCCACAGAAACATCGTTGGATTCTTCCGACTGCCATTCCGCAGGCAGATACTCATCGGACAGAGAAAGTGGAATAGCCTGTGTTAATTCGCCGGCGGTATCAGAGTGATCTGTAGGCAGATTTGCTGCGATCAATCCGATCGAGAGGGCGCGTTCCTCCTGTTTGTTAAACAGTTGATTGCGTTGATTCAGTTTAAGTGGCTGTGAATATTTGCGGTGCGCCGACCCCAGGATCTGCAGGGTGGCAATCGTTTCGTTTTCACGGAGGATATCGATCACATCACGGTCCTGCGGGGAAAGGAATGTGATGTTGGCAGGCCAGTTGTATTGCAGATCCCAGGCACTCAAAGGATCGTGTTGTCCGGGAACGATAAAAACCTGAATCTGATCCGCAGCCAGTTTTTGAAAGCCTTCGATTAATGCGATGCGGGCACGAATGCTGAAATCATCGGCAATAAAGGAGTTACCGCTCAGAAGCAGAAAATCAATTTCATATTCCCGGCAGGCTTCAATCAGATGGGAAAACGTTTCGAGCGTACAATCTTCGAGGATTGTTTGAGACTCGTGAGAAACTGCGCCTACCCCTTGCGCCTGATGGTCCAGTCGCAGATTACTGGCATGGATAAACCGGGTTGGTACAAATGGCATGGCAGACTCCTTTCCGCCGCTCAACCTGCTGACGTCTATTGTTCCACAATGTGGCCAGTGATGCAGGTGGCAGTGATGCTTTTTAAGAATTTCAATTTTGTCTGGAAGTGTACTTCACTCCGCACTTTAAGAAAAGTGGAGTCTGCGGAAAAAGTCCCTGTAACAAGGTTGATATTTCAGATGACAGGGACATCCCGTACAGCAGAACGGGTCCTAATTTCCCAGCCAGAACTTCACATCCGGGTCATGGTAGGTGTCAACCAGTGCGTGTGAGACTGTGGTGACTAACTCCTGACGTTTGACTGGCTTAGACAGGACTTCATAGGCCTTCGCTTCGGACGCATCCTGTCGCAATTCATCAGTCGCATCGGCGGTGATTAAAATACAGGGAAGCATCGCGTTGATCTGTTTCATCAGACGCATGGCTTCCAGGCCGGTAAGAATGTCCATATGCATGTCGAGCAGCACAATGTCGACGGAAATCTGTTCGACCAGTTCAACGGCTTCCTCTCCTGATTCAGCCTCAAACAGTCTGAAATAGGGGGCCAGCACTTCCTTGAGCACGGCGCGAAACCCGGAATCATCATCGGCAATCAAGAGCTGATAAGGAGCCTGTGATCTGGCAATAACCATATGACATCTCACCAAATAATCCGGAAGGTCGCCGCCACAGCGGACATTTATGATAACCTTAGTTCGAAAAGGGAATCCTGCAAATAGCGTTTTATGTACTTCAGGTTAAGCAAATCAGATACCATTGTCATGAAGAAAAATGATTCTGGCTATAAGTCTAATTATATTTATTAGATAGGGCTGTTGGAAATTATCGGAGAGCAGTAAGTAACCGTAATGATTCGGTAGATTCTTCCTGAAATCGCTGTCAAATAGGCAGAAAACTCAATCCCAGTGGGGGGCAGGGGGGGCAGAGCAACACAGTCTGGAACGCATCACAGTAAAGCATTGCATCCCTTAAATTAAGAGGCTTGGTCCAGATGCTCTTCGAGACGCTACTTTTAAACGGGCACAGTCTAAAGACTTTTTCTACAGCCGAATTGTAGTCCGGGATGAATCGGCTCAGGCGGACCGCTTACTGGGGAGAAAGTCGGCAGGAGCATTCAAAGTCTCTGGAAATGTATGTTCTTCTACCTGGGAACTGGTTTCTACCATTTGTGAAAAAAAGTCGAGGGCTGCCGAGTCAAATCTTTCCAGTTGAGCAAAACGCCCCGCATTGTGAATCGCCCCTGGTAAAGAGCAGACGGTAATGTGAGCATTGCGGATCCGTTTCACGATCAAATCGGTCATTCGGGGAACAACACTCTGATCTTTTTCCCCAGTGAAAAACAGCAGGTTTCGCTGCTTCAGTGCTTTGAGTCGCGATTTCAGATTGATGTATCGACAACCCTGCCTGCGTTGTGAATACCAGATCATGATTCGAAAGGCACGGATTACTTCTGAAGTGGGTACGATTTGAATAAACAATCGCGGCAGGAAACGTTCTCCCCAGCGAATCGCATGATCCAGAAAGAGTTCTTCATTCAGGAAGGCGCCTTCACAGGCTACGAACTGGATTTCAGGCGATTGTGCAGCAACACCGAGTACCGTTCCTGCTCCGCGGCTCATGCCCAGAAGCCCCAGTGGCAACGGAGAAAGTTCGGGTTGGGTACGCAGGAAGTCGATGGCCGCTCGGGCATCAGTGAGCTCATGTTGTGAGAGCCAGTGTATGGACTGGTAGCGGGGGTCAGAATCGCTTTCGCCATGGTTACGGAAGTCAAATGAAAAGACCGCAAAACCTGCTTCGAGCAGTCCGCGACATTGAAAGAGCGCGATTCGTCCTGTGGATTTAAAGGGATGGCAGAAGAGTATCACGCCCCTGGGTGGAGTTCCTGCCGGCGCTGCAATGAAACCATGAAGTGTCAGACCGTCCTTTGTGGGAAACGTGATATCTCTGATCTGAATACGCGCGTCGTTTTCCGGAAGTTGTGCGAGTGTACCAATCAGATTGAATCGATCAGGCATCGGCGCAAACAACACTGGATAAGCGGCGCGCATGATGCAGTACTGGACTATGATTTCAACTGAGATTGCGATCAAAACGCACCAAAGCAACCAACTCACTGCTGTCTCCCTGGTGGTAACAGAACCTGACTGCTTCACAAGCAGGCTCTGTATTCAGATAAGGTTGTAGACTCTTGAATCCGGGATCATCGACGATACTGACGTCTTGCGTAAATCTCCTTTGAGGTTACACATGCGTAGTTTACCCGGTTCAGCTGTGAGCGCCTTGATCAATTTCGCGGGTCCGGGCTGATCTTGGCAAAAAAATCAGAATTTGCCGGAACCCCAATTTAAACGAGATGAGGAAACTCAAATCGATTGAGTGTCCTCAAAGTCAGTTAAAGAAACGGTGGTACCATCATCCGCATTGGATACGAAGTATATCAGTGCATTTCCTGCTGGATTGACTCTTTAACAACTTAGCTGAGCGCAGCTTTATAACTCTCAGGCCCGGTATGACACATTGTCCGGTATGCTCGGCATACTCTCTGGCGTACCCGCTTGAGATGGTTCACCCGTCATTTCAGGATTGATAGACCATCAGTCTTTGAATTCCGAGAAAATCAAGGCAATGTTCTGTCCGCCAAATCCAAAGCTGTTCGACAGGGTTGTCGTCACTTTTTTCTGACGTGCTTCATTGGGAATATAATCCAGGTCACAATCAGGATCGGGCGTTTCGTAATTAATGGTTGGCGGGATGACATTATCACGGATCGCCATCAGGCAGGTGATGGCTTCGACACTACCCGCTGCGGCAATCAGGTGTCCCATCATGCTTTTGATGCTGGAGACAGGAGTCTTATAGGCGGCTTCTCCCAGTGCCCCTTTGATGGCTTTCGTTTCCACGCGATCGTTAACCGCGGTACTGGTTCCGTGGGCATTGATATAATGGATCTCATCCTGATTGATCTGCGCGTGATTCATCGCCATCTTAATGCACTTGATGGCGCCGCGTCCCTCGGGGTGAATGTCGGTCACACGGTAAGCGTCGGCAGTGGATCCGTAACCAACCAGTTCGCCATAAATTTTCGCACCACGTTTCTGCGCCCGTTCCAGGTCTTCCAGAATCATCATGCCTGCCCCTTCGCCGAGCACAAATCCATCCCGATTACGATCAAAGGGACGCGATGATTTCGCCGGATTTTCGTTGTGGGTTGAAAGGGCTGTCAGCAGGCTGAAACCTGTAACGCCGAAAGGATGAATCATGCTGTGTGCTCCACCTGAGAGCATGATATCGACATCACCACGACGAATCAGTTCTGATGCTTCGCCAATTGCCTGACTGGAAGCGGCACAGGCAGTCAGACAGTTCAGGTTTGGGCCTTGTGCATTGAACAGGCTGGCCAGGTGGCCGGCAGCCATGTTGGGTTCCTGTTCCAGTTCGAAGCGCGGGTTGAGCTGCTCCAGCCCGACCTTGGTGAATTTTTCCAGATCTACTTGCCCATCGTTCTGAGCCTGGGCAATGATCTTCATGAATGTATAGAAGTCCTGTTGTCCTTCGCCGGCTCCCAGGTAAACACCAAAGGTGGCGGGATCAAAGTCATCATCCAGAATCCCCGAGTCTTTGACTGCCTGGGTAGCGGCACCGATGGCATAACGGATATTGCGGCCTGAATGCTCAAAGCGATCCAGATTGTCGACATAGTCTTCCAGATGGAAGTCGTGGACTTCGGCAGCAAAACGAGTCGGAAAATTCGAAGCATCGAAATGCGTGATATTGGAAATACCACATTTGGATTCCTGAAGTGCTTTCCAGGTATCTTCCACGGTTTTTCCCAGGGGAGTAATAGCGCCAATTCCAGTGATCACAACGCGGCGGTTCATAGCTTCGAACTCTTGTTATAAAATTGATTTTGTAACAGCAGACAAATCTCAGAGCCAGAAGAACTGTTCAAATGTGATTTGCCGCCAGTTTAAGTCTGCGTTTTTTGAATACCTGAATTATTATTGTAGTTCAATTTGAATCAAGGCATCTATAGCAAGCTTTCAAAAATCGCTGTCTCATCCCTGATCTTCGCCGGTTCCGGCTTTACCAACATCCAGAATTCCCAGCAGATTCATCGAAAAGACGAAGTTTTTCTGGTCGATGGCTCCAAATTCCGAATCACTCTGATCGAGGTGGACAAATATGATACTTCCCTCTGCGACCAGGCGGTCCCCGACCATCGCTGTCACATCGACAGCGCCTCCTTCTTCGCCGGAATTGGTGATTTTCGCCGTGTAAATCAGCTGGTCACCCGGGCAGGCCCAGCTGTGAAAAGTCATCTGGGGGACTTTGGCCAGAATGACGATGTGTTCAAAATCGTTGATCTCTCCCAGCAGTATGCCGCCGGTCTGTGCCAGTCCCTCTATCATCAGGGAACCAGGCATGACAGGAAAACCGGGGAAGTGGTCGTGCAGATGCTCTTCTGCCAGTGTCACGTTTTTCACACTTTTGGCGTAAGAACCGCTTTCAAATTCAATAAAGCGATCAATCCAGAACCATCGCATTTTGAAACACCTTTTCGTTCGTAATTTGAATCCCCAGTGAACTCAAGCGAGTAAACTGGCGGCGCAGATCAGAAGCCAGGCAGGAACAAAGCTGCACAGCTCACGTTGATGAGCTGTGTCAGCTGTTGTTTCTCTCTGTCTGGTTCAGCGAATCTGTCGATTAAGCCAGTCGTGCTTCGAGGAAGTTAACCAGCATGTCAACCGTAAACAGATCCTGCATGTTTTCGACTTTAGGGTCGTCTGCGAAGGAATCGATGTCGGCATGTGGCATCTTGGTGCGAAGTTCTGCGATACCAGCTTCTGTGAATACACCGTCTTTGACAAAACCTGAATCGGAGGAAGCGATATTTTCCGGAAACAGTTCACCACGGGGAATTTTGATATCGAACGCTTTTTCCAGACGGAACGCGATATCAAGGAAGTCGATCGATTCAGCACCCAGGTCACCCATGAGGGTGGCTTCTGGCACTACTTCATCATCATCCAGTCCGAGCGCATCAACCAGTGTCTCACGAACGGAATCGAAGATTTCATCTCTAGTAGGCATTTCATTACTCCTTGGTTTCGACCTGATGGCCGATAAGTCCCGCCGACCCAGCCTGATTTAAAACTATTCGGCGAGAAGAATAGTTCTGACAGTTCTCGTGATACGGTAAGTAGAATTGACCCAATTCAAAGTCTACCGATCACACTTTACATAAAATGTATTTTTCAAAACGACGACAAGTCGCTTCGAATTTAACATACTTAAATTCCACCTAATGTTAAGCCGCCGTCCACAGCCAGTGTCTGGCCTGTGACATAGGAAGATTCTTCCGTGGCAAAGAATAATACTGCATTCGAAATATCTTCAGGAAGCCCCAGACGACGCGAAGGGATATGTTTTTTGATCTGATCGCCGGCAGCATTCCGCACATCGACGGTCATGTCCGTTTCAATAAATCCGGGGGCAACGGCATTCACGGTCACGCCGCGTTTGGCCAGTTCGGTTGCCAGGCAACGCGTGAAGCCAATGATTCCCCCTTTACTGGCTGCATAATTGGTCTGGCCTGAGTTCCCGAAGTGAGCTGCGACACTCGACATGTTAATAATCCGGCCATAGCGTTTTGACATCATCGGACGCGTGACTGCCTGGCAGAAGTTGAAAACACTGGTCAGGTTGGTGTCGATGACGGCCTGCCAGTCTTCGGCGGACATGGTTGCCAGCAGACCATCCCGGATAATACCGGCGTTGTTGACCAGAATGTCAATTTTTTCCCACTTTTCCATGACCTGCTCGACGACGGCATCTGCTTCCGCTTTACTGGCGACATCTGCCTGAATGGCAAATGCTTCGCAGTTTTCCTCTGCGAGTTCTTTCACAATCTGTTCTGCAGCTTCCGCACTGGAACGATACACAAAGGCAACCTTCGCCCCTTCACGGGCCAGTGCTTGCACAACGGCTTTTCCAATACCGCGGCTGCCACCGGTTACCAACGCTACTCTTCCTTCCAGTTTCATTCCTGTATCCAATCTAGATTTCTATTTTAAGTTCGTAATTACTGTGTAAGTCTTTTTACTCATGCAGACCGGCCTTGTTCAGGAATCGGTTTGCCTGTCGGGATTCCAGAGCTGTCGAAACTGTGTCTGCAGATCCTGAATGCGTGCCGCATCAGTTTCAGCCATCGATGCGTTCTTTTCACCCAGGTTAAACTGTTCCAGGACGATCCGACCACTGACGGCTGCTTCACCTTCCACCTGGCTGGATGCTTTCAGCGTGCACAGATTGTCTTCCCATTTCTGAATACTCAGGGAGACACGCAGCTGTTTACCAGGTGTGACGAAACTGTTAAACCGAATGGCTTTGGTCTGCTTCAGCAGAATGGTGCTGTATTGAAAGTCGTTAGTATACCGCATCAGCCAGGCGCCGGCCTGTACGATCGATTCCACCATTAATACTCCCGGCATCACGGCGAAGCCCGGAAAATGGTCCTGAAGATATTCTTCTGAGAGAGAAAGGTTTTTGACAGCCGTAATCGACTTCCCTTTCTCCATTTCTAATATTTGATCGACGAGCGAAAAACGCATGCCTGTATAATCTCGCTACCTGTCTGGAAGAGGCTGTAATCAGGTTAACCGGTGATCAAGAACTTTTGCTGGCAGATCAGGTTCTCAAATTTTCTGGCGGAGGTCAAACCGGTTTAATACAGAAACCTCTATCGATGATCGAATCGACTAAACTTCATTCGATTCTTAAGAGTCATTGGAAACGTGGCAGTATAATTGCCCGATACCCGTTTCTCAAGCTAGTGGCGCGGCTGTCCATCCTGAAATCACGCGAATTTTCCACGATTTCAGTGAAAATGAAGTAAGCTTATATATTACAGCAGTTTATGGCTTCTGAGGGTGGTTAAGTTATCCAAGACAGACAGAGTTGCAGAAACGATCTTAAGCCAATCGTCGTCGTGAAAGCCTGATTTTGAAGTATCTTTTTGACAGCCATTCATTTCTGACATAGCTTTGAACAGTGGTTTTTGCAGTTTCCTGACTCGGGAGACTGTGTTTATGAATACATCGATTTCCTGACGACAGGCTTGATTATATGAATATGGTACTTGATACACGGGCAGCAGAAGAGATTTCTCAACAAACCCGGAAGGCGCCTGGCATTTCTACTGAAACTCATTCCATTTCCTTTAAAAAGTGCCGACAACGATCTGGGCACTCCTTGAGGGTTCGTAGATCAGTATCGGGGTGTACCTGGAATTCCGTGCTGAATAAGGTTCGATCAGCCACAAACTCAGGTCAGAACTCAACAAATGAAACTGAGTCGATCGATCAATCTGGTGTGCAGGCCGGAGCATTTGATCGACGTGCCTACCCCCGACACACCAGTGATGCCATTGTTCTGGCTCTCAGTAAAGATGATCATCGACCTCTCGCCACAGGTTCTCATCCTGCTCAAAAGGGTTATGCCATAAACGTCAGCCAGAATGGGATCTCCTTTGCTTCCCGTTCCGCCTTTCAGCTGCGAGATGAGTTGCAGTTGACGATCGAAGATACAAGTCTCAACTTTACACTGAATGTTGCCGCTGCCGTGGTGCGTTCGACGGCTCTGGATCAGGAGTTCTGGCGCATCGACTGCAAATTGCAGAGTCCACTTTCAAACGAGCAGGTGGCCCATTTAAAAGAGTACGCCCCTTCCTGTTATGTAGGGTAATGTCTTATCAGGCTCAGATCTGGCCTGTATCATTTCCTGAATTGGGCTGTATGTTCGTTGGCGTGCGTCTGACATTGATAACAGGATATTCAGGATTGATGGACGAGTCGTCAATCAGTTTCCCTGCGGGGGGACGCCCAGCGACTTTCCGCCATCAATGCGGATGGCGGTTCCCGTTACCATTACAGCATCTTTGCTGGCGAGATAGCAGATCGCGGAAGCCACTTCCCGGGGACTGATCATGCGCTTATTGGCAGCAGCGATGGGACTGGCACGAATCATGGATTGAGTCAATCCCTCCGGATCTGTGGCGCTGGCGATATCCGCATTCATCATCCCGGTTTCTCCCACTGGTCCCGGGCAGACACAGTTGATGCGAATGTTGTCTTTACCGTGGCAGAGTCCCAGGCTTTCCGTTAAAGCGACTACCGCATGTTTGCTGATCGAATAAACCGGGTCATGGGCGCGGGGCAGGAGACCGGCGTTACTGGCAGTGTTGACGATGGTGCCTCCTCCGGTAGCAAGCATGTTGCGGATCGCATGTTTGCACCCGAGAAAAGTCCCTTTCAGATTTGTGTCTATACAGGCGTCCCACTCTGCTTCCGTGACCTGATGAATCGGTTTAACCATTCCAATGCCTGCGTTATTAACCAGGATATCGATTCGGCCATGTTGCTGGACGGCCTGTTCGATTAATTTCTGAACGTCTGATTCCTGACGCACATCACATTTCACTGCCGTGATACCCAGCCGTGAGAATGTTTCCTGATTCTCAGGCAGGTGGTTCAAGTCGCCCGCGAAGACATGGGCGCCTGCTTCAGCCATCATAATTGCCGTGGCACGGCCGATGCCATTGCCGGCCCCGGTGATAACCACAATCTGATTCTCAAACTGATATTGATTCTGCATCAACTTCTTTTCTATTTTCAGGGGTTGGGTAGAGAGAAAAGTGTGTAATTCTGTATATTTTTTGTGAGCGGATCAAATCTGCGAGGAGTGATTTAACGGATATTCCGAATATACAATACAGGTTTATCTATAAGTTGAACAAATTCAGGTGGTTACACCGATTGAACGATTACAGGAATTCGGGCGGATACATACGGAATCGTTGATATTATCATTGGAAAATCTTTGAAATCGGGTATCCTATAGTCAGCTGATTCCAATAAAATAGAGATATTGCTCAGAGACTTGCGAATGTTTTCGCTCTAGAGTCGGTTAATACAGTAGCGAAGCAGTCTTTATTTCGCAATTTGTCCTGATGGTCTGAATTGTATTATGAGGCCTGACAGACTGTTCGTTCTATCATTTTTAATATAGTGGAGAACAAGATAATGCGTCGTTTTTCTAAACAACTCAGTGTTGTTTTTACCATGTTGATCTGTGCCGGCAGCGGGGTATCCATGGCGGATGCCGCTCCTCCGGAAAGCAGAACCAAGGCATTTTCTACAGGCGCATTCGATCCCTTTATTGACTATATCAATGGACGCATTCGTCAGGGATGGGAAGATAACGAAGTAGAACCCTCTGCGGTTGCCTCTGATGAAGAATGGTTGCGTCGAGTTCATCTTGATTTGATCGGTCAAATTCCTTCCGCAGAAATGGTAGAGCAATTCAGTAAAGATCGTGATCCTGCCAAGCGATCCAAGATGATCGATAAACTGCTGGAAGATCCCGCATACGTACAGAACTTTACGAATGTGTGGACAAACCTGCTCATTGGTCGCCGTACTCCTCGACGGGTGAGTCGCAATGGAATGCAAAAGTTTCTGCGGGAGGCTTTTGCAAAGAACCGACCCTGGGATGAAATCGTTCAGGATCTGGTGACTGCAGAAGGGCACTTTGAAGAAAACGGTGCTGTGAACTATCTGCTGGCACAGATGCAGAATAATGATGAAGCCGTGCAGGTGACAGCTGCCACGACACGCCTGTTTCTCGGGATTCAGGTGCAATGTACCCAGTGCCATAACCACCCGTTCAATGACTGGAAGCAGAATCAGTTCTGGGAATACAACAGTTTCTTCCGTCAGATGCGTCCTGTAAACCATCGCAAGACGGATCCTAAAACCGGTCGACAGATTGATGATTATTCCGAAATCGTAGCGACGGGATTTAACGGACCTGTCTACTACGAAAAACGTTCTGGTCTGATGCAGGTTGCCTACCCGATCTTTGAAGATCAAAAAGTCGATCCTCAAAGTGGCGTCGAACGTCGAAAAGAATTTTCCAGGCTGATCGTGCAGGGGGAGAAACCTCTGATTGCGACAGCGATTGTCAACCGGATGTGGGGCTATTTTATGGGATATGGCTTCACCCGACCCGTGGATGATATGGGGCCCCACAATCCCGCCTCACATCCTGAACTGTTAAATAAGATGGCTGAAGAGTTCGTTAAGAAAGACTATGACCTTAAACAGCTGGCACGCTGGATCTGTAACTCGGAAGCTTACAATCTGACCAGTCAGTTCAGTCGCAATAACGAAATTGACAGTCCTGAGCGAGGAGAAACCCCTCTCTTCTCGCATATGTATATCAAGAATATGACAGCTGAGCAGCTTTATGATTCGCTGATCGTGGCGACGGGTGCTCATAAATCCGGGCAGTCAAACTGGGAGCGGGCTGAAGAACAGCGGCGTCAGTGGATGGGCCAGTTTATGGTGGCCTTTGATAATGATTCCGGTGATGACTCAACGACGTTCAATGGAACGATTCCCCAGGCACTGATGATGATGAATGGTGATTTGACCAAAAACGCGATCAGTGCAGATCGTGGGAGTTATTTAAATCAACTGTTAACTGAGAAAGGAAACGACCAGGTCAAGATCCGTAAAATGTTCCTTTCCACACTCAGCCGTTATCCTGATCGTCGGGAAATCAACAGCGCACAGCGTCTGATTTCCGGGACACCCAATAAACTGGCTGCTTATCAGGACCTGTACTGGGCTCTGTTGAACTCCAACGAGTTTGTATTCAATCATTAAATCTGTCGTTGACATAGATTAAGCTTAAACACAACCTTTATCACAAAATCAACCAAAAGAGGCCTTAACCATGACTATCCTGAACCCTTACGGAATGACGCGTCGTCACTTTATGCAGCATGTCGCCGGAGCTGCGACTGCGATCCCAACGATGCACTTTCTGTCTCATCTGGAAGCGAATGCCAGCCAGGTGAAAAAGCAGCAGAAAGCCTGCATCCTGATCTGGATGGCCGGTGGACCTCCTACGATTGATATCTGGGACCTGAAGCCCGGTTCAAAAAATGGTGGTGAGTTCAAGCCCATCAGCACCAAGGGTGACATGCAGATTTCAGAACATATGCCTAAGACGGCACAGGTGATGGACAACCTCTCGCTGATTCGCTCCATGAGTACTCGTGAAGCGGACCACGCCCGTGGTACTTATTATATGCACTCGGCATACGTGCCTAACCCCACCGTTGTGCATCCCACATTTGGTTCGGTTGTCAGTTATGAACTGGGCGCTCGCCGCAAAGAACTGGATATCCCCTCTTTCATTTCGATCGGCGGCAGCCGCGGAAGTGCGGGATTTCTGGGTATGTCCCATTCCCCGTTTGTCGTTTCCAGTGATGGAACGATTCAGAATGCTGAAATCAATATGGCAGAACAGCAGCGACTGGGACAACGTCTCGATATGCTGCAGGTGCTGGAATCTGGTTTCATCAATTCCAAACGAGGTGAATCTGCCAACTCCCATAAAGACATCTACAAGAAGGCTGTCAATCTGATGACATCCAAGCAGATGGAAGCATTCAAGGTCGATCAGGAGCCTGCTGCTTTAAAAGATGCCTATGGAACCGGTAACTTCGGACAAGGGTTGCTGCTGGCACGTCGTCTGGTAGAAGTGGGAGTCCCCTTTGTGGAAGTCTCTGCTTCTGTCGGAAGCTGGGATTTGCATCAGGGCGTATTCAATTCCCTGAAAGATCAGAACCTGCCCCAGTTGGACATGGGTATTGCTGCTCTGGTTCAAGACTTGAAACAGCGTGCGATGCTCGACGATGTCACGATTGTCTGTATGGGTGAATTCGGCCGCACACCACGAATCAACCAGAACGTGGGCCGTGACCACTGGGCTGCCAGCTGGACTGCCATGGTGGGTGGTGGCGGACTGAAGAACGGTCAGGCTGTTGGTAAAACCGATGCCGATGGAATTGGAATCGAAGGGAAGAGCTACCTGCCGGGTGACCTCTGGGCAACCGTTGCTCACTCCCTGGGGATTCCTCTGGACATCGTGCATACTTCAAAACGCGGTCGTCCCATGAAGCTGGCCAACGGTGGAACTCCCATTAAAGAACTGATTGGTTAATTGATTCGACCGTAAACGAAAGACAATTTTTGGAGCCAGAAAACAGCGGATGCTCAAACCGGGGCTTCCGCTGTTTTACTCTCGGCTGCAGACAGGTTAACTCAATCTGCATTGAAGTAATGAATTGGAACAACATTGACAAGTTCGACTGATCAACCTGTGTTTCCGGAAACGGCTTCGGAACAGGGCCGTGAATTTATTGCCTTGTTTACGAAGTACCAGCGACGGATTTATCTGTATGTTCTCTCGATGGTCCCCTATCCATCAGAGGCCGAAGAGATCTTGCAGAATACGAATCTGATTATCTGGAAAAAAGCGCAGCAGTTTGAAGTGGGAACCAATTTTTTTGCCTGGGCGTGTCAGATTGCACATTATGAGATCCTGAAATTCCGGAAAAAAAAGGGGAGAGATAAGCATCAGTTTAGTGATGAATTCGTCTCCCAGGTCGCCGAAGCAGTCCGTGAAAATCAGGATGTCTTTGAATTACGACGGACAGCATTAACCCACTGCCTCGGTAAATTGCGAAAGAAAGATCGTGAGTTGATTCAAAGGCGTTACCAGGGAGACAACCAGGGGAAAGACCTGGCCGACGATCTGGGGCGTCCGGCCAATTCCGTGTATCAGTCACTGGGACGTGTCAGACGTACTTTATTTGAATGTATTAACCGTTATATCGCTTCCGAGTCTTATAGTCATGAGTAAGAGAGAAGTCCAATTAGCTGAGCTGTCCCTGCTGATGGAAGCATTGTGCGAAGAAAGTCTTACGCCTGCGGAGCAGACGCGCCTCGAAGAAATTGTATTGTCTGACCCCGAGGCAATGCAGTTCTATTTGAACTATTCTCACCTGCATGGCACACTCCACTGGGATCAGGCGCAAGGGGCAGAAGAAGCGATTCCCGAAGCGAGTCCCGTTTCGGAAACTGAGTTGACAGTAACTTCCCCCTCTGTATCCCCTGGGCGCAGAAAGTATCTGGTACCCGGACTGACAACCGCGTGTGCACTGGGATTAATTGTGCTCTTTGGGGCTGCCTGGTTTCGACAGCCACATCAATCGGTCGAGGTAGCGGATCCGGCTGATCAGAGGGAATCAGTAACTTCTGGTAATGTAGTGGATGCGCGACAGGCTACACAGAAAAATTCCACCCGCTCCCTTAAGATCGAAGCCTCGCAGCATCCCATGTTGCAGGCTCAGCAAAGCGATCGTCTGAAATCGGCAGGGAATCAGCCACTGGTTGCCGTAAAGCCGGAACAGCTGCCCCCCGCGCCGGTACTGCCTGCATCGGCCTCGGATGACGCCATTGTGATGTATATCAATCATCGCATTCAGGATGGGTGGAAGGCAGCGAATATCGAGCCTTCTCCTTTTGCGACGGACGAAGAATGGATCAGACGCGTCTATCTGGATGTCATCGGTCGCATTCCCACGACTGCGGAAGCAGAACAGTTTTTGAAATCGACTCAAGCCGATAAGCATCAGAAGCTGGTCCAGAAATTGACAGCTAATCCGAGTTACGTAACGAACTGGTCGACCATCTGGACACGCCTGTTAATCGGCCGCACGACAACACGCGATATCAATCGACGCGCCCTGCAGGATTTCCTGGTTCAGAGTTTTGCCGACAATCGTCCCTGGAGTGATATCGTTTTTGATCTGGTTTCCGCAGAAGGGGACGCTGACACCAATGGGGCGACCAATTTTCTGCTGGCTCATTTAAATAACGAAGCAGTCCCGGCAACCGCGATCACCACACGTCTGTTTCTGGGAACACAGATTCAATGTACGCAATGTCATAACCACCCCTTTAACGATGCCACTCAGAGCCAGTTCTGGGAAATCAACAGTTTCTTCAAGCAGACAAAAGTGGTTCGTAAAAAAATGCCGGCCAAAGCTGGGGGAAAACAGGAATCTCAACTGACCCTGGTTTCGCTTCCTAATGGGGGGACCACTTTTTATGAGACACGCCAGGGGCTGATGCAGCCTGCTTACCCCAAATATGCCGGTGTAAAAGTTTCTGACGCTCCCGATGTCAACCGCAGGCAGGAGCTGGCAAAACTGATGACCTCGGGGGATGATCAGCAGTTGGCTCGTGCGATGGTGAACCGCATGTGGGCACACTTCTTTGGTTATGGTTTTACCCGTCCCGTTGATGATATGGGCTATCATAATTCACCAACTCATCCTGAGCTGTTAAATGAACTGGCGCGGCAGTTTGTAGACAGTGGCTATGATATCAAACAGCTGATTGAGTGGATTTGCCTGTCGGACGCTTATCGCCTGAGCAGTCAGTTCATCGCCGATAATGAATCTGATAACCCCGAAGATGGCAGCACGCCCAATTTCAGTCGCATGTATGTCAAGCAAATGACGGCAGAGCAGCTCTATGACTCGCTGCAGGTGACGGCTAATCCTGCGCTGGTCGTGACGGACTATTCTAATGCCTGGAATAAGATGCAAAAGCGGGATCAGTGGTTGCAGCAGTTTGTTTACACACACGAAAATGAAGAGAATGATGAGACAACCACCTTCGACGGGACAATCACCCAGGCTTTAACCATGATGAATGGTTCGCTGGTGCAGAACAGCCTGGATGTGAAGCAGGAAGGAAGCATACTCGCATCGGTGCTGAAAGAACGCAACCCGGATAACAGGATTAAAAAATTGAGTCTGGCCGCATTGACCCGTTATCCCTCATCGAAAGAACTGACGGAGTTAAAACGTCTGGTGAAAGAACGAACCAGATATTTAACGAGTCAAAATGTCCCTCCCCAAACTGCCATTCAGCAAAGTTATCAGGATATCTACTGGGCTTATCTGAATTCAAATGAGTTCATTCTGATTCACTAAACGGTCTCCCGTTTTACTGTAGCGTCTTCAGGCCTGTTTGGACCGAGTGTAATACATCGAGAGACGCGAGAGTATCATGTCGTACGCTCTCGATTGCATCTCTTCGTTCTTTCTCTATTTTCGATTGAACTATTGGAAACGACCGGGTGCTGACCCAGGTTTACCAACACTTGCAGCGTTGTTTCGGAACTGATATAGCTGACCGCTGACCTTTTATATCAATCTGGAAACTACAGCTACAGTGCAGGGGATTTCCATGTCGGACCGTTTGTTTAACAAAGTTGCTGTCGTCACAGGGGCGAGCAGCGGAATCGGTTATTCCATCGCTGAATACTATCTGAACGAAGGGGCTAAGGTCGTAGCCTTTGCCCGACGAGTGGAACTACTGGAAGAACTGGAATCACGCTACCCCGCGCGCACGCTGGTTGTGGATGGTGATGTGACCAGCGCTTCGGATCTGAACCGGCTGTCTTCTGCAACCGAACGACGATTTGGGCGGGTTGATATTCTGGTTCCCAATGCGGGACTGGCTCGCGTGATCTCCATTGAGAATTCATCGCGGGAGGCGATTAACGAAACATTTGATGTCAATTTTCATGGTGCCCTGCAGACCGTTCGTACGTTTCTGCCGGTTCTCAACGATAAGGCTGCAATAATCTTTATTACCAGCTTTTTGACACAGGTCGGGTTTCCAGGCCTGGCTGCTTATTCCGCGTCAAAAGCGGCTGTAAAGTCATTAGCACAGACGCTATCAGTTGAACTGGGAACTCGTGGAATCCGAGTCAATTCGATTGCCCCGGGGCCAGTGGCAACTCCCTTGTGGGACCAGGTCGGACTCGATCCGATACAACTCAACGCAGTGGCTGAGAGTGTGACTTCACGATTAATTCCAGGAAAATTCAGTCAACCTGAAGAGATAGCCGAGGTCGCTGTCTTTCTCGCTTCGGATGCCGCTGGAAATATTTTCGGCCAGGAAATTGTCGTTGACGGTGGTTACACAGTCGGCTGAAACGACAGCTCTGCCTTATGGTAGTTGATGGTGAGCCCTTGCCACGGGACCGGGATTCCGATCCAGATAGGACTTCAAAGTTCTCAACTGTTTCGGTGTCAGGCAGACACACATTTCACAGCCCGTGGTATACTGACCGAGTACTGTCAGTTCCTGCCACATGACTTTAACGGTTGAATTAAAAAGATGTTCGGCTGAGTGATGAACCTGGATCAACAGTGCTTCACCGATCGAAAGCGGTAAGTCCAGCAGAATGCGAATTCCGTCAAGTGAGACATCATATAAAACTGCGTTGAGGGGTTCTCTTTCGTGGCCGTTTTCTCCCGATCGCAGCAGACGGATCTCAGGGCCTGCCTGCAGTCTCTCATGCAGTCGTCTCTCTTCCCCTGAACGTCTATTAGTGGATTTTCTCCGGTCAGTCATAAATTATTCCTGCTGTCTGGTGACCCCATACCTGTTTTTAAATCAGGCGGAATGTGATCGGAATCAATGTATACCCTGCAGGTCAAGTATAGATCCTGTGAGGGAACAGCGCGCGAAGGACTGAGAAAAACAATTGTGGATTTCCACCGCAGGTCTGGTTGTATCAGCTTTGCGGCTTGACCGGTTTGAACAGAGGCATGATTTCATTCAGATTATCCTGTTCACACAGCAATATAACAGTGTCACCCGCCTGGATCTGATCATCAGCGCCGGGGACCTTAACACAATCTTCTTTGACCACTGCTGCGATCAGTGCCTGTTTCAGTTTGAGATCTTTGAGTCGGGCCTGTGTGATAGGCGAGTTTTTTCTGACTTCCAATTCCAGAATCGCAGAATTACCTCCCCCGATTTCAGAGTGACTGATGATGGGACCTGACTGAACCATACCCATGATCTGACGCGTAATCACTTCCCGGGGACTGACGGCGACGTCGATCCCCAGTTTTTCCAGCACGTTGGCATAGTCCGGACGCCTGACGATACTCATAATGCGGTCTGCACCGAGTTCTTTGGCTTCGACGCCACACACGATATTGTCTTCATCCCGACCTGTTGCGGCGATAAATACGTCTGCTTTCCCCACACGCGCTTCTTCCATTTCCGTACGACGGGTCGCATCGGCGTGAAGTACCGTGGTCGAGGCGAGATGGCGAGAGAGAAAGTCGCAGCGTTGTGGGTCTGCTTCGAGAATGGTTACGGAATATTCTTTCTTCTGCAGAATGCGTGCGAGATTGAAGCCGATATTTCCACCGCCGGCTATAATAACCCGAAATTTCAAGGCACGTTTATGCTGGAACATGCGGTGAACCTGATCGATATTTTCCTGTGTTCCAATCAGTGTGACGATCTGGCCTGCCTGGATAATATTATCAGCACCTGCAATGGATGTGTTTTTACCATCGGAAATCAGTCCGACGCGAACTCCGCTGGGCAGTTTGAGATTCTTCAGCTCAATGCCATCGGCTTTCACACCGGGTTGCACATCCAGAACCTGAATCACTACTTCTCCCCGGGCAAAGTTTTCGACGGCGAACATGCCGGGCTCCCCGATTGCTTTAGCCAGTTCCAAGGCTGTTAAATATTCAAGGCTCAGCAGTCGGTCGATATTGAAATGACGCTGGTAATCGAACGTGCTCAGATTCAGATAGGCATGGTTGAATACACGGGCCACACAGCGTCGTGCCCCCATCGCTTTGGCCAGACTGGCTCCCACCATGTTGACTTCATCCTGGCTGGTAACCGCCAGACAGATGTCAGCTCCCAGTACTCCTGCCTGAAATAGAATGGCAGAATCACAGGCGGAGCCACAGATGGTCTGCACGTCGACCCGTTCTTCAATCAGTTCCAGTGCAGCTCTGGATTTATCAATAATTGTGACGTTGTGTTGTGCGGCACAGAGAGTGTCGGCAACAAATGTGCCCACTGTTCCTGCACCCATAATGACGATGTTCATATTTAACTCAACAGACCTCTGTTCTCAGGACAGGACTCCCAGGCTGGAAGGACATCAGCTGCTTGCGCTGCGATAGCTGTTTAATGACCGTTTGAATATATAACGTGAAAGAAATAACATCAGTAGCGTGATAGAAACTGAGACCAGCGTGATCCAGGATGGTTCCAGTGTTTTGGATAGCAGTTGGCGCGCAGGTACTGTTACCACGAGTAGAATCGGAATGATATAAGAGAATGCAAACCGCAAAATTTCACCAGTAGGGGAGCCGCTGTAGATACTCCGTGGATAACGTGCAAAAACCGTAATATAAAACCAGAAATCATAAAGACCCTGATTGCGGCCGAACCAGATACTGCTGCTGGCAAGGGCAATCATCAGGCTGTAAAAAAAAGCGACTCCCACCATCAGCAACAGGCAGTACATTAAGATCTGCCCGGCCCCCTGGCAGCAGGAACTGAGAATCAGCAGCCACCGTCCTGAGTACGCTAGATCCTGCATGAGCTGGAAGCCAGATTCCAGATGAACGGTTTTCGACAGGGAGTAAAACAGAAGCGCTCCCGCAAGCAGCACCTGGTTCAACATCGCCAGATTCACTTTCTCGAAGGAAACCAGGAACTGAGTATCGATGGGTTTTAACAGGACAAAGTCCAGATTTCCATTTCGAATCAATTCGCTGAAATTGGCACAGTTCGGCATAAAGAACGTTTCCACGAAAGCATTGATCAACATGCCTGTCGCCATAAAGGCAAAGTACTCTTCACGAGTCCAGTCATTTATTGAATTGACATTCCGATAGATGATGTCAAATAAAATTAACTGAGCCGCGAACCAAAACCCGCGCGTGACAACGGTAATAATGAGATTGCCGCGGAACGTCATTTCACGAATCAATGAATTACGGAGGAAGGTGATCCAGACTCGCCCGTAATGGGGACGGGGATTACTTGCCATTAGTTGAAATACTTTCTACGCGAATCAATCGATGGTAAATCACTGTGGTTAATATCATTCCTGCTGTCGAACTGTATTTTATTTGATTTCCGTTGAGAAGTCTTCTCCAGCCGGTCATTCTGATCAAGTAAACTGAATTTGAATGGTAAACTGTCTGGAATAAAGAGCTTGTAGAGAACCTTCTCAAGCGGTTGTTTAAAGAAAAAATCCCGATTCCTGCAAAAATCTAATGGAAAAATAAATATGATTTCAGAGAGAAAACAGCGCCGGACTCATTTGGCGTGTAAACTTTGGGTAAGGACTCTGTGGTCATTTTTGCTGAATCTGAAAGTATAAACAATGAACAAAATAACCAGTTTTTTCTCTGCTAATCGTATTGCTTCCAGAACTTTCGTACTGGGGTTAGTAATCTATTTTAGTGCCATGACACTCACGGCGTCAGCACAGAATGATCCTTTTCGTACGGGCGACGATCAGCAGGAACTGACACCTCAACAACAGGAAGCAGATGCACAAGAGTTGCTTAAGGGAGTTGAGAAACTGGTTTTGTCTCAACAGAAGCGGGTTGCCAAAGAAGTCATTCGCAAGTACCCCAAATCGGAATCTGCTAAAATCGCCGAGTTGATTCTGGAAGAGTACAAGCGCTTTGATCAACTGAAAGAAGCAGATGAAGCTGCAGAAGCAGCCTGGAAGAACGAAGTGCGCAACTACTGGTTTGTAGAGCGAAATCCAGTACATAATACCAGTTACTTTACGTTGCTGGAAGGAACCCAGTTAAGCCCGGCTCTGATCATCAATCAGGCTAAGACACCAGTATTGTATGAAATGAAAGGCCCTTCCATGCCCTGGAATGGTCCGTACCGGTTACGCCCCAATGAGTCACATGATTTTAATTATCCGGTACAGATTCGTTTCTTTTCCGATCAGGGGGTTGTCGTCAAGCATCTGGCACAGGGACAGACTCTTCAGCTCAATGGAAACAATACTCTACATATCAAATAATAATCGGTGTCTTTCCTGATAAATTGTGAGATTTCTTCCTGAGTTCTTTGCATACCTTAGCACATAATATTAACAGCCACCGTTTATAAGTGATTTGAGAACCTGGTCTTGGGTCGTATTGTGCGATTTGTTTGAGGTCGTTTCAGAACACTCACTTCATTGAGAATTCCCCTTTTCGCCTGATGGGAATGTCGCTATACTTCCCCCGCATTTCTCATTTACCATTTGGTAAAGCACCTCTCTCAACGTTCAACTTTTCTACTCCTCTCTCTCAATTACCATTCCAGTCACAGCAACTTACTGCTGCGGTTCGCAATAAGGAGCCTCGCAGGTGAGGTTATATCTTCCATTATCCGTTCAACATTTCCTGTGGGGAGTGCTGGTGAGCGCTGTCTGTGCCAATCTGGAAGCACAACAGTTTGCCAGTTCACAGCCATTTATGGCTCCGTCTCCCCATGCAAATGCAACTCAGGGACCAAGCCAGGCGCAACGATACCTGGAGAATCAATATGAAAATCGACAACAGAATCCGATTCAACTGGGACTTCCTTTACATCAGACCGAATCCATAAGAACGGTCAGCGGCCAGCAGGAGATCAGTCGCAACCTGCCTCCCCTGTATTCCCAGGCCAGGCTGGAATCTGATCTGCTGCCAGACCAGATTCAGCGTGTTAATTCTGGTCAACCTGCATTTGACTCGTACCCAGAGTTCGATGCCATGACTGAGCCAGAGGATATGTATTCGGACTCCATCGAACAGTTATGCGCCGAAAGCTGTTGGGGGTGGACGGTCTTGCCTACTGATTTGCTCTACAAGTCTTATCTGGCAGGGCCTAAAGAGTCTCGAATGGCATTGGCCATCCTGCATGAAAAAGATATTGGCTGGCAGATGGAACTGGAAGCAGGTGCCCGTGTTGGTATTTTAAGATACGGCTCGCTGAATGATAATGTCCTGGAAGGCTGGCAGTTAGATGTCGAAGGAGCTGGCCCGCCTCGCTTGAATATGGAAGAAGAAATGGACCTCGATGCCACCGATTTCCGCGTAGGCGTTCCTTTAACCTGGAGACGAGGCGCTTACCAGGCGAAGTTTGCGTATTATCATACCAGTGCCCACGCCGGGGATGAATACGTCGAACGGAATCCCGGGTTTCAGCGAATCAATTATGTACGTGATGCGTTTGTCTTAGGCGGTGGTTACTTTCCTGATCCGGATTTACGACTCTACGCTGAAATTGGCTATGCATTTAATACAGACGGCGGTGCGCAACCTTGGGAACTCCAGTTCGGTGCTGAGTTCAGTCCAGTAGAACATTCCGGGATTTTTGGGGCTCCCTTCTGGGCCATAAACGGTTATTTACGCGAAGAAGTTAACTGGGGCGGCAATGTGAATATCATGGTTGGCTGGCAGTGGCGTGGTGATCGAAACAACCATCTGTTCCGAATCGGCCTGCAATACCTCGATGGAAAAACCATGCAATATGCGTTCTTTAACAACTCGGAGCAGTTTGTCGGTTTTGGTACCTGGTACGATTTCTAGGCTGTGGCCAGTATTACTTGAACATCTCCCAGGCCATTTGAACCGGGTATAGCAGATTAAGCGATGCTCTGTTTGAATGTGGCATCTTCCAGAGCCTGAACCTGGCACTGCTGCTCGCCATCCTTGAAAACTCTGCTATAATGTCGCTTTACATCTATCTTAAAGCGATTAATTGTTGTGGAGTGATATAAATCTGATGGCGGGGGGGAAAGTCTATTTAGTTGGTGCAGGTCCCGGGGATCCCGGTCTGATAACCATTAAAGGCATCGAATGTCTTAAGCAGGCAGATCTGATACTGTATGACGGGCTTGTCAATCCACTTCTTTTGGAACATGTTTCTTCTGAAGTGGAGCGTACCTGTCGGGTCGCCGAGGGTTGCCAAAACCGTCGTGTGCTTAAACAGGATGAAATTAATGAGCGTTTAATTGCTGCTGCCCGAGAAGGTAAAACGGTAGTACGACTCAAAGGGGGAGACCCTTTTATCTTTGGTCGAGGCAGTGAGGAAGCGGCGGCACTGCGTGAGGCTGGAATCGACTTCGAAATTGTGCCCGGCATCACCGCTGCGACAGCCGCCGCCGGCTATGCGGGCATCTCAGTCACGCATCGTGCCCACGCATCAGCGGTTGCCTTGATCACCGGACATGAAGATCCCACGAAACCCGATTCTTCGCTGGATTACGAAGCACTAAGCCGCTTCCCCGGTACTTTGGTATTTTATATGGGGCTGCATAACCTCAAACATATCGTGAGTTCCTTAATTGAGGCAGGCAAATCAGGTGATACTCCCGCCGCCGCTATTAGCCGCGGCACAACTCCTTTTCAAAAAACGGTTCAATCTACACTGAAAGGTTTGCCCGAGTCTGTCCAGAACGCCGGACTGGTAGCGCCGTCGCTGATTGTGATAGGTGAGTGTGTGACATTACGGGATCAGATTGCCTGGTTCGAACAGAAACCTCTGTTCGGGCTGCGAATTGGAATTACCCGGTCCGAAGATCAGTCCGAATCCGAAATTCAGCAGGCAATCCGACTGGGCGCACAGCCGGTGTTGTTACCCACAATTGAAATCAGCCAGCCTGCAGACTGGGCCCCCGTTGATCAGGCAATCTCGCGCCTGAAGGACTATGATTGGCTGGTCTTCACCAGTGCCAATGGTGTGCGGTATTTCATGGATCGTCTCTGGGAGCTGGGATTGGATTCCCGACAGCTTTCTCATTTAAAAATAGCGACAATTGGCCCCTCTACGGCGGAAGCACTTCTGGCATATCGAATACGGGCGGATCTGGTGCCTCCTCAATATCGGGCAGAAGCTCTTGCTGAATCGCTTAAACCACTGGCCACAGGACAAAAACTGCTCTGGGCAGGAGCTAACCGGGGAAGAGAAGTATTGATCACTGAACTGGCAGAAGTCTCCGCGACTGTCGATAAAATAGTGGTTTATGAAAATCATGATGTCTCAGCCTGGAATGAAGAGAGCCTGAAACTGCTGGAGTCAGGTGAAGTTGACTGGGTGGGATTGAGCAGTCCTTCGATTGCGCGAAATTTCGAGCGGCTCTTAACAGATGCGGCGCGTGCGCAACTGGGAAAATCGATCAGACTGGCCAGTATCAGTCCCGTAACAAGTCAAGCCGCTCAGGAAGCAGGGTTGCAGATTGACGTAGAAGCCAAAGACTACCATTGGGATGGAATTTTCACTGCAATTCAGCAATATGCGGCATCAGGTCCCTGAAAATTCGAACCAGGCCTTCAGCCTAAATCGGACAAAGAGGTTGCTATTGACGTGAATTGAAATATTTACGATATTGCTCACCCATGAAATGAGGATGTAGTTTTCAGAAGCGCAATCTGAACTCTGGAATCATCTAATCCTCCTTTTCAGCATGTAAAAATCTGAAACATTGATCACATTGTCAGGCCAGGGAAGGCTAAACTGATGCGATTTATTAAACGTGGACTCAGCTATCTGACCATCGCCAGTTATGTTGGCATATTGTTATTTGGTATCCTTTGTCATACCTTTACTTATCGAACCGGCAGTCATCCCGGCATGTATTATATTGTCTGGGATATGTTCTGTGGCTGGTCTGCCTATTCTGTCCGTACGCATATCATCGGTGAAGGTATCAGTGGTAAGTATTATGAATTATCTCCCGGCCCCTGGGGTGATTTTTATCCCTACGGAAAGCTGGGTAGACGCCACTACGATACCACGGGAGATGCCTGGGTTCGCATGGCGATGAATACGCTCGATAAAACAGAGCATGAACCTATGCTGAGAATTCTCTGTATCGAGGAAACATGGTGTAAAAAATATAATCTGCCGGACATGGTCTGGGATCAGCGATATGAGGAACCCAAAGATTTCCAGAACTATTATCGTCTGCGCAGGGTGATTACCCCCGAAGGAATCGTGGCACAGTCGTATGTTCCCTGGTTGACACGCCAGGCGAGTCTGCAACTCAATGATAACCCACGCCTGATAGCAGAAATGAATCGTGGTCGTCCATTTTTCGCAGCAACGATTGGCAGTCAGGTAGAGGCCACTGCTCCCTCACAACATGACCCGAATCTTCCCGTTCACCTCGCCTCGCCAGTAGGTAATTAGGTCGAATTTTCGAGAGTCCCTTCCGTATCGAGTCGCTACATCAAACAGGATTTCAAGCATGGATGCCCCAGAAGTGATTTCAAACTCAAATAATTCTCTTCGTGATCGCTTCCAGAATTTCTTTTTTGCCAAAGAAGTTCCCTACGGACTGGCGATTGTGCGAATGCTGCTCCCCATGATCCTGCTGGGAACAGTCTGTACCCGCTGGCCCTATTCGCGAGAGTTATTCTCGGCCGATGGAGCCCCAGCGCCTCTGGCCGACATTTTTCAGTACTATGACTTTCTGCCAATATTACCAGGGACGGTTGTCGTTGGTCTGTTTGCTGCACTCGGTTTTTTCCTGTTCTGCAGCAGTATTGGCTGGATGACGCGGTTTTCGCTGATTGCTTCGACGATCCTTTATACTTATTTCTGTTTCATGGACTGCATCAGCATGGCGACGAAGTACTCCGTCATTGCAACGCATGCTATGTTTCTGCTGTCTCTTTCTCACTGTGGCGCTATCTGGTCTGTCGACAGCTGGTTAAAAGGCAGAAAACAGAGACAGTCGTGGCCTCAGTACACGAGATACGAATTACCTCGGTACGAGATCTGGCCACAAAGATTGATGCAGATACTGATCTGTCTCGTTTACTTCGGAGCCGCGATCACAAAAATGCATACGCCCGGATACCTGGAAGGCGATCAGATCAGCTACTGGGCAATGTCGCGGTATAATAATCCTCACCCGATAGGAGAATTTATGACACTGTATCCGATTTTATTATCGGTGATGTCATATATTGCCATGATCTGGGAAATTGCCTTCGTATTCGTCGTCTGGCGTAAATGGGGCCGAATAATTGGAATAGCAATGGGAACCGCATTTCATATTGGCACCACATTTTCGCTGGGACTTTATATTTTTCCCATGGTCTCCATATCCATTTATTTCTGTTTCCTCAATTCCGAGGATGTCCAGTGGATCTCTGCCCGCGTTCGTCGGCTGTCTCGCAAGGGAGGCTGGTTTTATCAGTTTGCCACAGAACTCGGTAAATTCAGAGAACGCCTGCGGCCACAATCGCTGTCAGTCTGGCAATCTCCAGCAGCCTGGATGACCAGTATCGCAGCTGTGTTAGTTCTCAGCATCTATGTTGAACATCAACAGGACCTGTATGGACTGAGACGGGCAGAAGGTAAGCTGGCCTTGCACGAAGTGGATCCAGAACTGGTCGCAGAAATGATGGGGCCGGAACAGGTCATGCGGGTGAAAGACAAGTTTCTTGCTGTTGATGTCGGTACACAGATGGCAGGCGGCTGGATCATTAACCGCAAACAGGAATTCAAAGCAGGTGAAATGATTCTCGTCCAGTGTGCGCTCAATCCCCCTCATGAAGATATCTGGATTGATTGCCATTTTTGTGAAGAAACCGGTCGCATCGTACAGCGAACCGGGCAGATCGCGGCGCGTGAAAATATGCGGGCCACATTTCAGATTTATCCTCCCGAAATTCTGGAGCCCGGTAATTACTATGTTTCGATCAGATCAAAGGGCAAGGAAGTGTTGAGGCGTTCGATCACATTACTTCCCAATCTGGCACCAGTTGCAAATTAAAAGGAAGCGGCGAAGTTACTTTTCCGCGTTCGATTTCTCCTGTTTTTTGTCTTGTGGAGATGTCACCAGTCTGCGAATGACTTCCGTGAGAACGGATTCAACTTCCGGTGACACGAGGCTGGCACTGGGACTCGATTCATATCCTCCCTGGCTGTAAGCGATTTCAGTGCAGATGTAACCGGGACCATAATCGCCATAGGCAGCCATACAGACGGTTTGTTGTGGGGCGAATTTTTGAGCCAGTAACTGATATTCAATAAACAGTTCGCCTGGCAAATGGAGGATGGATGCCGATTTCAGATGCAGACAGGTGATGGGAATCTGGTGACCTTGTGAGGCACGTTGATACCAGACAAGCCGAAATGCCGCGTAAGCGCGTTCTTTGGCTGTTTGATCCTGATCATTTACGATTGCCTGTAACTGTTCCGGATCCAGATGCTGAGAAACCGGCAATGCGGTCATTTCGGTCTTCCAATGTAAATCTGCAGCAGAAACAGGCGTTTTATTCTGTGTTTTAAACGCCGACTCCATGGCGCGCTCGACGCGCTGTGCCAGAATGGGTCTCATTCTGGTAGAGCCATCATTGTATTTTCCAGCAGCAATATTTCCTGCGGCGCCGTTGAAGTAAACATTCAGGGTTCCCGGTAATGCTTTGTTTCGGGCTTCCCGCGCGATTCCCACGAATTCATAGTTCACATCACCCTGTCCATAATAGCTTTGAGGGTGAGTGGCATAATAATTCAGAACCGCGATCGGACGATCCGCGTCCCAGAAACAGAGACATCGGAGCCAGGGGTCGATCAGCCCTTCGGGAGCATTGATGGCTTCCGGAGATTTTGATTTACTCCAACGCATGAGGCGGACTTTACCGTCTGTCCCCAGTAAACGACGATTCGAGGCAACCCGTTCTACTTTCGCTTTGCCAATTCCGAAATGCGTGACGGTCTGAGGGTTCTTCAATCCGGATCGAATCGCGTTGGCCACCTGTTCAATACACTGTCTGCCATATTTGTTGTCATAATTCTTTCCACCGAGTCCCTGGTCTTCCATGATTTTCCCTGTAGCAAAATCGATTCGGGGTGCGTCGTGCTGATGCAAAGAATGCACGGCAACACGCTCCGGCGTAGTTCCAGCGGCTTCGGCAAGCATTTCACGCCATGTGTCATAACCCTGATTTCCAATTCCGATGGCATCGACGGCACATAAAACGACCGGTTGTTCCTCAGAAATCAGAACCACACCCCGTGCAAAAAGAGGGGTTATGATTTTCCGGGCGGGGGCATAAGCAACCGGTACCCCAAGATCAGGAGTGACATCTACATTGAACGTTACAATTTTCAAATTCCCAGCCTCTACAATGGGTGCCGGACCATAGACCAGAATCAGGAGAAATGAAAGAGGCAGAATGAGTGAGCGACGAGTCAGTAAGGAAAGCATAAAATTGATTCCTGGCAGGGGACAGAGGGGTGAAAAATAAGCTCTATCAGTTTGAAGCTGAACTCCTAACTTAAATGGCTCTCGAGACTCAGGCAAGTTCGAGCGGGTGTTGCGCGACGAGTTCCCATTTTGAGATCGAGATTTCTCAGGAGATACCTGGTCCGAATTTCTGACGAGAGGCTCGTGCGAGTACTATGTCAGGCGGGTGAATCACCTTTTGATGTTCTCCTGTTTCATAGTCTTATTTTAGAGTTATTTTTAAATATTTTCGCAATTTCCGGTCTCTCAGTTACGTCCTATCTTCCAGACAATGAGCCAAAAAAACTATACTGAATTGTATAAACTCTGGGTTCGACGCTTTTTACGTGAATGTCCTGTCTTCCGTTCATTCTCAAAAACGCGCAGGGTACAAAATAATGTACGGGATTGTGACAATTTAAAACTTTAGAGTCTTCAACACTGTAAAACACAATTTTAGTGGCTTTGGAGACACTGCAATAAACCTGGTTACAGGCTAAGGGTGGGTTATATGCGATATCTGAGACGCGCACCTCGTTTTCTGCTGTTTTCTTTCATCGCCTGTTTCTGTCTGGGCATATCTGTTGTCTCCTTCGCCCAATCCTCCGTGGAAGCGGATAAGCCCGCCACCAGTCCGGACAATAAGGAGGCTGACTGGGATCGTCTGATTTATATCCCGTTCAAAAACATCAAGGACGTTTTCAATAAATCTGACGCCACGATCTTCATGCCTTACCTGGAGTACCTCGAACTCTGGGCCAGATCAGCAGGGCCCGGCACTGACCAGGAATTGAACTTTCCTGCGAAAGCTGTAGTCACCAGTTCCAGTTATCAGGCAGAGATTCAGGAGAATGTCGCTCGGATTCAATGCGATCTGACAATACAGGTTCTCGGAGACCCCTGGGTGGAAGTGCCATTACAGTTTGGTGAGGCCGCTATTGGAAAAGTCAGTTCTCCCAAGTCAAAAGTATTTTTGCGAGGGACCGGGAAAGGCAGTTATACACTATTGCTCTCAGAAAAAGGGGAACACCAGATACAGATTGAATTACTGACCCGTGTCAAGAATTCTCCTGAAGGGCGAAGTTTTGAATTTGTCTGTCCTACTGTCGGTATTACGACACTGGAACTGTTGATTCCCGAAGCCGATCAGAGCGTTAAAATTACTCCTCAACTGGTAAGACTGCCCACCAGTTCGCCCGCCGATGCCACACGCGTGAAATCCACACTGGGTGCCACCGGACAGATCAGTGCACTATGGTATCCCCGTGAAAGTTCAAAACCGGAAATGGATCTGCTGGCCAGCGTCGAGAATTCAACACTGGTATCCATTCGGGATGGCCTGGTCTATACCCAGGCAACATTGAAGTATGACGTGCTCCGGGGAGATATGCAGTCGGCACGAATCGCCGTACCCCTGAATGACCGCATTCTGGATCTTACTTCATCTAACACTAAAATCAAAAGCTGGAAGGTCGAGAAAAATGCAGACCGACAGGTCGTGCTGATTGAATTTCTCAATAAGTTACAGAGTGGGGCCTCCTTACAGATTCATACCGAAAAGGAAATCCCCGAGGAACCGTTTTCCATTCTGGGACTGGCCGATTCCAGGACGGATGGAATCCATGCTCTGGATGTCATTCGGGAAAGCGGGCAGATTGCCATTATCCCGGGAGAAAGTATGACTTTTACAGTGACTGAGACATCGGGAGTCACACGAAGTGAAAGCGCAGGGGTTCCGGAGAGTATTCAAAGACCGGATGCAGTTTACTATCGCTTTTTCAATCCCTCTGCCCGGTTACAGATTAAAGTACAGCCTCTGGAAGCCCGGATTTTTGTAAGCCAATTGAGTGAATGCAGTTTTGGAGAAGACGAAATCCGCTTGGGCTCTCAGCTGACTTATGATATTCAGCGTGCCGGGATTTTCTCGTTTCAGCTGAAAGTTCCGGAACAACTGGAGATTGATTCCGTCAATGTGGCGGGTTTGAAAGAGTACAACTTTGATAAACAGTCACGGATGTTGACGATTGCCTTACAGCAGAAATATCAGGGGCAGCTCAAAGTACAGATACGCGCCCATCGAGACCTGGAAAAAATCGATCAGGAATCAACTGTGAACGTTCCCTTACTTGAGCCAGTCAATGTGGAACGGGAAACAGGACAGGTTGCCATCTTTGCCCCAGAGGCAATGGAACTGATTATCAGCAATCCGGATGTCATCGGCGCGCAACCATCAACTGCCTCAAGCCGTCTCAAGTCAGGCAATCTCTCGCTGGCCTCCATGTGGGATTATAACCGTCGACCGGTAGAGATCCCGGTTCAGATTCGTATCAGGCCGACGCGACTGGTTGCTGATGTCGCCACCAGTGTCGATGTGAAAGAGCAGATTGCGGAAGTGACAAGTAGAATCCATTACCAGGTCCAGTATGCAGGGGTTGACACGTTCCGTTTTGCCGTACCTGAAGCGATTGCTGACCTGGTTCAGATTCGTTCCCTCTCTCCTGGACCGGCACCCTCTATTAAACAGAAAAGTCGGTCAGAACAGGCCGTCGATGGCTGGGTGATCTGGACAGTAACGACTCAACGGAGTGTGCAGGGCCCCTATGTTCTTGAGGTACGTTACGATATTACTCCCGGCTTGCAGGCAACAGTCACCAGTCCGGAAGCTGGAGAAAAAGCGGCGGAAGAAACTGAGGGAGAGAAAAACAAAGAAACTGAACCTGAGAAAAAGAAGCCAGTTGAAACCGCAGAGGGAGATATCGCATTAAAAGAGATTGTGTTGTCTCCCCTGAAAGTTCTGGGACTGGTGAAGAGTGAGGGGGACTCACGATCACGTGAGGTTTCCCTGTCGCGAGTCTATGGTGAAATTGCTGTTCAAAAATCAAAGATGCTCTCCGTCACAACTTCAGAACTCGACGAACAACTGGATCCGATTGATATACGCGAGCTCAAACTGCTGCCCCAGGAAGGTTTCCTGGCGTTTCGGTATTTCAATCAGCCTGTGACCCTGGAACTGGCATCGACCCGGCACAAAATCCAGGATGTTGTGGAGACGATTATTCTCAAATCGCTAGTTGAAGTCGTTGTGAGTAAAGAAGGCCGGTCTACGTATCGTTGTCGCTATCTGATGAAATCCAGTGAGCGACAACAGTTGAAAGTCGCATTACCTGCGGGTATGGAACCATTGAGCATCACAGTAGCAGGGCAGCCCGTCCCTCTGGAAAAGGCAGATCAAACCCAGGATGAAGAAGGCTGGTCTAACTATTTTGTGAATGTCGCCCGAGATCAGGCTTCGGATCAGTCTTTCCTCGTCAGCCTGCTGTTCACCAAAGCAGTGCCTCGTATTACAGACTCCTTCGGCGGTAATTTGAATTTACCCCTGCCGCGGATTGGTGGCGTTAAAGGCGAAAACGTCGTGGTCCAGCAATTGAAAACCGCGATCTGGGTACCAGATCAATACGCACTGGTGAATGTCTCGGATGATTTTCAGCCGGAATACGAGCCTTACCTGGACGGAGTCATTCCTCGACGAGGGGGGACTGATGTATCAGGTAATTTCTTTGATTCGTGGATTGGTGCTTCCGCCGGGTCATTGATCGACTTCCCGACTGAAGGACGCACTTTTATCTACACACGTCTCGGCGACAGTAGTGAAATCAGTGTGTCCTGGTGGAAGCTTTCATTTTATACATGGGTTTTAAGTAGCGCCCTGATTGTCATCGCCTTCGTCATGAGAAAAACACCGTGGGAAAACAAGGTCGCCGTCCTGATTTTTCTGGTATTCATACTGGCCATGATCGGATTGACGAATGCAGATATGGTGCTGCATGGACTGTATGTAGCCCGGTTTGGAATACTCGCATTACTCGCAATCTGGATTTTGTATTCCCTCGCAGGGCTGAGATCTGTTCAACCTGCGACCTACCCAAACACACAAATAACTTCAGGCGGACAGACTGCAGCGGTGATCCCACCTCCAGAGATCTTCGATGAATTCGAACAGAATCGATCTGACAAAGAGCTGTAAACTCTGACCGTTTCGATACAAGTGTAATAAGAGTTTTTCTATGAGTGACTCACATCATGAGGTTCGCCATGAGATTGAATAATAAAAGTTCTGCTGCCAAACCAATTTCTGACAGGCGAATCAGAATTTTACAGAAGGTATCCACAGGAGCTTTCCTGTTTGTGGTATCCGTTTCTATTTTGAAATTCGGCCTGAATCCACAGGCACTTGCAGCAGAGAAACCGACTGCGAAACAAAGCGCGTCTCAAGCTGTTTCAAAAAAATGGCCTGAGACGGCCGTCTATCTTCCCCTGGATCAACTCGATGCGATCATGTCACGAGACAAAAGTGGTGTGCTGTTATCAAAGAGCGAATATGAGACTTTAAAAAAACAAGCCAAACAGGGGGCAGGCGATGTTGATTTACCCTCGTCCCATGCCCTGATTTATGCTGCCGACTATCAAACGTCGATTGTCGATCGACAGTTACTGATCAAAGCGACGATTTCGATCAGGCAGTTTCGTCAGCAGTTGACGGTGATCAATCTGCCATTCAGCGGGTTGGCAGTCGAGTCTGCACAACTTGATCGGCAACCGGCGATGATTGCCCGTACGGCATCCAAGTCACAAATGTTGCAACTCTTCAGCCAAAAGTCGGGCGAGCATCAACTGGTACTGCAACTCTCGGCACCCTTAAACACAGTAGGCAGTGATCAGGTCTCACAATTCCAACTCCTGCCGGGGGTCGCCAGTCAATTTAAAATCGAACTGCCCGAAAAGCAGCACCTGATCGTGAATGAATTAAAGGTCAAACCTTCGGATTCAGCAGAAAAAGTGGTGGCATACGAATTCCCAATCGGGGGGACCGGCCAGGTTGGTTTGAAAATAACAGAACAGAGCCGCGAGCAAGCCAACGATTCCCTGATCTTTGCCCGGAGTGGAATCGGTATCTCCGTCAGTCCCGGTAAAGTCGCCTGGCAGGCGCAGACCACGCTCAGCATTTTTGGCCAGTCACTCGATCAACTGGTACTGAGTGTGCCGCAGAATCTGGAGATCATCAGTGTAGAATCGACCGGACTGGAGTCATGGGTGCTCAATGACAGTATGCAGGATCGCCGCCGTACCGAGATTACTCTGAATTATCGTCAACCCGTTGAAGGCGAACGGCAGATCATCTGTCGCGGTGTAATGACAACCCAGGCAGATGAAACGTGGCAGGTTCCCAATCTGATTATCGAAAAGGTCAACTCCCACGTCGGCTCGGTATTGATTCGTTATCCCCCCGGTGTCCGCCTGCAGGTGGAAAAAACGAATGATGTCCGTCGTAAGGCGATGCAGGATTCTTCCAGGGACAAACGTTCCAAAACAGATCCGGGGCTGGATTATGACTTCTGGCAGCAGAAATTCGAGATCTCCCTGGTAACACAGGAAAAACGTTCCGAAGTGCAAATGGCGGCTTCCACCGTTGTTGACCTGAATGAGCAGGGCATGGATCTGCGGCTGGTGACAACGGTCGAAAGCCTGTTTGCTCCCATGTTCGAATTTCAAATGAAAATACCGGCAGAGTGGACCATTCTGGGAGCCTCCCTGCAGGATAAGGAGATCGACTGGAAGGAATCGTCCCGGGAAGCCGGCAGCAAACTGGTCAGGCTGTCTTTTCCTCAACCGTTGCCCGCAAATCAGGAAGCTAAAGTGATTGTGACAGCGCATCGGGATCTGGAAAACTGGCCCCCGGAATCAGAGAGTCAACTGCTGAATATTCCCCAGGTGGAATTACCCCAGGCAAAAATTCTGGAAGGATCTTTGATCATCAATGCGGACTCTGACTGGGATCTGGTTCCCAGTGAACTTGTGAACCTGGAGCCACTTCAGGAACAGATTCCCCAGATGCGATTTGGGTATCAATATCAGGACAATCAATATTCAGGCAGCCTGAACATTTCACGTAAGCCATTACAGCTTGCCGCACACCATCTGCAATATGTCAGGCTGGACCCGACAACCCTGTTTTCACATTTCGAAACGACACTGAATGTCGAGCGAGGCAGTTATCGTTCCCTGATGGTGGCGCTCCCGGAAAGTGTCAGCCAGGATCTTCAATTTCGATTGATCAATGCAGCGGGGAAAATCTTAGAGCAGGTAGCACAGGAACCCCAAAATGGTGTGCGTGTCTGGACTTTAAAAATGGATCGTCGCCTGAGTGGCAAACAGATTCTGAGCGTCACTGTGGAACAGCCTCGCCAGAAAGGGGAAGCCGTGATTGTTCCCCAACTGCAGATTATGTCTGCAGATCGACAGTACGGCGAAGTGGCATTCGAAGCCGAGGGAGATCAGCGACTCAAAATCAAGGCAACGGGAATTCGCGGGCAGACTCTGGCGACCATCGATGCCGCCGAATTACCAGTTCCCGTCGCTTACCAGCCTCAGGAAAGGATTGTGGCCGCTTATCGGTTTGTTGGTATCGGACACCAGATTGAAGTTCTGGAAACACGCTTTAATCAGACTGCCGTCCCCACGGCCATTGCGCACCTCATGTCTCTTAAAAGTGTGATCGGCCCCAACGGAGAAGTACAAAATGAAGTGCTCCTTCATTTTTCCGCAGTCGGGATTCAGGCATTGCAGATTTCCTTGCCAGAAGGAGCGGAATTACTTTCAGCACTCGTTCAAGGAACCCCCGTTGAAGTTCGCAAAACGGAGAATGCGTTTATTGTCCCGATCACTTCAGATGTGCAGGAACATAATGCTCACACACTTCAGTTATTATACGACGCTAATCGATTGATGACTCAAGAATCCAATCAGCTGTCACAGTCTCCACCTCGGATCTCAGTCGTCGATGGTACGGGGGCGATTCAACCCTTACAGGTTTTAAATCAGACCTGGTCAATTCTATATCCTTACGATTATTTTGTCTCAGCAAGTTCGGGTGATTTCGTCCCGGATCAGCCTCTGCCTCGCCTGGGTATCCTGGAAAATCTCCGCCAGCATATCAGCCTGGTGTCCGCTAGAAGTGTATTCTATCGGTCTATGATTATCTTTTTTCTGGTGATCACAATTTTTGTGAGTATCTTCGCTTTTCGTAAGGGTGGATTCAGTGCCGTCATCACACTGCTCGCAGGTTTATGCCTGTTGCTGGCTGTCATTGGATTGATAATGGATTCTGGGATGCGAGCTTCTTCTCGTGAAGTATCAATCAGTCAAGGAGAAGCCCCTTTACCATCAGCTTATTACCTGAACGATGGTGTCGAACCTCAAGAAGGGACCGATGTTCGATTTCGGGATACCACTGTACCACTCGGTGGCGATTTCGATTTGAACGTCCAGCATGAAGCGGCACCCACGACTCACCCGGAAGAAGGTTTGACATATGGTTCCCAGCCTGCAGAAGTGGCTAATCAACGGTTACTCATGAAATCCAAACGCAGAATTGAAGGGGGCAAGGTATTTCAGCAATCTGGTCAGTCACCACGTATTAATGTTACACGGATCTCGCCGGACTCATCAATACAGGGCAAAGCTACTGACCTGCCTGGTCGTACTGCGGGAGAAGCTGACAAAAAGGAAAACGGAGATCAATTGGACGTTGCCAATCCCGAGCGGGCTTTGGGCGGACGATTGTCCGTGATCGCTTCACTGCCTCAACCGGAGAAATTCCGATCAATGGCATTTCAATATTATGGCGAGCCTCAGGAACAGCCCTTATCGCTGCAGGTTTCCCTGCAGCAGGCACGATCAAGTCAAAAGTTCTTTCTGGCGGTGATGTTCGGCGTCCTCTGGGCAGGCTGGTTACTGCGAAGATTAGCCTGCTATCATAAACTACTGCTTCTCCTGGCCGGAGTACTGTTACCTGTGGCTTGTAGTTCTCTGTTTCCTGTCCGTTTTCAACCCGTGCTGGACGGCCTGTTCATCGGCACTTTACTTACCGGTGTATTATGGGGTATCGAATGGCTGATTCGAACTCTCAAACGGGAATTCAAAGGCGCCATGAAGACTCCTTCCACGAAACAGGCAACAATAGCATCTCTGCTGTTGCTGGGATTTATTGGCACTAATTCTACTCCCGTGTTTGCCCAGAAAAAGCCGATCGCGGTGGAAGCCCAACATCAGACGATCGACAGTCTGCCAACGCTGCCTCAGAATCTGATCATTCCTTACGAAACGGGAACAGATCCACTCGCTTCGCAACGGATTTTTCTACCTCGCGAGGAATTCAAACGGCTCTGGAATGCCGCCCATCCCGACCAACCACTCAACCAGGAGACAGACTCTCTGGGAGCGATCAGTCAGGCTTTGTATTCCGCCGAAGTCAAACCCGGCGCTGAACCGGGGCAGGCAGTCGTGCATATCACGGGCAGGCTGGTCATTCATACTACGGGCTCTCAACCTGTCACAATTCCGCTCCCCCTGGGAAAAGCTGCGCTCAGCAGTGCCACATTAGATGGGAAATCAGCGACTCTGCTGACGCATCCGCTTAACCAGTTGAGTGCGACGAAATCCGTTGCAGAACATGTTTATTCCATCGTGGTTACCAAACCGGGATTGCACCTTCTGGATCTGGAATTTGATCTGCCCGCCCAACAGACCGGATCATCCGGCAACTTTCAGTTGAACCTTCATCCTGTAGCCAGTGGACGATTGACGGTAAATCTTCCCAGCCCGGATGCAGAAATCAGCGTGACCGGAATTCGTACAACGTATCGCAAAGTGAAAGCAGCGGACAAAGCGACTCTCGAACTGCCGATCGACGAGGGCGGAGACATCCAGATTGCCTGGAGACCAGCCGAAGAGCGGGGCGCCATTCAGGGCATTATCCAATGTCAGACAACGCAGGCAGTTTTGATTCAGGATGCCGGTGTGCAACTTCAGAGCACGCATCAATTTCGGGTTCGCCAGGGTCAGATCAACCAGGCGATTTTAAAAATCTCCGAAGACCTGCAAATTCAATCGATTACCGGTCCTGATGTGGGCGGCTGGGAGATCATGGGGAGCGGCGCAGCCCGTCAGATCAAAGTCTTTCTGCGACGAGATATCAAAGAAACGACCAGTATCAAATTGATTGCGTTTCAATCTCTGTCAGTCGGGAAACAGTCCCGCAAACTGGAACTACCTCAAGTTGTTCCAGAAAATGTGACAAATGAAAATGGAACGATTGGCGTATACGCTCAGTCTCAGTTCCAGATACGCCCTGAAAAAATCAGTGGTGCAATTCAGATTGATACTGCCCAGTTTAATAATCCGGAGACATCAACCTCGGATTGGAAAGTCGATGGGCTGGCGCTGAAGCCGCAGTGGGCTTATCGATTCTCCCGCCGACCTCTCTCGCTGGAATTCTCCCTGTCACGACGTCAATCTGATAAGCAGGCAATTGCCGAACATTCCGTTTTTGTCTCACCTCGTAAGATAAGCCTTTCCAGTCGAATTCGATATCAGTTGAAAGGGATTCCGGAATCCACGTTTGTCCTGGAATTGCCAGAATCCTACCTGGTACTAAATGTGACTGCCACGGGCATGGATGACTGGTACGTGATTGAACAGAATGCGGATGACATGCGTGTTCTGGTCGTTGAATTTGCAGAGCTCAAAACCGATCAGGTAGAAATTGTCTGTGAAGGGGTCATTCCGCGGGATGCCAGTCAGAGTAAAGCAGAAGTAATGATTTTGACGCCTCTGGAAGTCTCTGCAGTGCGCAGTGATCTGGCAATCTGGTGTGATGATTCTCTGGTGGCCCGTGCGCCCGAACTGGAAGACTGGCGTGCCATTTCTGCGGAAGAGTTGCCGGCGGATATGAGGTCACAGCAGTCTCGTTTACCCCAATTTGCGTTTCGTTCTACAGCAGAGTTGCCTGAATGGATCAAACTGGATCTGGTGCCGGCACAACCATCCATTACAGCCAATTCCCTGGTAATGACCACGGTCGGAAATGTTTCGGTAAGTCATACCGTCGCGATTCGCTGGTCGATTCAGGGAGCGGCGACAGACACTCTGTCATTTACGACGCCTCTGGAACTGGGTGAGCATCTTGATTTTCGCGGCGATGGAATTCGCCAGGTAGATAAACGGGTCATTGGTGATGCCGTTGTGCAATGGACCGTTCATTTGCAGAATTCCGTAGAGGGAGCTTACTTCATCACGGCGGAATCTACGCAGTCCCCTCCAGCGTCAGAGCAGATTGATATTCCCCGGGTGCGTGTGATGAACACCAGTGGGCTGGTTGATCCGCAAACCACGGAACTGGAAACACAACAGCATTATCTGATGATGGTAAATCATTCCTGGGCTCGACTCTCCCTGATGAATCCGGAGAGTGTGGTCTCCGTCAGCCGGGATGAAATGCCCTTGCAGATTATTGACTCCCTGGCCAATCAGGCGATGCTGCTGGCACGTATCATCGAGACGGCAAATCCCCCTCAGTTTCAGATTCAACAGTTTCAATCGGACCAGGGAGCTGCTGCCGCCGTAAACCTGTCGGAACTGACCACAGTGCTGGCACATGACGGCAGCTGGAAAACGCATGCTGAATATCGGATTCGCAATCGATCTCGTCAGTTTCTGGCGATACGGATTCCTGAGAAGTCTCAAATTCTGAGCGCGTTCGTTAAAAATGTTCCCGTGGCTCCGGTACTCTTGAAACAGGAAACAGAGAAAGCAGGTAGCGAACAACAGATCTATCTGCTGGCACTTCCCAAAACGAGTGCCGCCGATCTCTCATTTGGGGTGAATCTGGTTCTCTCAGGGCGGTTGTCCAAGCCCTTGCCCCAGGGCGCATTTCGCTGGCAGGCGGATGTGATTGATCTACAACCACCCCAGGTGGTGCTGCCTGCGGAAAATGCGGAATATGGTATTCCGGTCGCACAGACCCGATGGAACGTGTATATCCCGGATGATTATTCTGCCACTCCCCGGCTGGATGATCCACGCACTAACATGACTCCTGTTGAATCTCATCAGGCTCAGGAAGACACATCGCTGACCAGCATGGTGAAGGATGTAGAGAACCTGTATTCGGTTTACAGCAGCAGTAAAAGTGATCGCGTTCGCAGCCGTGCGATCACCAACCTGAAACAGCTGGAAAAGAAATTAGATTCCGGATTACAGCAGGGGCAACAGGGCCAGCGAATCAAACAGCAGATCAGTGAGATTCAGTTAAAGGAGCAGCAGCGACAAGCCCAGAAAGAAAAACTGTTAGGTGAAGCTAAGGATGCGAATGCAGATGGTCAAGTTGATTTCGATTCGGAAGAGACTTTCAATCAGCTGGTCATCGGAAATAATGCTGCACTGTTTGAAGCGAACAGGTCACAGAATCAGTCCTCACAATGGGGGTTACAGCAGGCAGGGACTCCCATCGGGCAACCAGGACCGCCGAATCTTCCATTAGGAAGTTCCAAGAGTTTGAAAAGTCATACTATTCGAGGTATCGGTTCAAAAAATATGCCCAAACCAGTTGATTCTTTCGGCGTTGACGTGAATGGCGTTGATAGCCGTGCGCTCCGACGCCAGCAGAGCCTGCAGAATACGACTGACCAACTGCAATCACAGATGAGACCATTGCAGGAAGAAAAGAAACTCGGGCTACCTGAAATGCAATCGCAGGCCCGCACTGAATCAGCGAAATCCAGAACGTTGGAAGCGCTGGTTGAGAAATTTAATGATTCGGTTGATCAGCGACGCTATGAAGAAGCGGAAGCGATCGCGAAACAGGCAAAAGAACTTGATCCTCAGAATCCTGTGGCCGAAACTATGAAATACAAATCAATGTTCCTGCGACGGGGAGCAGCCAACAATGCCATAGCTGACAATAATGAAAGCAACGTCTGGAATCAATTGAATGATGTGGAAGAGTCATTGGCAGATGCCTATGATCCTCAACGTAAACCACTTACCGGTGGTGGAATAGGTGGGGGCGTTCTGTCGGCTTCAGAACCCCTGAATGAGAAACGAAAATCATCAAGTGGAAAATCGCAGTCGCAACAGAATCCACTGGAAGGCTGGACACAGGCGGGTGGGATATCGTTGGAATTTGATATTCCATTGCAGGGACACAAACTCGAATTCAAAAAAATCAGCGGTCAACCTCGTTTGGCACTAGATGTGCGACCCGATAATACTTTGGAGTTTGGCGCTGCGTTGATATGGACGGTCGTCTGGATTGTAATCCTGGTTGCCTTGCTCTGGGGACTGCCTCGGATTGTTCGATCAGAGGCAGCACAAAAATGGCTGGGAATCACTCTGGTGGTGATCGGTCTGGTCGGCTGGTTATTCCTGGCTGGTGGGATTGCCAGCTTTGCCATAGCCTGCTTTCTGATCGGTGCAATCTGCCTGTCTTGCCTGTATGTAAAGCGAACCGCTTGAAATTGTTTGTTGATCTGTTGTATCTTGCTGTTAAGCAAATGAACTTCATTCAGCACTCCCATCTCAGAGGCAATTATGACGACAAAAATCACCTGGCTGGGGCATTCGTCCTTTCAGATAGAAACCGCTGGTAAAACTATCCTGCTGGATCCATTTTTCACCGGAAATCCTTCTGCCATCCTGGAAGCGGCAACGGTTGAAGCCGATGCCATTATAGTCAGCCACGGTCATGGTGACCATGTTGGCGATACGGTCGATATTGCCAAACGGACCGGTGCATTGGTGATTGCCAACTTTGAGATCATTGAATGGATGGGAAAGCAGGGAATTGAAAACGTGCATCCGCAGCATATCGGCGGGGCACACCAATACGACTTTGGGACAGTCAAGCTGACAATTGCCCATCATGGTTCCATGCTGCCGGACGGAAGTAACGGAGGGAGTCCCTGTGGTATCCTGTTGAAACTGGACGGCGGAACCATTTACTTCGCGGCGGACACCGGTTTGTTTTATGACATGAAGTTGATCGGTGAAGAAGGCATTGATCTGGCGATTCTACCCATTGGTGATAATTTCACCATGGGGCCGGCAGACTCGGTCAAGGCAACAAAACTGATTCAACCAAAGCGGGTATTACCCATGCATTATAATACCTGGCCGCTCATAGAACAGGATGCTTCCGCATGGGCCGATCAGATTCGCGGACAGACTGCTGCGGAACCAGTGGTGCTGGATCCGGGTGGATCCTGCTCACTCTGAGGAAGGTGATATTTCATCTTTCTCCAGATCCAGGCCGACCTGTATTTCATCGCCTTCAATGCGCACCGGGTAGACCGGCACCTGCAGTTTGGATTTGGGATTGTCCAGCCAGGTGCCCTCTTTGATACAGAATCGCCAGGCATGCCACGGACAGGTCACAGCTCCCTGTTCATCCACATAACCGGTGGAGAGGGGCGCGCCCTGGTGGGGGCAGAAGTCATTGATGGCCGTGTATTGACCTTCTTTGAGAAAGACGGCAATCATCAGCCCTTCGACATGAAAAGCCCGGCCTTCTCCTTCAGGAATGGTACCGGTTTTCGCGATGGTATGGTAAGTGGTCACTAAATCTACTTTCTGCGGCATCTGGTTCGAAATGAACTGACAGGTGTCCTGAGACTGCCAGAAGAGGGGAATTATAGTCAGTCTCTCGCTCAAGATAAACCGGAACGGATCAGAACCCGGAACCAGGCATCTCCAGTTTATCCCTGCTGTTTCCCGTGCCGGGCCGCCTGTCGAATTTCGGCCAGTCTGCGAATCAGGTCACCCATCTGATGCCGTTTGATCTTTTTGGATTTTGCAAGTGCGGAAGCCTGCTTCAGGAAGTCGGTGATTTGTTCGGGATCGGTATTCATCCGCCGCGCAATCGGGTCAATCACACGATGTTCTTTTCCGCGAAACTGTCTCAGGTGGAGTTCGGTAAATAACTGTTTGAGATAGGAATACAGCAGGGCGCGGCCATTTCCATTTTTGAAATGCAGATTCCCGACATTGTCTGTATGGGAAACGATATTATGTCGTGGCAGGATATGGGAAGAGAGAATGGGACCGAATCGCGTGCTATGCCACCAGCCGAAAATCAATAAAGTGATCAGCAGTTGAATTGTCAACGGGCGGAAAGTGGGGTCGATCAGTAACGCGACAACCTTAGAGGTTCCGGAAGCATTCAGGGATTCGTCGACAACGAAAAAATCAGGCGCTCCAGCTGATTCAATCAGCCGAAAGGCGGGAACACTGCCTCCATCAATCATTGACTGGTTTGAGAATATTTTAGAGGAAGCTGCGACAACGATTTCTCCTTCACCAAATTTCTGTCGGATTGCCTGTTGTGTTTCACCAACGGAAATGAGTTTCTGACCTGATTCAGAGATTATCCGGGCATTTGTCTGCCAGATAATTGAGGGGGCATCCGGGAATACAGTCGTCGCCTGTCCCTCCAGCAGGCTGTGTTTATCCTTCAGAATTTCCAGCAGGTCAGAAGAATCGATTTTCTTCTCATCATCTTTGTCTGCTTCTGTTCCCTGTTTTTCAGTTTTTACGACAGGCAGATTTACCCGTTCTGTTTCATCCAGATACTGCACCTGAATATTCAGCGCCTCGATTTCGAATTCTGGATGTGACTGATTCGCTGTCATAACCAGATGACCGCCCTCTTCTACCCAGGACAGGATGGCAGACCATTCCTGGGGACTGGGATAGCGGGCGGGACCCAGCAGGCAGAGGGTTTCATCATAATCTAAAGACTGCAGAAACACGGAGATTGGAACTCGGTTTCGTTCCGTATTGTAGGACTCCATTTCGAGTAACAGAAAAAACGCTTTCTTTCCACTGGCTGACGCACTGTATGTATCGTCGAGCGCGCCGGTGCCCAGTTCTGGAAACCAGAGATGCAGGGGAATGAGCAGACAGAGAAAAAACAGCCAGACCCAGCCGGCGTTTCTTCGCTCACGCTTGTTTCTGGAAGGCTGATTCATAATGTTTCAATGTACTTTCAAAGTGTTCGCGGGTGGCCTGACGTCGGCCAAAACCCAATGGTTCATAAGTTCGAATCATCTGCCGCAGCGAATCGCCGGGCAAGCAATGAGGCCGTGCAGCACGGATATAATCTCGATAGGTTAAACCTTTACGAAAACGGATCCAGCCTGACCGCTCAATATAGCTCATGGAGCCATACAGCAGCTGGATGATGGCGTTATGGTAATCGCCTTCCTGTGCCAGCGCTTGCGCACGTTGCAGGTAGAGAGAAGATTCGCGCTCTGCTGGAGAGACGATTTCGTCCAGAGTGAGACTACCTTGCAGATCCGGATTGACGGCGGGTTTTGTCGATTTCCCTTTCCGTTCCAGGCTTCTCAGGGAACGAACCAGCAGGTAGAGAATCAGACCACATGTGACAATGACACTGACGTAAGCCAGAAACTGCAGTACATTTCCAATCAATGCACCAAAAACGGGATCAGAGGGCTCTTGTAGCTCAGTTTCAGGCTCTTGTTTAAACAGTTCATCCAGCTCAAAAGGTGCATCTTTCGTGATATCCCGTTCTCTTGTCAGATGGCGAAATTCAGTTCGGCTGAGTATCTCTTTCATATCCTCTTTCAGCATGACCTGGTCTGGTGAGGACATATCAATCGAATCTACTTCAGGCGGCTGAGAGAAAACGGGAGGCACATACCCCGTCAGGCAGAGAAATACCAGTACCAGCTTCCGGAAGCTGTTTCGAATCGAGCCAGATGGACCGTTCATAGCACTGCCTCTCTCCTGGTCAGTCTCTGCGAAACTTCGTTCATTCGTAATTCCATATCCCAGCAGTCGTAGCGAACGCGTAGATCAATATAGGTGAAAAACCAGGCGAGACGACCGATGGGGTAAATCAGCAGAATGAAGCCGATAAAGACCGTTAAAACCCGGGGATCGGTACTTATCAACAGCAGAGCATTGGAAATGGGGTCCCCGATATTGTCCGGATCAAACGCATATGGCATCTGCCCGATCAGGATATTAATTTCCAGCAGGGTGTAACAGAGGTAGTCGAATGTAATAAACAGGATGCATGTCAGCAGATAACAGAAGAAAAAAGTCCATAAGCCGCGCCAGAACAGGGTGCTGAAATGCGTCGAGATCAGATCCTTGGTCCGGTGGTCATGGGAGTTCTCTTCCTGTGCCGCAATTCCGATATACTTCAAAGCAGCCTGTTCCACTCGAAACCCGTTTCGTAATACCAGCCAGATCCCGGGGAAAAACAGGTAAAGGATTCCCAGCATACTCGTCCCAAAGGTGTCGGTATAGAACAGTAGTGCCGGGCCGATAAACAACAGCGCCCGGTCAAGCAGACAGCGCAGCATAAGTGGAATCATGCGGGGCTGGAACTGTCGATTCAGACTTGCCATCCCTTGTGTATTTCCGAATGTGAATAAGGCAGAATTCCAGGTGAGCAGAACACCCAGGGGGCTGGATGCAAAATAAGCAACGGTGACAGCAGTTTTCATTTCGATCAGAAAATAATAACTGAGCAGATATACCAGCAGACAGGCAGGTAAAGCGACCACCGCCCACAGCTTGAGAACGGGAATCAGAAAACGTCCATAGAAGCGGATTGCCAGGTCCAGGCAGTTAAAGGAATTCCTGGGGACCAGCGCCACATTCATCCGGTGAAATCTCATTGAGGCGGATCTCCCTTCCGGGGTGAAATACTCAAGCTGTGTTGGCGTGGCAAACGATTGTCTGCCTGTAATCCGGCGAAAGCCAGATAGCAGAATACAATCAGCCACAAGCCACTGCCGACAAGATATTTCACTTCGTTCGGAAAGTCCGCAGGGGACCAGAACGCTTCAATCATGGCTGCAATAACCAGCATGGCAGCCGCTCCGCCAGCAATTTGAACAGCTTCCAGGCCTCGTACCTGGAGTGACTGAAAACGGGTACGCTGTCCAGGATGGATGATAGCATTCCCCAGCATCAGTCCTGCGCCTCCGGCAACAGCAATTGCCGTCAATTCGAAGGACCCATGGGAAATGACAAAGCTTAAAAATCGTTCGCCATTTCCCTGGCTGATAATATATCCCGAGACGGCTCCCAGAAAGATTCCATTAAATAACAGCGTATAAACCGTACCGATGCCTAACAGCACACCCAGGGCGAAGCATTTGAGTGCGATCCCCACATTATTGTTGATATAAAAACCTGCCATGGCTGCACGCTGATCACCAAAAGAACCGGTTTCGGGTTCTTCTGATTCCTCTGCCTCTTCATGGTTCTCAGTCTGGTTTTCAGTGTCAGAGTTGAGACCACCTTCTTCGCCATACATCTGGTCAAATCGAGTCAGATATTCTTCCGGAATGATGCGCGATGCCAGTTCGGGATTATTCTGGATCACGCACCAGCTCACGCTCATTGGCACGAAAAACAGCAGGCAGGCAGTCAGAAAATACCCGATATTTGCCCGAAACAGTCTCGGAAACTCAAAAGCCAGATAGCGATACACCCCGGCGATATTAGCAGGGGGAGCGCTGTAAAACAGGTTATGACCGCGGGCTGCCAGATCGTTCAGATAGGAAATCAACTCGTGCCCCCAGCCACGGGAGCGGATGGTGGCCAGATCGTGTGATATTTCACGCAGCAACTGGGAAAAAGTGGAGATCTTGTCTGCAGGAAGTTTGGAGAGGGATTTACTGGAAGCCTCTCTCAGAAATTTCTCGAACTTGATCCAGTGAGGTCGACGCTGTTGAATGAATTTGTGCTTATTCATAAAACTCCCCCTCTGAAGCAGACCGTTTTTGGTATTCGTCCACTAGTTCCTGTTCTTCGACTGTCTGACCGAAGCTGAATGTTTTATATACGGAAGCCAGAAACGCCATCGGGTACTGAGAGACTTTTTTCTCATCTCCTGAATATTGCAGTCGTTTTGCCAGTCGCTGAGCCAACTGAGATGCCAGTGCATGTCCCCGTTCGTAAGTGAGTACATGTCGACGGCCGATAAATTCATCAATCAATGAGAGAACTTCATCGCGGGGAAGAAAGCTGCCAATCTCATTTTTATCGAGCGGCTTGATCTTATTTAAAATAATCGGCTTTCGAGGCAGAGTAAGAGAACGTTCCTGGATCACGACTGTACCCGCTACCAGATCCCCCAGTCTCTGAAAACGGCGTGTCAATAACATGGAGGTCACGCCAACACCGTACAGAATGATTGAGTCAGCGCTACGAGCCAGATTTCTCAACAGCGAAGGCCAGAAGGTAATCGGGTATCCCCCCTCTCGAATGACGCGCAGACCACAGGCATGTTTACCAATGGATTTGCCTTTGAAGAACGTTTCGGAGATGGTGTAGTAGCCCCAGGTGTTGAGAAACATGATCACAAGGAACAGCCCCATCATCGCACCGGGCATCATCACACCCGACAGGGGGGCAATGAAAAAAATTAAAATTCCGACGAGCATGATCGACCGAATCATGAAATCAATCAGGTAGGCGACGTAACGTTGTGATGGACCGGCGAGCTGATATGACAGTACCACGTTTTCCGGGGTCTCCACCTGCATTTCCAATCCGAGAAGCGATCTTTCACCCTGCTGGAAGGACTCCGGGTATTCGGCTGAGACGGGATTGGTTTCGTTTAAGGTGATCGTCGATTCCATATCAGGCTGCTGCTGGATCTTGCTGGTAAACGGTGAAACAGGAACCCTTTGAAGACTCTGGCGGGCTCATTGATTATAAGTCATAGTCAGCCGCGTTATCTATACAAAGATGAATTTTTATCAAAACCGGTAATCACGGTTTTCTTACAGTCAACCTGATGGATATAATCAAGCTGTAACAGACGGGCAAACACGTGGCGTATCATCCGCTTGAATCATCTCGGTTGCCGTGGGAAAGCTGGAATTCGGTTCGCTTATTCCACCGAGAAGCAGTTCGCGATTGATGGTACGCATTTCATATTTGATAAGTCGATTGTGACTGAGAGAGGAAACATTAATGCCCACTTATAACCACATCCTGAGGACCACCGGTTTCTGGATGCTGCTGTTCATGGTTTGTGCAGGAACCAGCCAGGCAGCGGACTCACCGTTGTCGGCAGCGAAACAGCAGCAACTGAAAAAAATCCAGAAGCAGGGGGTCAACTTCCTCAAAAACAGCCAGCTGGAAGACGGGCTCTGGACTACAGAGACCGTTCCCGGGATCAGTGCGCTGGTGACCACGGCTCTGCTGGAGAGTGGTGTACCCGCCAGTGATCCTGTTGTTGCGAAAGCACTCAAACGATTGGAAGGTTATGTCCAGAAAGATGGCGGCGTGTATTATGAAAAAAGTAATCATCGCAACTACGAAACCTGCATCTCCATCATGGCATTTCATGCTGCCAACAAAGAAGGCCGCTATGACAGTACGATCAAGAACGCCGAAAAATTCTTAAGAGGTTTACAGTGGGATGAAGGTGAAGGGATCGAGACTTCAGATACCGCTTATGGCGGTGCCGGTTACGGCGGACATTCACGCCCTGATTTATCGAATACGCAATTTCTGATCGAAGCCTTACATCAAGCGGGAGCCAAAGCAGATGATCCAGCGATTCAGAAAGCGCTGATCTTTGTATCCCGAACGCAAAACTTGGAGTCCGAATACAATACGACTCCGTTTGCCTCTAAAATTGATGATGGCGGCTTCTATTACACTCCCGCTGCTGGTGGAACATCACAGGCCGGGAAAACACCCGATGGGGGACTGCGATCCTATGGCAGTATGACCTATGCCGGCCTGAAAAGTATGATATATGCCGGCGTCGATGAAGATGACAAACGGGTAAAAGCAGCAAATGAATGGATTCGTCGTCATTACACGCTGAAAGAAAACCCCGGTATGGAATCGATGGGACTGTACTATTACTTTCATACATTTGCCAAAGCTCTGGATGCGATGAAAGTAGATCAGTTTATAGATGCTGAAGGTACGCAACATAATTGGCGGGCTGAACTGATCGAACGGCTGACCAGCCTGCAACAGGAGAATGGCAGCTGGACCAATAAGCAGAAACGCTGGTACGAATCAGATCCGAATCTGGCGACCGCATACGCGCTGCTGGCATTGTCTTACTGTCAGCCTGCGAAATGAAAAACTGTTTCGAGCGACCCCGTTTCATGCATCAGGTATGAAACGGGGGAATCTCGGCAATGTTTGAACCATCAATCATACCAACGACATATTTTGCCACCTGCTTCACGATCTCGTCGATCATCTTCTGGCCGGCTTCTGGTGTGGCTTCCAGGGGTTCTTTATCTTCCTGGTCCTGCATCGCATCATGGCGGACATTCTCCGGGAAGGCGGCCATTGCGAAAGCCGTCTCAAATTCCTGGGCGTGACCGGGCCAGCGTTTTGTTTTTAAATTTGCCAGCGCGACTTCTTCAGGCAGCAGATTCCAATAGGATTCGAAATGCAGGTTGATTTCAAGTCGCTGCTGGAACTGCCCCCACATACCCAGGCAGGGGGCGATATTTCCGCCATGTCCATTTAAAACCAGGATATTTGTGAATCCTGCCTGATGCATACTGCGAATGGTATCAAATAAAACACTCAGCCAACTGCCCGGGAGTGCAGTCAGGGTACCCGGGTGTCGCATATGATGTTCGCTGATACCAATATTCATCGAAGGGGCGACAATCACTTCCGGCGAGAGCAGTCTGGCAGCTTCGGTTGCCACCAGCATCACACTCCGCCAGTCGTGTTCCATCGCCAGGTGCTCCAGATGTTGTTCTGTTGCTGCCACGGGAATAATGCAGGCTTTCAATTCACCGGATTGCATTCGTTCGCGAAATTCCCGGCGGGTATGTTTATGGAGCAGAATCTCTTGAGCAGAAGCGGGATCAGTCATGGTTCGACCTGAGAATAAAGTTGATGTAAGAGGCACGTTTCAGAAACAGTTGAATTCAGAAAGAATCGAAAGTCTGGATGGGAAGGTCACCGGTTCAGCATTTTTCCATTACCTGGTAACCGGGGAAGCCAAAGCCCAGTTGTCGATAGGTTGATTGAGCGCGTTCATTTTCTAATTCCACGTAGAGCCTGAGCCCTACCACATCCGGATTGGATTCTGCCAGCGACTGTACGTGTTGCGACAGGCGTTGAAAGACTCCCTGGCGTCGATAGTCGGGAGAGACATAGACACTCTGGAACCACCAGAATTCACCATTCCGCCAGTCGCTCCATTCCCGTGTGAACATGATCTGGCCGACGACTGTATTCTGATAACGGGCTACAAAATACTGGCACCCTCGTGCATCCCCCAGAGATTCCAGAACCCCTGTGCGTACCAGTTCCGGATCCAGTTGTTTGGATTCTGTCTCCAAAGCCAGTTGAATATTAAAATCGGCAATGATGTCACAGTCTTCCAGGGTTGCCTGATCGATTTTGATGTCCAGCATAAATAAGGTGCCCTTGCTTGGTATGGCTCGTGTCTACTGCTGCGGATAGCAGGGTCTGGCATTGTCATTGGTATCAAACAGTTTGTGATCAATTAACTCTACTGCAGTCGGGGTCAGATTTTTATTGTTGAGGCTGGAATTTTCTGAATTGTTTGAGCATTTATCAAATAAAGAAGTAATTTTAAATGTCAATATGGCGATATTAGGTATTACAGCATAAATGGTTTTGCAAGGATGCATGGCTAGACCACACAGGATGTGCCTGTTTTACGTCCATGTTTAATCATAACGCTGGGAGATAGAGCCTTGAGAAGTTCAGGGGAACGACAATATCGATTGGATACCAACGCCCGTATTTCGACATTCCAGAATACCTGGAGTATTCTCGCTGTCGGAGTCGCATCAGGCCTGTTGGGTATGTATTTTATGGTCGCACGGCCGATGCTGAGTCAGATCGGTCAACTGCAGACTGAACTGGTCGCAGTTCAGCAGGATATGGATAAACTGGTTGGTGCAAAAACCAGTGCCTGGCAGGTCAATAATCTGTTGACCGTTCTCAACTCTCAGGCGAAGCAGCTGACAGAAGCGAAGTCGGCCATCGCGGAAATCCGGGATCTGAGAATTCTGCTTGAAACAGAATCAGAGCAGACTGAGAAAACGCTGGCCTCGTTCCAGAAGATCAATCAGTTCCAGAAGCTGGTGCTGGAGCAGAGCGAGCTTACTCCCCAGGCCCGCAGTACGCTGGATGAAATGCTGGTGATGCAGGATCAGCTGGCTTCGCAGGACACTCAAACCAGAGCGATCCATACCACTCTGGATGAGATGATTAAACTCCAGAAGCTGGCTGCAGACCAGACCGGCGGTATGAAAGATGCCCAAACGGCATTCAATGAGTTTCTGCAGTTCAAACAGCAAATTGTCGATCAGTCGCGGCAGCTGGATGTGGCACGTGAAAACAGCCAGAAGATGATTGCCCTTCAGGACAGTCTGGTCGCTCAGACAGAACCTCTGGCGGCTGCCCGGAAGAGTGCACAGCAACTGGTATCACTGCAGGAAACGCTGACTGACGAGAAGCTGAACGTGGATGTTGCTGGAGAAAATCTGCAGACGCTGATGACGATGCAGACCAAACTTCTGGCAGAAACAGGGCGTGTGGTTGATGCTGTCGAAACGCTGGAAGTGCTCGGCGATCTTCAGGACCAGGTCAAAGAGCAGGTGGCTTCGATGCAGGGTATGCGACGTGAACTGCTCGACGTGATTCTGATGGAAAGCACGGTTGCCAAAGCAACGCGGATTCTTGAGCCCCTGGCCCAGTTGGGAAACCTGAACCGGTTGAGCGATGCCGAAGTCCGGGAAGCGGCTCGAGTCATCATGGATCAGCGAGACACCCGCATTGGAAAGCTGCCTGCCCAGTTTCGTCGGATTCATCGCGAGCCAACCCCCTCGCGGACAACGAAACTGATTCTGGATGGTGAGCCCGTCTTTAGTGAAGAATCTGACAGCGGTACTGTGGAAGAGAAGCTGGTTCCCACACCGCCCGCTGAATAAGTGTGAACAGTCTCCTGGCTGAAAGTGGCTTGAACAAAAACAGGGCATGGATGATCCGTGCCCTGTTTTTTGTATTCACAAACTGATCGTGCAAGAAAAGTTATTTATCTTTCTTTTCTTCCGGTTTGGCTTCCGGTTTCGATTCTGGTTTTTCTGCTTTGACGGCTGGTTTAGGTGCTGTTTCTGGCTTGGGTGTTTCCGGTTTTGACTCTGTTTTGGGTTTGACAGATTTGAATTCAATGGTACCGGACACAGGAACAGATGCGACCTGGAAGACATCTTTCGAAAGCTCGCCCTGAACGAAGACGACAAATTCCAGATGCTCCAGTCCCAGTGGTGCACCTGTGAAATTAGCCCCTGATTTTTCCTCAAAGGCAGACAGGTAATCCGTCAGTCGGCCTTTGAATTCGCTCAGAGGAATCGTTTTATCCAAAGCCAGTTTCCCATCAACGGCAGGAAAACCATTTGGTTCGCTTAACATGGAACGGACAATCATGTCATGAATGTTGATTCCATTAGGAGCTTCAAACATCAGTTCTTCTTCTGCAAGGACTGCTACCAGACGAAGTGGTTCTTTAATGTCCTTGATACCGGTCGCATTTGCTTTCAGCACCAGGTTGCCATCTTTGGCAGATGCTGACAATTCGATTTTTACATCGGTGTTTTCAGAAAGTGCCGGGATCAAAGCTTCGAGCAGTTGATTGTAGGATGATTCAACCTGTTCGATGCCACCAGCGACACCCTGGACTGCCTGGCCATTTACATTGGTAGAAGGGGTTCCCCCATGATTGTAGAGAATGAAGCGGGCTTCTGAATCGGTATTGGTCAGGGGATCGGGAGCAGGAATATGCTGGTGATACCGCAACACAATTACCTTGGATTGGGGAAACGCTGATTCGATGACACCTGTCGCCAGGTCAGCGGCGACACACGGCGGACAGGATGCGCCTGTGAACAGTTCGATCAGTGAAACGCGGTTTCCTTTTTTCAAATCAACATCTTTTGCCTGCTTGGTCACGTAACTGTCCAGAAAACGACGGAAAGACTTGGTGAGATATTCATCCAGTCCCTCTGTGGAACCGTGCTTCTTTTTCCAGAGCGATGTCAAAGTTTCACGCGGATCTTCAAATTTCACAGCTGCGGGGTTCTGTTTCGAAGCGGCAATCAGCTGTCGTTCGCGAAATGACAGCGGTGAACCAGCCAGATATCCCAGATGTTCAATGGCCTTATCGATATCGCCATGAGACTTTTCATAGCTGACCAGTTCTGTCAGCAGTTCGCGGTCGTGCGGGTGCTTTTTGATTTCTTCCTGCAGCAGTTTACCCGCTGCCTTGATCTGTTCCGGATTATCGGATTTGAGACCCACGCGTGCTCGAGCCAGTGCAATTTCCGTGTCCCAGCCTTCCAGAGGTGTGACGCCTTCCTTGATGGCTTTTTCTGCCTGGTCCAGATATTGAGTTGCGATATTCGCATCCGTTTCACTACGTGCCAGCATGGAACCGGAGCTGACCATGGCATTCACCTGGAGTCGTTTGCCCCAGGTTCCGGATGTTTCGATATAGCGATTGACGATCTCTTCAACGGTTTTGGCATCTTTATTCTGACTGAGTGCAACAGCGATCAGACGGGTATAGGCATCCAGAGCCACGGGAACCGTTTTCATTCGTTCATTTTGAGTGAATTCATTCAGTCCCTTGTAAGGGTCTTCTGACTGCATTGCCTGCATGAATTCCTGAAATCCGGGAGCTGGCAGTGGCTCTTTAATATTTGACAGGTCTTTTTCCTTAGTAGGCAGCAAAAGCGCGGGGACACAATTTTCACCGTTAAAGGAAATGTTTCCCATGATGGCGCCTTTGTTGAGCGTCCCTTGAAAGTTCAACCGAATGATTTCTTCCCCTTCGTTGATCAGGCTTTCGTCAAACTCAACAGTTTCCGCGGTTGTAGTGGAAGACAGGATTTTCGCAGGTAAAACTTCCGCACCTCGGGAAAGCAGGACAACGGATTCTGTCTTGGCGTCAGCTTTTTCATCCGCTTTTTCTGCTGTTTTATCTGCTGTTTTATCTGCTTTCTTTTCGGACTTGCCCGCTTCATTGGGGGGCGTGATTTTGAAAAGATAAAGCGGCATCAGTTGCTGCTGCTGAGGCAGCATGAGAACCCAGTTTCCTTTGACTGTTTTGGGTAGCTCGAAAGGCTCGGGTTCTTCCTTTTCCGTTTTTTTATCGCCACCCTCTTTTGATGCCATTTGGGGTGTTTTCGCATTTGCTTGCGGGGTTTCGACATCAGCAGTCGATGCATCGGACGAAGAGGATTGAGTATCAGTGGCTGGATCGGAGGCTTTCTGACAGCCAACCGAAATCATGATCAGACACAGCAGCAGCAGGCCAGTGCGCGAAATTGAAAACATATTATTCCTCAAAGGGTAAAGTACAGGTGATCTCAAAAAAGGGTCTATATTCCGGTTTTATACGAAATCCCTACAAATGTTGATGGATATTAAACAAAAATCACTAATCTTCTGAAAATAGGGCAGAGGACAGCTGTTTCCTGCTTTGTGACTTAACCTGTTATTCATAAGCAGGTTCGAGAATCGGATCCTGAATCGACTTCTGCCAGTCGATCAACTGTGTTTCCAGCAGATCAGCAGTGTTTTGCCATTTCTTTCTGGTCCGGCGATGCCACAGATTCGAGTTCTCTCCGTGATCCGATTCCAGGTCATTTAATTCATGCATATTTTGGGATTCCTCGAGAGAAATCCTGTCAGTAAATTTTAATTCGGATTGAAAGCGGCCCTGATTGTCGGTCACAAACGAAATCAGATGGGGGCGGTCCGCAGACTTGCCCGGGGTGGGACTATGCTGTGTTATGACCGCCAGAAAAACACACCAGGTAAAACAGAACGGTTTGATCATCGTGACTCGCTATGAGAGGAGTTTTTTGATTCTGTGATTAACTACCCAGTTCCTGTTTCAGTTCAATCAACTGTTGTTTCAACTCCTCCAGAGACTGTGTGAGTGTATCGATTTCATGCCTCAATGACAGATTATCCTGCTGCAGCTGTTCAATTACGGAAGTAAATCCAGACAGATCAGGAGTAACTGTTTGGGTGACAGGTGAAGGGGTTGATTCCTTTGCTGCTGTGGCGGGTTCCTCATCTGCGGTATCTTCAAATCCCAGTGTCTTCCCTTCGCGCTCCTGATACCAGTTGTGATCAACTTCAATTCCGCGACGTTCTATGCTGCCATTGGATTGTACATATTTCTGATCCAGCAGCCCTTTGAATTCGGCCCGTAGCTCATCCAGTGTTTCGATAGGTACCATTCGGCTGGCGCGGCCCCGCAATTCCCCCATGGTTTGCCGGCCACGTAGCCAGAGCTCTGTCAGTATTGCCAGCTGAGGTTCCGTGAACTCGAATCGCCGCCGCATATAATGACGATAGCGTTCCGTACGGCCACTGTCTGAATGAATCACCGCTACGAGCCCCATTTCCCGCAGGGAATCGAGCGTTTCATAGACCTGAGATTCGCTGTAGTTTGAAACGGGATCCCGGTTGCTTTTCTGATTACAGCCTGTGGTGACTGCTTTCAAGGTAAGTGGATACTGGTCCGGAGTCGTAAACGCTTTCTCCAACAACACGCCGATGACACGTCGTTGCTGTCGGGACAGTTCTGTGATATGCAGAAGCTCTTTTTCTTCTTGAGTCGCGTCATTCATAATCGATCTATTTTCCCTCTTGCGCATTCAGGTAATTCAAAAGAAATCAGTAACCGTTTGCCAGAATCCGTTTTGTTGATTCCAGGCAGCCTTGTGAAACTTTACTCAGAAAATCAAAGTCGAGTGTATCAACCGTATCCGTCAACTGGTGGTAATGCGGGTTCCGCAGAAAACTGGTGTCGGTAATCATCAGCGCAGGGAAGCCGGCGTCCCAGAACGGGCTGTGATCGCTCAAGCGGGTGGCTTGCAGCATCTCTCCATTTTGAGGAACCTGCAGAACTTCGACGGGTAGTTCCGGAACGGATCGCATACCGTTCTGGAAAGCGGCGATCAGGTCAGTCGAATTCTGATTACCAACCACGGCAATAAAATCTCCCGTATCCGGATACAGTCCCACCAGTTCACGTGGTAGCGTCTGGCTGCCGGGCGCGTGATCGCAATATCCCAGCATTTCCAGAGAGACCATGCCACGCAGATCGGTCTGTTGCTGTGAGTGCATTCGCGCATGCTCGGCGCCTCCCAGCATCCCGTTTTCTTCCAGGTCGAAGGCGACCAGTTCAATACTCCAGAGATGCTCAGAGCGGGAAAGAGCGGGAAGCAGTCGGGCCAGTTCAAGCAGAGCGGCAACGGCACTGGTATTATCATCCGCTCCCGGTGATTCGGGGCGGGTATCAAGGTGTGCTCCGACACAGAACAATGGCTTTTCAGGTGCCGTCAGATCAGGGTGGCGGGCGATCAGATTCTGCCCGGACCACTGGGTCAACAGTGAGTCGTGTGCCTGAAAGGGATGTCGTTCAACCTGCCAGCCTGCTGCTTCCAGCTCTCGGATGACGTACAGGCGGGCTGTCTCCAGTGCCTCGCTTTCTGCAGGGCGGATTGTTTTGCACAGTTCTTCACAGTGTTGCTTCAGGCGGAGGGTGTCAATATCCATATTGATGACTTTCGATTCCCTGACGACCAGTGGAATTCCTGCCGGACTTGCTGACCGGTTAACTCTGGTGGTCGAAATAATGCTACGTATTCTGAGACGTTTTGTCCTCAGCAGATTCTACAACGAACTGGAAGTCTTTGTCACTCCGCAGAGAATCGAAGTCTGGTTCATCTTGAATTAGTTTTGTTAAGCGGGGCTCCATTCGCAGGGAACGCCCCAGCCAGGAAAGTGCTTTATTTTTATCTCCCGCTAAAGTGAAATAACAGGACAGGTTATACAGCACGATCGGTTCGTCAGCATGATGTTGGTAAGCTTCTTCCATGATTGAAATCGCGGCTGCTAACTGGTCGGTCCGTTTGAAACACCAGGCCATGCCCATCAGGGTGGTCAGGTTTTCTGAATCTTTATCATATGCATGCTGATAGGCGTCTAACGCTTCCTGGTAGTGAGTCGCCATCTGCTGGGCCTGACCCAGAAGACGATAATATTTTTCTGAGTCGCGATCCGAAGCGGTAATACGGGACAATTCCCGCAGAGCCTGTTCAGGCATCTCAAGGATCAGAAAACCTTCCGCGGCATTGAGATACCGTTTGGGGCGAGAAGCAGGCAGAAAGACCATGGGAAACACCTGAAGAAAAATGAAAAAACCTCTGCCTGTATTTTACTGGAACAGGTAGAGGTTTTTCTATTGCAGCTACAGTGATATTTTCCGGGTTCTAAAAAATCATCCAACACGCATTATCCTTAGATACGACAATGCTTCATCTGCGGTTCCAGGGCATTTTCGCCAGGATCATGGCCATTCCACAGGTATCAGTAATTCCTGCAAACATCAGACCGGCTCCGACAAATGCAGAGAGCCCACTGAACCACGAATTCACGAACATCCCTAATAAGGCACCTGTCAGAACGAGAAATCCAGCAGCAATTCGTACCTGTCTTTCGAGAGAGATCGTCTTTTTACCCCGGATCACAGGCAGACCTTCGGCTTCCCATGCTTTGGTGCCCCCTTCTATGCTGACGACATTGGCAAACCCGCCATCAATCAATTTCTGGCAGGCCCTGGAAGATCGATTTCCGCTCTGGCAGATCAGATAAACAGGATCTGTTCCGTTTTCCTTGACCAGGCTTTGAATTTGTTCCGCGGTCAGTTGATCGAGCGGAATATTAACAGCAGTGGTGGCATGGACTTCCCGGAATTCCGCCGGCGTGCGAACATCGATCAGATGGACATCTTTATTCTGCTGGTTTTTTGCCAGGACACCTGGTTGGATCGTCTTGATTTCTACCATCTTAATACCTCGTTATGTCGTAATTATACGATATGTGTTTCCAAAAAAACGACTTTAAAAAAAACGGCCTTCGATGCAGTCCATCAGCTTGTTCAAATGAGGTTCTGCAATCTGGTAATAGACACTGCGGCCTTCCCGCTCACTTACAAAAAAACCGCAACGCTGCATCAGTCGTAAATGCTCTGATGCCACATTACTGGGAATCCCGCAATCTTCGGCAAGTTCTCCGACTGTATACCGGCCACGCAGCAGTAACTGTACGATGCGGATTCGCGCAGGATGCGCCAGCACCTTCAGGCACTCGGCAGCCTGTTCCAGCGCGGCTCCATTATATTCGGGTGTCTCTTTGAGTTTCATAATTTCTGTCCTCATATATATAATATCGTGATGTTACGATATGTCAATGAGGGTTTTTCAGATTTTTTCGGCAGTAATCAGGGTCGTTGAAATTCATCGCCGGGTCATTGTATCTTCATACATATCTGTCAAAATAGATAACAAATCCAAAATCCGCGTTGTCGTGTATAAGAGGCTATACCATGAAAAAGCAGTTCACACCTTCGAGTGAATTTCCGGGAAGACGTGCGTTCCTGAAAAATGGGGCACTGATTCTGTCAGGTTTGTCTCTTCCACAGGTAAGTGGAATCGCCGCGGGTGCCCTCCCTGCAGACAAACGGGGTGCAGTACGCATTGGACTGGTAACAGACCTGCATTATGCAGACAAACCTCCCGCTGGTTCTCGCCATTATCGCGAGACGCTGGCCAAGTTGCAGGAAGCTGCCACACAGTATGAAAATGATCGACCAGACTTTGTGGTCTTTCAAGGTGATCTGATCGATTCCGGAAAATCGCTGGCACAGGAGAAGCAGCATCTGCAGACAGTGGTCAAAGCGATCTCTGCAATACCTTACCCGAAGTATTATGTGCTGGGAAATCATTGTGTCGACCAGTTGAAGAAAGACGAGTTTCTGCAGGGAGTCGGACAGAAAGAGTCGTTCTACGCATTCGATCAGAGTGGATATCATTTTGTGATCCTGGATGCCTGCTTCAAAAGCGATGGCACTCCCTACGGACGGAAGAATTTTAAGTGGACCGATGCAAATATCCCGCCGGAAGAGTTGTCCTGGCTGCAGTCAGATCTGAAGCAGACGCCGTTACCCACGATTGTTTTCGTGCATCAGCCGCTGGATCTGAAAGATACGGATTCCCACGCCGTTAAAAATTCTTCGGAAGTTCGTAAGGTTCTGGAACAGTCGGGCAAAGTAACAGCCGTCTTTCAGGGACACAGTCATCACAATAAATATTCTGAAATCAAAGGTATCCATTACTGCACGCTGGTTGCCATGGTGGAAGGCTCTGGAATCGACAACAATGGTTACAGCGTACTGGATATATACGAAGATGGTTCACTGGTTCTGAACGGGTTTCGTAAACAGAAAGATTATCACTGGTCCTGAACAAAGAGCGTGGATGTCGTGCCGTCGTGACGGATATTGTTGCGATCTCAGGCTCGGTCTGTATAAGATAGAGGCTGGGTTTCACGCCATATTTGATCGATCCATTCAGGAGTTCACGATGCGCCGTTTTTTGAGAATATTCTTCGTTCTTATTTTCTGTCTGAGTGTATTGGGCGTTGTCACTAAAAGTGATGCAGCAGATCTTTCGCGGGAACCCAATGTCATTTTCATTATCGCGGATGACCTGGGTTACAATGAACTGGGGTGTTATGGCCAGAAGTGGATCAAAACCCCTCACATCGATCGCATTGCCAGCGAAGGAATCCGCTTCACCCAGTTCTATTCAGGCAACGCTGTCTGTGCCCCTTCCCGGTGTAACCTGCTGACGGGTAAACATCCGGGGCATGCGTATGTACGGAATAACGGCAAGCCCGAATACGTTCAGGATATGAAAGAGGAACAGGGTTGGAGCTTTCCAGGCCAGCATCCGATTCCCGATGCGGAAGTCACAATTGCCGAAATGCTCAAACAGAAAAACTATGCCACCGGCGCAATGGGAAAGTGGGGGCTGGGACATTTCGGTACCACCGGAGATCCCAATAAACAGGGCTTTGATCTGTTTTATGGATTCAACTGCCAGGTCCATGCTCACAATCATTATCCTGTTTTTTTATGGCGGAACCATACCAAAGAGCCACTGCCAGGCAATGACCGGACTTTATACGGCAAGACCCATTCGCAGGATAAATTTGTTGAGAACGGACTGGCCTTTATTCGCGAACATCAGAAGAAACCCTTCTTTCTGTACCTGCCGTTCGCGATACCTCATCTGGCCATTCAGTCCCCCGAAAAGTTTGTCGCAGAATACAGAGGGAAAATACCTGAAGAAGATTACAAACATCGAGGCTATATCAAACATCCGCATCCCCGTGCCGGCTATGCAGCCATGATTACTCAAATGGATGACGGCGTGGGACAAATCATGTCCCTGTTAAAAGAGCTCAAACTGGACGATAACACAGTCGTGTTCTTCACATCCGATAACGGACCGACTTACGATCGACTGGGGGGATCGGACTCGGAATTCTTTGAATCAGCGGGACCCTGGCGCGGTTATAAAGGCAGCCTGTATGAAGGCGGAATACGTGTGCCCCTGGTAGCGCGCTGGCCTGGACATTTTCCGAAAGGACAGGTCACCGATCATCTGTCGGCGTTCTGGGATGTCATGCCGACCATTGCCGAGTTGACGGGAACCAAAGCCCCTGCAGACATTGATGGCATCAGCTTCGCCCCCACGTTAGAAGGGCACCCTGACCAACAGAAGCAGCATGAATATCTGTATTGGGAATTCCCAGCCTACACCGGTCAGCAGGCGGTGCATATGGGTGACTGGAAAGGTATTCGTCAGAACCTGCTCAAGAAAAAACCTCAAATGAAGATTGAACTGTACAATCTCAAAACAGATCCCGGTGAACAGCATGACGTTGCCGATCAACATCCGGAAGTCGTAGCCCGTATCAAAACGATCATGAAAACGGGACGCACGCCTTCCAGAATGTTTCCCTTCCCGGCTCTGGATCCGCAGTAGCTTTTCGAGGCGTTACTTTGCCTTATCCTGATTCATAATTTCCTTGATCCAGCAGAACAGGCTGTCGCCAATCTGCTGGTATCCACTCGCTGCCGGGTGAACGGCGTTGTTCTGGCGTAACGTATCTTCTGTTGTTTGCGCGTTCCAGGGAACTTTGACAGCAGGGTAGTTGTGGGCACAGTCCAGGTTGATATGTGTAGGAACCATGAATATCTGCTGGTCGGTTTGATCACCGAACTTCTTTGACATCTGTTCCACTACATAGTGCTGGTTGCGCTTGTATTGCCAGCGGGTCTGACCGCGACCATTGGTTGTGCCGAAGGCATCCTGTGTTGCTGCCGGAGGAACGGGCAGCATCAGACCAATTCTGGTTTTCGGGCTGAAGTCGTGGATCATCTTAACCAGAATCTCAAGATGATTCATCATGGTATCTGTCCGCTCACCAATGGTTTCGTCGGTAGCGGAATAAACGTCATTCGGCCCGAGAAAGATCGTGACCAGATCAGGTGCTTTTCCGTCATTAAATTCTTTACAGTAACGAGGGAAATCGAGCTTGGGCTTACCGTCTTCGTCTGCATAGAGAAACGGGCTGCCTCGTTCGCGATAATGTCCCTGGCGGGCATTATCATTGAAGTGCGTTGCAAATCGGACGGCGGTCCAGCCACCATATCCTTCATGCTGGACGCCGTCTTCCTTGTTGGGATTATGGGAACCAATCAGTTTCAATTTGGGTCCCTGAAAGTTTTGACTGAGCTGGCGTACGTGTCGTGGATAAATGGAGTTGTGTGTGAGGCTGTCGCCTATCATCAGGATGCTGACCGGTTTGTCTTTGCCGGCGGCAGTCGGGACGACACGTAATCTTGAGTCCTGGCTGGCGATAATTTCATTATTTTGATCAATCACATTTAATGTGAACTTATAGTCGCCAATCTCTTTCTCATCGGGAGTGTAAGTCCAGCGTTCCTGCTGCAAGTGTCCCCGGTTGCAATGCACGTCGAAAACATAATTGGCAGGATTGATCGACAGAGAAACGTTATCGAAATAGACACTGGTTTCAATTCCTGGCACTGCGTAGATGGTGGGAGGCAGAACCAGCCGGAGCGGATCTTTGGCTTCTGTTTTGAGGTCCGGTTCCGTTTGAGGTTTATCTTCACCGGCGGAGGTCTGGTGAAGCGGAATGAACAGCATCAGTGTCAGCAGCAGGCTGAAAGTAAAGCGTGTTTTCATGTTGTGTCCATCAAAAGTAGTGAAGTATGAGAATAGATTCAAATTCATTTATCCAACCCAGATGGGGCTGGACCAGGCGAGCTGACCATTGTGTTGAGTGACGCGGACGTAATACCAGTCGGTGGAACTCGTGTCGCTCTGCTGATCATGCCAGCGGATTTGGGCCGAGTATTCACTCTGTCTCACCAGGCGGTGCAGAATATAACTTTCACTGGTGAACACGCCTGTGAATTCTACGACGTTGTCATCAATCAGGTCCCCCAGTCGGGCACTGATTGTTTTCTCATAAGGTTTACGAATTTGCAGCGTGAGGACCGAGTCAGGATTCCCTTCAATCTCGCAGACGACTGCTTTAGTAGGATCTTCGCCGTAGCATTTAACGCGTGTTGTATTCGAATCCAGTTTCAGTTCCTGTGGAGAGATTATAGTCAGTTTGTCTCGCAGTTTTTCACTGAAGGGAGCCGACTGAAAACAGGGGATCGCACGCGTAAATCGTGCCTGGTCCAGTTTGATATTCATATCCCACAGACAAGTGCGGCCCATCGCCAGGTCCGCCCAGGGACCCCAGCCATATTGCAGGCGACACTTTACTTTGCCTGGTAAAACGGGTTTGTCTTCAAGATGGTCTTCCGGGAAATACCGCTGAATCACCTGTCCATTGCGAATCAGTTCGACCATGGAGATTGCGTCTTCCCCCTGCACGCGGACATCGATCTGCCGATCGGATGTCGCTGGCACATCGCCGCCCATGGGCTGGCCATTCAGCGAAACTTCCAGAGCGATCCGATCTCCGGTCGCCGCATAGGTGCGACGGGCACGAATCGCTTCCATCAATGATTGTGAGGAGAGATCTTTCGCCCAGACCCCCACGACTCCTTCTCCGTACGCGCCAGGATATCCCAGGTGATCGTCAGTCGAAGCAACAAAGCCGAACCGCATCCCCTTCTGCAGTTGAGGCACAATCATATTCGCAGCAGAACGACCACCGTTGCTGTGTCGAATCATGGGGTAAGGAGAACGATCAGTCTCCGTGCAGCCATGTTCTGAGAAGACCTCGACAACAGGAGAGGCCGCAGCACGATAGTGTTTAAAATTGGCTCCCCGCCAACCCTGTTTGTAACCGACGTGATGGGGGATCGCCAGGGCCTGATTGCTCTCTGCGAAGTCCAGCAGTTTCTCTACGTGATTGGGCAGGTACAGCTCGGGCTGGTCTTCGGGAAAGATCATGCAGTAATCGCCGAACTGGCTCGAATGCCATTCGTACCCCAGGAAGGCCACGAACTGATCTGAGTTGGCATCCTGCATCAGGCGTCGGGTTTTGGCCCAGTGACTGGAATGGACTTCAAAGCCATTCACCCATTTCATGTGACGGTCACCCGGCATTTTCGGCATATCGTGCCATGAGGCATGGCCGGTGAAGGCGAAGAAATCCAGGTGCTCCCGGGCCAGTTCGATGGAACGCTCCAGCGAGCCTTTCGCATAACCAACGGCATTATGGTTATGCAGATCACCCCAGAACAACTGGAATCGATTATCGGTCTCACTTCCATGCAGTTCTGAATCGACACGTACTCCCGAGAGAACGGTGGCTGCCACCGATTCTCCCAGAAACGTTCGCCGATTGATTTTCTGAGGATCTTGCATGATTTTCTTACCTTCATTAAGACAGGGGCAGGCTCGAAAAAAGAGGGACAGGTGAAATGCCTGTCCCTCTTGTCGTTCAATGATGCGACAGCTTATTTTTTACCAATGCAGTAAATTTTATCGGTCATCTTCAGGTAGATTTTTCCGTCAGAAAAGACCGGGGTCGCCAGCGCGAATCCTTCGAGCGGATTTTCAGAGACCAGTTTGAACTCATCTCCCTGATCCAGCACAAAGGTTGTACCATCTTCGCGTGTGACATAGATGTGCCCATCTGCGAGGATCGGCGAAGCACTGAATTTATTTCTGCTGCGGGGAAGACGATCTCCCCAGATCTTTTTGCCGGTTTTAACATCGAAGCAGAGAACATCACCTTTATCGGAACAGATATAGAAGCGGCCGTTGACAGCTGCGGGAGTCGGGACGTCCGAGAATTCTCCCTTTTCCTCGTTCGTCCAGGCGACATGCGATTTTGTCACATCACCACTGCCACCCAGTTTGATACCGGTAATCGAACCGCCCCGGGCATAGGGGGCAATCAGATAGCCATCGCTGATGACCGGGGAAGAGATCGAGCGGAAGTATTTGTGCTGAGTCGGATTCAATCCGCCCACCTGCCAGATCTGTTTTCCCGTCTGTGCATCATGGGCGGTCACATGATCAGCTCCCAGTACATAAATGATTTCTTTGCCATCCTGGTTGACGACGACGGGAGTCGAGTAGCTCTGGCTGGCTTCTTCCGGTGCATCCAGATTGCGGTCCTGTTTCCAGGCTTCTTTGCCGGTCGCTTTATCGAAAGCGACAATATAAGAGTTGTCACTTTGCATACAGGCGATGACAACCAGGTTATTTGTAAGTACCGGAGACGTTCCCAGGTCCCACCAGAGAGTGTCTTCACCATAAATTTTCTGCAGATTTTTCTGCCAGACAATTTTGCCTTCCCGGTTCAGACAGGCGAGGTCACCGCTTTTAAAATAAGCGAAGACAAACTGATCGTCGGCTGCGGGGGAAGGGCTGCTGCCACTGCCTTTTTTATGTTTGCCGGCGCGCTCGCTGCCGAAATCGGTAGTCCATTTTTTCTTACCCGTATTCTTATCCAGGCAGATCACTTCATTTTTGCCATCGGTCGTGGTGGTCAGAAACAGATCGTCGCCCCAGATGGCGGGAGTTGAACCGCTGTTTCCCGGGAACTCCACTTCCCAGAGTATGTTTTTGGAACTGTCCCAGGAGACAGGATAACCGGAACCTTCTGCGACACCGTTGGAAGTGGGGCCACGCCAGCCAGGCCAGTTACCGGCAAGTGTGGTCGAGGCGAGAAACAGGGAAAGAGTAAGAGTTGTCAGTAAAGCTTTCATTATCATTACCTCAGACTGTGTGAATTATTTTGCGAACCGGGTTCGGTGTGCAGTTCAAAATGATGGCAGGAAACAGTTACTTGGTGAGATCTCCGATTATAGCATGGTTGGAAAACAGATTTCATTCAGAATCGAAGTATTTTTTGACGATCCAGTCAGGTTGGTGCTGATCGGGTTTTCGTTTCCTTCCGGTCAGATCGATGGCTTCCGGTCTGGGATGATCGGATGTGAGCGGCTGTTTATCGTCCGTTTTCATCTGCCACTGTTTTAAGTCCACCAGCATTTTCTTGATGCGTTCCTGCTGTTCCGGGTGCTCGGAGAGGTCTTGAAGTTCGTGTGGATCTGTTTTGAGATCAAACAGTTGTGTCTTGTTGATCTGTGGATAACGAATCAGTTTCCAGCGATCATCGCGAACAGCCCGCATCAGATCTTCATAGGTGGTAAACAGTGTGTCCCGAATGCGATCTGTTTTTCCCCGCCAGATGGGAGCCAGGTTGGATCCTTCAACACCTGCAGGGACCTGGATCTGGGTTAAATCACAGACGGTTGGAAAAATGTCATACAGATAAACCAGCGCATCACTGGATTTGTTCTCGGGGATGCCGGGGCCTTGAAAGATCAACGGCGATTTCATGCTGTGCTCATACAGATTCTGTTTACCGAGCAGACCATGGCTGCCCAGTGCCAGACCATGATCGGATGAGAAAATTACAATCGTATTCCCGTCAAGCTTTCTGTCTTTCAATGTCTGCAGAATGCGTCCGATCTGCGAGTCCATGTGGGTAATCATCCCGTAATACTCGGCGATTTGCTCACGTAGAATATCCGGTTGGCGCGGCCAGTCGGTCAATGCTTCATCACGACCCGTTAACCAGCCATTATTGAAGGGGTGTTGTGGCATGAAGTTTTTAGGGAGCGGCGGGACATTATTCTCATACGCCTTCATCGCTGATTCGGGCGGCATCCGCGGATCGTGGGGCGCAGTGAATGCTACATAGGCGTAAAAAGGTTTCTCTGCAGGCTGTTGCTTCAAAAAATCGACGGTGGCATCAACAAAGAGTTCGCTCGAAAACTTTTCGCCCGTCCGTTTGTTTGTGAACTTACCAGCTTTGAGGTCGACTACTGGTACCTGCAGATGGTTCGACATACCACCAATGAATGCTGCGGTCCCGGTCGTGAAGCTCTTCTGAAATGAGTCACGGTTATTATGCCATTTACCTGTGCCGAAGGTCTCATATCCCGCCTGCTTCATTAACTGCGGAAGTGTGATGACCCCTTTCAGATCCATGGGAACATGGTAGAGGGAGCGTCCACTGTTCAGCATAGCGCGGCTCGGCTGGCAAACGGCTCCATGAATGGATCCCATACAGAAGGCGTTACGAAAACTGAATCCGGTTTTCACCAGCTGATCCAGATTCGGAGTCTGGATGTGGGGATTGTCATAGGCAGCCAGCGCATCAGCCCGTTGATCATCGCTGAAGAGGAACAGAATATTTGGTCGTTTGGCTGGCTCTGCCGCAGTAACGGTCTGACTGAGTAAAAGAAGAGTACAGGAGGAAACCAGCAGGAAAAAGACGGAATTTCGCAAGTGAGCACTCATGGGTTGTTCCTGTAATAACTGCATTTCAGTATTGAGTTCAATCTAGTTTGAAAAAGCGGCGGCCTTTAAGTTCGAAACGGGGCAAAGCACCAGGAGCGACAGTGACCACTTCCGCGTTGAAGTTCAGCTTATCCTTGATTGCATGGCTGACTTCCCGAACCAACCGCTGAGGATCTGCCGCGGCAGAATCCGTTGGTTCCAGTTCGATCTTCATATGCTGCATTGAACGAATCGTGCGGACTTCGATCCGGTATTCAGCAATTCGATCAAATGTCCGCAGGATCGCTTCCAGGCTGGAAGGGAATACATTGTTACCGCGAATAATCACCATGTCATCTGCACGCCCCAGGATGCCTCCCTGCAAACGCAGTAACGCACGACCGGAAGGGCAGGGGGAAGTATCTTCCGAAACCAGATCGCCCGTGCGATAACGAATTAAAGGAGAGCCAATCCGCCCCAGATTGGTGATAATCAATTCGCCCTGTTCTCCGGGAGACACCGGTTCCAGTGTGTCCGAGTTGACAATCTCGGCAATGCATTCGGTTTCCAGAATATTCAGACTGCCCGGGCTCTCCAGTGGTTCAATTCCCAGCGCACCGATCTCCGTCATGCCCCAGTGATCAAAAACCCGTGCCCCCCAGGCCTGGCCGATACGCAGTTTCGTCGCTTCGATGTTTCCCCCTGGTTCACCGGCGACGACCAGTGCCCGGACGCGACTGGCGGCAAGATTGATATTCTCGGCTTCTGCCACTTCCGCCAGTCGCAAAGCATAAGTCGGAGTACAACAGACGGCGGTAATCCGATTATCGAGAATCATCTGCAACCGGGCTTCACTGCCCGTGCCACCACCGGCCAGGCAGAAATTACCCCGTCGCGTTGCACCTTCAAAGGCAGCCCAGAATCCAACGAAGGGGCCGAACGAAAAAGGAAAGAAGAGTCGATCTCCCGGATAGAGGCCCACCATGCGATAAATCTGCGCCCAGCATTCACCAAACCAGTCCCAGCTGGCTTTGGTATCCAGCCAGCGCATGGGTAAGCCGGTGGTGCCTGATGTCTGATGCATGCGGGTATAATTTTCGACCGGATATGTCAGGTTCGTACCGTAAGGCGCGTGAGCCAGATGATCTTCTACCAGTTCAGATTTGGTGGTGATCGGCAATTTCTGCAGGTCGGAGAGGCTCTGAATCGAATTGATATCGACGCCCGCTGCTCCCCATTTCTTCTGCCAGAACTCATTGGTGGCAGAAACCTCTTTCAGAAGGTATTGCAGGCGTTGCAGCTGGCGTGCCTGCAGAGCCTCCCGGTCCAGGTTTTCCGGCTCAGTGTCTGGTGCATTCATATTCATCTTAACTCAGTTGTCTGGGGGCATCAAAAGTGGAGATTCTGGGTTCTCCCTTATTCTGCCGCAACTTGAATGAATTTCCAACCTAAAGAGCAATCCGCGGTAGAAAATATCTGCCGGAATTCAAACGTTCCCCATTCTGGAACCAATTGATATTTAAAGGGTTATTGAAGTGAAACTATCTAACACGACCATTCCAACAAGCACTCAAGTCACAAATTATGAAGGACGATGATATCGATAGAGCAGGCTGTCCTGATTATCGAAAGAGATACGGTTCAGATGAGAATCAGGATCGTCTGATCATTGACGACAACAGCAGAAATGACATCTGGAGAAGAGGACTTTATGGGAGCGGATGGCGGTAAGATAGATTTGAAACTGGGATTCCTGACAACAATTGAATGTCCCGACGGCTCACTAATCGGGGGCTTGCTGGTAACAAATCATTTTGGCAGGCCGCTGGAATTTCAGTGCACCACTCCTGTCAAACCGAACCGGACTCAGGAAGTCCTGTATGGACCCACCCTGGTTCCATTTCTGCTAGGTGAAGTGATCGGTCAGACGCTCGTTGAAAAAATGAATATCAAACCTCACCTGGTGCTGGTTGAGCAGGAACAGGCAATGGAACTGCAGAATCATATTTCCATTCCGGTTGCGATACTGACGGATGTCGAACAGATCATCGAGGAAAACGCTGCTTACATCAGCGAGCAGATTGGCAGGAACCGCCTGCGATTTGATGCCGCACACCAGACCGGAAAAACAGCCATCGAGAATACCAGTCGAAACATTCCGGCTGATGCCGACCTGGGCGAGCCATTTGAGCGTGTTCGTGAGGCCTTAAACGAAGCGGTGAAAATGGGCTCATCCCGATAAGCCGTCGTTAGAAACAATGGTATTGAGACCAGTTGAGCAGACTTCCTTCCCAGGCAGGCAGAGACGTGGAATTTTCAGAGCCAGACATTCAAAATCATCAATCGACTGAAACGACAGCTGGGCATACCGGCGGCCCTCATTTTATTCAACGACCAGCGGAACCTGTGCAGACAGCCATCACGGACGCTGATCGCTGGCAACTCAAGCAGCAGATTGACAGCGAAACGATTCCCCTGGCTGTCTCGGCAGCAGTGTTTGCTTCTGGGATGAATGGCGCGCTCACTCGCAAATTCAATCTCGAGACCACCGCACTGGCATTGCTTGAGAAAGCGGGTCTGCAGCCCAAGTGGAAACCGACGAGACCCCGCGTTAAAACGTTTGGGATGACTTTTCCTGACGGGTTGGAATTCATGCCTCCCAAACAGGAGAAAGAAAGCGGAGCGGAACTCAGTCGGATTGAAGGCCCTAAAACCACGAGTTCTGAACCGGGTGAACGCAAAAAAAGTACGCGTCTGAAACCCCCTGCGAATGCACTGTCGCTGGAAGACCGCCTGTTTTATCTGCTGCAACCACCATTACAGTCGTGGCTGGCCGGCCAGGAACTGATCATGCCTTTCGAGCCTTTCCCTTATCAATATGAGGGAATCGCCTGGCTGTTCTCGCAGAAGTCAGCGTTGCTGGCTGATGAAATGGGACTGGGAAAAACCATGCAGACCATTACCGGCGTGCGACTGCTGTTACGCAGTGGCCAGGTTCGTCGCATTTTGCTCGTCTGTCCCAAACCATTGATTCCCAACTGGCAGCGTGAGTTTAAATTCTGGGCAGAAGAACTGCCGGTCACGGTAGTGCAGGGTGATACGGCGCGGCGACGCATGATCTGGGAAATGCCAAACACGCCGATCTTGATTGCCAATTACGAATCGATGTCGCGCGACTTTGAGACCATGGGGGAAGAGAACCTTCCCCGCTTCGATCTGGTGGTACTCGATGAAGCACAACGTATCAAAAACAGAGATTCCCGCACAGCTGAAGTTGCCCGTTCCATTCCCCGCAAACGCAGTTGGGCACTTACCGGGACTCCGATCGAAAACCGTCACGAAGAGATGGCCTCGCTGTTCGAATGGATGGAAATTATTCCGCCTCGAGGCACGCCCGATTTGAGGCAGTTGCAGGTACTTTCCAAAGAATTCATTTTGCGTCGTACCAAAGACCTGGTGATGACTGATCTGCCACCTCGGCTGGACCGTCCCGCGTATCTGGACCTTAATCCGGCGCAACAGCATGCCTACGATACCGCGGAAAAAGATGGTGTAATCCAGTTGAATGAGATGGGCGACTCGATCACCGTGCAGCATGTATTTGAACTGGTTTTACGACTCAAGCAGATCACCAATTTTGATCCGGTAACCGGGGACAGTTGCAAGCTGGATCGTCTGGAAGCGGACATGGAAGAAATTGCTGCCAGCGGTGGTAAGGCCATTCTGTTCAGCCAGTGGACGAAGCCCCTGGACTTCATGGCGAAACGCTTAGAGCGGTTTGGGACACTGGTTTATCATGGCGGAATTCCCACAAAGCAGCGCGAGCCGATCCTGGATCAGTTCAAGCATGATCCGGATTCACACCTGTTATTGATGAGTTATGGTACCGGAGCTGTAGGTTTGAACCTGCAGTTTGCCGGTTACGTCTTCCTGTTTGATCGCTGGTGGAACCCGGCGATTGAAGACCAGGCGATCAACAGGGCACATCGCATTGGACAGAAAACCCAGGTGATCGTGACGAAATTCGTCTGTAACAATACGATTGAAGAACGGATTGACATGGTCCTCGAACAGAAACGCGAACTCTTCCGTTCAATTCTGGGCGATGGCGATACCACTTGTGAATCGCGGAGCCTGACCGCTTCCGAAATATTCGGCCTGTTTGACCTCAAACAGAAAAAGGGGGACGTGACCAAAAAGATCGCGCCCCAGGTTCCCGGAAAATCTGCCGCCTGAGCGAATTGGTTATTGCTTTGATACCAGGGGACTGGATGTCATGGCGCCTGTTTCATCCGTTACATTGATGAACCAGATTTTTGTATCAGCAGGCGGAGCAGGGCCCGTGATTCTGGTTCCTTCAACTTCCAGCGGAAGGGTTTGCCACTTGCGTTCCTTATTCGGCGCTTCATCAGTGGTAAAGTTGAGGACGGCGGTTTGGATTTTCACCGGCTCAGCCAGTTCCGCTGTGACTTTGCCATCTTTGATTGCGGGTTTCTGCACAACGGGCAGCGGCGTTTTGTCTTTCAGGTACTGATCGACAAAACGTGCGATTTCATCTGGTTTCCAGCCTGCCGGATGACTGTGTCCCATCTTGACTTCAATCCGAATATTTCGAGGCGTGGATTTCGGTACGGCTTCATAGCTTTTCTGATAGGCACTCAACCAGTAGGCAAAGTCATTCGTGCCATTCACAAACAGAATCGGCATTTGAACGGCTTGCAGATATTGGCCCGGATCATACAGTTGCATCCAGCGTTGGCTGTCTTCAGGCGGCAGTTGATTGATGGATGATTCGAATACCGAATGGGCATTCAAAAAACCACAACCGTACACAGGAACAGCGGCATCGAAACGGTTATCGAGCCCGGCGACGATGCAGGTCAGATATCCCCCCCAGGAGATTCCGGTGACAGCGGTATGATCTTTGTCTACTTCGGGAAAAGAGCGAATCAGAGAATGGGCCAGGATGGCATTCGCAGGAGCGTGGTAACACCAGTGTTCTGACTGGTCATCTTTCACCGCTTCAAACTTCTCTTTATGCGACTGATCAGGCCCACCAGCTTCGAGCCGGTTGCGAAACTTGCGATCATGCGGGTTTTTCCCGTCTACAGGTTGTGATCCCGCCAGGTCCATAGAGATGGCCGCGTAGCCTTTTTGAGCCCATAATTCTGCCCATTCACGAAAAGCAGTTCCCCCTCCGCCGTGAATGAGTACGATGCCCGGATACTTTTTATCTCGGGGCGCTTCCGGGTTGAGTGTTGCCGGGGATGCATAATATGCAAATACCTTTGTCGGTTTGCCGCGATATTCCAGACCCTGGTAAATCAGAGATTTGACCGGAGAATTTTCATCGAGCCATTCAAATTCAGGAGCTTTACTGAGGGCTTTCAGATCCCAGGGCGTAGTTTCTGGTAGACGGGGATCAGGCTGAATGACATCTTCCGCGGCCATCAGACCAGTGGCAGGAAGTACCGACATCAGAAGCAGTAACAGAAAAAAGTATGGATGTGAGAGCTGCATGATATTACCTGTCATGAATCAAATGGTGAAAGAAGACGCACCATGATTATCAATGACAGATGCTGCAGACGCAAGCGTCCGGTTTCAGGAATGCAGATTAGAACAGCAGACGATACAGGGCGGATCCGAAAATGATGGTGATCGTGATGACCGAGCCAATAATGCTGACACCCACCGCAGCAGTACCTGCTTTGAATGTGCTTTGAGACTCTGCAGGCAGATGCTTGCCGAGGATACTCCAGATCGACTTCAAGACCTGGTTGAACATCTGGGCGCAGAGTACGCTGGTCATTGACAGAATCAGGATTGCCCAGTGGGTCGCAGATAATCCCAGTAAAGTGGCAGCCGCGATGACGGCACTTCCCGCGAAAAAATGAATAAAAAAAGTGCTGTCCAGCCTGATGCCGAACTTGATGCCGCTTTCAACATCGATCAGGCGCTGCCGCCATTCAGGGCGCATTTTTTCTGATTCCGTTGTTGCGGTCGTTTGCCGTTGAAATGGTTTGACTTGTGTTTTTTGTGATTTGATCACTGTCCCGATTCCTATTGTGAAGCAGAGTTACCTAAAACTGAGGATAAATCAGAAGCCGTGCCGCCAAAGTTTCCAAACCGGGGCATGATGGTTAAACCGATGCCGGCATTTCCAGTGCTCTGGTTATAAGACATGCCCAGGCTCGTGACAAAATCAGCACCGGTCCTGGTAAGCGAGAGGATCTGTCCGCGATTGACATTTTCGCCCAGGTCATAGGCGGTGCTGACACCCGCGCTCCATTTCTGACTCATCACATAGTTCAGACTGGCAGATAATATCTGGCTGTCCAGATCGCCGCCCCCTTTGATTTGCTGCAGCGCCACATTGACTGCCAGTCGATTGGTGCGCTGGCTGGTGATCGAGACATCCCACAGCTGTTGGGCACCATCGAAGACATCGTAATAGGCGTTAGCTGCCATCGTGGTTCGATCTCCGAGGAACCATTTATAGTGTCCACCCAGCAGACCAAAGTCTTCACCAAAGTTATCGCGGTCCGCATCCGGGAAGTAGGATGCTTCCAGATCCAGGGTCATCCAGTCTTTGGTTCGCAGCCGATCGAGGGGACCGGTTTTAGTCTGAAGTCGATGACGCCATGCCATGCGTAGCACCTGCTGATCGTCAACCAGTTCGTAATAAGGATCAGTGACACCACGGCCGGCTCCCGTACGAACTGCATAAAAACGGGGATCAAACTGAGGCGGAAGCGTTCCGCCGAAGGTGTTGATGACCAGGCGTTCGCGGAACAGTTCCTGAGCGTTGTCATCAAATTCATTATATTGTGCGATCCCGGACAGGTTTTCGCTGGCATCGCTGAAGGAGTAATCTGCTTCCAGCACCATTTTATGTGCCAGGCCGTTTAAGTCGAAATAAGGATTATAGACGTCCGGGTAAATACGCTCTGCCATAATACTGCCGCGTAGACCAGCTGAGCCATAAAGGCGGTCGATCTGCTGCTGTTGCAGACCCTGTTCCCAGTAGGCTGCTTCCCCCATGACATAAGGTGTCAGAATGAAAGGACCAAGATTGAATGGTGCTTCCAGCTGATTGCGGGTCATCGCGACCAGACCCTGGGAATCGGCAATGAAAGGCAGAGGAGTAAAGACATCCTGCTGCGGATTATAAGGCGCCGAGCCCGGCTTCAGTTTTCCGTATCCCACGGAGGAGTGGGATGTCCAACTCAGCAGGTTGCCCAGCAGTGGTTCTCCCAGCAGGAACAGATCGGCTTTAGGCAGCCAGTCTGTCGTATTTTCGTAATCATTCAGCTTGGTTCTGCCAATAACCGACCAGGACCAGTTGTCCTGCTGCTGCTTGAGATGTAACAGTGTTTCCACATCTTTACGGTTATTGAAGTCGGATAGAAAATATTGCTGTTGAAAGTTTCTGTCAGAGAAAATCCCGGCTTCGCTTGTGAGCGTCATACCAAAAGGAGATGTCTGCCGGTGCTGATGGTTCAGGAAATAGCGATCTTTGGTAGACGGAACGAGATCGCGGCGGTCCAGACCAAGGTTGTCTGTGCCACTGTCGTGAATATAAAATGCCTCTGCATTTCCATTGAAGACATTGTCAAAACCAAGCAGGTTGGCTCCCTGGTAGTTTCCGGACTGGCCGATTCCAACTCCCCGATCCGAGTAGTAGTCAAGCTGGCCTTCCCATTTCGTACCTGCTGGCCGTTCAAGTCCCAATAATTTGAACATATCCCATTCCGTTTCGACCTGGAAACCGAAGATGCGGTCGTTTCCAAATCTCAAACCGGTAATCGGAAAATAAATGTCTTCCACCGGGCTGCTGACATAAGGCAGATAGAACAGAGGTACGTTGCCTATCTCGAAGGTGTTGTTGGAACTCGTCATCCACGCACGTTTGCCGGGTAGCGGCTGTCCTGTAACCGGATCAAGTTCGTTGGAGCCTGATCCCAGCCAGGGAGTTGTATAGCGGTCTTCGATAAAGACATCTGAAGCTTGCATTTTATATCCCGGCTTTCCGAACTGGCTGCCGGTAGCCCAGGCGTTCTGTGCCAGATAAGCGCCTTTCGAGAGCATACGAATCTGGCTGGCGCGGACCCTGACATCTTCACCCAGTTCAGGCAGATGCGTCTTCAGTTCAGCGTCCAGCATGACGGCCCGCTCTTCACGGGCATCGTAAAACGCGCGGTTCGCTTTGAGGAGGTATGTGCCCTGACGAATTTCGATGTTTCCTTCGAGATAGATTTCAAAGGGTGTCTCTTTGGACTGCCTGATCTCGGAGTTGAAGTTTTGCGTGTTCCGTCCGTCTGTCCAGATGATGATCCGGTCGGCAGACATGTCGACCATTTCCAGACCCTCTACCCCATCGATCAGCAGGTTCACTCCGCCGGTAATGACCCAGATCTGTTCCGGGGGGACCGTGTGTGTTGAAGGGAAGCTCTGAACGTTATACGGCACGGCGCTGCGGGGGAAGAGTCGAATCCTGCGGAAATCAGTAACGATTTCCTGTTCTGGAATCGGACTTAATTCAGGACCTTCAAGGGGAGGTTTCTCGACAATAAACTGGGCGCGTTTCAGTTGATGGTCGTGCGGAATCCCCCGACGTTCAATGGCGCGATTCAAAACCGGATCATCGGGGGCCACGGTGATCTGTGAAGGTCGTCTCAAGTTCTGTTTCAAACCGTTCTCAGTCACCAGGTTGACCAGCAGACTGTTTTCCGATTTGGATTCTCCCGGCAGATCGATGCGAACTTCGCCTTCCAGGTAAACAGACAGGCGATCAGTCTGACGCGTTTTCCGATGCCAGATCACCATCTGTCTGGATCGCAGGATCGCATCACCCTGCTGGATGCGGCAGTTCCCTTTCAGAATCGAGACGCTGACGAAATCTTCTTCCCACTGCTGCGAATACTCTGCAGAGATGGAGATCGGTTCTTTTTCTGAAGGCTCGTATTCCGCTTCTTCATAGGATGCTTTGGGGGCGCCGAAAAAACTGGTCTGTGCAGGCGCAACCGTCACCGGTCCGCCAAGCAATGTTAAGAAAACAATTACCTGCCAGATGCGATGCGAAACATACCGGGTAACGGAATTGATCTCGCCCGACACGGGCACTCCTGAAGTGATAACCGGGTAGGTCAATCTTCTGATGAAGAGGAAATGGTAGGGAATGGAATACGCTCTGGTACTGAAGGTTCGGTAGGCAGAGTGTAACGAATTGAGGTCAGTTGACTTAACTCCGCCGACTGGACCGGGATAAATGGGCGCGGATTATAGGTCGATTTCTGAAAGAGTGTCAATAACAATCGCTGCCACGGAACAACTCAATAAAGTGTTGTAAACTACTGATTTATAACGTGTTGTGGCTTTCCTGTTCTCTCGTCGCAATTGGTTTCCGCAATTTCAGAAATTCCATAGATTTTGACCAGCCATAAACACTCAGCAAAGCGATTGCCGGGACCAGGGGCGCCCGCATTCTCATGTTGGTCCAATAGAAAAGATGGACCGCTGTGAAGCTGAAAACGAGCCAGATTATTGGCCCCCAGCCTGACTCTCTCTTCCAGGTTAACAGCAGAACGCCTGCTCCGGCGCCTGTCAGTATCAGGAGATAGTAACCTGTAATCCCCCAGCCAATCAGTGGTTTCGATTCTACCAGGCTGCTGTTCAACGGGCTGAAGTTCCAGAATCGTCTCAATCTGAGCAGACAGGACTGTACAAACAGAGAGGGATCAGCTGCGATATTCGCTTTCGCTCGTTGATACATCCAGCGATCCCGTTCCTGCTCGCTTTTCACAGGGGGGATCGTGTTTTCGATCTCGCGCTCCAGGCTTTTCTGCCAGGCATCCAGACTTTCACCAGACCAGACTGTGCCCCACGGTTGTTGAACGACTTCCTGATAAAATACCGGATTATTTCCCAGCAGCAACGTATATCCGCCATGAGTGGTTGTCAGAATGGGGGCATGAAAAACAACCAGGTTCCGTATCAGCCAGGGAGAAACCGCGATCAGAATTCCCGCTGACAGATATGTTCGTTGACGCCATACCAGCCCCTTGGATGGTGTGTTGAGAATCCGTTTTAAAACCGGATTACACAGACTCGCCAGAAACCAGAGTCCGAAAAATGCGAGATAAGTCGGTCGACAGAGAATCGCCAGTCCCCAGACCAGGCCGGTCGCGAATGTCCTGAATGCCTTCTCTGGGGTGTCTGGCAGAGTCGTTTCTTCCGTCAGGTTCAATGCCAGCATATAAATCAGCAGACTGGTGAGGAACGCAGACAGCACTTCCGTCATCGCATAGCTCGTATATTGCAGTAAGACCGGATCGGTGGCCACAATCGCTGCAGCGACCAGCGCCCCGACTGGCATTCGCAATCGCAGACCCGTTTTCCACGTGAACCAGACGGTGAGTACTCCCAGCAGCACCTGCAACAACCCCACACCCAGACTGCCCGCTTTCACATAATACAGGGCAGCCAGCAGGCAGGGATACAAGGGGGGACGAAATGCAGTCGGCTCAATCCCGTCGACAATAGCTGCATTACCGGATGAATATCCATTCCCGCTGGCCAGATTTACGGCGATCGCGATGTAAGCGTCCCGATCTTCCTGCAGTTGATCGCTCTGCAGTACCACCATCATCAGACGCAGACCGCCAGCCAGCAGCAGAACCAGCAGCAGGGCGGTGGATAGGAATTTGGGTTTTGTCACAGACATCAATCCAAGGCATCAATCCAAAGAGGCGTAAAAGGCGGTTCCCGAGTCTGTCCGTTTGATGTTTATGTTTGCCCGAACTGGTACTTCAATTCCCAAAGCCAGGCTGGGACGGCAGTTAACTGAGGGGAAACTGCTTCAAGTATGCAGATCTCATACATCAGAAACAAGGGGACACTCCAGATCGAAGCAGGGGTTTTATGAGATTTCTGCCGACTGTAGGGACTGGGCGTGAGCGTGTCGTGGCATGATCCAGACATCTGGAAATATCGATGCTGATGGTTCTGAAGTATTCTGGTTGTAAAAAATCAACACGTTGCAAAAAACACTCACTTAGTAATGAAATCGTGCTTACAGTGAGCTATAGTTCGACAAGAGAAGATGGGTTGCGTGTGCGTTGGAAGTATTCCAGTATCATGGCAACGGGCCGCATAGTTTCGTATTGAATGCCGGACAGGCAGCAGGATATGGTCTTACCTTATGAGTAGTCACCCGCAGCGCTGGCTGGAGTCATTGGTAGACCGTCTCTATAAACTGCGCTGGATACTGCTGCTCATTTTTATGGTCCTCACCGGCCTGGCGATCTACCCCGCGTCTCAACTCTCTTTTGAACAGTCGATCGAATCGCTCTACGCCAAAGATGATCCACACCTGCTGGATTATCTGGAAAGCAAACGCTTGTTTGGCGGTGATGAATTTGTCTTCGTCGCGTATACCACTCCCGATCTGCTCGAGCCCGAAGGGCTCCTGGAAGTGCGCAGGTTCTCACAGGATCTGAGTAAGGTTCCCGGCGTCAATGCCGAAGTCACCCAGAATCTTGCCGACGCACTTTCGCCTCCCAAACTCAATTTCTTTCTGCGGGCTCTGATTAAGAGAAAACAGGATGAGATGACCGAGCTCTTCCGCGGGGTGCTGATTGGCGATGATAATCAGACAACCGCGATCGTGCTCAGACTGCTGCCCGAAAAAGACTCTCCTGTTCCCCGGGGAGAAACATTCCGCCGCATCCGTCAACTTGCCGAAGGACACACTCCTCGAGCCTATGTCGTCGGAGAGCCCGTGCAGGTGCACGATATGTTCCGCTATGTTGAAGAAGACGGCAACATCCTGTTCAAAGTTTCGCTCAACCTTCTGGCACTGGTCCTGTTCCTCCTGTTCCGTCGGCTGCGGTGGGTGATGCTGCCTCTGCTGGTGGTGATCTGCTCGCTTCTCTGGACCGAAGCCATCCTGGTACTGGGGGACTTTCAGCTCAGCATGGTCAGCTCCATGTTGAATTCCCTGGTGACGATTATCGGTATCGCGACGGTAGCGCACGTGGCGGTCCACTTCCAGGAACTGCAGCGTAATAACATTTCCCGACCACGGGCCATTCGCCAGACGATGGTCGAACTTCTGCCGGCGATCTTCTGGACCTGCGCCACGACAGCCGCGGGCTTCGCATCACTGCTCTCCAGTGAGATTGCACCGGTTCGCAGCTTCGGGATCATGATGGCACTGGGAACCATGATGGTGCTGATCGCATCAACGGTGTTACTCCCGGGGGGAATTTCACTCGGATATCTCAGTGCGCCCCTCAAACATTCCTCCGAGCAGGGGCTGGAACGCATCCTCAAAAAAGTCTGCCTGGGGACCGAGCGTTATCCTCGCTTCATCCTGGGGGGAACAGTCCTGCTGGTTCTGTTCGCGGCAGGAGGCTTCTCCCGTCTGAAGGTGGAAACCGATTTCAGTAAGAACTTTCGCGACTCCAGTGATATCGTACAGGCGCTCAACTTTGTGGAGACCCGACTGGGCGGCGCCTCGACCTGGGAGGTCAATTTTCCGGCTCCTCCCAGACTGGACGAAGAGTATCTGGACCGGGTCCGTGCGCTGGCAGCAGATCTGAATAAGGTCAACCCGCCCGATAAACAGCAACTCACAAAAGTGATCTCAATTACCGACACCCTGGACTTCATCCCGTCGATTCCGTTCGCCTCGGATCCGCTTCAGTCCAAACTTGATTCCATTAAAAGCCTGCAGCCCGATTTTGTCAGCAGCCTGTATAATCCGGAAAAAGGCAGAATGCGAATTGTTCTCCGCGCCCTGGAACGTCAGTCGGCAGAAGAGAAGCTTTCGCTCATCGATCAAGTCGATACTCTGGCTAAGCAACACTTCCCTGGTTCGAAGGTCACAGAAAAATCGGATGCTGCTGATGTAAAAACCATCGAATCCGGTAAGGCTGCCGGCATTTTTATTCTGCTGGCCTATCTGATTGACAGCCTGCTTAACGATCAGCTCTTCAGCTTTTTACTGGCGGGTGCCAGCATTCTGACGATGATGACTATCGCCTTTCGCAGCATAAAAATCGGTATCATCTCCATGATCCCCAACCTGTTTCCCATCGTACTGGTGGTCGGTGCGATGGGCTGGTTCAATCTGCCACTCAATATCGGCACCGCCATGATTGCCAGTGTCTCGATGGGTTTGACTACCGATTCCAGTATTCACTTTATCACCGGATTTCTGCGGGAACGCTCGCGAGGCGCCTCGGTCGTGGATGCCATTCGCTGGACGCACCGCGGGGTCGGTCGGGCGATTATCTTTGCCACCTGCGCACTGGTGGCCGGCTTCAGCGTGCTGACACTTTCGCACTTCATTCCACTGATCTATTTCGGTGCGCTGGTCAGTGTCGCCATGATCGGCGGGATGCTCGGCTCGCTGGTACTGCTGCCAATTCTCTTGCGACTGTTTTATAAAGACAAGGTCGAATCAGCTGCGTAACGGCAGCGGTTTGTATTTTCGCTGATCCATCCCCACGTAACGGGACAGTGGTTGATACAGGTGGTTATTTTCACTTTGCTCAACAATATGAGCGACCCAACCGACCAGCCGCGACACAGTGAAAATCGGAGTGAACAGTTCCGGATCAAAGCCCAGGTAATGTAACAGTCGACTGGCATACCACTCAACCCGGGGGTGGACCTTCTGTATTTTTCCCATGATCTCTTCGATCGTGTCTGCCGCATTTTCCATTTCGTTCTGTCCCAGGGCATCTGCCAGCTGAACACAATACGATTTCAGAATCGCAGAGCGGGGATCGCGGGGCTTGTGGTGAGAGTTCTCAAACCCAAGCACGCGTCGTCCCCTGGTGATTTCCTGACAGACCCATTCCTCGGCGTTACCCGACTGGACCGCTTCCTGCAATACATCCAGTACAGCGGTTCCCGAACTGCAATGCAGCTGGCCGTTAATCGAACCAATGGCAGAACAGACCGCGGAATACAGGGGACTGCCCGTCGATGCCACCACCCGCGCGGCAAAAGTCGATGGAGACAAACCATAGTCGGCATAAATGATCAGGGCGGCGTTAAATGCTTCTTCTTCCAGCTGCGAAGGTTCATCCCCTTTCAGCATATACCAGAAACTGCCCGCGTAGGAATGATGGAAGTTCGGTTCAATCAGTCGAGAGCCACGCACCAGATGATAACGATACGAAATCAACTGAGGCAGCATCGCCAGCAGATATTGCGCATTGGAGATCTCTGACTGGAAGACACCATATTCCATCTGGGGATCAAAGTGCGCCAGCAGACTGACACCACTGCGAATCACTTCCATCATGTCGATGTGAGGCGGAATTGCCTGAAGTGCCGCGATAACGGGGAGAGGCAGGGAGCCGGTTTCAATCAGCAGAGTCTGAAAGTCAGCCAGTTGTTCGTGGCTGGGCAGTTCACCGTGCAGCAGCAGGTAGGCTACTTCGATGAACGCCGCTTCCCGCGCCAGTTCATCAATCGGGTAACCCCGATAAGTGAGTCCTTCCTGAATCTGAGAGATCTCAGTTTCGGTAGCAACAATCCCGGATAAGCCGGGGCGATAAGGGTGACGTTCCATGTCGCGATCCTTCCGCACTTCCTGATTACGTTATTTGAGTCAGTCCATTTATGCCCAAAGTATAACTCATCTGCTCCGCAGAATCGACATATGATACACTGCGATTTATTGAAGAATAGGGAAATAATTTACAGGTCTTTTTCAGGCTTGACGTCACTGGCACCGGTGAACTGCTGGCAGGGCATTCAGGAATCTTCCGTTTCGGAAATCAGTCGACCCGCTCCGTCCGCCAGCAATGCTTTCGCAACCCTGACGCCGATTTCTGCAGCTTCCGCAAACGCACCGCTGACCGAAGCACAGATCCGTTCCTGGCCATCCGCGCTCAATACAACTGCTTCCAGAGTCAACTGGTCGCCCGCAGTCTGCGACAGACTTCCAATGGGGGCGTGACAGCCTGCTCTCAAATGACGCAACAGGCTCCGTTCTGCTGTGGTCGCCGCCTGGGTGGACGGGTCGGACAATCCAGCCAGCAACGCGGCCGTCTCACTGTCCTCTGTGCGGCATTCAATACCCAATGCGCCCTGTCCCACCGCTGGGAAAACTTTCGGAGGCTGCAGCATGAGAAACGCTCGGTGCTCAAGAAGTTCCAGACGCACCATCCCGGCTTCGGCCAGGCAGAGCGCATCATATTCCCCCGCGTCCAGCTTCTTGAGACGGGTTTCCACATTGCCACGCACCTCCAGCATCTGCAGATCACTCCGCTGATGCAGCAGTTGTGCGCGTCTTCTCAGGCTGCCGGTACCAATCCTGGCAGCGGGAGCCAGGTCGGCGATGCGCTCCACGGCTTCTGATTCCTGCGGAAAAATCAGCACATCGTACAGGGGGCCCCGTTCCGGAATTCCTGCCAGCTGTAACCCCGGCGCCTGTTCGGTAGGCAGATCTTTTAAACTGTGGACGGCGATATCAGCACGACCATCCAGCACCGCTTTCTGTACTTCGCGGGTAAAGACACCCAGTCCACCAAATTCTGAAAGCGGAGACGTCAGATCGCGGTCTCCTTCGGATGTAATGTGAACAATTTCAATCGGGCGTTCGCTGGTCTGCTGTTTCAGCAGATCCGAAACGTAGTAAGCCTGCCACAGTGCCAAATTGCTGGCACGGGTTGCAATCCGCAAAGGACGTTCTTCTGATGTCTGGTCCATCACTCTACTTTCCACTTTTATTCTAGAGCGTATCACATTTCACCATAGCGTCTCTCAAACTATGATACTTGGTCCAAATGGCCGTGGAGACGTTGTAGTAATACGGGACACAGTCTAAATGACTTACGATCGGCGGTTCAGCCGCCCTGCTGTTTTTGAATCAGGAATTCCGCTTACTTCGATCCCCCCGGTGGCGGGGTTGGCTCTTCAGGATCGGTACCGGTTGAATCTTTCGGCTTTCCTTCTGTTGACGTATGCTCGTTCGCGATGGTCGATGTCTGCGTGGTCGGAATCGGAGGCGCAATCTGGACTTTGAATCCCGCCAGCTTACGGTCTCCCAGCAGGCGTTTTCCCAACTCTTCCCGCAGCAGCTCATCGGTGACCCGCTGTTGGGGGGGGACCAACACTCCACAAGACAGGCAGAACTGAAACGCCTGGTCCACGGTTATATTCAAATCGACGATTTCGCTTTTAGGAACACTCATTGTATAACCAGTCACCGGCATCGGGGAGGTCGGCACCAGGATGGCTACCAGGGGCTCTCCCGCCGTGACCGTCATTTCCAGCATACTGTCCCCCGTGACAAATCCCAGTGACCAGATACCCCGCCGGGGATATTCGATTGCGACGACCCGGCTGTAGTCTACGGTACTTTCACTGAAGAAAAAGTCGGTTACCTGTTTGACAGAGGAATAGACGTTGCTCACCACCGGCAGTTTTGCCAGCACTCCCTGCTCAAATTTCACCACCATCCAGGCACCTATCCGCGCCGTCACGAAACGTCCCAAGAAGTAGAGCGCAACAATGGTCAGCGCGACAGCTACCGCACTCAGGTGAAACAGACTCTTGAACCAGCGGGTCGTTGCCAGCTCCATGTACAGGCCCATCGCCGTGGGCGGCATATCCGATTCGCGAATGCGTTTGGCAACTTCACGATAATCAAGATAAGGGACTGCACGATCTCCAAAAGGGACCCAGGCGTATGAGCTGAGTTTTTTTCGATTGAGAATCTGAGACTCTGTTTCCTGTTCGATCGCTCGCACCTTGTCCACGTCCGCTCTGTTGATCAGATAGTTGTTGCGGCAGTATTCCAGCGGGGGAAGATGTTCCATCTCCACAAAATTATCGCGGGGCTGAGAATCATCCGTGAAGTAGGCGATACAGTATCGGACCGTGGTCGTGGTCGGCGTGATTATATAGTCATTCACAATCCCGGCGACCCAGATCACAATCACCAGCGTCAGAATCGGAGGCAGACTGATGGCCAGCCCTCGCAGGAAAAAGCGATGGTTTTTGCCAATCTTCTTCTTCTGCGGCTTCGGAGCAGGATTATTTTCAGGAGGAGTGGTACTCGCATCCATCGAGGTACTTACCTTGTCTGTTGTATCCACGCTGACAGCAACCGTCGGGTGTGGAGATTTGATTTTCTAAAGTCATATACGCGGCGCTCTGGCTATGACTGCTACGTTGATTTCGCTGGCTCCTGCCTGCAGAAGAGCACGAGACGCAGCATTCGCAGTTGATCCTGTCGTCATGACATCATCAACCAGTAATATTCTTAAGTCTTTAACCCGACCGGGTCTACGGACATGAAATGCGTCGCGTAGATTCGTTCTCCTGTTCTGAGGAGTTAAACTGGTCTGGGGGGGAGTCTTCTTTCGTTTCGCGAGTATATTACCGCTGTATTTCGCTTGCAAGCGGTGTGACAACGCCTCTGCAATGATACTGGCCGGATTATGCGAGCGCCGCAGACGAGATGTCCAGTGCAACGGGACCGGAATAATCAGGTCGGCTTCCAGCTCTTCAAAGAATCCCCGGTTCCGGTAGAACAGCAGATTGGCCAGACCGCCCCCCAGGTAAGCACCATGGTTCTGCTTGAGATTCAGGATGAATTCCTGCAATGGTCCTTCATATTTCCCCAGTGCGACGGCCTTCGCAAACCGGAATTTCTCACCTCGACAATCTGTACAACCTCCGCTGGAATCCAGGTGCGGACCCACCGGAGCACCGCACCGCTGACAGACCCGGGCAAGGGCAGGCACGATCTCTTCAATCTGTGTTCCGCAATTCACGCCGGTACACACGGCTTCCATTCCACACAGCGAACAGCGGGGCGGATAGATAAAGTTCCTGCCGGTCTGCAGCCAGCGCGTCGAGATACGCTGCAGTTGTTCAATCCCCGGATATTTCATGATTTCCCGAAGTCATCCCTAGGATCAGTTTGATTTTTCGGTATCCTCACATACTGGATCGCATCGTATTTTATTAGAGCGTCTCTCGTTTTATGATACTAAGTCCCAATGCCCCTGGAGACGCTGTAGTAAAATCAGTGGACTATTAATCCTGTATTGACAGGTGGTCAATATCAGGCGAACACGCCAACGGGCGTGTGGACCATTTCGACCAACGTGGCATTCCAGGTCTGAAAAGACACAAGACATAGTCTAGGTCAGCCATGTCAGGAAATACAGATCCAATGTTCAGGCCGGGCTCGTTTTCTTAAAATACCAGTTGAGATCGTCAGGATAATCCGGTGGGAGCCAGTCAGTCAGAAGTTGTCATCATCGGAGGCGGTCTGGCCGGCCTGGCCTGTGCAGCGACGCTCGCAGATCGTGGCATTCCCGTCTCGCTGTTCGAGTCACGCCCCCGACTGGGAGGCCGTGCCAGCTCCTTCGCCGACAAACAGTCAGAACAGCTCATCGATAACTGTCAGCATGTCAGCATGGGCTGCTGTCATGAATTCAACCGCTTCTGTGAAACCGTTGGCATCAGCAGTTTCTTTCAGCGTGCACCCGAACTCTATTTCGTCGGTCCCGACTCTGTTGGCCCCGCTGCGGAAGAACAGCAGCTCAAAGTCAATCGCTTCGCCGCCAGCCCGCTGCTGCCGGCCCCCCTGCATCTGCTGCCTGCGTTCGGCGGACTCTCTTATCTTTCCTGGTCTGAAAAAGTCCAGCTCGTCCGCGGCCTGAAACAACTGGCGCTCGCGAAAATGGATCCCGACAATGAACCCACGATCGCCGACTGGCTGGCGGAGCACGGACAATCTTCCAACGTAATCAACCGTTTCTGGAACGTGGTTCTTGTCAGCGCCTTAAGTGAATCTCTCGATCGCATCAGCCTCTCGCATGCCCGCAAGGTCTTCGTCGATGGTTTTCTCAGGGCTCGCGACAGCTGGCAGGTGCTGATTCCCACCGTCCCCCTCGAACAGTTGTATGGCACAGTGATTCAGGAATATCTCAAACAACGAGGTACCAAAATCGCGCTGCAGACCGGCGTCGAAAACATCCGGATCGATGGCTCAAACATCACTGGTATTCAGTTGCGTGACGGAATCGAAATCGACTGCCGACAGGTCGTACTTGCAGTTCCCCACCAGCGGGTCTTCGATCTCCTGCCTGCAGAGTTCCCCGGCCGCGAGAAGTTGGTCGGCATTCAGCAGCTGGAATCCGCCCCCATTACCAGCGTGCATCTCTGGTTCGATCGTGAGATTACGACCCTGCCGCATGCTGTCTTCGTCGATATGCTTTCGCAGTGGATGTTCAACCGCAGTCGCCTCATGCAGAATGCTGATTCAGAGAACGGGTATTATTACCAGATCGTCATCTCCNCCAGTCACCAACTGACCGGATCTGCCCGGCAGGGACGCACGCAGGCTGAGATCATCGGCGCGGTCATCAGAGAACTGGCTCAGGTCTGGCCCGAAGCAAGCACCGCAGAGCTGCTGCACAGTCGCATGGTCACCGAGCACCAGGCCGTCTTTTCCGTTCAGCCTGGTGTCGAACAACTTCGCCCCTCCCAGCGGACCGAAGTCGCAGGGCTCTATCTGGCGGGAGACTGGACTTCCACCGGTTGGCCTGCCACGATGGAAGGCGCCGTTCGCAGCGGTATCCAGGCAGCAGAGTTTCTTCTCGCCGATCTGGGCCGACCCGAAACCATATTATTACCTCCGGCTCAAACGAGTTTTCTATCTAAATTACTTTTCAGACTGTAAACTCTCACGCATGGTTTTTCATTTCATCGTACCTCCGAATCAGACGAAACAGCAGAAGCAGTCCGTTGCGCAGTTTATTCGTATCGTCTTGCTGCTGGTGGGCTTTACCATTTTCGGGACGGTGGGAATTCGCTGGATTGAAGACGCCACCTGGCTCAACAGCCTGTACATGATTGTCATCACCGCCACCACCGTCGGGTATGAAGATCCGGTAACACTGTCAGACAATGGCAAGCTGTTTATCATTTTCTACCTCATGTTCGGTCTGGGAATTTTTACCTATTCAGTCTCACAGCTTGGTCAGTGGATCGTCCGTCAGCAGATGAGTTCTATCCTGGAGAAACGTCGCATGCAGAAAGCAATCTCAAACCTCGAAAGCCATTACATCGTGTGTGGCATCGGTCGTATGGGGGCCTCCATTTGTGAATACCTCCACGAACGCGAAAAACCGTTTGTCGTCATCGATAAAGACGACGAACGTCTGCAGCTGACCTGCGAAGAAAAAGGCTGGCTCTATATTCACGGCGACGCCACCGATGACTTCATCCTGCAAAGTGCAGGTATCGAAAATGCCAAGTCCCTTGCAGCCGCTCTGCCCGGCGATGCCGACAATGTGTACGTTGTGCTCACCGCCCGCATGCTTAATCCCCAGTTCCAGATCATCGCCCGCGCCAGTGATGACAAAGCCGGTGATAAAATCCGACACGCGGGCGCCAATCGCGTGGTCAGTCCGTTCCGCAGTGGCGCCGTGAAAATTGCCCGTTTCATGATTCATCCTGCCGTCGAAGATTTTGTCGAAGTTGCCAGTAAACACGTAGGCGGTTTTGAAGTCGCCGATTTGCAGATCACAGAAGCCAATCCGTACTGCAGCAAAAAATTACACGAGACCGACTTCAGCACCAAAGGCATCATGATTGTCGGCATCTGTCGACCCGGCCAGCAGCCTCAAATGCCACCGCCGAGCACATCCATCCTCAACGCCGGCGACAGCATCTTTGCCCTCGGATCATCCGACGCCATCAATTCGCTGATGGAAGAATTCAACGAGTTCGAAGAAACACCTGCGTAAACCACACTGCTGACAATCGGATCACCTCGACTGCTCAAACTGTACTTGACCCCGCCGCGCCGCTGGCGATAAGCGCCTAACTGAGTCGCGCGCGTGACCAGTTTACAGTGCATTGAAACACGGGCCACTTGTTCCAGGCCTTCACTATAAATGAGCCTGTTTTTTCCCGATTTGCACTGCCTGAAACCACACCCGTTCGTGATGTGAGCCTGCGGGTCGCCGCACATCGCAAAGCTTCGTCCCGGCACCGCCCCGACGTCGCAGCAGATCGGTCCCCTGTCAACCCGTATCGCCACATTGTATTGTTCATCCACCTTGACGCCCCCATGACTTTCCACAAAATAATCCACCATGAATAACCCAACATGCAACGAAACCACTGACCACAGATCGAATACAAAATAAAAACCAGAATGAATCCAACAACAATAACAAAATATCAATGTCCTCTCCCCCGTCCGGGTGCCATTTGTCTGCCCGTCCGGGTGGCACAGTTGGCTTGTCCAACGGTGCTCAGTGAACCAGTTCCCACCTGCAAGGCAGGATATCACCGGGTGCCATCTGTCGGCTTGCCAGACAGTGTTTTGAGCAACCAGCCCGCCGTCCCAAAAAACAGGGTAAGCCCGAATACAATTCGGGCCGAGCGGAGCGAGCAGGAGGTCGCAGCTGCCACGTACAGTCCGGAATCAAACTTTCCCTACCCATTCAACACGGCCAGACAAGCCGGCCATGGCACCCGGAAGCCTCTATCTTATTTGCAATGTCTCCTGCAAATGTCCTATAAAATCAGACGGGCGTATGCCACTGATCAGCTTGCTCCACAGAGCTGGTGCTAACGTCCTCTTTCACGTTTCACCAGACATTATAAAAAAAGTGCCCCACTCTCCGCACATGAAAATCCCGAACCACTGACAGATCAAAAGAAGGATCAAAAAGGTGTTAACGTTCTTCACCGTAAAACATTCCAGATGAGCCGCTGAACCATTATCCCCGGCTTTCATATCACGTTCGCAAAAACCGCGGCTAACGCCGTTCGGCTAATGGGAAAATAATGTGAGAGAAGAAAGGGTGACCCCGAATGCAATTCGGGGTGAGCGCAGCGAACAGGAGGTCGCAGCTCACACGTGCCATCCGGAAACAGGCATTTCTGTACCCATTCGGCACGGCCAGCCAAGCCGGTCCATGGCACACGGAAAACTCTTATGTCATTGGAATTTGCCCAACAGTATCAGACGTGCGTGTGCCACCGTCGGCTTGTCCGACGGTGCTGGTACAACCCCAGAGACAACCTTCCAAAGCGGGCTGCAAAACGGCCCCCCTCAATCCTCGTCGTCGGCACCTTCGTTGGCTTCGTGCATGTCCAGCTGGCTCATTTTGCGGTACAGGTTCGAACGGTGCAGGCCCAGGCATTTTGCGGTTTCGCTCATGTTGCCCCCCACCCGTTTGATGGTGCGGCGAATGTATTCCTGCTGGAAACGACGTGAGGCTTCTTTCAGGCTCAGGTCGGCGGACATGTCGACGACCGAATCACGGGACGGGCTCAAAATGAATGCCAGGTCTTCCACTTCCGCCCGATCGCCGGCACACAGAAAGGCCACCCGTTCCATCAGGTTTCGCAGCTCGCGCACATTGCCGGGCCAGATATGAGCCTGCAACCGTTTTTTCGCTTCCGCGGAAATTTTCAAGACACGCCGATTCGCCTGGGAACAGAACTGCGCCAGGAAAAATTCAGCCAGCAGAATCACATCTTCCGGTCGCTCGCGCAGCGGAGGCAGATCCAGGGTGACCACGCTCAACCGGTAATACAGGTCTTCACGAAACTTCTTATCGCGGACGGCATCCGCCAGCTTGGCATTCGTTGCAGCAACCACGCGCACATTGATGGGAATCGATTCTGAACCGCCGACGCGAGTGACGACCTTCTGCTCCAGCACACGCAACAACTTGGCCTGGCCTCCCGGGCTCATGTCGCCGATTTCATCCAGAAAGAGCGTCCCCCCTTCGGCCAGTTCAAACTTGCCGGCCCGGGTTTCGTGGGCATCGGTGAAAGCCCCTTTCTCATGACCGAACAGTTCGCTTTCCAGCAGTGTTTCGGTCAGCGCGGCGCAGTTGACGGCAATGAATGGTGTATTGGCCCGCGGCCCCTGGTAATGCAGCGACTGGCTGACCACTTCTTTCCCGGTTCCGCTTTCTCCCAGAATCAACACGGGCAGATCCGTACTCGCCAGGCGTTCGATGGTGGAGCGCAGGGCCGAGATGGCAGAGCTCTTGCCGATGATCCGTACTTTCTGTTTGGCCTGTTCTGTCAGTTGATCACGACTGCGTGACAGCTGTTCGATCTCGCGGGTATTTTCCAGCGCGGTGGCTGCCTGCACGCCGAGTTCTTCCAGGCTCTGGGCATCGGCGTCATCGTAGTCCGCTTTGCCTTTCTCCTTGTTCATGACCTCAAACGCACCAATCAGTTCGCCCGCGTTATTTCGCAAGGGAACGCACAACAGGTTATGGGTGCGAAAGCCGCTCGACTTGTCCACACTGGGATCAAACCGCTCATCGTTGTAGGCTTCATCCACGCGAATCGTCTTACCACTGTGAATCACATCCCCGACAATCCCCACATCATCGGGCAGCCGCAATGTATTGCCTTCCACACCCAGCGCGGGACAGGCGACAACCTGCTTGTGTTCGCGATCCCAGATGAAAATACTGGAACGTTCGCTCTCCAGCAGACGTGTCGCTTCTTTGGCGATCAGTTCCAGCAAAGGCTGGGTTTCCCGGGCCGACGAAAAACTGGACGCGATATGTAATGTGGTCTGCAGGCGTTTGATGCGGCGCAGATTCTTTTCCCGCTGCTCCACAACGGACAACGCATAACCCAGCGCGCGGGCTGCAATGATTGCTTCACTCAGAGAAGCTGCATTCAGGTCTCTGCCCCCTGCCAGCAGAATCGTACTGGGCCGGACATCTCCCAGGGGCGCCGCCAGAAAGGACCAGTCGGCCCGGTTTTCGTCGACACACAGTCCCGCGGCGTCGCGGTCCAGCGCTTCATCACACAGTGTCGAAGGAAAACCGCCGGCGGCATTGCGACCGAATTCGAACAGGGTTTCCCATTCAGGCGTACGCTCAATCAGGGTACACCACTGGCACGAAAGTTCCGTCGCCAGTTGAGGCAGAAACTGACGAACATAATTATCGCCTGATGCCTGACGGGTCGCTTCTTCCAGCAACCGGTCACACATCTGTACCAGGGACGCTTCCGCATCATATCTGGAAAATAAAGGCAGTCGCTTCCAGTCCAACCACTCCACTGTCCCGATCTTACTCACCTGGCACTCCCCCAACAGGAATCAAAAGAACCAACTATCAGATTCAAAGGGCAGAGTTCTGTCACCCATTCGCTTCTGCCTCTTGTCGGAATGATAACAGACAACAGGCAACCCGTCATCCAAGTGTGGACTCGATTTGCACTTTTTTCGGCCCCTTTTGACAAAGGTCCCCTGTAGACTACGAGACCCGCAGCCTCAACGCAGACCGTAATTCCCACAATCAGTTCGCATAACTCGCAGTTTCACCAAGGCTGAGTATCATTTGAACAGATCCGGCATTACGGATTTTGTGCCTGCTGCCGGAGATTTGCCGTTCCCTGTGGTTTAAGAATCCTGCTTTACTGTCACTTCGGACTTCAGAGTGTTACTGTATTGAGATAAACGGAGCTCAAAATCCTGCTTCGCATTTTGCCTGATCACAACCCACTCCTTCATGAATTCAAGAGAATCATCATGTTTTGTCTCAATGTCATTCTGACGCTCAAAGATGCCACTGATGCACAGGAAATCCAGGGGCTGTTAACCGAGGCCTGTCGCCTGTCCCGTACCGAACCTGGCTGTCTGCGGTTTGACGTTTATCAGTCTGAAGGCGAACCTGCGACGTTTGTCCTTGTCGAACACTGGGAAAGTGAAGACGCCTGGAAGGCACACCGCGAAGCCGAAGCGTATACTCAGATTTATCAGCCCCAGATTCTGCCTCGTGTCGAACGAGTCCCTTATCGCATGAAAATGCTGCTGGAATAAAGACCCGGCTCTCACTGCCCGGCTCTCAATTGTGATCATGCCTGAAACAGCTTCAGCACCGTGATCCAGATTCTTACTCAAACTATATAGATAGTGAAATTACTTTAGAGGAACCACGTCGATGTCAGCCGATTCGCAACCCGTTTTGAACAAATTCAGTTCCCGTATCACACAGCCCCGCTCGCAGGGCGCCTCGCAAGCCATGCTATATGCCACCGGCATGACCGAAGAGGATATGAACAAGGCCCAGGTCGGTATTTCCAGCGTCTGGTACGAAGGCAACTCCTGCAATATGCACCTCAATAAACTGGCCGCGAAGGTCAAAGAGGGTGTCGAAGCCGCCGGCCTGGTTGGCATGCGGTTCAATACGATCGGTGTGAGCGACGGAATCTCCATGGGCACCGATGGCATGTCCTACTCACTGCAGTCCCGCGACCTGATCGCCGACAGCATCGAAACCGTCACCTGTGCCCAGTGGTACGATGCCAATATTTCGCTGCCTGGTTGTGACAAAAACATGCCCGGCTGCCTGATTGCCATGGGACGCTTCAACCGTCCCTCGATCATGGTTTACGGGGGAACGATTGCTCCCGGCTGTCTGAATAACCAGAAGCTGGATATCGTCTCCGCCTTTCAGTCTTACGGCGAATACCTGGCCGGTACCATTACCGACGAAACCCGGAAAGAAATCGTACAGAAAAGCTGTCCCGGAGCTGGTGCCTGCGGCGGCATGTATACCGCCAACACCATGTCCTCCGCCATCGAAGCATTGGGGATGTCGCTTCCTTACAGTTCTTCCATTCCTGCAGAACACCCGGATAAACTCGATGAATGTATCCGCGCCGGTGCCGCCATTAAGAAGCTGCTGGAACTGGATCTGAAACCCCGCGATATCATGACCCGCGAAGCCTTCGAAAACGCGATGGTCCTGATTGTCGCACTGGGCGGTTCCACCAACGCCGTGCTGCATATGCTGGCCATCGCCCGTTCCGTTGGCCTGGAACTCAGCATTGATGACTTCCAGTCCGTCAGCGACCGCATCCCACTGCTGGCCGATTTCAAACCCAGTGGTAAATACGTGATGGCCGACCTGCAGGAAATTGGCGGCACCCCCGCTGTCATGAAATACCTGCTCGAAAAAGGCTTGATCAATGGCGACTGTATGACCGTCACCGGAAAAACCCTGGCCGAAAACCTGGCGGAACTGCCGGGCCTCAAAGAGGGTCAGGACATCATTCACGCTGTGGAAGACCCGATCAAGCCGACCGGCCATCTGCAGATCCTCAAAGGAAACCTGGCTCCCACCGGCGCCGTCGCCAAGATCACCGGTAAGGAAGGCCTCGTCTTCGAAGGCACCGCCAACGTGTTCGATTCGGAAGAGGACATGCTCAAAGCCCTGGAAGACAAAAAGATTCAGAAAGGTGACGTCATCATCATCCGCTACGAAGGTCCCAAGGGGGGACCGGGGATGCCCGAGATGCTGACGCCGACTTCCGCCATCATGGGTGCCGGACTTGGAAAAGATGTCGCCCTGCTGACTGACGGCCGTTTCTCCGGCGGATCACACGGCTTCATCGTGGGACACATCACTCCGGAAGCACAGGAAGGGGGACCGATCGCCCTGGTCAAATCTGGCGACAAGGTGATCATCGACGCCGACAAAAACCGCCTGGATATGGAAGTCAGCGATGAGGAACTGGAAGAACGACGCAAAGCCTGGACCGCACCGCCGTTCAAATACACACGGGGCACACTTTATAAATACATCAAGAGTGTCAAATCCGCGTCCGAAGGCTGCGTGACCGACGAGTAATCAACAAAGCAGACTGTATCCAGTTTTACTGTAGCGTCTCCGGGACCATTTGGACCGAGTAGAATCGATTGAGAGACGCTCTGGTTCAACGTGACGCGTTTTAAAAACAAAAACAGCCCGGAATCCCACAGGAGTCCGGGCTGTTTTTTATGGAATCGAATCGGTCACTCGTCTTTGGGAGCCGCTGATTCTTTTTCAGGCGTCTCTGTTTTTGCAGGCTCCCCGGCGGCGGGCGTCTCGGCTGCCGGCTTCTGATCTGCATTCTGGTCGGCGAGTTCCTGTTTATTTTTCTCTACCAGATCCTGCATGCTCTTTTTCGAAATCCGACGCATGCCATTCACAGTGTCTCCTTCAGGCAACGCGTCATACGTTACCACCAGGTTCTCATCATTCACCAGTAATCGCATATGATACGTTTTGAATATCCCGTTCCACTTGTAATGATAGAGCCGCATGATGAGTCCGGTTTCATCAATCTCGACTGACGGACTTCCCTGAATGGTCTCTTCAAACTGGGCAAAAGGAATTTCCCCGCCAGACTCTGCTTCCATGGCAGTCCCCAGGCTCTCAAAGGTTTTTGCCTGAGACGATTTCGCACGCCATTCCAGCAGAACAACTCCCAGCAGGATCACGATAAAGACCCAGGAAATGACGCGCCGTTGTGTCGAAACCTGTTTTTTGGGTTTTGCAGCGGGTTTAGCAGATTCTGCGGAATCAGGAGTCGAACTCATGGTGGCTTCCTTCAGGAAAGTGATAGAGGATTAATCTGGCATCGACGCAACTCAGAACTGACTTCACTCAAGACTGTGTCCGGACCATTTCAGTTCTCCAGACACAGCCGCAAGCGCTGCACACCAGCGTAACCTCCCGGGGCCCGAAGCTCAAACTGGAGTTGGTAAATTCAGTCGAGATTCAGGGATTTCGATTCGGGCGTTTAAATGATCCCGCGAGGTTCCTCATCGGCAAAGGGATGTAGTGCCTGGATGCCTTTCGGTTTAGGCAGTGCATTAACCAGCGCCTCTGCCATCCGGAAGTCCGCCGCGGTGGTGATCTTCTGGTTGAGAGGGGAGCCTTCGACAATCGTGACCGGGTGACCCATATTTTCGATCAGTTGTGCTTCATCGGTCGCCTGAAAATCGCCGCGCCGGGCATACGCGTCCAACAGCAACTGCCGTTTGAAGACCTGGGGCGTTTGTGCCGCCCAGAGCCCTGTCCGGTCGACGGTTTCCTGAATCTTCAGATCTTTGCCGGCGCGTTTGAGGGTACTGGAGACCCGGACGGCGGGGATCACCGCGTCATGTTTTTCCGCGGCGGAGAAGATTTCGCCCACCCATTTATCGGTAATCAAGGGACGGGCCGCATCGTGGATGGCAACATAATCAATGTCCGTTTTCACACGAGCTAACGCATTCTGCACCGAGTCGGCCCGTTCAGCACCCCCGGCGACAATTTCAATTTCCATGAACGCCAGATTCGGGCGGAACTTCTGTTTGAACCACTCGATATCCTCAGCCGCTACCGAGATAATCAGCTGCTTCACATCTTCCCGGTTCGAAAAGATCTCTGCAGAGCGGACCCAGACCGCCCGCCCCTTCAAATCCATGAACGGTTTTTTCTGAGGCCCCGAGCCGAGGACGGCTGCCCCTTTCGACTGAAATCGTGAACTCTTGCCGGCTGCTGCTAAGATGACTGCGAAGCTCGCCACTGGATTCCCCTCTCGTTAACCTGTGTCCCGTCTCATAACACGCCTTCCCGATTCTCTGAAAACGCATCCCTGTTTCATACTCTGTTTCTGAATTTTAACAAGCCCCAATTCCGCATCCAATAGCTCGCACTCGCGAATTCCCTGCTGATTGATAAAAGCGGTCTCCCACGAAGCGCACAACGCCTGTTTCACGTTGATCTAAATCAACACACCACATCATTGATGTTTTTTCACCACATCATCTGTGTCGTTTTTTTGCCATTCCGAATTTCTTATTTCGCCGCATCTCACTGACAGTATTCAACTTAACTCTCCAGTGTCTGAGAACCTTTACAGTCTGGCATCCTATTTGTTTAAAAACAGAAGCACTTCGATAACCAGACTGGCCAGACAGGCTCACTTCCCTGTCTACGACGGTCGGTAATCGGTCCTCCCAGAGAAACTACTGGTCCATCAAACCTGTACTGACGGTTGATCGACGACAGGCGAGCACGCCAGCGAGCGTGCGGCCCCTGTCGGACAACGTCCCATTCCAGGTCTGATAAGACACTACTTTGAAATTTTGAAATAGAGAAAGCCATCATGGAACTCCCGACACTGATTCTGGTAACTCGCGACACAGTGATTCAGCAGCAGATCCTCGCTCATTTCAAAAAAACCTTTCAGCTCTCTCTCTGCAGCAGCCTCGAAGACTGCTACGAGCAATGCAGTGACCAGAACATCGATTCCATTCTGGTCGACCTGCGGTTTCTCCTGTCCGGCGGACACCAGGAAGACCAGCTGCTGGAGATGATTCAGTCGGCTGCTCCTGAAACCGAAATCATCCTGCTCACCGAGGAAGAATGTCCCGAAATCCTCGAACGCCGGGCGGCCTGTACCGCGATGATGCACATTAAAGGTTTCGCCAGCGAAGCAGAGCTGCTGCTGGAAATCGATTCCTGCCTGAACCCGGAGGAGGAAGTCGTGGTCAGTCAGTCTGCGATGTTGAATGCCTCACTGGGAGCGACCTCGAACAGTTCCACTCCTGATAATAAAAAACCAGCGGCGAAACGAGCTTCCTCTGCGAACACCAGCCGAGAGCCGGCGGCGGCAGGCACCGGGCAAGGCATCACCCGTCGCTTCGAAACCAATTCGCACGAAATGAAGCTCATGCTGAATGAGCTGGAAATCGCCGCACAGCATGATGTGACCGTGCTGCTGATCGGGGAAACCGGAGCTGGTAAAACCTATCTCTCCCGTCTGATCCATGATGTTTCACCACGGCGCAACGAACCGTTTCTGAACGTCGCCTGTGGTGCGTTGCCGAACGACCTGATTGAAAGTGAACTGTTCGGCCATGTTCGCGGTGCCTTCACCAGTGCCCATGCCGATAAAGACGGTAAGTTCCTGGCTGCGGGACGGGGAACGGTACTGCTGGACGAAATCGATGTGCTGGGTCCCGAACAGCAGGTCAAACTGTTACGCGTCATCGAGACCGGCGAATTCGAACCGATCGGCTCCAATAAGACGCACGTCAACCAGGCCCGCCTGGTCGTCGCCAGTAATATGGATCTGCAGCCTCTCGTCGAACAAGGCAAGTTCCGGCCTGACTTGTACTATCGCTTGAACATGCTCAAATTCGATGTACTCCCCCTGCGACGACGCAAGTCAGACATCATTGTGCTGGCAAACGATTTCGTGCACCAGATGTCAATCAAGCATAAGATTCCCGTTGATCGCATTGATGAAGAGTTCATGGAAGCGTTGCACTCCTATCCCTGGCCCGGGAATGTGCGGGAACTGGAGAATGTCATCCGGCGCTCGGTCATCTACTGCCGTGAAGGAGTCTTACGCAAAGAGAACCTGCCGTCGCATATCCTGATGGGACTGGTGGGCCCGACCAATGACCCGTCGGTCGTACTGAATCACAGGCAGAACGACTCAGAACGCCTGGGCGACCAGGTGGCCGTCACGGAGAAAGAGCTGATCGAACAGGCTCTGTTCAAAAACAATTACAGCCGCACGAACACTGCGAAAACACTGGGGATCAGCCGTGTGACCCTGTATAACAAAATGAAAAAGTACGGCATGAACACAAAAAAATGATGACACCCCAGCGAGTGTCATCATCAAATATGTCGGCTTTGATTGACGGGTTACTTCTTCGGTCCCACCAGTTCGATGAGGTTCCCGTCGGGATCACGCAGCAGCGTCAGATAAATGCCTTTGGGAAATCCTTCCGGCAGAGCAATGGGGCCTTTGGCGATCGGTTCCACGCCAAACGCTTTGGCACGCTCCAGCGCCGCTGTGGTGTCTTTGACATAGATGGTCAGATAGCTCACTCCCAGGGAAGAATGGATATACGAGTTGTCCACTTTCTTAGCCGGTGTATCCTTAAACTGCATCAGTTTCACATTGGTGGCCGTACTGTCATTCTCCAGCACCAGCGGGAATACCTTGAAAGGCAGGTGATCCGACAGACCCGAGTCGGCTCCCATCTGCGGAGTCACTTCGAAAGGCTCCCGTTCTTTGAGTCCTAGTGCATCCTTGTAAAACGCCAGTGATTTGTCGATATCGCTGACGACGATTCCGAAGTCAACGGTCGACTTGGCAAATTCGGCATCGGGGACAGTTTTGCTGCTGGCAGCCCAGGCTGCTAATCCACTCACAACAAACACGATGAATGTCGTGCAGATCAGCTCGCGATTCACAAAACTGGGGTTCTTCATTGACGTACTCCTGATTGAAACGGGAAAAGGCGCTTGGTCATCCACAACACAGGCCTTGTTCACATCAGGCTATCTTGATCAGATTCAGACCTCAACCCGATCTCATCCTGATTCTCAAAACTATTTAAATTCGCGACTTAGTTCATTAATTGATCTTGTGAAACGGAATTCAGGTATTCTCTGCACTCCCCGTTTCAGAGCACGCCGCCCCCGGTCCCTGACGCTGATTGATCGGTTACACTTTTTTCTTTAATCGCAGTCTGCGACATGTTATAACCGACGAGGCAGGCCCCTGAATGTATTGACATCAACAGAGAAGAGGATTCGAAATGAAATCAGTTGTGTACGCGGCAATGATCTGCATCTCAGTCAGTTTGATTCAGAGTTTCGACCCCGGCCCGCTCGTGGCGGATGAAAAGCCCAAGGTCAACCGCACCCGGTTTTACATCGCCAGCCCGGAAGGCAAAGATCCCAAAGAATATTACGTCTCCGAAGACTACTATAATACCGGCTCTCCCACCTTCTCTCCCGATGGCTCCAAATTGGCGCATGACTGCTGGAAATCTCAGGAAGGCGAAACCTTTTCCAACGTGAAAATCACCATCGCCAACGCAGATGGGACTGAGCCGAAAATCATCGGGGCCGGCGCGATGCCCAGCTTTTCTCCCGGCGGCCACCGGATTGCCTTCTCGCAGCTGTCTCCCTCAGGCGTTGCCATCATGAACGCCGACGGCACCAATCCCACGTTGATTGAATCAGGGGGCTGGGGCGCGCAATGGTCGCCCGATGGCAAAAAAATTGCCTACCGTTTTTATACGTCCGGCAAAGCCAACCTCCGCATCTACGATCTGATCGAAGATACAAAGTTCGATGTCTTCCCCGCAGGCGAAAGTCCCTACTCCGCCATCTACTGGAACATGGCCTGGTCACCCGACAGCAACTGGGTCTGCTTCCTGGGTCGCAATGCGGGCGACAACATGTATGAAGTCGCCACCGTCAACATCGCCGGCATGCAGGAAGGCTATAAAGTCCACTATCGCAGCAAAGGCTCGCCGTACCAGGACATGGCCTGGCATCCCCAGGGAGATATGATTGTTTTCGGCTCGGACACCAAACCCCGCCAGCTGCTCAAATTCAATCCCGCGGAAGACAAAGCCCCCGAACCGCTCGACATCACCGTCGACGGCAATATTAACGGCGATGTCAGCTTCACCCCCGATGGCCAACACCTGCTGTTCAACGCACGTGATAAGTAAGCATTCGACTCTCAACTCATCAGTCACCAGTTCCAGGGGGATTCCCATGAAACGCTCACATAGACCCCGACGGTCTCTGCTCATCATTCTGTTTCTGTGCTGTGCGGTCAGTGCTCCACTCTCAGCCGACGAAAAAGCGGAGGGCGTCAAACGCGTTCGCTTCTATACCGCGCCTTCCGAAGGTGGGGAAGCGAAACTCTTTCTCGTGCCCGGCGAATACTTTACTGCCGGGTCGCCCGTTTTTTCAGCCGATGGCCAGAAACTGGCTTTTGATGGCAGAAAGTCACAGGAAGGCGAGAATTTTTCTGACGGGAAAATCATGGTCGTCAGCGCCGATGGCACAAACCTCGAAGCCATCAGTTCCGGCGTGATGCCCAGCTGGTCGCCCGGGGGGAATCGGATGGCCTTCTCGCAGATCTCTCCTTACGGCGTCGCCCTCATGCACGCTGATGGTACAAAAACTGAAATGATTGAAGCAGGAGGCTGGGGCGCACAATGGTCGCCCGACGGGAAAAAAATCGCCTACACCGTCCGTTCAGGAAACAACGCCAATATCCGTGTCTACGATCTGGTGGAAGGCACAAAAACCGATCTCTTTCCGGCCGGTGAGAGCCCCTACTCAACGATTTACTGGAACATGACCTGGTCGCCTGACAGCAGTTGGGTCTGCTTCAAAGGCCGCAACGTGGATCAGGATACTTACGATATCGCGACCTTGAACGCCGCCGGCAAACAGCAGGGCTATAAAGTGCATTACTCGAACAAAACCGCCCCCTATGCCGACATCGCCTGGCATCCCTCGGGCGAAAAAATCGTCTTCGCCGCCGGAGCCCAGCCGCGACAGCTGATGCAGTTCAACCCCGCGGAAGACAAACCGCCCGCCCCCATCGAAATCAAAGTCAAAGGCACCATCATCGGCGACGTCTGCTTCACCCCCGACGGCCAGAGCCTGCTGTTCAACGTCAGCGGGACGGGGGAGTGAGTTGCGGTTTAATTATGGGGAGTGATCCGCAGTTTAGTAATATTGTCCGGTTTCGAAGGAGTTACCAGCAGCAGATAACGGTTCTGTTGTTCCTGACCAGCCAGGACTTGCCCCTGCAGTTCCGAAGGCAACAGAGAATGTTTCTGACCTGTAATCTGTTCCGTGATATCGACCAGCAGAGTATGTTCCTGGGGAATCGTTCCCCTTTTGAGATTCGAGAGTGAGTCCTCTACCTCGTCAGGATTAACGATCATCGAGATCTGTACTTGATCCTGCTCCAGAATGACCGGATGCAGTTGAATGTGACAGTCCCTTTTTGCCCCTTCCACCATCAGGTCAGGAAAAGGCAGGTCACTGGTATGACGATGAATACAAAAATTTTCTCTTCCCACGTTTCTATCGGCATATGGTACCAGTCTGCGGGCCGCTAGTTTGATCAGACTGGCCTCGCTCCGATTAATGATGATTCCCTCACGGAGTTTTGCTGTTCGCATACGATCTGAAAATGCTTTTGCTTCCTCGGCCGGTGATGCGTCCCAGTGTTCATACCAGTTTTGTAGATTTCCAGCGGAAATAAATCGCACCCCAACCCTTAACATTCGGTTCTGTACCGCACGGATTTTCTCCAACAGATCAGCAATCTGATCATGTCCTGACCGAGTCTGCCTGATAATCAGAGAAAGATTCTGCTCAAATACCCTGATTGTACAGCCGGTTTTAACCGGTTCCTTCCATTGATCTGGTGTGACATTTTTTTGAATGAGCTGAATTAATGGTTCAAATCGGGGTGCTTCCTGTTTCTTACTTTCCAATGGGTCAAAGTAAGGTAACGTGAATTGCTGCGGAATCGGCACCACCAGATCTTTTACCGGATAAGACTCGGTCAACAGCTGCGTTTCAAAATTTTCTTCATTCAGTCGAATCTGCCCGGTGACGCCGGCATCGCTGTTGACTCCCACACCGAGCAACAGCTTGCCTGCTCCATCATGCCTGACGCGTTCCACCTGGAACAACGCTAACAGAACATTTTTAGAATCCGTTTCATACTGCAGCTCCAAACCTTCTACCAGCAGCACTTGGCCAGGCTCCAGTAGTCTGGCATCTTTGAAATGCCATTCTTTAATCACAGGAACTTCTGGCTCTGCATCCATCCCGGTTTCGGGATGAGACAACTTCTGTTTTTTCAAACCGGCATACTCAGAACTGGTAATCTGATAATCCAGCATTCCTCGATTTTGAATTCCCCGTCTCGTGGAGAAAGTGACGCGCAGATCCAGGCCAACATCATAATTTTTCACGGAAAATGACTGACCGGCACCGCGAAACTCCGGTTCCAGTTCGTGGCGTTTTTTTGTTTCCAGCTGCACCGTCTGCCCATCGATAAATCGAACTTGCGGTGCCGATATGGTCTGCGTGTCTGTTGAGGACTTGATAATTCGCTGCACTTCCCTGACACGCTTTTCATCAAGGATTTCGCAGATCAGGGAAGGATGACTGATTGTTTCCGGCCCGATCAATTCCGGCTGCTCTCCGGCAGCAGCGTCACTGACTACTGCCGTCTTCTCAGCCTGGTAGACCTTCACCTGCCTTCTTTCAGAACTGATTTTGTCCAGCAGACCGCGTGGTACCGAGATGAACTTTGCCGTCAGAACAAAGGGAGTCATCTCTTCCCGGGACAGTTCATCCAGCGCCTGCTCCACCAGTTTGTGATAACGTTCATCCTTTGCCCACACAATGAGTCGATCATCCCGGATACAACTTCCACCATAGGACACCATGCGGCATTGCTTGCGTTCGTCCTTGAGAGGGATCTGGTGGGTTTCACAGTAAACTGGTATTGAAGTACTGTAATCGGGTCGCTCGTTTACAGCAGCGAACTCTCTGAGCAGTTTGAGCCGTGCATGTAGTTTTTCTTTCAGAACAGCTTCTGCCCGCATGGGTCCCATGTTCTTACTGGTCTTATCCAGAAGTTCTTTAATGGAATATTCACGGGTGCAGACAGAACGGGAAATCCAGTCCCGCATATCAATCTCAGCAGACAGATAAGCCAAGTCCTTTGAATAACTGCGACTGAAAAGGTTGTTACTGTTCGCTGCCCGTTTGATCGGATCATAAAACGGGAGTGCCTGAATGGGATCCTTTACTGAATTCAGACTACCTGCATGTTCCTCTTTATTACTGTGTGGCAGTTGTTCTTCAGCCTGGTCCGCAGCCGACACCACGAACCCTGCGCCCGGCAGGACCACTGCTGCCAGCGTTACAAAAATCATCCAGCACCACCAGGGGGTTCGCTTCTGACATCCTTGTCCGAGTCGCATGATTCGCTCCAGTCGTTTTGAAGTTATTTCCACCGGACGCACGCCCGGCACTACGGGGACCGCTTTTAACGTTTGCTTCAACTCCAGAATCTCCAGCAGACAGGCGGCATACTGCCTGGGATCGCAGTTCAGTTCGGCGAGCACTTCCTCATCGCAGCATTGTTCAATTTCGAATTTCAAGCGCCGGCCCGTGAACCAGACCAGCGGATGAAACCACCACACCACCGACGCCAGCAGTTGCAGCAGACCAATCCACAAATCGCCACGGCGGATGTGAATCAGCTCATGCGCCAGCACCGGTTCCAGCGCTTTCAGGGAACGACTTTCCGTGATCGCCGTCGGGAGAATGATCGTCGGACGCAACAGGCCAATCACCGCCGGGCCCATCCGACTGTGGGTAATCAGCAGCCGCACACGGCGTTTCAATTTTAATTCTGAACACAATCGCGCTAACAACTGGTTCAACTCCGGATGCGATTGTTCTCCCGCCCGCCGAATGATGTGCCAGCAGCGCAGGTAACGAACCAGCATCACTGTTGCGATCAACAGACCGACCGTTATCCAGATCACCACGCCCATCTCTTTGACGGAATAGTGAGCCGCAGGCTGCCCGATGTTTTCGGCAGTTGGTTGCACGGGAACCGTCGTCGTTTCTGAACGGACAGGAGTCTGCCGCGACGTTTCATTCTCATGGATCGTCACCTTGAAATCCGGGCTCGCTGAGACGTCGGGCAGTTTTCCCATATCGTCTCCGGTCAGCAGACGCGTGGATTCGGTTCGCGTCAGAAATTCTGGTTCCTCAGGCGGCTGGCTGGGTGAAACATTGGCAGGCAATCCACTTTGAATCCAGCAGAACAGCCCCATCGAACTGTCCCAGACAGGGGGCGTGATGAATTTCAGCAGGACAACCAGCCAGAGCAGACAAGTCAGATGCGAACGCCTGAAACGTACCAGCCGACAGATCAGCCAGACCGTCAGAACCAGCGCCGAACACTGCCAGAACTGCTGCCATACCAGTGATGAAATTGAAACGTCAGTCGGCTGCATCGCGTTCCTCCGTCAACTGGTCCAGCAATGTCTTCAACGCATCCAGGTCCGCACGACTCACCTGGCGATCTTCGATCAGATGTTGCATCAGGGGGAACGTCTCCCCGGCAAACAGGCGGTCCACCAGGTCATCGACGGTTTCGCGAATCACCGTGCGAGGCTTGATGCGCGGCGAGTACACGCGGGTTCGGCCTTCAAGCTTGACGTTTACGTATCCCTTTTTCTCCAGTCGCCGCAGATAGGTCTGCACGGTGGTAAAATCGATGCCTCGCGAGGCGGGGAACGAGTCGAATACTTCGCGGACCGTCGCGTGTTTTAATCCCCATAAGGCGCGGGCGATTTCCATTTCCCCCCTGGATAATGCGGGCCGATCTGTCATTCCTGCTCCTTCAAGTACAAGTGTAATTGCGACAGTTTAATTACATTTGTACTTGAGTCAATCGCAGTCTGAAAAAAGTGGAATTTTTCACGGGAGGATTCTCTCCCAAAGTCAATCGCAAAATCGGCGTTCTGGAAAATAGAAAGCGAGTTTGAAAATCTGGTCAAACCTTGTTTGGAATTGGTCTCCTGATCGCTTAGAATCGGGGGATGACTCTGATCGGGGGGGAGTTTCTGTTTTAAAGAACGCATCACCATCTTCGATCATAAGTAATTACGAGACAGCAATTTCCATTTATTGGATTTACGATAATGAATGTCCGATCCGCCCGACCGAAGGTTAATGATCTGATTTTTCGCTTGATTGGGCGTTCCATACACCCGGAACTTTATACGACTCTGGCCACGTCAGAAATCAAACAGAAGAACTTCTCCGCGGTTCTGAAGGTCTGTGAGACCGGGCATATTGCCTGTATTCAGCACAATGGAAAAGCCGTTTGCGAGATCCTGACTTCCTTTCAGAACCCGCTGCCCAGTCAGAAACGCCTGCTGGAAAAGCCGGTGCGGGGCTGTCGTTCTGATTCAGTACAGCTGGAGTCGGGCCTGTATTACCAGGTCAGTTATCAGCTGGAAGAACTGGATTACACGATCTTCAAGAACGTTCATGAAGAATACCTGATGGATGCGCAACGTGCCGACCTGGCGTACCAGTTCATTTCTGAGAACCGCCTGACCCCGGGTGCCTTGAGCATCATCGACTTTGAAGCGAATCAGACCAGTTTACTGATTCATGCGTTCCATACCTTTCCGGATGAACTGGCTGTGGTAAAAACGCAATCACTGTTTGAGTTTTGATATAAGAATTTTTTGATCAACGTCATGGAAGACGGGAAACCGAAATCATGACCGACTATTTCAAATTATCAATGCGAACGCTCGTACTCGGCTGTTGCCTGCTGGCGCTGACCGCTTGGGAAACTTCGTCTGTGTCCGCCGCGCGGCCGATTTCTGTTTCCCGCTATCATACGCCGTACTCTTCGTCCGTCTATCGACGCTCTCCGCGGTACTCGACGTACCGCTATTCCGCGGGCTACCCGCGCAACTATTCGAATTATCGTTCGACATATTACGGCTATGGTGCCCGCCGTTACAACTACCGGTATCGACCTTATGCCGCGGTTGCGGGTTATCGCTATTACCGTCCCGGCTATTATGGGATCAACCACTACCCCGCCGGCATCGGGTATTCGTGGGCGGGCAGTTCGTTCTATCCGCGCCCCGTCTGTAACGCCTGGACCGCTTACTCGTCCTGCTACTGTTCGCCCTACTCGGGTAATGTCATCTCGAATTATGTTCCCTACTATGGGAATTACACACCTTACCTCGGCAGTTACACCCCTCTCTGGGGCAGTTATCTCCCTTACGGAGGTTCCTACTTCGGTGCGCCCGGGGCATATTATGGCTATGCCAATTCGGGATTCTACGGTTACTACTGCGGCGTCTGGCCTTATCGCCCGACCCTGTATGGCAGTATTGTATTCCAGTCCGGATATAATACCGGCTACGGACGAGGCAGCTATTATCGATTCTGGTAGTCGTTGATCCAGCCTCAGACAGATCAACCTGTCAGGCCGTCGTTTCCAGCATCACGCCGACAATAATATCGTAAGTGGCATGCGCGCCAACGGTGATCCCAAAGCCCCGCAGAAAAAACAGACCGGCGAAAAACAGACCGGCGACCGTGCGAAATGTAAAACTGAATACCGAGAACTGATCGCCTGAGACGCCCACATAATGCGCCAGTGAAAAGATCAGGCTGGTCGAGATGATCGCCAGGATGGCAGACGAGCGGACTTCCAGCAGCATTCCGCGAAAGATCAGGTAACACAACGGCAGCAGGAGCAGGCGGAACATCACCTCTTCATAAACGCCCGCGCCGACAAAACTCACCACCCGCGAAGCGGACTCGCGTTCGATGAACATCAACGTGGGCTGAGGCAGTTGCTGAAACACCAGATCCTGAACCTGCCCGACCACGATCAGACAAAAGGCAAACAACAGGCTTTCCGCAAACATGCCGACTAAGGTTTCGCCCGAAATCTTCCAGGGATGTTTACAGAAGATGTGCCACAGCAGCAGCGTGATGACGATCAACGCCGGCAGCAGAAAGGTCTGCGTAAATCCCAGTTGAGAAAGCCAGCTGCGCATCCAGTAGTCTGCCCCGTTGCGGAGCAGTTCCGGCTGGTTGCCTCCCATGGAAAGCACGCCCCACTCATAGATCAACAGCAACGGCGCCAGAAACACCAGGCAGACCAGGGGCTGCCGTGCTTCGCGCCAATACGTGCTCTCGGTAAGAGCCAGCTCGCTTTGCGAGTCGTTTTTATGCGTCATGTCTCAGAACGGTTTTCAGTCAGGGGAACGGACTCGGCAGCAGCAGAATCGAGTGAAAAATGGGGTGGTGGAATCTGCTCGTGCGCTGCATCGTGTCGCTGCTGCTGGAATCGTTTGAGCGTGAACGGATCGTTATGGCGATCGGTTTCTTTCAGCACTTCCAGCAGACTCTGATCCAGGGCAGATAAAAACTGATCGACGACCGTCTCATCCCATTCCCCGCGGCGAGACTCCCGAAAGAGTTCCAGCGCCGCCGCAAAGGCGACTTCTTCCCGTTCGTATGTCCGGATCCCGTCCGCCGTCAGTTCACGTTCGATATTCTTTAGTTCCAGAAAGCGACAGACCACGGCCAGCCGGCGCGAATATTCACCCAGTGCCGAAGTATGCAGGCCCCGCGGGTAACCGGTTCCATCCAGGCGTTCATGATGTTGCGAAATGACTTCCGACAGATAGGAGTCTCCCGGGAATCCACGCAGACCGCCCAGCAAAGCCGCACCGAGAACGGGATGCCCCTGTTCGATTTCCCTCTGATCTGTTTTCGACTTATCAGTGCGTGCGTTCTTTTGTGGCTTAAGCATCAGCCAGCCCAGGTCGTGTAACAGGCCGGCAATCATCAGCAGGTCACCGCTTTCCTGCCAGGCGCTGATTTTGCGACTGACGAAACATATCAATCGCGCGGTTTCCAGCCCCCGGAGATAGACGGCTAAATCTGCATCGTTTAACTGGTCCGTGGTGACTTCCTGAATGTTTTCCAGTGAAGCAAACAGGAATTCTCCCGGCTGATGCAGGTGCGCGTCGTCATTTTTGATTTTGCGAATCAGGTTCAATAGCAGATTCGGGCAGCAGTACGTTTTCGTCCAGACATCCTGCGTCGCCAGCTTTAACTGCTTCACATAATACTCAGTCGTTTGTGCCAGCAGCAGTTGCTGCCGGATATACCGCTGTTCCTCACGCAGGTATTCCAGAATACGCGCCAGGATTGGCTCCTGGGCCTGGGAAACAGAATGGGTCGGGTGTTCGTCAAGATACAGACGGCAGCGAAGCAGAATGACCTGCACCCGTGCCTGCAGCTGTATCAGTATTGTGTGCTGCGGAGCGATCTTTAATCCCTGATTCTGCTGGTTCAATTCCCGATAGGAAATCTGCAGCATGCGTAACGCGCTGGAATCCACTGGCAGCAGTTTCGAGCCATCTGCGCAGTATCGCAGCAATGTCCAGTCGTCGCGTTCCTGTCGAACGGGAGGCGTCAGCCAGCGCAGCAGTCTGGTGGAATTCGTCACGATTCATCCCTGTCGGAAAAAGCTCTGCACAGCAGTGACCGGGCCCCGGCAGACCGGGATCCCTCACTCTGTTTTCTATCGGCGAATTGGGAGCGAGGGATTGAACCGATTGAGGAAATTCAGGTTGGGCAACCTGCTGAAGCGTATTCTTCTATCCCGTTTGAAAAATGGCACTTAACTCATTGTCTATATGAGATTACGACTCAGAAACTGCATAGAACCGGACAATTTACAGTCAGTCTGTCACAAGCATGAAAGCTGTATTCTCTGCGACGGCTGTAAGGATTGTGAGAATTTCTCAATTTCCAGTCATTCAGACGCCGATTTGAAACTAGAGAAGGCATTTTTTCTGTTGTCTACTTGTAGACTTTTTGTCGGCATGCATAGAATTCAGGAGAGTTGCCTGTCAGCTGAGGCAATTTACAGAACTTTTAATGATCAGGTCTTGTCTTAATCTCAGGTTCTGAACACCGGTCACAGCATTTACACCCCATCCAGAGGACAAGCAGGAAAATTCTCATGGCTACGGATTTCCGGCAAAAAGAGCGGCTCCCTGAACTGACAGATCGTATCGTCGAAACCTATCATGAGATCGGTACGATTCACCATTTAGGCCATTGCCCGCTTCCCAGCCAGGACGCCGTCATTGAAGCGGCCCAAGATCTGAAAGACGTCATCTTCCCCGGTTACAGCCGTCGGCAGAATCTGCACCTGGGCAACGTAACTTACCATGTGGGAAACATCATTGACTCCCTGCATGATATCCTGACCTTACAAATTGGTCGCGCGTTACGGCACCAGCATGTGCAGAGGCACGGCGCCGACTGCGAGAAACTCAACCAGATCGATTTCGAAGCCGAAGGGCAGCGGAAAACGCTCCAGTTCCTGGAAACGATCCCGGAAATCCGTCGCGCACTCTCCACGGACGTGCAGGCGGCTTTGGATGGCGACCCGGCTGCGACCTGCTTTGATGAAATCATCTTCTGCTATCCCGGTCTCGAAGCGATTACGATCTACCGGATCGCCCATGAATTGTACAAACTGGATGTTCCCATCATCCCCCGCATGCTGTCAGAATGGGCTCACGCACAGACCGGCATTGATATTCACCCGGGTGCCATCATCGGACACTCATTCTTTATCGATCATGGTACGGGTGTCGTGATCGGGGAAACCTGTGAGATTGCGGAGAACGTCAAAGTCTACCAGGGGGTTACCCTCGGTGCCTTGAGCTTCCCGAAAGACTCCGAAGGCCGCATTATTCGCGAGCAGAAACGGCATCCCACCATCGAAAAAGGTGTGGTGATTTACGCCAATGCCACGATTCTGGGAGGCGACACGGTCATTGGTCAGGACGCCGTCATCGGCGCGAGTGTCTCGCTGATGAAAAGCGTGCTGCCCAATACGATTGTCACCATCGAAAAGCCATCGCTCCGCTTTCGTGAAGCATCCTGATCCCAGCCCCCTGATTCCAGACCTTTGATCTCTGGCCCCTGTCCCAGGCCGCAGATCACGCTCTTGCAGGTCTGTCATTTTCATTGACGAACTATGTTGCCGGGTGCCTGAACCTGTAATCTCTGGATGTGAGCCACTCTGCGGAATCGGGGGGTTCTGCTTCCCTCCCAGCGCAAAAAAATCCTGTGTGAATCAGACACTGATCGCACACAGGATTGAATGAGTGGTAGATTTAAGCTCAGGCAATTGCCCGGCGTGGACCTGCATCATCACGATCTTCTTTGATCGATCCGACATGATCCAGCGTCCGGTCGAGCTGGGAGGCCAGTTTTTCCTGGGTTTCCAGTAACGAAGCAGCAGCGACTTCGTACTGTTTTTCGCGGCTGGATAGCTGATTGGCCCGCTGGTGCAGTTCTTCCGAGAAACGCGTCAGTTCCTGCATCATGTTTTCGAGATCAGCCAGCAGCACCAGTTGTTCCTGCTCAGAAAGCGACTCCTGCTGGAAATCCTGTTCTTCCTGTTCCTCGTTCAACTGATGAAGCTGAGACATCAAGGCAGCAGCGCCCTGCTCACGTCGTGATTCATATTTCTCGATCAGGTGAAAATCCTGTTCAATCAGGTCAACAAGTTCGGACGCAGACAGGTCCTTCAGAGTAGTTTCTTTGGTCATAGAGTGATCTCTTTTTTTATCTGGAGTGAATGGTGCGCTCGTCTGAAGCGGCGAGCCAGATAAGCCAGCGGTGGAAATGTTCATTGCTGCATGTGGTCTGGACTGACAAAACTCAAATTCAATGGGACCGATTGTGATCAGATCACCATCCGACAGTTCCGAGGTGCGAAGCGGTATCCCGTTCAATAACAGTCTGGGCTGAGCAACCATGGCTTCGATCCGGGCGACTTCCTCTTCGACATGGATCACGGAATGTAATATCGGCATCTCTCGACCGGTGAGCTGAAGACCGCAGCAGGAACCTGCTCCAATCGTCAGACGGTCACCTGATACAGGCCGCACGGGAAAACTGGTTTTTCCCTTTTTGATTTCCAGTGAATACCGGGGCGAAGATTCGACGACCACAGACTTTCAACCTCATGTTGAGACAGGAACGTTTTGATTCCTCAGTGCCCTTTTTTAAAGGGCTACACAACACTGAATCGACCGTCTATTGACGACAGCATGAGAAAACGTTCCAGTTACTTTATCATCAAAATCCCCTGATGAATCCCGGCACGATAACAGTCAGAGTCTATGCAGATTAGATAAAATAGAAAGCTTGATTCACGCACGATTGGCGTCAACCTGGAGAAGCAGCGCAGCATTTTCCCGTCAGAGGTTTTGTAGATCCCTGTTAATAAAGGAAACACCTCAGGCAGGCTCGCGGGACTTTTTCCAGACCGAGGCGCGGCCCTGTCAGACGAGCCGGTCTCCAGCCATTTTGCGGGGAATTCAGTCGATTTTATTGCCGGGAAGTTTACGTTCCGTCGGCGGAGGCAGATCAGGTTCGGGAGCAGCAGGCTGGGAGGGTGGCGGTTTATAGCCTTCACACGTCAGCTTGAGATTACCGCCCAGGGGAACCCGAAATTCGGAACTGCTGTCCAGCGCCGTCCAGCCCGCCATCACATCTTTCTGATCCGCATATTCCCGTGCCACCAGGTAGGTATCGTAACTGTCTGACCAGACGCGAAAATTCAGATAAAAGAATTGCGGGTTGATCTTCTGCAGTTCCTGACGAAACAGGGCCGACGATTTTCGCAGGCGTTCTGCTGTATCCCCACGTCCTTCGCGTAATTCCAGTACAAGATAGGGAACCCCGCCCACGGGTTTCAGCTTGATTCGCCAGTCACGATTGCCGACGTTCTTATTCTCGAACACCTTGACCAGTTGGTCGCAATCGATGGCCTGTTCGGGCGCAGTCACCAGCCGACTCTGGGCGATTGCCGTCAAAGCCAGATTCTGCAACAGGGGAATATCGACTCGCATGATCCGTCCGTCCCGGCAGACATAGTCGATGGCCTTGGCTTCTTTCGGCGCATCGCGCGGATTCGGCAGATTGACAATTTTGGCATTCGGCGTGGGACCGGGATCCGGTGTTTTGGCCAGCTTTGCCTTGATGTCGGCCAGCTCTGTCTCTTTGTCGACAATGCTCTTTTCCAGCGATTTGACTTCTTTATCGCGTTCAGCGATCTCTTGCTTCAACTTCTCGATATTGACCTGGATCTCTTTTAATTTCTCCAGTTCCTTCTTCAGTTTTTCTGCCAGCTCTTTCTGCTGATCGACGTTGACCGTCTTTTTATCTTCAGTCAGTTCTTTTACCGTTTTCAGCTGCTCCTGCTCAAGCTTCAGCAATTCATCAAGCTCCGCGACTTTCTGTTCCGCCCGCTCCATATCTGTTTCTGAAATGGCGCTTTTAATACGACTGACGGCTTCTCCCACGCCCAGCTGAGTCACGGTCAGCATAATCACGAGGATTCCCACTACGTTGGTCATCGTATCCAGCAGGGAATCCAGGCTCGCACCGCTGGATGAACTTTTTTTACGTTTCATGACTCGCTTTGAATTCCAGGGAAATTCGTCGGTTTGATTGAAAAGGCTTTGATTCGAACCGTGTCTCTACAGAAGCCCGTACTTTCCGGCCCCACACGGCTGCAGAACAGAGTTCGCTCTGTATAATCATAAAAGCGATACCGGTCTGATCGCAAGCAGCGACCATCGGTTGTTCCGTAAAAGTCATAATTGCCTGAACGGGTTGAGGAAGGAAACGTGGACGTTTTTTCATTAAATATCCCGGGATTGATGGTCGTGGGTACCGATACGGATGTCGGAAAGACATATATCACTGCCGCCATTGCCCGCCAGCTGGTTTCAGAAGGAATCCGGACCGGGGCCTATAAACCCGCCTGCAGTGGCAGCGTGCTGGATCCGGAGACCGGCGCCCGGAAGTGGGCCGATATTGAACAGCTGTCAGAAGCCATTCAAACCGCTGTTCCCCTGGAACGGATCTGCCCCCAGCGCTTTCACGCCCCGCTGGCACCGCCGGTCGCTGCTGCCAGTCAGGGAGAGCAGGTCGACGAACGTCTCCTGCTGGAAGGGGCACAATGGTGGCAGGATCAGGCCGAGTTCCTGCTGGTGGAAGGGGTGGGAGGCGTCCTGTGTCCTCTTTCCGAAACGATGCTGATTGTCGATTTCGCGGCTCAGCTCAGGCTGCCGCTGCTGATTGTGGCGCGGGCAGGACTGGGGACGATCAATCACAGCCTGCTGACCATCGAAGCCTTACAGCACAGGGGACTCGCCATTGCGGGTCTGATCCTGAACGATGTCGACCCTGAACTCAGCGATGAGTCACGTCAGTCAAACGCCGCCCGGATTCAACAATGGACAAGCGTGCCGGTTTTGTCTTTTGTCCCCTTTGAATGGCGGTCGAACTTGCTTCACTACCAGACTCAGGCCAGAATAGACTGGATACAATTAGCACAGGATTCCCACTGAATCGTCCTCCCCTGCGCCAGAACCATCCGTCTGATCGCCGGCTTCCCCGCGGACGTTCCAGCGCCGATCCTGCCTCTACAACAGCCTCAACTTATCAGAAATCAACCGGAGAAATGGATGAGTATTGAAGTGAATTGCCCCTCATGCGGGGGCTCCATCCAGATCGAAGCCGTCTCGGAAGTCGTGGCGTGCCCTTTATGCCAGATGCATCTGCAGGTCGATGCCGAAACCAGTGAGCCTGTGCTGGTCTCAGAAGAAGACGCGGCAGAACAAGAAGACGCAGAAGATGCCGCGACTGCAGGTAACCCCGATCCAGCAGCCGAGACAGATAATTCGAACGAAAGCGATCTCACACCCCCCGAGGCTGGCTTCGCTGTGCCGGAGGAAGCTGATTCGTCAGACAACGAAGGGGAAGCCGCAACGGCCTCGCCGTTCTCGTTTCTCCCCGGGGCCGCCGAAAATAAAAACAGCAAAAAACAGCCCGAACGACCGGCGTCCAGCTTCTCATTTCTTCCCGGCGGCAATGACACCGCTCCAGCCGAGTCGCAAGCTACGGAACCCGCAGCGCCGGAAACGGAAGCCGCAGCGGGCGAGTCTGTAGAAAAGGCAACCACCGAAACTGTAGCAGCGGAAGATACAGTCGCAGCCACCGACACAGAAGATCACGATGAAGAAGCCACGACGGATGCCTCCCAAACAGAAGAACCGGTGGCAGAAGAAACAACGAACGATCTTACTGAGACGGAAATGCCACCGGCTGACCCGCCAGTCGAAAACGCGACTGAGGAAGTGACAGCGGAATCAACGGCAACAGGACCTGCCCCGGAAACGATGCTGGCAGCAACTGCCCCTCCCGAACCGGCGGCTCAACCCGCGCCGCAAAGCTACCGTCGGGAAAAAGTGGTTTCCAAGCGGTTATTCACGCTTACGCTGACTTATGCCCTTGCCGTCACCGCCATGCTTGCGATGTTGATGTATGTCCGCTACCAGGGAGATCCCCATCAACTGGAAAGCCTGCCCGACCTGAAACCACCTGTCAAAAATGATGAGATCGCGCTCCAGCTGATCCCCGAAAATGCGACGCTGCCTCCTGGCCATGTCCTGCAGCTCGGGGGGCCGGGACGTCGATTCGGAAATGTTCTGGTGACGCCGCTGCGTGTCACCCGGGGGCCTCTCGAATTTGAACATTACACGGGCGACACCAGCCAGACACGTGAGCCCACGGGCGATGTGCTCAAGCTCTACCTGAGATTCGAAAATGTTTCCCACGACCAGACCTTCGAACCCCTCGATCAGAAGCTGCTGCTCACCCGCGTCGCGGGCAAAAACGTCGATGCAAAAATGCGGGCCAATAATTTCGTGAGCAGCGTGGATCAGAAGCAGACGGACGGCAACCGGGTGCTGATCTACGATATGCCCCCCTCCTGGGAATGGAATCTGAAGGGACAGAATATCAATCAGGAAAATAAACCGCAGGAACTGAAACCTGGCGAAAGTTTTGAAACCTATGTTGCTTCGAACGAACAGGGTATTGACGATTTAAAAGGGGAACTCGTCTGGCGACTGCAGATCCGTAAAGGCTATAACCCAAAATCGCATCGGGGGGTAACCACTCTGATTGAAGTGGTATTTCACAGCAGTCAGATTCAATCCGACATGGTCTCCAGCCACAAAGAGACACAGCCGACCACCTGAGGAATCGGCGATTGAGTGCGACGCGCGTAAAAAACGCCTCGGCAGTATTTCAGTAATACCACCGAGGCGTCACGCGGAACCGCATACGATGCGGTGAGGAATTTCTTATGAGGACAATCTTTCCGCTGTGGGGCTGGCACAAGCCTTAGTGATAAGACTTGCACCAGATACCCCTTTCAGGAGAGTACACAATCCTGAAATCTACTTCTGGACCACAACAAAGCGGGCACCACTGTGATTTCTCACCAGCAGCAACACACTGTCTTTGCCTTTTGCTTCTTTCAATCCCTGGTTGAATTGATCCATGGTAGAGACTTCAGTTGTCCCGATCTTTTCGATGATCATGCCTTTCGTCAGACCAGCTTCTTCAGCAGCACTTCCCGGCTCGACAGAAGTAATTACGACTCCTGTCACATCGTCGGAATAGCCTAACTGATTGGCCAGTTCTTCGGTTAAAGGCTGAACTTCGAGTTTCAGTTCATTCACACTGGTTTTCGGTTTCTCTTTGCCGGGTCCTTCGAGGGGCTTTTCATCCTTTGCGACTGAGAAACTGTTGGGCATGGCTTTCATGGTCAGATCTTTATTGACATGTTTACCATCTCTTAAGATCTCCATGACATACGTCTTACCCACTACCAGCTGTTCTACAATACCCTGCAGATTGCGAGGGCCGGAAACTTCCTTACCTGCCAGCTTCAAGATGATGTCACCTGTTCGTAAATCAGCGTCTGCTGCAGGAGAATCTTCCATCACCTGTGTAACGATGGCACCCTGACCAACTTTGATGTCGAACGATTTCGACAGTTCATTACTGATCGGCTGGATGCCGACACCCAGGAAGGCTCGTTCTACTTTACCATTATCAATCAACTGACCGGATACCCAGCGTGCCATGTTGACAGGAACCGCAAAACCAACACCATCATATCCACCACTGCGACTGGAGATCGCCGTGTTGATACCGATAACTTCACCACGCAGGTTCAACAGGGGACCACCGCTGTTACCAGGGTTGATCGCTGCATCTGTCTGCAGGTAATCTTCACGGTCGTTAATTCCGGGACCACGGCTTTTCGCACTGATGATACCATTGGTCACACTCATACCGATTCCGAACGGGTTACCGATCGCCAGAACCCAGTCGCCGATTTCCATTTTGGAACTGTCACCCAGGGGAATCGCCTGCAGGTCTGGAGCATCAATATGAATTACAGCGACGTCAGAACGGGGATCAGTGCGAATATCATCGGCAGTGAATTCCCGACCATCATTCAAAGTAACCTTTACCACGTCGGCGCCATTCACCACATGCGAGTTGGTCATGATCAGACCGCTTTTGTTGATAATGAATCCGGAACCGGTTCCCATCCGACGGGGTGCCTGTCGAGGCTGAGCCTGATTCTGGAACTGTTTGAGCATGTCCTTGAACCGGGGATCACTTTCAAAAAGATCCTGAAATGGTGAATTGTCACCAAACGGCAGAGCATTCTGCCCGGACACTTGGGATGTTTTGCTGATCGTTTCAATCGAAACAATTGCTGGCATCGCCCGGCGGCTGACTTCGCGAAATACATTCGATAATTCATAAGCATTGACTGCTGTTGGCAGATCGGTGCTCGTATCTTTCTGAGCCACCCCGACTGCTGCACCCACCAGACATGCGCTAGCAATTATAGCGAACATCCAGTTTCGATTTCCTGTTAACGCTTTCATTAAATTTACCCTCCTACAGTGTATGGCTTTCAGTTTTGACTCAGGCCATCTCTCTTATGGAATTAATACTAAAAAGGAAACGCGATTCAAATCCCAAATGTGCCTCTTGTAAAATGACTCGACTGGAAAAAACTCGCGCGAACCCCGCTTCCCTGATCAGAAAAAACAGGATCCTGATGTGTGCACATCGTTGAACTTTTGCTCATTTCATTAAGTGGCTGGTCTGCCCTTACTACGAGAGTTGCCTGTAAATGTGTTGGGAATGCTTGAAAAAAAATGAGGAGATTTGCGGCTCACCCTTCAGGACCAGGACAGGTTCTGGCAATATTTTCCCGTTTCACCTGAATATTTTTCGACCATTTCCACGAATCAGGGCTTTTTTGTTTTCTTCAAATAGACGCTAATGTTAATATCTCTCTATACTTAGCAATGGTCATTCAAAAATTCGCCGCGGGCCCTTTCTTCAGAATTCTTCGTTTGACCGTTTGATATTTCTCGAAGAAATAAGATCAGGGGAGGCGTGCATGCAATACGATCTCAGCCCCGTGGAGATCGATCAACTGCTTGAGGAGTGTCAGCAAAATCTGGGATATCGATTTGTTGACTGTGAGCTGTTGAAATCCTGCCTGACACATACATCCGCTGCCAAAACCCGCATGGATTCCAACGAACGACTGGAATTCCTGGGTGATGCGATCCTCGGATCGATCGTCTGCGAGAAACTGTTTGCGCAATTTCCCAACGCCCCGGAAGGAGAACTGACCCGCATCAAATCGGCGGTTGTCAGTCGCAATACCTGTACCCGCCTGGCGCGTGAAAAAGGCCTCGATCGCTTTATCTTTGTCGGCAAAGGACTTGCCATGACAGAGACCCTGCCTGAATCCCTGCTGGCCGGCATGTTCGAAGCGCTCATCGCCGGGATGTACCTGGATGGCGGCATTCTACCCGTGCATCAGTTTCTTGATCCCCTCATCGAGCGCGAAAATTCCAAAGCTTCCCTCTCTGTGCATGGCTACAACTACAAAAGCCTGTTACAGCAATATTCGCAAAAGAAGTTTTCCCAGACCCCCATCTATGAGGTTCTGGACGAAAAAGGGCCGGATCATTCCAAGTTCTTCAAAGTGACCGCCATCATCGGCGAACACAAATATGAACCTGCCTGGGGATCGACGAAAAAAGAAGCGGAGCAGAGAGCCGCCTATAATGCCCTGCGCGAAAATGAAGACGACGAAGAATGGGAACTACCTGCCCTGCCCGATCAGAACTGATTCACGCCAGCAGGGACTTTCATCCAGCCGGTTTTGAATCGCCGGGACTACGCTGCGGAAACAGGGGAAATGGATTCTCTGAAATTCTCAAGGTCTGTAAATAGAAAGGGCCGAGAGAATACGGGAATTCTCTCGGCTCTAAGATGGGGATGATGTTTTGGAATGGCCCAGGGTGGGCAGACCCGCCTCCACGGGTCGGTGGGATTGTCTCTCTCTTCTCTCTTGAACCTTGAAGTCTCTCAACTCTTCAAAATTCTTTGGGTCTCTCTCTTTACCCGAAGCAGGTATAATGCAGCAATCGTGCCATTCACCTTGAACGCAAGACGAAATTTCTGGATTCGTCCTAAAACACTGTAAATACAGGCATTTAGAATCAGAGACTTTGGGGAGTTATTTTTCAGCTTTCTCATGTTTGCAATTCTTGCAATCGAAAAACCTCAAACGGGGCCCCTGAAATGTAAGACTTACAACTCCACAGACACCTTTCGCCCCGCGAATCCAGACGGATTATTCAGCTCGGGGACGCGAATCGCGCACTTCGATGGAGAGTTTGCCCACCGACTGGATGACCGGCAGGAAGAGCGCCAGTGGTGCCGGTGCTTTTTCAGCCAGGCTGGAATCTCCCAGCTTGATATGGCCCGCGCCGATGCCCCCTTTTCCCAATGTCGCATCCAGGGGGATCCAGCGATTATCCAGAAAGACTTCCGTCCACATATGACCCCCGAAGCTTTTCCGGGACGGAATATAGACCAGGCCGACGGCGACCCGTGCAGGTAGATTCTGAGCCCGCAGCATGGCTGCCAGCAGCATCGCATGTTCGGTACAGTCTCCCTCCATATTGCGGGCCACCTCAGCGGCTGACGCTAATGCGGTCGAGAAATTCTTCTTTTTCAGATTTCGATGCACATATTTTTCCATCAACAGAGCCTGCTGCCAGGGATTCGTTTCCGACTGAACCGCGGCTTTCGCATGCTTGATGACACCTGCATCAGAGGACTGCAAAAACGGGCTCGGTTTCACAAACTCGGCATCGATCTCGGCTGCTGGAAACGCCACCGGTACAGCCGCCTTCGTCACTGTCAGCTCAACCCGATCTGCACCGAGCCGTTTGACCTGCTGCGTATCTCCTGCAACCAGATATTTCGCGGGATCATCCTGCTGCATGGAAATCTGGTAGACCACCTGCTCCGTATCATGGGCTGCGGACAGAGGGGAAACCGGAATCAGCGTCTGCATCGCCAGATCTAATTCCCTGCCTGACAGTTCTTCCAGCGCCTGCGCTTTGCTCGCCTGGTAAAGATACATCTTTGCGCCCAGAAAATCTGTCGCTGATTTGATGATCTCCCCCTGCTGATCTACATAAAGGTCCGTGGTCATGCCGGGCAACAGTGACTGCTTCATTTTAATATGCAGACACTTCTCCTGAATTCCCCCGGGTATCTCCACGGGCTCATATTCCAGGGCGACCAGATTCACTTCTGTGATTTTACTGAACTCCGGCAGCAGCATGGAAAACGACTTCTTCTCGCCCGGCTGCAGGGGAGATTCTCGGAATGCGCGCTCGAGATAACTGGGGGAGTAATAATCGGCCTTCCATTTCAGCTGAGTATTCGACGCCTGGTTGGCAATGTCCGTTTCAATATGCAACTGCCCGTCTTTGACAACGCCCCGCGAAATCGTGGAGCCCGCAGGTGGATTCTTCATCTGATAGGAATAGGACAGCAATTCCCCCTCGGCAGTCTCCGTGGTCTGCAGATGAACTTCCAGGTTCAATGCCTGACCGAAACGTTTGAATTTCAGATAGGAATCGTTTTGAGTGTGGATCACTTTCTTACCGGACTGGTCTTCCATCCGCCTTTGACGGTGCTCGTAGCCGATTCTCTGATCCTGGATGTAAATGACCTTCCAGTCTTCTTCCTCTTTCAGCTTGCTGCTTTCGACGGCTCTTTCCCCCGGCTCGACTGCAGGGCTCTGCGAGCAGGCCGTCAATCCGGCCCCCAGACAGAACATGCTCAGCCAGGAAAGCAGCACGACTGCCAGAACAGACAGTCGTCGTTGAATCAATCGTCGTTGAATAAACATCGGCATCATCCGGACCTTATCAAAAAGCAGCAGAATGATTCAGTTCTCTACTGTTTCAGCAGCAACAATAAAAAACCCCACAATTCATACTTGAACAGTGGGGTCATTGTAAAACGATTGCAGGGCGTCTGGATACAGGGAATTAGTCGAGATCCTCATCCAGATCTTCTTCGTCATCCGCCAGGCTTTCGCCGTCATCTAAGTCGTCTACTTCTTCGACTTCATCATCAACGACATCCACATCATCATCGTCTTCGACTTTGGCTACTTCATCGACTTCCACTTCATCCGCATCGTCGACGGGTACTTTCGGGACAACCACTTCTCCGTCTAAGGATTCTTTGATCGGCTGGATGAAGTACAGTTTCTTGGCATTTTTAGCCCGCAGTTGTTCGATCCGCTCGACGGCCGCATCTCGCTGATCGTAGGCAAAACGCGATTCTTCTTTCATACTGCCTGTAAAAACACCCCAGAATAAGCGACGGCGTATTTCAGCCTTCGCGGCCTTCTTTTTACGGGTGGCCTTCTTTTTAGGGGCTTTTTTCTTAGGCGATGATTTTGATTCCGCTTCAGCGGCTTCTGCCTGGCGACGCATTTCCAGACGACTGGGAGTCTTTCGAGCCATTGTGTATTCTTTGGTTAAATAGAACTCTATTAGTTGGTTGATACAGGAACACCCTCGGGCATGGAGCCTGAATCCAGTCACAAAGCACCGTCCTCAGCCTCACTCAGGAGGAGGATACCGGGACCATCGGCGCATATCGCTTACTGGATGCGTGCTAGCATAACATTTCAATTCTGGAATGACTACGCGCAGAGAAGTTCTCAAGCACTGAAGAATCGTTTTTTTTACATATACCGCTGAGAAAACACACCTGATTTTCTGATTCGCTCGACAGGATTCCGGGGCGGCTCTCAGACATTTCAGAATGGCCTCCTGCAGAAAATGTATTTATGAACACTTCTGTTTCCCGTTCCTCATTACTCGTCTTTCAGAAATCCTCAAATCGCCGGATAGAGAAAAATTAACCGTAAGGCAATAATATTAAAACACTTATCGCTATTTATCATTATTCAAAGACCGCAACATTTAACCAATTTCTTCGAAATAATCAGAATAACTTGTTTAACCGGCCCCAGATGACCGATCAATCAGGATAGCAATCTCATTGTTTTGTTTGCGCAGCAGGAATGACTCACCGTGTAAACCAGACGATAGATATAGCTCGAATGTATTGGACGAAAACATAATAAACTCAATTGGGAACGGAGTTGTTCATGAAACGGTATCGTAAGTGGGTCTTGACGCTGGGGATCATGGCGGTGACTCCCGGTATCACAATGGCCGGACCCTTGGATTTCTTCTCAAAGAAATCTGAACAGTCTAGTTCGACCGCTGTATCGGGCAAAGTTACTAACAATCAGAAGGTGGCGAATGAAATCGCTGACGCTCTGAGATCAGCCCGGTTAACCGGTTACAACATGGAAATCGAGTATAATCAGGGCGTTGCCGTTCTGTCGGGTAAAATCCCCACAGCTGCTCAAAAAGCTCAGGCCACCAGATTGATCTCACGCATCGACGGTGTCTCACGGGTTGATAATCGCCTGGAAGTCACGGAAGTCGCTACTAATTCTGCTCCTGCCAGAGAAGCAGAATCACAGAAATCAAGCTTGAACCCGTTCCGCAGAACCAATGAGATTACTCAGGCTTCTGCAACCGATCCTTTCCTGAAAGGCTCACTCAAACAGGCTCAATTTGAACAACCTGTTGAAAACCGTCGCTCCAACATCGAAACGGTTGCCTACCAGGCTCCTGCACCACGCAGTGCTGCCCCCAGCAACCAGCAGATGGCTGAACAGTTGGCCAAAGCATTAGGGCCTGCCCTGGCTTCAGCACATGAAGTGGAAATTCGCTTCAAAAACGGAACGGCAATCCTGCAGGGATCGATTGGTTCTGCACAGGAAAAACAGGCGGCAACACAAATCGCACAACGTGTGACAGGTGTGAAAAACGTGGAAAACAACCTGCAGGTAATGCAGGCTGCTCCTCAGCAGACTTCCATGATTCAGCCGACCAATTACATGAACTACCAGGCTCCCCACCCTGGGCCTGCAGGACCTCCCGCAATGGGACCACCTCCAGGACATCCAGGTATGGGCGGTCATCCTGCTATGGGCGGTCATCCAGGTATGGCTCCTCATCCGGGAATGGGACCGGGGCCAACAAGCCAGGTTTACAACAGTCCTCATCTGCCGGAATCAGCCTGGCCGACTTATGCCAACTATCCTAACTATGCACAGGTAGCTTACCCAAGTGAGTACTCTGCCAGTGCCTTCCCTTACATCGGACCTTTCTATCCCTACCCACAGGTACCACTGGGGTGGAGAGAGGCTCAACTGGAATGGGATGACGGATCATGGAAGCTAAACTTCCGCCCTCGGACAAGCCGCTGGTGGTGGTTCATGAATCCTAAAAACTGGTAATCAGCCAGTGTTAAAATAGACTGCACACAGATGCCTTTCAGGAAAATCACTTCCTGGAAGGCATTTTTTATATCGCGGAACCAGTGCCTCTGCCAGAGAACTGTCCGCAAAAGACGTAAAGCGGATTTTATCCGTTAAATCGTCAAAATCGTCAAATTCTCACAAGGTTATCTGACAAAGCGTCCGATAAGAAGAATATGGAATCATGTTCCGACAAAAACAGGCAGGATGCCGACCGTCTGATCATGACATCTCCTTACCTGAGCAAATCGCTCGCTAACACTGAAAACGAAGTCTCCCTCATATCATGACGACGTTAAATTCACCCGGAGGAAGAAGGATGTTCAAAATCGGGAAGCAATTCAGCCGTGCTTTGCTTTTGGGCTGTGCCTGCTTGTTAACACTCAACACCAGTGGCTGTACGCTGGTCAAAGGCTTCATTGAAGTGACTTATGCCGGATCGGTCTTCTGGCGCACCACTCCTCTGATTCCTGTGACGGCTTACTGGTCACAGTTAATCGAAGACACCTACTGGGAAGAGGAACGCTACAACAAAGCGATGATTCTCGATCCCGTAGAAGGCGAACACGCTCCCCTGTTCTGTCTTGATCCTCCGAGCCCGGATGAAGTCATTCGTGCTCTGCCGGACAAAACCGGCGGCGGAGTCTGGTTCCTGGCAGAAACCACTCGCAACAACGTCCGCATGGTTGTCGAACCGATTGTGGACCGGATTGGCGAATGCCGTTTCTATCCCATGGTAGGACCAGCTCGTCAGCACCACTGTCACTACAAGTGCACCGTGTACTATGACAAAACAATCCGCTCAGACTGGCCTGTACCATTCTCACACAATGACCAGACCAAAGAAGTGGTCTACATCGACCACGACCACCTCATCCGCTGTGCCGGACCTCAGTCTGACTGATCTTCAGACAATGTATGAGACTCCCAGAGCAGCAAGCTGAAAATATAAGTCTACCCACCAGCAAAGCCGATGATTCTAACCGGGTGAAAGAATCGTCGGCTTTTGCATGCGCGGTGATATTTTCAACAAACGCGATCGCCGGTGATGCACATCATTTCAAATCAGAAACTGCCTCACTTCCCTCTCATCAGACTGGTCACGGAATCGGACGTCTGTTTACAATAGATCTCCAGCAGGCACGCTTGAACAGGGCCACGGCAGCGACGCGCCGGATCCCAATACAGTCAATGACGACAGTCTGAGCAAAGCGAGAACAGCATGGCAAAATCTCCTTACAGCCTGAAAGTCGGGCGTGTCTACATCCACAAAAAATGCAAACAGGGAACCCAGGTCAACGGCGAACACTTCGAAGGCTTATGCAACCCCTTCATACTTTGCCTGGGCACTGTCTGTGCCTCGTGTGGCGGACCGCGTGCCTTGAAAACCTTCTACTGGGAAGACACCAAAGAACCGCTGGATGCTTACCGCAGGCGGCTCCGCACCAAAGTTCCTCCGATTTACACCTGGTGGTGGCTCTGGATTTCCCCATTGATCGGCCTGATTGCCGGTTCTGTTATCGGCCCCCTGTTGCTGAAAAAGAGCACACTGCCCGTCGTTGCCGGTTCCGCCGCCGTGGGTACGCTGATCATGTTCCTTATCGTCGGCCCTAAGATCCTGATGCTCATTGCGCCGAAAAAATATTACAAACTGCGATAAGTGATTTCGATCAATTCATTCTTCAACACGACGGACCTTCACATCATGACGACTGCCACAAATTTCAATCCTCAGCGTTTTCAGAACCGGGTCGCATTAGTTACCGGCGGCTCCCGCGGCATCGGCCGGGCCTGCTGTCTCAAACTGGCACAGGAAGGAGCACGCGTCGCCGTCAGTTATCGCAATGGTAAAAGCGATGCGGAAGAAACGCTCCGCCAGATCGAAGCCCTGGGTGGTAGCGGCATGATCGTCCAAAGTGATGTCTCAGTCGAAGCCGAAGTCGACCGCATGGTCGGTGAAGTCGAAGCACAGCTGGGCGACATCGAACTGCTGGTTAACAATTCGGGTACGTTCATCTACCAGCCCCATGACGAGCTCGACCTGGCGGCCTGGCAGCAGATGTTGAATGTCAACCTGACCGGCACTTTCCTGGTCACCTGGCGTGTCAAACCGGGCATGCTCAAACGCCAGTTCGGCAGGATCGTGAACCTGAGCTCACTTTCCGGTCTGCAACCCCGCCCCAAATCAATCGCGTATGCCGTCAGCAAAGCGGGCGTGATCTCCTTCACCCAGAGTATCGCGTCTGCCTGGGCCCGGGATAATATCCGTGTGAATGCGATTGCCCCCGGTCTGATCGAAACGGAGATCCTCTCAAACATCAATCCGAATGACCTGGAAAAGATTATCGAAGCCACCCCCATCCCCCGCATGGGAACCCCCGAAGAGGTCGCGGCGATGGTGACCTTCCTGCTCTCCGAAGAAAGCAACTTCACCACAGGTCAGACCATGGTCCTCTCCGGCGGTAGGTGCATGCTGCCTTGAGGGGGGTGATAGGCTCAACTATCGTAACCGGCCCACCAAATACACCTTGACGTGTATCGTATTCTGAATGTGTTTCAACCACCAGCATATTCAGGAGCAAAAGCGATGTCCGCATCCC
>PAJV01000009.1 GCA_002706765.1 Gimesia sp.
CGTTTATGATTGACGTTTATGATTGACGTTTATGATTGACGTTTATGATTGACGTTTATGATTGACGTTTATGATTGACGTTTATGATTGATGGAAACTTATCTGGAAGGAACCTGCCATTAACTGGATTGGCTCCTACGTGGTTTGCAAGCCTGGCTCCAATTTCTCAGTTAACCGCAGGAATGCCTGCTGAAATTTGATTCGGTCTGTCTGCACAATGTGATGGTCTTCAAATGCACTCTTCAATGCTTCTGCTTCCTGAAGAATTGTTTTCAGATGGTCTGGGCGTGATGCGTGGCTGGCGATTCCAGACAGTGCTTCCAGCATCTTGAGTGAAACCGCAGTACTGCTGAAACCATATTCCCGGATCATTCCAAAAGAGCCTGTTAAAACATCTGCAAAGTCATCTGCTGATGTCACCAGTACCCGAGGAATTGAATCACTGTCTCTTCGAATTTGAGCTGGCTTGGGACGTTCAGCAAACCGCCCCATCGCACCTCCCAGGCGGTCTACACAGGTCATCGCAGTGAAAGGGTCGTTGATACCCGGAGAGAGTGCCCGTACTGCAATTTCTACCAGTTCCAGTGCAGCATAACTGACATCCTGCCGTGGAGTACGCCGGTGTCCGATAATGATGACCCGATGAACGGTATTGCAAACCGATTCTGTCTGTTCCTGATGAGCTTCCTCAGTTTCTGTCGCATCCTGAAACCAGATACGTGCTAATATTTGCTCTTTTGTAATATAGTCACCCGGTTTACACATGAGTTCGACAACGCCATTCAACTCCAAAGCCAGAGAGATCAGGCTTCCTCCATCGATTCCCTCGATATAGCCTTCTTTATGGGAAGGAACGGTGACATTATTTTTTCCGACACTGGACAGGATTTCCTGGAATGTCTGCTGTTTCAGTACATCAGGTTGTTCCGCATCGACTTCATTTTCAGATTCCTCGCTCATTCGTTCTGGAAACAGACGGTCAATGGCCTCTTCCAGATCATGCGAGACTTCTGTGATAATGGTGGGAGCCTGGATCGCGGTGGCCACATGGTGAATAAACCAGATCAACATTCCCATGCTGATCAGTCCCAGGAGCAGACCCACTGAAGTACCCACCTGAGGAGTAAACCCAGGGCTGTCCCCCTGTGCTTCTCTGACATTCTGCAGCACCAGCAGGCAATACAGGCTGGTTCCGACGTATTGGCCAATCACGAGGTCAGCAATGCTGGCGCCCATCACATTTCGCACGAGACGGGAGCCATACTGAGAAGACGCGATTGACAGTGACACAATTGTGATTGAAAATACCACCCCAGCCAGCGCAATCGTGGCTCCGGCTACTGAGGATAATGTCGACCGGGCCGCAGGCGCAGTCGTGGTAAACCAACTGAGAGATCGCTCAGAATGAATCAACAGACTGTCCAGTTGATTTGTGCCGTATGCCAGTAGAATTGCCATTAAAGCCATGATCGTCGGGACAAACCAGAAACTGGTTCGGAAAGAATCCCATAGATTCTCAAGTCGTGCTCTCATGCTTTGAGGGGCTCCGCTTCTATATTGTTTCTCAAAAGTTGTTTTGCAGGAAGCAGTGATGGATACAAATGATTGTATTCAATTATGGTATTATGAGACTGGAAAATGATACAAAAAAACGCTGTGAGCAGTAAATCACTCCTCACAGCGTTTGGAACACTGGAGCTTTTCAATCAAGTCCTGATCCGGATCAGGTATCGATATTCACTTTCACATCACGGTCTTTGTGATCAGCTTCAATCCGATAGCGTTTATGAAGCTCTTTGGAAAAGTCAGGATCTGCAAAGTCGGGCCAGTGATCTTCATCAAATCCCTGGGCTCCTTCGAGCTGTTGCTGTGTGACATTCAAAACCAGAATCTGCTCTTCCGGCTCTTCAGGATTCTGTTTTATTTCAAATGCTTTGAATGGAACTGCGAACATCTTGTTGCCAACCCCGAGGAAACCCCCGTAGGTGACAGCCGCATATTGAACTTTTCCGTGTGAAGCATTGATGACAATATCATTGATTTCACCCACACTTTTTCCTTCTGCGTTCTGAATATTCATACCATTTAACTGGCTGACTCGTACATTTTTTCCCGAAGTCTTGGGATCTAATTTACCTGCTTTGGTCTGACGTGTTTCGTCTTTGTTCATTCTTTTGTGTTTGACATTATAGCGTTTATTGAGATCAGAAAGATAGCTCGCATCCGCGAAGTCGGGCCAGTGATCTTCATCAAAGCCAGTCGCGCCTTCCAGCTGTTTCTGATTCACGTTCAGAACCAGTGTGTGTTCTGTTGAATCCGGTTTCTGCTTGATGTTGAATGCTTCGAAGGGCACGGCAAACATTTTGTTTCCCACCCCGAGAAATCCTCCGTAAGTCACAGCTGCATACTTGACTTCCCCGGTGGAAGTATTCATGACCAGGTCATTGATTTCACCCAGGCTCTCTCCCTGAGGATTCTGGATGTTCATGCCGATCAGTTTACTGGCGCGGGTCACGATGCCCGCTTTATCCATATGTTTTCTATCAACTCGATCGGCTCTTTTATCAGCCCTGGATGCTTTTTTGTCAGCTTTGGAATTTTTGGAGTTTTCCGGTGCTTGTACTTTCTCTTCATTTGGATTGTCGAATGCATAGGTGCTTCCGGCCAGACATAGAGCAGTGACGCTAAACGCAATCATACTTGCGAGTGCAGTAAATCGTTTCATCTTATTTCTCCCACGGGTTTCAAAGAATTTGAAGTTTGATATGACCAGAAGTAACTATCACAGCTGATAATGTTTCCTGTCTTGACAATGCAGCTGACTGACTCAAAAAACCGGTATGTAATTCCGTTTAAGCGAATATTCGCTGGCAGTCCTGGATCATCTGCAGGGTTTATTATCAGCTGATGATAGTTTTAAATATTCATAAAGTGATCAGTTTCAGCAGTGGCAGGAACTCTCAAACTGAGAGACCTGTTTTTCTGCTTCTTCCTTGGCGATTCCATAGCGCTCCTGGACTTTGCCAACCAGATTTTCCCGCTTCCCGTTTATCTGGTCGATTTCATCGTCGGTCAGCTCTCCCCATTTCTGTTTCGCCTGACCTTTAATCTGTTTCCATTTTCCTTCGAATTGATCTGAATTCATCATTCTTCTCCAGTATTGAAATAAATCTTTTTAAACAGTGATATTACTGCTGATTCCAGACTGGTAATCAGCAAAACGATTGGTTTTCGCGTTACTCTTTCTTCTTGAGATCCACACCGACGTCGCCATCTCCCTTGTCACGTAAAATCTCAAGTTCACCATTCGGTGTTTCGATATCGAGTACTTTTTCTTTTTCTTCACAACCTGCCAGGGTGAATGCTGTGGCTGACATCAACAGGAGAGCCAGCGATAAGAAACATGAATTGATGATGCTGTTTTTCATAACGGTTTCCTTTTTATTTAAATTGACCTGGTTCGCTGTGTGCGCACCGGGAGCCCGTTAAAATCAGGTAGTTAGGCTTTTTCATGCCAGATATGTTTTTTTATGGATTCTCAGCTGCGCTACCAGTAAGTAGGACGTCCATAAAAATCATAGAGTTGTGTTTCGTAAGCGCGATTGACAGGGAGTCGAGGATCATAGGTGGGAGCGTTTTCCACTTGTGATCTTGTTAAATCCAGATGTGCTTTGTGATCTTCCCACGTAAAATGAGTGAGCCAGTCGAAAGCGATAATCACTTTTTTGCCTGGCAGCCAGTTACGGGTATCAATCACCAGATATCGTAAACTCCAGCTTTCCGTATCGACAATCATGTCTTCCACATGGCCTATCGTGTCTTCCATGCATTGAATTTTATAGCCTGTCACTTCGTTGACACTTCGTAGATGGGGGTCGCCATCCCTGGCCGCAACACGTTCTTCGAGTTCCACCGAAGCGGTGGGACGGTTCATCACAGGCGTAAGCGAACTTCCCCAGTAAACAGGCCAGTTGTAGAACGACGCGAGTGCTGTTTCATACTGTCGTGAGACAGGCTGTTCTGTTTCTACAGCAGGCGCGGCTTCTATATTTGCTTTTGAAAGTACGGTCGGTAATTCATAGCTGTCTAAATCCGGCTGATCGATGGCAACGGGCGAAATCAGAACCTGACGGTCTGTAAGCCATCCCCCGGTATTTACTACGAGATAACGCATGATGTGGGAAACATCATCAAACAGAAAATCCTGAACTGTTCCACAATCTCCATCGGTTGCCAGAACTTTGTAGCCATTGAGTTCATTGGTGCTCCGAAACATTTCTGTCTCCTTTCCTGGTTCTGCCTGGAGACGAAATGCAGATCGTGTGCCACTCGCTGAAATTTCCTTTCGTTCATCACGAAAATCATTGTTAATCATACAAAAGGCTCTTTGTTTTTAATGAAATAAGCTGAATTCAATTTTCTTTTCGAAACGATTCGCAGTCTCAGTTATTCCATTCAAAGCTGGTTTTAAGCGACCGCTGAGGAACCGGTTTGCTTGACAATCAGTCAGCAAAGCGAGGAAACACAGCCTGGCAATAAAAAAAGCCCTGCGGCGTACATGGTTAGTTCGCCGCAGGGCTGTCATAGGCCTGCTGGTGACCTGCCTTCGGGAGCAGGTGATTGATGCTTAAAGTGTAAACCTGGAACTACATACAGTCAATCAATCGTAAACCGGATTTCTAGTATAATTTCATCATTGACCAGAAAGGGGGCCTGTCCTGGTTTAGGTGGATCAGTAGAGACAGAGCTACTTTCTCTCTTCCGCTCCAGGAAAAGAAAACCTCTTGATTGAACTTGTTTCCCGATATAATTCTGTTTAATGACCTGCTTTCATGACATTCCTGATGGAATGACGTTCTAAGTTCAATTCAGTTTTGGTTATTGGTTCAGAAAGGAAACCAGTTGTCATGGATTTTCGTTACGGATCTTTGTAATGCAGAAGTGAGATTGATAGAATGGCACTATACAAGTGAAATCAAATATAGCACTTCAATAAATCAGTTTGGATAAAAAGATAAAGATATGTCTCAGGCATTAGTAGTGGATGATGATCGTACTGTACGGGAAATGGTCCGCCGATCACTGGAAAAAGTGAACATTGACGTCATGACCGCAGGTACTGCAGACGAAGCCATGGATGCGATTCGTGCGAGTTCGCCGGAAGTCGTTCTACTGGATATCATGTTGCCTGGTGTATCCGGTTTGGATATTTTTCGAGAGATACATAAACTGGATCGACGTTTGCCCGTCGTGTTTATCACTTCTTCCAGCGAGAGTAACCTTGCGATTGAGGCCATGCAACTGGGGGCGTTTGATTATCTTGCCAAGCCACTGGATCTCCCCAAATTGAATCTGCTGGCACAGAAAGCCATTGAGACACGTCGGCTGATGAATATCCCGGTAGCGTTACCGGTAGGCGATGCCAAAACCGGTAAAGGGGACCAGTTTGTAGGCCGCAGTCCACAAATGCTGGAAGTATTCAAGGCGATCGGACGTGTGGCGGCGGAAAACGTCAATGTTCTGATCCGGGGGGAAAGCGGTACCGGTAAAGAACTGGTTGCCCGGGCAATCTATCAGCATAGCCCTCGTTCCAAAGAATGTTTTATGGCAGTCAATTGTGCTGCCTTAACCGAAACGTTACTGGAAAGTGAACTGTTTGGTTATGAAAAAGGGGCATTTACAGGGGCAGACCGACAACGGATCGGTAAATTCGAACAATGCAACGGGGGAACCATATTCCTCGATGAAGTGGGAGATATGTCGCAACTGACTCAAGGAAAAGTATTGCGACTGCTGCAGGAGCAAAAGTTTGAACGGGTCGGAGGCAATAAAACAATTGAAACCGATGTACGAATTATTGCCGCTACGAATCGCAATCTGGAAGATATGGTGAAATCGGGTTTGTTTCGCGAAGATCTGTTCTACCGACTCAATGGAATGACCATTTCACTGCCTCCCTTACGTAATCGCGGTGATGACATTGCATTGCTGGTTGAGCATTATTTGAATGAGGCATGTTATGAAATGGGGCGCACTGAGACGGAAGGAGTTTCTTCAGAAGCGCTGGAACTATTGATTCAGTATCACTGGCCTGGAAATGTCAGAGAGCTGCAGAGTGTCGTTCGGCAGTCACTGTTGAATAGTACGACTCCAGTGATTGTTCCTTCTTTTCTGCCGGAGGAACTGTCCAGGCGGTTCAACACCCAGGCTATGCCGTTTGATACACAAATGGATGTGGGAAGTGATGATTTTCCCTTATCGGATTTACGATTGTTTGTGGATCAACGTCTCGCTGAACAGTCGACGGATTTATACAGTGAGACTCTGGAAGCCATGGAAAGATACCTGCTGACTCGAGTCTTGAATGAAACCGGAGGTAATCAGACTCGTGCTGCAGAAATCCTGGGTATTACGCGCGGAAAGATTCGCGATCGCATTGCCCAGTTTGGCATCTCGCTGGCGAAAACAGTGAGTATTGATGACGACGCTGATTAGTCATTCGTAAAATCGCATCAGCCGGCAGCTGCAACAGATGGTCGTGCAGCCTGCGCTGGTATTCTCCTGGATTACTGTTTTATTAAACTTTGTCCAGTCTGGAGCCTCTTTTCCTGAGAGAACTGACAGCGGTCGCTTAACGCGCAATTTCCCTGGCTGGCGAGCGATCAGCAATCGATTTTTTGCATCAAGATCTGCGTATGTGCATTTTGGCAGATTCTTATCGTATTCTGGTATAATGCTTTACGTTGATTCATCTTTCAGGTGGTCCAACTTGGCACAGCGATTGCGATATTCAGTTTTATCGCAGCATCGCGAATAAAAATTGAAACATGTAAATCAAATGAGCCAGGGCATTCCTGGTTGGCTGGTTGGTCTGTTGACCTTTTATTATCAGCCGGATCGGAATTGAGAGACCGGTTTCAGAGGAGATTACAATCCCACTAATTGAAAGGGTATCACCATGTTGAGTTGGGCATTGATGTTTTTAGTAATTGCACTGGTAGCGGGACTCTTTGGTTTTGGTCTGGTCGGCGGCATGGCCTATGGCGCTGCCAAAATCTGCTTCTTTATCTTTCTCATATTAGCAGTCATCAGCCTGCTGACAGGGAAAAGGATCCCCACAGAATAGAGCTTTGATGAGTCAACGTTACTCTTGAAGCGAAACTGCTGAGGCGATCGGCCGACGGCTCTAAAAAGTGCCGTCGGTCCGGTTTATTTCTCCCTGGCAGCAATAGTTCATCTTACTGGAGAAGGCAGATGCGAAGCGTCATCATCATCGTACTGATTATAGTTGCTTTAGTCGCAATGGTGCTGGGAGGTTGGATTTCCTTTTCTGAGAAGGATGACAGCGCAAGTATGACCATTCATAAAAATGAAGTAAAAAAGGACACGGAAGAAGCAGTTCAAAAAGGGGAAGACCTGGTGAAAGATGCAGCCAGGGAAGGACGAAAGTTGATCGACAAGGCAGAAGACGAAATTGATACTGAAGAACCCGTCGAAGCTGAACCAGACGTCAGTGCTGAGCAGCCTCAAGCTTTAGAAACTCCCAGATGATGTGATAGAGCAATCAACGCGAAATTGTTTGCGAGAGTATTATACTGAAGATCTTTGCTGTTAGAGAAATATTGCCCGATACTGGTTGAGATTTCCTGCCCGGTGGGGCTAGTCGTGGACGTTTCAAGTTCATTTTGTTAAATTAATGTCATATCCCTTTCCACTTCAAAAATTCACTAACGTTTCTAATCTTTATTTCCAGTCGGGCGCAAAAACGAATGGGACTCTCATCAAAGCCAGATTTCCCGAATGATGCTTTATGGGCCTCCGATGACCGGTTGCAGACAATTGTCGATTCCGCGATGGATGCCGTCATTACCATGAATTTGGATGGTTGTGTCCTGGACTGGAATCGGCGGGCAGAAGAAATTTTTGGCTGGTCCAGAAATGAAGCAGCCGGAAATCCCGTTTGCGAGTTAATCATCCCTCCCCAATATGTTGAGCAGTACCAGGAGGGGCTTCGGTTGTTCAAAACGACGGGGAAAAAGCGGGTCATCAACAATAAAATGGAACTGACGGCGCTCCGCAGGAACGGGCATGAATTTCCCATTGAAATGATGGTGACCCAGATTGAATGGAACGGTCAGATAATCTTCAATGCTTTTGTCAGAGATGTTTCAGACAGAAAAGAAGCTGAGCAGTTGATTGCCCGTGAGAAACTTGAGGCGGCTTTACTGCAACAGGCAAGCTTTTCGTCTTCAACCAATGATGCCCTGGAAGACGCTTTACGAATTTGTGTTGCCAATCTTGGTGAAATATCCGGCTGGCCCATTGGTCATGCCTATCTGCGAAAACAAGGGGGAAATCGTCTGATTTCATCTCGGATCTGGCATCTGCAAAATCGAGATCATTTTTTGGAATTGCGTACTGAATCAGAGAAGCAAACGTTTGCGCCCGGGGAAGATATTCCGGGTTACGTCTGGAGTCGTGGCGAACCAGTCTGGATCACAAACTTTGAAAATGAAGATACAATCATTCATAAGCGAAACTTCGCAGGACTGGATGTTCGCTCCGCTTTCGCATTTCCTGTAAAACTCGACGGCGATGTAATCGCGGTTGTCGAATTTTTTAATACCAAACTGACTTCGCCCGACCTGAATCTGCTGGCGTTATCTCGCGGAGTCAGTAATCTGATCAGGCATGTGATCGAACGGGTTCAATGGCAGGAAGAACGTACGAGACTGGCTGCCATCGTCGATTCTTCGGGAGATGCAATTATAGGAAAAGCGCCCGATGGGACAATTTCCTCCTGGAATAATGGAGCCGAGGTGATCTACGGCTGGCTGGAAGACGAAGTGATTGGTGAAACCGTATCGATTCTGTTACCGCCGGGCATGGCCCGTGAAGAATCAGAGATATTGGAAGCGATGAAAACAGGACGCAGGCTGGATCAGTTTCAGACGAGACGCATGCGGAAAGATGGAACCATTATCGATGTGGCCATTACTGTTTCTCCCATTCGTGGAATGGATCATCAGGTCGTCGGATCCTCCAGTATCGAAAGAGACATCACTGCCAGGCGGAGGCGTGAAGAAGAACTCAGCAAGGCAAAGGATGAAGCCGAGCAGGCAACCCGTGCGCAAGGCGAATTTCTGGCGAATGTCAGTCATGAACTCAGAACTCCCATGAATGCGATTCTGGGGATGCTCGAATTGACATTGCAGGAAAACCTGACGCCCCTCAAGCGGGATTATTTACAGACGGCTAAAGATTCCGCTGATTCACTGCTTCTACTGGTGAATGATATTCTGGACTTTTCGCGACTGGAAGCAGGGCGTTTTGAACTCGAGCCGGTGCCATTTAATCTGCGGGTCATGCTCGATGAAGCAGTGAAAACACTTTCGCTGCGGGCCTGCGAGAAAGGTCTGGAATTGATCTGCCGAATCGATAAACGGGTACCGACTCAGGTTCTGGGTGACCCGGTTCGCCTGCGGCAGATACTGACGAATCTGGCAGGGAATGCGATCAAATTCACAGAGCAGGGTGAAGTGGTGGTTGACGTCAAAGTGATTGAGTCTTCGGTTGAAGGTTCTGCAGATTCTGTTAAGCAGTCGGCAGCAGACCCACTCTCCCACATTCCGCCGGGAGAAAAACCACTGCTGGAATTCAGTGTGTCCGATACAGGTATTGGAATCGCAGCGGAAGATCAGGAACGGATCTTTGCCCCCTTTGCGCAGGCGGATGCATCGACCACGCGGCATTATTCGGGCACGGGCCTGGGGCTGGCGATCTGTCATGAACTGATTGGTTTAATGCAAGGGAAAATGTTCTTAACCAGTGAAACGGGAAAAGGGAGTCGCTTTTCATTTCAAGTCAGCCTGACGGTAGCGGAACCGGAAGTGTCGAAAACGGATGACGTCGAATCCTCCGTCTCGGAATTACGGGATCTTCCGGTTCTGGTAGTCGACGATAATGAGACGAATCGTGTGATTCTGGAAGAGATGTTGACGAACTGGTCCATGGCCCCAACTCCTGTTGAGTCTGCCCAGGATGCATTAGATCAACTCTCTGCCCTCAGGGAGAGCGATCAGAATTATCCACTGGTGATCGTGGATGCGCTCATGCCGGAAACCGATGGTTTTATGCTGCTCGAAAAAGCCAGACAGGATGGTCTGCTTGATTCCGCGACGATTCTGATGCTGTCTTCAGCCGACCATCAGATTTTCAACGAGCGATGCCAGGGGCTTGATATTTCCGCATATCTGGAAAAGCCAGTATCCCAGTCTGATCTCCTGGATGCCATCATGACTGCCTTAAAAGGGCCTCATCTGGAACGCTCCACTATCAACAAAATCAGAGAATCAACAAAGCCACTGAGAGTTCTGGTAGCCGAAGACACACCCGCAAATCAGAAAGTGATTACGGCGATCCTGAAGAAACGGGGACACCACTGTGTGATTGCCGATAATGGTCGCGAAGCGGTAGACTATCTGCGAAGTGAACCGTTTGATGTCGTATTAATGGACGTGCAGATGCCTACGATGGATGGGCTGCAGGCAACTGTCATGATTCGTGAGCAGGAATATGGCTCCGGTGTGCATACTCCCATCATTGCGATGACGGCCTATGCCATGCGCGGCGATCGTGATAAATGTATTGCTGCAGGCATGGATAGCTATATTTCTAAACCAATCGATGCCAATAAACTGATATTGGTTCTGGAGCGACTGGCAATGCGTAATGGAAAAATTGACTCGAAGAAGGATCTTTCTGACAGTTCAGAACTCTTACAGCAACAGGCTGAAGCTAAGCCGATTGAGTCTGGTTCTGAACCGGAAAATCAGCCGACGGCAGATTCCCGGCCGGCCATCAATATGCAGGCCGCTCTCAAACGGGTCGGCGATGATCCCAAAATTCTCGACGATATGGTCAGCTTCTTCTTCGAAGATGCACCGACACTGCTGGCAGAAATCAATCAGCAGACAGCCGCCGGTGATGCAGAAGAGCTGACACGCGCCGCGCACAGTTTAAAGGGGCTCTGTGCCAACTTTAATGCTTACCCAGCTGTCGAAGCGGCAAAAACGATCGAGGAATATGGACGTCAGGGTGATCTTCAGGAAGTGCAGGCAGTGATTCCAAAGCTGGAATCAGAATACAGCCGTCTCAATGAAGCGCTGACTGCCTGGAAAGCGGAACAGTCCTGATGCTTGCTGACAATGATGTTTGGGGATTGAAATTTCTGCATCAACAGTTTTCCAGAACGCATCACAATTCAGGATCGCATCACTCAAACTGATCCCCTGGCCCCACTGGCCGGGAGATGTGTCAGTAAACCTGGATTATGTCAGTAAACCTGGATCCAGTCAAAAATGGTGTCTGTGCATTCAAGCCGGTCTCTTTGCAGCCAGTTTTGCGCTCCCGGTCTGTGGTTCTTCGGTCCATAAAATACATAAAAGCCCTGTTTTCTAAGGTTGTACAGTTTGTGTTCACCGTGTTGGTGGATTGGTACGGGATGTGCATTCTATTCTGTTAAGTCACTTTGAAAATAATTGATCCGGAAGCGAATCAGGATCGTTATCGGAATGACTGTGAACTCAGTGTTCGTCTCAAGTGACATCTCAGCAGATTGCATTACGCAATTCAGAAAGGAAATAGATTATGTCAACTCAGTACTCTCAACACGTTCAACCTCATCCGCACCATACTCCGCAACAATCTTCTTCTACCTTCATGGATGTGATCAGAATCATTCTGGCAATCATTCTGCCACCGGTGGGAGTGTTAATGCAGGTCGGACTGGGAATGCATTTCTGGTTAAACATTGTGCTAACTCTTTGTGGTTATATTCCAGGTCTTGTTCACGCCGTCTGGGTTATTGCGAAAAAATAACAGTTTCGTAGTAATGTGAATCTGTCCTGAAAACTTGAACTTAACAGTAACATGTTCGCGATTATTTCACTGATTGTGATTATTGTCGTTTCGATCATTGTGGTTCGCGTGGCAACAATCGCATTAACGTTGACCGGGCTTTCCACTCCGCTGGCACGCTTTCAGGCGCGGTCCGCTTTTACCAGTACCGGATTCACTTCCAGTGAAACCGAAAAGGTCATGCGTCACCCCGTTCGTCGCAAAATTATCATGACACTGATGATTCTGGGAAATGCGGGGATCGTGACGGCGATTTCATCTCTGATCATCTCCTTTGTCGGGGCCGACTCGAATACTGGTCTCTGGTTACGAGTCGCGCTGCTGGCCGGGGGATTATCATTGCTGTGGATGATCGCTTACAGTGAATGGATTGATCAGCGTATCTCCCGAATCATTCAGAACGCGCTGCAGCGCTGGACCGATCTTGAAATTCGAGATTATGCAGGGCTCCTCCATCTGACGGATGACTATATCGTCGTGGAACTGAATGTGAACCCGGGTGACTGGCTTGCTGAAAAAACATTGAATGAGCTCAAACTGGATTCTGAAGGGATCCTCGTGCTGGGGATTGAAAAGCCGGATACAACCTATGTCGGTGCTCCCCGGGGAGAGACTGAGCTGGAGGTTAACGATCGCGTTCTGCTTTATGGAAAAGCCAGTGTATTGAGAAACCTGGATGAGCGGCGTTCCGGCGCGGGCGGTAACTGGGAACACCACAAAGCCGTGGATGAACAGAAACGTAGCGAGCAGGAACAGATCTCGCAGCACTAAAACCACCCTGTGATCAGAATCAGACTGACCTGTTTTCATAAATCCCTCTCTGGATCAATTCCCTTTGACGGCTGTCAGCGATGATCCGTGAAACCGACTACGCATAAAACAGTATTTTTTTAACGAAAGACTGCGAACCAGTTACTGGATCCGCACTATAAAAGTCCCTTGTTTCAGCACAATTCAATGAAAAACTGCTCAAAAGAACTCCATCTATCGACACACATCGACCCACTCCCGCCCCGGCATCATGCCTGATCATCCCGGCATCAGAACAAATCAGCGCGTATCGCCAACGGCTTTTATTCATCTCCGCTTGACTCCTCCGGGCCTTTAGAGAAAATTCCCTACATCCACAGCAGACAGTCCGGATCGATATCTCGACCTGATGCAACAGCCGGCAAACAGCCACACTGAATCGATAATCAATTTCATTCGTAGACAATAAATCTGTCATGAGCCTGTGTCCTGGTTTTACGGAAGCGTCTACAACACATTTGGACCGAGCTGAATAGATTGAGAGACGCTACGATTGAAGGTCATGCGCTCGGGAATCCGTTTGGCTTTCTGGAGCTCTGACTGCCCCACCGGATCTCCCGGCTGGAGCGGCTGTGAAAACAGATCCTACCAGATATCTCCCGTTCATTCTCAGATGAACATCCTGTAGTAGTGACAGCACCGCATGAAATCCAGAGATTTCAAAGACTTCTCGGCGGGCAACGCATCCGGGTAACGTATCCAGGAAACTCAATTTGAGATGCGATCGAATCAGTAGTCCCGGTCTCTGTTCTGCATGTTGTTGCGTTCGGTCTGCAATATCTTGCACCTGTCAGCCTCGGGAAGGGGGCTGGATTCCGTTTATCAGCTCTGGGGATAGAAGCGTAAATAAATATTTCATTTGTAAAACGACTGTTTTTCAGGAGGAAATCGCAAAGGGGGAAAACTTTACTGGTAATTTGAATCTGCTGGTATGCTGATTGCAAGAGGAAGGGATTGTTCATTTGCTGTCTGCAAAACGGAATGAAGTGAAATTCCCGTTCGGCAAAACGACGGACAACACCTGCCAACCCGAGGAGTACTCGATTGTTAGAAGAATTCCTTCATAATTTTGCTCATAACCTTTTCAAACCACTGCTTCTGTTTTTCTACATGGGCTTTTTGATTCCTATTCTGAAAGTACCTTTTGAATTTCCCAAAGCCGTGTACCAGGGTTTGACGCTCTACCTGCTGGTTGCCATCGGCTGGCACGGAGGGGAAGAGCTGGCGTCGCTTTCACTGGCCGAGTTTGGACAGGCACTGGGATTCATGGCGATCGGCTTTGTTGCAAACCTGTGTATTGGGATTGTGGCTTACCTGGTCCTGAAACGTGGCACAAAACTGAGACAGGTCGATGCGGCTACAGTGGCTGGGTTTTATGGATCTGACTCTGCGGGAACATTCGTAACCTGCCTGGGTGTGATTTCGGCTGCCAACATCGCCTACGCTGCTTACATGCCTGTGATGCTGGCGGTGATGGAAATACCAGGATGTCTGGTTGCCCTTTATCTGGTTTCACGCTTACGTCAGAAAGGGATGGATCCTCAAGGGAATATGCCGCATGAACCCGGTTATCAGCCTGTGGTCCATCCAGAGCTGGCGCTGGCCGGGGCTGGCGGGGCAGGAGAAATCACTATCGATGAAGATGAAACAGACGAACCCATAACCCGCTCCCATGCCAGTCCCACCCACGGTCGTACTGCAACCGCTGTTGCAGACAGACGTCAAACGGTCACAGCTTCAAAACAGGAACTGGATGTCGAAACGGATAAACAACCGATCTTCAGTAAAGAGCTTCTGCATGAAGTCTTTCTGAATCCCGGGCTGTACCTGCTGTTTGGCGGGATTATCATCGGGTTTCTGGGAAGACTGCAGGGGGAAGCCGTGACCCGGGCAGACGATACTCTGTTTGTTAATATTTTTCATGGCATGTTGTGTCTGTTCCTGCTGGAAATGGGCATCACCGCCTGCCGTCGTTTGAAAGATCTCAAGACCGCCGGCTGGCGATTCATCATGTTTGGTGTACTCGCTCCGAACGTCTTTGCAACATTTGGAATTCTGGTTGCCCATGGCTACAGCATTGTGCTCGGGCAGCCTTTTGACCTGGGGACCTATGCTCTCTTTGCCGTTTTATGTGGGGCAGCATCCTATATTGCTGTACCCGCTGTGCAGAGACTTGCCATCCCCGAAGCCAGTCCCACGCTGCCTCTCGCGGCATCTCTGGGGCTTACGTTTACTTACAATGTTACCATCGGTATTCCCGTCTACATGTTGGTTGCACAGGTGGTCATGAATACGATTCCAGTGGCATGACCCGGATCGCTCTGGCTGGAACGTCCTGAGGTCCAGCCAGAGCATGTTTTAAAACTTGTGATTACTCCCTGAATGGATGTAGCAGAAACCTGTGATTAGGAGATACAGATGGTTCCTCCCCCTTTAAAACAGTCATGTCCGTGTATGAAAGAAGTCTTGAATCATGGAAACATGGAATTTGTGGAACTGTTGAGAAGCGAATTTCAACAGAAGCAGCTTCGGAAAACAGATTTGAATANNGACAATNCGACCGTCAGACGAGTCTCGAAAAATTACCTGGAACGACTGGGAGATCCCGGCGATATACCAGCTACTACACCCCGGGCTGCAGTGGTGGCCTGCTCTGATGCACGTGTCCCCGTCATGGAGTTGTTTCAGCAGGAGCCGAACCATCTTTTTGAAGTGAAGCTGGAAGGGAATATCGCTTCTACAGAATGCCTGGGGAGTATTTCCTACGCGGTAGAGCATCTTCCTGCCATCGAAGGTGTCGTCGTTCTGGGGCATACCGGCTGTGGAGCAGTCACAGCGGCCGTAGATCAGTATTTGAACCCCAGGCCGGATACAACACCTGCCGACAGCACAATTCGTTCTCTGATTCGTTCAATTACACCTTCGGTTGAAATTGCAGCATCCGCTCTCTCTTCGAATCCCGATTTATTACAGGGGCGTTTTCTGCGTGAATCACTGGACCGGACTCGTTTGATTGATACTTCGATTTTTGTGAATGCGGCTGCAATGGCCTGGAAAATACAGGAATTTGTAAAACGCCTGTCGCGAGTCATTCCGGTCTGGTATGGCGTCTACGATCTCGCATCCTGCCGGATTTTACACGTGGATCTCGAACACCGGGATGGATCTCTATTGTTTGGCCTGGGAGATGCGCCCGAAGTGATCGATTTAAATGATGTGGCGAAGTGTCTGTCACTCTACTTGAAAAAAATGAATACATTTGATGCAGCCCGCTTTGCAAGTAACGGGCATAACCAGAAGACAGAAGATGTGTGGGAGAAGCTTTCCGGCAGAAGTGAAACTTCAAACATGATCCAGAAAACGAAATCGCACAGAGAAAACTCCAGTGAACTTCACCAGTGAATGAGTGGGTTGGAAAGCGGTGCTGCTCCATTGCATTCAGTTTGACAATCCACTCATTCATTTAAAAATACAGCCGGGCTGAAATACTGCTCACAGGAAATCCTGATATGACTGCGACCGTAGAGTTAACGAAAGTGATTGTGATTACAGAAACCCATTACGAACAGGAAATGCTGAGTCATTTTCGTGAACTGGGGATTAAAGGATTCACATGCATGAATTGCCGGGGACAGGGGCATCACCAGGTTTATGATGAGCCATTTATTGATCATTCCCAGACCCGGATCGAAATCATTACCACAGATCAAATTGCAGAATCCATCGTTGATTATTGTCGTCAACCACGTTTTGAATCACACGCGATTACTGCTTACCTTGAGACAGTTCGTGTCCGTGATCCCGAGAGATTTATTGCCTGAGAAATTAAGGAATCAGTTGATGGTCAATGCGGTTTCAGGAGATGGCCGTCTGAAACCGTATCTGATCATCAAAGTGAGGAGTCGTGTTCGTCGTGCAGGTTTCCTGAATAAATCAGTTACGCATGACCAATGCCCATATCAATGGGAGGTTCAGTCTATTTTTCGACAGAAGTGAACGTAGTTTGCCAGTCACCTTCATGTGCTTACTTTGGCGGGTAGCTAGCATGATGGGTGGCTGGCAACTGCGTGATTTCTGTTAAACACCAGAGCTTCGCGGCGGACACGTTTCTTTTTTCCATTCTCCCGGTCATTGCTTCAGGCAGGTGATCTTCTTCACTTCGCGATACCAGGCGGACAAAATTGCGTTCGGCAGACTGAGTAGTTGCCAGAGCGCATCGGGTAAAGGCAAGACGGCTAACCAGAGAATTGTCATGACTGTAAACAGACGATTTCGAAAAGTTCTCAACGGTTGGCGCACGTTTTGATACTTTGGATTCTTAATAGCTTGTTAATCTCCCAAAGTACATTTTTGATGCATTAAATAGATCCTCATTCGATCAATATTCGTTTTTGTATGAAGATTCTGGCCCCTCTTGAGATCGCAGATCGTTCCCCTTTGAACATCGATATCCAGTGATTTCATTAAAGCTTCGTGCAAACATCTGCATGCGATCTGCAATATTCTGCAGGTGATGTGCTCCCCGGTGAGAGGATTTTTCGATGATTGAGAATTTAACATGGGGGGCTATAATATTTTGAAGGCAAAAGGGTTGCGTCTGATGCATTCCAACCGCAGAGTGGTGTCTTATCAGACCTGAAATGGCACGTTGGCCGAAATGGTCCGCACGCTCGTTGGCGTGCTCGCCTGACATTGTCCACCTGTCAAGTCAGGATTGATGGACCAGTAGTTTGCCAGGTGTGTTGGGATGAACGCTCATCATGTAGAAGGAAGAATGATAAAATTGAGGAGGGCAGGGAACGAATAGATGTTTCAAGTCTATGAGACGCGCGTCAGTCGCGGATTTCAACTGGCGATT
>PAJV01000010.1 GCA_002706765.1 Gimesia sp.
GCAATGCTTCATCGTGTTCGTGGCTCTGAATCCAGATGCCGGTAAAGCAGGCGCGTACGTTCTCCGCAAGACGTTCGGATAGTAACATAGGATTTTCCTTGATGGTTTGAAGTAAAAAGAAGGTGTGAGGTGTGTTTAAGCGGTTTCAGCCAGATGGCCGATCATCTCCAGCCAGGAAATGATTTCCCCGTCCGGATCACGTTCCTGCAGCAGGGGAATTGTCATTGACTCGACGGCGCTGGTATTGAGCCAGTGCTTGGCTCGATTCCTGAGCCGGACCCGGATTCGACGAGTCAGTTGTTTCCAGCAATAGTCAGCATGCCGACTGTCGAATACCCGTTGCGCCACTTCCGATGCCACACAATCATGGTCACCGAATTCGAGAGTGATATCGGCGACAGCCTGAATGGCCTGCGGATGCAGGTAGTTCTCCAGGCTTCGTTTCCGTGTCAGCACGGCACGACAACGGATTCGTCGATTAATCTGAGCAACAAGCTCTTCCCGCTGTTCCCTCTCAGGGGATGCCTCTCCGTCTAAGAGATAAAATTCGGGAATTTGGAGCGGAGCCAACCGCCTGAGCCAGGCTCGGGGGTGGCCGCCGATGGGCAGGAAAATGAGTTTCCTGTCGCGCTCCATGGCCGCCAGGTCAGGGAGTGTGGGATGTGCCGTATGCAGGAGTGTCGAGATGCGGGTCAGAAATTCAATATCGTGGGCCCCTTCAACCACCACCAGCACACGAACCTGTGGAGGATCATCGGGTATCGGGTCCGGCAAGACCTGAATGTGTTGATTTGCGAAAGCTAATTCTCCTGTGTTAAATGGTTGGGTTGATGTTGAACACTCTGGTGGTACTCGGCGGTCAGCTGTTCTGAAGAGACCTTCCCCAGCGCCGCTTCCAGAAACCGGCTGGCGTCTTTGCACCGGGAGCCGGTAAAGCCGCGGGTTTCGATGCGGGACCGACCGTCGGTTGAAAAAATAATGTCGATGGTTTTCAATGGTCTGCTCCGATCTGAATGGTGAGTTTGATGGAACCGTCGCTCAACTGGTTTTCCAGGACGGAATGTCCCTTTCGGCGTGCCTCTAAACGACATTTTTCCACGCCGTAATATTGAAGCAGTCTGTTGAGGTGAGCTGGCTCGCCCCAGCGCCCCTCAAAGTTATCGAATCGAACCTTGCCCTGCTCGATATCGAAGACGACGGGATACCGCCAGTCGGGGAGACGGACGCAATAGCCGGTGGCTTCCCCACTAAACAGCGGGACGGTTTCGTGAACGGGGTCTCCCAGTTCAAGTCGGCGGCAGGCCAGGCCCAATGCCTCAGAGTCGCGGACCTCCGTTTGGATGGTGACAATATGTGACATTTCAGGTTTCCCTTTCTGTAGATGAGTTATCAGGAGATTGAAGTAAATCCGTTAACCGGAGTTTGGCTGGATCTGTTTTCGCAGGTGGCATCAGCCGTGGTTCAGATGAGACCAAATCGTCCAATAGTAATTCTGTGATCTCATTCTTGTCTGCGGGTTCAACTTTCTGCTGCAGTAACAGCCAGCAAATCAACAGGGGCAGCAGACTGACCACGACAAACGCCACCCTGGTGATCGCAGCCGCAATGATCGGATCTCGGTTTCGGCTGTCGGCGATTTCGCGGCGTTCTGTCTCCAGCTGATCCCTCTGGTGACCGATCTCNCTNCGCTCNGTNTGNATCTCACGCTGCAGNGTGACNATTTCCTGTCTGGCGTTGGCGTCTGCTTCCACCAGTTTGCGTGAACCCGAGGCGACTTCCTGCTGTAGTTCCGACATCCGGCGGTTTTGATCCGCCTGTCGTTCCAGTTGCTGTGTAGCCAGTTCTGCCACGCGACTGTTTTCGTCGGAACTACAACTGGCCCCGGTCAGCAGGATCAGAGTCAGTGTGATGCGAAGCGTCTGTTTTTCCATGTGCCCTCCAGCGATGAATCAGGTGTCTGAGAATTCCCTGTAGTGCCAGTCGCAACCGTCGTTCCTTGATAAAAGCGACGATGGCCAGCAACAGCGCGACAGAGACGAACGTTAAAACCATGTATTCCAAGCAATGNTCCTTTCTTTCTAATAAGGGAAACTGAGTGAAAAGCAAAACGCCCCGCATTCCAAAGNAATNCGAGGCGTTTTAACTGATTATGTTTTTGAATTANGGGTGACNGTAAGTGACNATAGCTAAGCTGCGCACCTATTAATCATGACACGTTTCGAGCCAAAATTTAGATACAGTGTGTGAATCCACTGTGCAAAAGCGACTTTCTCAAAAGATTTCAAGTTCTGTAGCTGGAATTTAACCCACGAAAACCTGAAATGGATCACGTTTTCGTGGAACTTTATGTTCAAGAGACCATNTTAAAGGTTGTCTGANCGATTGAATGAAATTTTGAAGGGGAATTCATTTACCAGATTCCGTATCGACGTTGAGCGTCGTTTTATATTTGTAATTTGTGTGGAGAAAAGAGATCTCGAAGTCGATCCTGTCTGGATCGATATCCAGACCTCCCTCTGGTGTAGAAAAGTGTTTTATTTCTCCCTTCATCCAGGAATCATGTTTCCAGAACCATGTTTTTGACTGGCCTTCTTTTAGAAAAGAAACATCAACCCGTCATTGGGGAAGCAAGGAAACTCCGTTTAAGGTAAGTTGAACACCACGCTGAGTGTCCCAGATAATTCCCGCTTTATACGGTTGGTAGGAACCTTGAAAACTCAGGTCTTTACAGATTTGAGCAATGTCTTTGTCTTTGTCTGCTCCCTGATAAACATATTGAATCTGTGTTGCGAACTGCGGGGAATAAATAGTAATGTCCAGTTTTTTCACGTTTGTGACCGTGGTCTCTTCCACAGTTCGTCCCAGGACTTCCTTTCCTGCTTGATACCGCCCCCACATACTGGTATCAGTCGACCACGTTTTCAAGAAATGGACGTTTTTTCGGATGTCTCCCTTTGCGCCAGTCAATTGCACCAGAATGGTACAATCTTCAAGTGTTTCTCCCCGATTCTGAAGTAAAAGCCAGTCGTCAGGTCCGGAGGCTCCCCAAGCTTCATTAAAATCGACTACGATTCGACCGGTTGAGTCACTTAAGGTTGCCGAATACTTTTTCGCTACTTTGGGAAGCAACTGCAACGACGCATCCACTTTATCGATAGCGGCAAGCATCGACTGAAATTCTGTATTCAAAGCATTCTGCTTCGCCTCTGCAACCAAGCCTCGATGACGGCTCCCCTCAAAATTACCAACCAATCCATCCAGTATGGAACCGACAATCAATGTTCCCGCATCCGGAGGCTTGGGCAGGGAATTCACGTTGTCAAGACGTTGCAAGATTACGGTAATCGCATCACGGACTTGATCCGAAAGAAATATGATTTCGTTATCATTCGATTTGATTTCCCGTAAGTCTAACAAAGCCGACTGTAACTCCGCCATGAGATCCGATATTTCACGATCATTCTGAAATTGATCGGGATCAGATTTCAACTCCATACCAAGGTTCTGGGCGAGTACCCGGTATTCGGCAGGTAACGGTGTGCTGGAGGGGTTGAGTACTTAGGGAGATTACTTTGTGATGCATTGTTACCACAGCCCGAAAGTAAGAGAGCCATGGGCAAGGTACATACAAGCACTAATAACAGATTTAAACAAACGGCTCTTTCAATTGAGCAGCTAAGTCTACCAGACAGTCGCAACATTGATCTTCCCACCATTATCAACGAATGCTTTTGAAAAACCTGTAAGCGGATCGCATGCGTCCACTTACTGTGTGATACTTATAGACCGTGGTTTTATCGTCATTGTCAAGTGTTAAATGTTCGTATGGCAAAACGAGCAGACATCTTGGTGAGATTTGGACAGCGGGTCCGCAAATTGCGCAAAGAGCAAGGTTACTCTCAGGAGAATTTTGCTTACGCGTGTGAGCTGGACCGGACCTACGTCGGCGGGATCGAACGGGGGGAACGAAATCTTTCCTTACAGAATATCGAGCGGATCGCCGATACCCTGGAAATCAGCCTGGCAGAACTGATGAAAGGGGTTTGAGGGAACTTACATCGCAGGTTCAGCAACCAGGACGACTCCCAGCCGGTCAGAGTCGTCAGACATCGACTGGTTGGCGGCTTCTGGGTTTTCAAACAGGCGGGGATTCTTCACCATTGTCGCCTCAGGGTTGCACACAGCATAGCGTAGCCGTGCTGTCAATAACTGCTGACGCAGCCGCTGGATGTCTGCCTGTCCCCCTGTCGGCTCTAACTGCGGGCCGCCCGCGTAGATCTCGAACAGTTTTGCATCTTCGAGATCCATTTCTTCGCACCAGAACTGCAGGGCAGCTCTGATTAACATGATTTCTTGTCTCGATAGCATTGTGCTCCTTTCATTAAATGTGACTTTTAATTAAAGACGGAATCGGGTCTTAGACTGTGTCCAGTTTTACTGTAGCGTCTCCAGGGGCATTTGGACCGAGTATAATAGATTGAGAGACGCTATGGTTAAAAATGACTCGCTCTAGAATATGCGTTTTTCTGAACCAGATAAAAAAGTCATCACAGACCTTTTCATCTACTGCAATCTCTTTTGTTTTCGACATTAAATGTGTTATTCTCGTGCTCAATAGTTAATATCTTTCCTATTAATAATGACACATTTTTGGCCAAAATTTAGATATTGAAAGGCGATACGTAAACGAGGCTCAGAGTACAGAACGCCTGCCAGTTGAAACATGTAACGCTGTCTGTGGCTGCGGTACTGACGCTTGTGCGCGAATCCGCTTTTCTCAAATTTCGTGATCGGGCACAACTCGGACTAACACGAGAATCTTTGATTCGTTTGTACCGCCAGGAGAATCGTTACTCGACATAACAATGGATTACTATAGCGACATTAAATCATGTGATTTGCAAAGCGGAGATAGGCGCAATGGACTTTGAGGCAAAAACACCCTCAGCGGCGGAACAGCAACTGCTTGATGCACTCGGCAACTTAACGGAATCGATCTCTTTCAGTGCCAGTGGTAAGTGTCCATTCGTCTTGCCGGGATTGACGATTGACGGCATCGATGAAATCGCTTTTCCTGTCTCGAAGACCGGCGCTCGAAGCTTGATCAAGCAGGCCAGCCAGGCTCCTTACGGACGCGGCGAAGCGACCATTGTTGACACCAACGTACGCCGTGTCTGGCAATTGGAGCCCGATCAGTTCCGACTGGAAAACCCACAGTGGCAATCGCTTGTCTGCGAGGTCGCAAATTCGGTCAAATCGGAATTCGGTATCAAGCAAAACATTACGGCAAACCTCTACAAACTGCTGATTTATGAAAAAGGCAGCTTTTTTGCCCCGCATCGTGACACCGAAAAGTTGCACCGCATGTTCGCGACCCTCGTTATCTGTCTGCCGTCGAAACACAAAGGGGGCCAGTTGATCATATCACACGCCGGGCAATCGCAGATTGTGGACTTCGATGGAAAAACGTCGAATTACGATCTGCAATACGCGGCTTTCTATGCCGACTGCGAACACGAAATTCGTCCAGTTACCGACGGCTATCGCATTTGTCTGGTTTATAATCTCACCACCGGCGGTCGCAGGAAACAACCAGTCGCCCCCGAATTCAGTGACGCAGTCGAGTCGGCAACGACAGCCGTCGAGACGATCTTCGAGGAAAACGACCTGCGAGACATGATTGTTTTGCCGCTGTTGCACCAATACACCGAGGCTGGCCTGACCCCGGATGACTCATCTGATACGACTGAAGATTACGATGACTGGGAGGATGACGAGGAAGGACTTGACGAACAGGATGATCCCGACGACGAAGCACGGAACGATGTTCCGCGGCGCTTTCAAAAACGACGGCGCATGCCGGGGCGGTTGCCGAACTCAGCCGCCACATCAGTGCCATTGCAATTTAAGGGAGCCGACCGGGCACGCACCGACGTTCTGGCCGAAGTAGCGGCCCGTGCGAATTGCCGCGCCTTTGTCGCACTGCTGACGCACTGGCAGGCGGGTTACCCCGACTACAATACGATTGATTACAGTCCCTACGGTGGGCAGTGGGGCCATGATTACGAAGATGTCAGCAACATCAATGAGCAAGCGGAATTCGAAGATATCTTAGACGAATCGATTTCACTTCAGCACTGGCATACGCTGGATGGCAAGCGGCAACCATTTTACAGGTTGTTTGTTGATGAGGCCGATATTGTCAGTGATTTGAATGCCGATGGCCGATCGTATCGTCAACAGGTTCACGAGGCAACCGGCAATGCAGGGATGTCGATGGAACGCTGGTATCATCAAGCGGTGATCGTGCTCTGGCCGGAAGGGCGTCATTTTCAGGTTCTGGCATCGCAAGGCACAGAGAACTCGGTACCCGCCCTGAGTGAACTGGTAACGGCTACGGAAAGTCCTGAAAAGTGCGAAGATTGCAAAACATTCGCCCGACGCATCATTGATCACTGGGTGTATCCGACTCATGGACGACGTCGTAAAGCGAATTCACCAGGCACAAACATGATCCGGTCGCTGCTGGTAATTGGCGATGCCAACCTGGCACAGAAGTTCTTTGATCAGGTACTACCCCTGGAATATCCTACGCTTGATGGTGAATCGTTGCTGTCTTTAGCTGAACTCGCGAAGTGGGGGACAATCGAAAAATCACTGCTGTCCTTCTTTCAATCCCAAAAACCAGACGACTATGACGCCAGTTTGCGCTACCTGGTCACTACTTTCAGTTCGCTAGCCAGTCTGGGTGACGGCGTCTCCTCCAGTCGAAAACGAGTCTGCAAATCGGTATTGAAAGAAGTGATGCTGATGATATCACGGTGGGAGAAAAACAGACCAAATCCGATGAGGGATAATTTCGCATCGAATCGATCAAAGGCGTTTCAGGGCATCGTTGAGCCGCTGTTGCGCGGGATGTGTTCAGTCGGCACACAAAGCGATCTCAAGTCCCTGTTGTCACAAATCGCCTCCAGGCCACAACACTACGAATTACATAATGTTCTCATTCCTGCCGTCAACAAGCTAACGGACGATCAGCATTTTGCGGCTTCCGGCAAGCTGCAGGAAACGGCCCTGTTCAAGCTGCGTCAGTATTGTATCGACCAAGTCAAACAGCGCGCAGCCAAGAAACCCATCCCACCCGGGAACTGGAAACGAAAAGCCAACCTTGATTGCGACTGCGCAGACTGCCGGGAACTCGCCACATTCCTCAAAGATAAAGATGCGCCAATTCATCGCTTTCCACGACGTACTGAATTACGTCGGCACTTGCATCAGCAGATCGACCGCCATCGGATCGACTGCACGCATGTTACCGAGCGTCGAGGACGACCTTTCACGCTCGTCTGCACCAAAACTCAGGCATCATTTGAACGTGATCTGGCGCAATACAAAACTGACTGCAAGCTCTTAAAGGAACTGACCGATGGCTAACTCAAAACGCAAGTTGACTGTAGTGTAAGGCTACTTTTCTGACAAAACCGGAATACCAGAAATACACTGAGCTGATCAAATCGGAATTTAATATCACTATCCTCTGAAACGCTTCTCTCGGTCTGCCATTCCAAATACAGTCTGATCACCCGACGGCAATCCGGTTTCATCGGGTTTACAGTTGGCTGGTTCAAGCTCAAAAGTTTAGCTCTACCCGGCAATATGACATAGCCCTGATCAGCCAGTGGATTGCCTTTAATGCGTTATCTGGTCAATGGGATCAGGTGAAAATGATCCCTGTCCGGACCGTGAAAGAACGAAAACAAAACAGGTAGCAACCTCTCTTGGAATCTGGCGGTAACTGCTTGAAATTGGTAGAATCGAACTTCGACAACCACAAGGAATCTATTATGTCCACCCAAAAACAGATTCAACCCGGCGAGAAAATCCCACTCAAACTGACCGCTGCCGAGCGGAAGTTGATCCTCGACGACCTGCTGTGCCTCGACCAGGATTACGAGCAGATCATTCGGGAAACACCGACCGGCAAACCGGTAATGATGACTCTCGACGACCTGTACGACTTCGGCAGCTACTTTGCTGCCGAGTTCAACAACTGCAAAGACAGGAAGCAGCAAAAGAAACTCGACATTATATTCAAGAAGATTCAGCAGTTGCTCGACACGTATATTAATGAAGAGCCTTCGTCGATTTTGAAAATAGAGGATGCACACAAGATAAGGATGATTTCCGATCAGGCAGTGCAGATCGCTAATTTTGCAGGGGCGACACTTGTGGCTGCCGAACAACTTCGCATCAAAACAAAGCCGCTCGAAAACTTCTGTCTGGAACCGGGGCAGCGAGATGTTCTGCTGCTGATTCCCGGCCTGTCGAAACGCGTGAAGAACAAGCTGATGAAGGAAAAGCCTCTCACTGTGGCGGAAATCGCCAGCATGATGCTGTCCCTGGCGGAGGACCTTCTGGATGGTGGGGCGCAGAAACAGGTGGCATTGCTACTGGTTGCCAGGCACTTGATGGATCAGCTTGAGGAGGGAATCATGGCGAAGGCTGAACAACTGGAGAATCTGGAGGCGGAGTCCAGGCCGAAGGCAAACTCGGATATTCTCTACCAGTTCAAGATCACGTTGCTCGGAATTGAACCAGCGATCTGGAGGCGGATTCAGGTTCAGGATTGCACACTCGACAAACTGCACGAACACATCCAGACCGCAATGGGCTGGACCAACTCGCACCTGCATCAGTTCGAGATCAAAGGGGAACGGTATGGTGACCCTGATCTTTTGGACGATGGTTTCGGAGATTTTCATTGCTTCGACTCGACAGACATAATTCTCAGTCAGATTCTTCCTCAGACAAAGAAGCGGTTTTCCTTCAAGTACGAATACGACTTCGGTGACGGCTGGGAACATGAAGTCTTATTCGAAGGTCGTCCTCCTCTGGAGAAGAACAGGAAGTACCCGCTCTGTCTGGAAGGCGAACAAGCCTGTCCCCCTGAAGACATTGGCGGGGTCTGGGGCTATGCGGACTACCTGGAGGCTCTGGCCGACCCGAAGCATGAACGTCACGAAGAGTTCATGGAATGGGGCGGTTCTTTTGAGCCAGACAAGTTCGATTCCAAACGAGCAACCAGGGAGATGAAGAAGGGGCTACCAGACTGGAGAATGATGTGATGAGCCTGAAGGTAAACTAAATATCGTCACAACGCTCAACCCACCCCGGGCCAACCTTAAGTCAATAGTTTCTTCCGCATCAGTTTCGGTATATCCTTGCCCCAAATGCAGTTGTTCCGCCGGTTCCTGCAGCACGTGCTTCCGGACGGGCGGATTCGGCATTACGGTTTTCTTGCCAATCGATTTCGGGCAGAGAAAATCGCGCTGTGCCGTGAACTACTGGAAGGAGCGGCGCCTCTGACCGAAAAACGTCCTCTGGCAACGTCTCCAGTATCAGGTGAGTCACCCGCAATCTGTCCTGCCTGTGGCCAGGCCGCGCTCCGGAAGTCGCAGGAACTGCCCTCCCGCTGGGAGCGAATTCCTGCTCCCATTGCGGTTCGTGCTTCGCTGCCGGCTTCCGAACTCTGGGAGGTCTGTGATACCTCATGAGCTCTCTGAAAGAGAATCTGTTCGTCGTTTCGATCTCCCATCGCGGAGTGTTCCAGTCGGGGTCTGCGCCGGTTACCTCTGCCTCTGTCGCATTTCGTCGGGGGCCAGTTCTTGCGAACCCCCGCGACGAAACACTCCGACGGCGACGGTAAATGGCCTCGCTGCTTAACAAGTCTATCACAAAACAATAAACAATCAGTCTCGATACCTTATTTACCATCCGCTGGTCCGTGACATTGGCACTCATTCGTAAGGGGACTTTAGTCGTTACAGGAAACCACGACGCCTGCAAGTGGGAAATGAATCAACTTTCCAACAACGGTAGCATCAGCCCCTTTTAGTATCTCCTCATAGGCCAGAAGTTGACCGACGTATTCGCGAGCTTTTGTTTCACAACTGTCCCGCCGGATGGGCGAACTCTTATGGTCGACGACGACGAGTTCTCCGGTTGGTAATTTAAAAATCAGGTCGATGGCACCATCCCACTGACCGCCTCCGTCTCTCGGTCCGCTGACTGCAACTTCTGCGTGCCATGTCGCACCTGGATATGCTGCTTCGCCCCACGCTGTAAAGCGATCGCCAGAAGTGACCAGAACGGATGCTGGGATGATACCCGTTACCGAAAACGCGGAGAGGCATCGTTCGGCAACGGCGGTCTTTATTGATTCATCTGCAGTCGCCAGCGATGGAAGAGACGCTAAGTAGCTGTGAACGGCATCGCCAATCATTACAAACGAGGATTCATCGACTTTGCCGGGGAAGAACGATTCTCCTGTAAGCGAAGTGCATTCAAATGTAAAATTTTCGTCCATACTTTCAGCCGAGCTTGGCGAATAAAACCTGGGAATTGACAACGCAACACCAATGGTTGCGTTATCAGCGAACCAAGTTTGATGATCGTCGGTTTCGATGCGGAAATCGTCAACGGCATCATGCGACAGATGTCGAATCACTAGGGTCGTGTCGACACCTTCAATCCCGTGCTCACCTTCGCCCTGTGTTGGGTCGAGTAGATCGTCTGCGATCGATAACTTGCTGAGTGATTTGTATTTCCCGTGACGATGAGCGAAAACAAGTTTCTGTTTCGCTCGGGTGCAACCAACGTAAAGCAACCGAAGATTTTCGTCACTTTCACGGATACCTTGATCGATGCCTTCTAGGGTTGAAAGGGCTGCAGTCTCAAGCGGTTTATCTGCTTTTCGATCAATCTTTCCGGTGAAGAAGTTTTTTGACTCGCCGTATGGCCATATCCACGAACGCAATTCTCGGTTCAATAGCGGGTCATCATCAAACGTTGAACTACGAACTACTGGCTTCCACATATCTGGATCGCGATCCGAGTCGAGGCCGCTCAGAACGACAACGGGCCATTCTAGCCCTTTTGCTCCGTGATACGTCATCAGCGTGACAGCATCATGGCCTTGAGGCGTGAAACGCAAATCCGCTTCTTCAGCCGCGAGTTGTTCAAAATACAAGATCAATCCGTTGAGCGTGGCACTACCGTCGCCACTAAATGCCAAAGCCTCGTAGTCACGAGCATGCCGTACCGCTGAATCAAGGTTGGAGCAGCGTCGGGCAGAATTTCCCCATGCGTGAACGTGCTTAGGTAACGCTAGTGCTTCGATCACTTGCTGAACCACCAACGATGGTGACAGGCTGTGTTTGTCAATTGTCTCTAGCGGTGCAATCGTTGTATTGGAATTCCATGGAAGTTCGAACAATGGCCTGCCGGTTTCGTCATCCAAGGGAGCCTCTGCAAGACTCTTTAACCGATCGACGATCCAAGCAGGCGTGGCTTTTGAAGCATCGCTCAATAAATGCAGAACGGTGGCTGCGGCAAGGGAATCATTCCGATTGGCCACCAGACGCATTCCCGCAAGCAGCAACTCGCCCTCACGGGTCGAAAACAAGCCGGGGCTTTCGATTAGATACGGAATCCCGAGTTCATCAAAGGCTTTGGCAAGAGATTTCAATCGGGCATTGCCACGTTCCAAAATGGCAATGTCACCAAACGCAGTCCCCTCGGCGTGCAAGTGAGCGATCCCACAACCCAACGCACACGCTTCATCAGGATTGTTTTTTGAATCGAAAAGCCAGCGTTCCACGCCCTTAGATAACGCTGGCTTCTTCGGGTTCTGTGTTGGGTCTTCGTCAAAGTGCGGTGAAAAAAGTTTGCCGACCAATTGCACCAAACCTTTTTGGCTACGGTGGTTGTCAGGGAGCGTCGAGCGGTCTTTTTCAGGTACACGATCCCAAACCTCGCTGACCAGTCGCGGATCAGTGTCGCGGAAACCGTAGATGGCTTGTCGCGAATCACCGACCCAGCGATTGCGAGGAACCAGGGCTCGCAAACCTTGGAAAATCGCAAGTTGAAGCGGATTGGTGTCTTGGAACTCGTCCACTAATACGAGGTCGTAGTCCTTTGAGACTCGCTTAGCAAGTGTTTCGTCATTCAGTAGTTCAAGTAGCAACGTCTCCAGATCAGTGAAATCGACCAATCCACGTTCGGTCTTGTAAGCAACAAACTGAGAATCCAGGGCGATCGTTTCTTCTGCGAGTAAGCGAGAAAACTCTTTCACGTCGGCGTGAAGCGCTGGATTCCGTCGGACTTCGGCCGCGTGTAAACGCAACTCATCCAAACAAGCATCGGCCCCGGACTTCTTACCTGCCGCGATCTTGCCAGCATCAAGATACGTTCCCCATAGTGATCCCTTGCCGGATCGCAGCGATCGCAGTTTTTGCTTTGCTTCAGCGGTGTTCTTTTGTGTGTCGGTCGTGATTGCTTCGATGGCGGCTAGTGACTCATCTGCCAGATCAAATAACATGTTGATTGGCGACTCATTCGCTGACGGGCCGTCTGGAGCTAAGATTTCGCAAACACGCTTCGCACTTCGTGTCATCTGAGCTTTGAACACATCATCGGATATTCGATTGCCCCGCTTTACACCTAATAGACCAAGAATCCGTGCCGACAAATCGATAACGCCCAACCTGTTGGCCGACGATGAAAGTGCTTCCCACCGCTCCAGCGGAATCCCACCAAGCAAATCACTCAACACTCGATTGCCACCCTCCTCGAACACTTCCAAGCGAGGCGATAATCCCATCTCGATGGAGTATCGGCGAATCAAATGATGCGCGACGCCATGAACCGTTCCGATCGCCGCTAGCTCAAGACGATCGGCATAAGCATGGCCATTGCCTTCGAGCAACTTCGCTTGAACTCGTCCCTTCAGTTCGGCAGCAGCCTTTTTGGTGAACGTCGTTGCGAGAATACGTGCAGGATCAAGGTCATCAGCGACAGCCGCCGCGACAGTGTTGCAAAGGTCGAATGTTTTGCCGGAGCCCGCGCCAGCGCGGACGACTTCGAGGATGTTCGTCATAAAAGTTGTCTTAAGCCGCATAAATGTTGGTAATCGCAATACTTGCAAACCGATTGGCAATCGGTCGACTTCAAGTTCGTTTCAAGCACAATTCGCGTTCCGCTCGGCCAGTCTTTAAGAGTCTGGAGTGGTCTCGCCGATACGTGTCCGTCGTCGGTCAGCCATGACTCTGCACCTGATATCGCCAATTCAAACTCACTCCAGACCGCTTGGATACTCGGTCCTTCCACCACCGTTCGGTCGTCATCGCCATGAACGGGACCACCAGACGGTGTGTAGAACAGTCCATCAGCCAACACCAAATAAGCAACCGCTGGGAATCGCCCCGTTTCTTTCGATCGGCTGTACGCATACGTTGCAAGCTGAACGGCCTTTCCATCCGCAATCCACTTTTCGTACTTCTTGCCGCCGTACTTGAAATCGATAATGGCTTCCTCCCGATCATCGCGTTCGGCGAGACAATCAATCGAGCCAATGAATGGTTTATCAAATGCCTCCCCACGAACTTCAAATTCCAATCCTTTGATGCGATAGCCGCCACTTTTCAACGTGTTGACCAGTACACGTGTCGCATGAGACAATTCCTTCCGAAGTGTTTGCCGATCGAGATACTTGTCTGGCTGCGCAAAAGGAGCCGCATCAAGCGGCAAACGTTCATCAAACACTCGCTCAACACGCGCGACGGCATCATCCACCGAAGTCAGTTCATCACCGTTACCAAAGACGTGTTCGAGTACCTTGTGACAGAAGTTCCCTTTGAGCTGAAAGTCATTGGGCAATTGAGCGATCGAACTGGCGCGCAGCTTCGCCTGATAGTTGAATACCCATTTCAAAGGACACGCCAACCGATCTTGAAGCTCGGTCGCCGAAACGGTTTCTCGATCCTTCAGCAAATCGATCGGAATATCCCAAATCGGGCGAAGGCCCTGCGGAGCCTGCACTGGTTTGGATTCAATCGCAAACGTAAATGGCGAGAGCGATGAAACGTCACCCGCTTGGATCAGGATTTCCAGAACTGGCGGATTGTCGCGAGCAGTCTCCGAAAACGCTGTCCGAATGGCCAGCCAAATTGGGTGCCAGCGCTTCTCAACGTCCTGAGGAAGCAGTACCGCAAGCAATGCATCTTCCACAAAGCACAAACCACGAGCCTCGGCAGTACGCATTGAAGTCAAAGCGTGTGTGCCATCATCAATCTGGATATCCGAATCTCCCAGTGCCTCCAACTGGTCCGCTGACCAACGACATGCCCTCGCGTCACCTGTACCAAGACCAAGCCAGATCACTCGATGGCAAGAGTCCGTAATCTCGGCAAGCGAACGGACGTGAATGGGGCCAGCGTCAGCCTGAATGCTGCCGACCGACTCTACCCCTGTCGATAGTGCTTCTTCAAGTAATCGCGACAACTGAGGTTGCGATAGTTCAGTCCCCTGGCTTTCCGCCAATTCGCCTAATAAAGCCGCCTGGCCCGCCGCGACATACAACGCGTTGATGAGCAACTTCTGCGGTTTCTCTTGTTCGGCCATCAGCATGGCTCGACTACTGGCCCACTTCGCCACCAGAGCGCAGCGATCGCGAACCGAACGCGAGGAAATTACAGCGTCGCGTTTGAAGTGATCGCAAAACAACCACGAATCCAATCGTTCGCGGAGTTTACCCTTGGGATCGTGTTCTTCACTACAAAGTGAATGGAGAGCTTTCTCCCAGGCCCCGCTTCCAAGCCCCGGCTCATTGGTCAAAGCCTCTGCCAATGCAACTGCCGCACGACGCGGTATCGGGCAGATCGGCAGGGTCAAAAAATCAAGCAGCGATTGCGGATCAACGGGTTCCCAGCAAAGGGTCAAACATAGAGGCAATACTTGAAGGACCGGGTGAGCCGGTGAACTGAAGGATGCGCCCATTGTTGGCAATCCATAGCGAGCCAAGCATCCGTCTAATTGCATGGCGAGACAGTCGTCCTCGCAAACGATGACGGTGCGATTCAGCTCGGCCTTGTTCTCTACTAATGTCGCAGCGACGAACTCAATCGCCGCAGATTGACTCAACGTGTGAACGTATCGCAAACTCTCGTCCAGCTCGATCATCTCAATCGCTCCACCCCGAACAATCGACTGAGCCTGATGCAGCGATCTACCTTCAGAACCATGCAGGGCAGGTTCGTCGATTGGCTGGACCGTCAAACGTGACAAGACACGTTGCCATCGCACAGGCCATCGATCCGCAGAATCGGCCAATATGCAAACATGCTGGGGAAGTATTTGACCGTCATCCAACGCATTCAGGACCGATTGCAATCGGTCCGAAACACTTGGGAAAACAAACCGGTGCCCATCCGCAGCTACCGCAAGGTCTCGTACTACCTCGGGCAATGTATCGCAGTGCTTCTGATCCCATCCGCTCAGTAGCAATTTGTCACGTCGAGACAACAACTCTGATGCGGTCGCCCAGCGATCGGTTTGTAAACTTTTTGAAATCACCGAATCAGTAACCTTCTCCAGTGCCGTTGCATACTCCGTCACATGGCTCGCGCGATGTGCTTCGATTGTCGGTAGACCTAATTGTGTCTCCAGCCAACGCAACAATATCTCCGGACCGCCTCTCACTTCATTGAGTGTCGAAACGCCAAGCTTTGGTCGGAGCGGTCCTGGAGTGAGCCGAATGACAAGGCGGGTTGGCTGAATCATCATTTGGCCCTCGGTGTAAGCATTTCCTGAAGTTTGTCGCGATTTCGTAATCGACGCCCAGGGCGTCGAAGTGAGCGCGGCCGCAGTCGATCTTGCGGTTCTCGATGTCGCGGCGTTTGTCGCGATCGTGGGTAGGCTTGGCGGTGGCCGGGTGGCATTGTACTACCTCTTTGTCGTTCTCTTGAGTCTCTTGAGTGTGCGATACAGGTCGTCCCCATCGTCTAGGGATTTGGGTTGACCACCGCGAAACCGCATCGTCGCTAGGTCGCGAATTTCATCGTCGGACAATTTTCGGTCGGTCTTCTCCATCCAGTCGCAAAACTCAAGTAACGACTTGCTGATCTCGACCTTCCGGCCATCGGCTTGGACGGTCGGAAGTCCAAGCAAATCTGCAATGGTCGTCTTCAAGGCATTCGCGATTCTGAGCAGAACGTCGGCGGATGGTTTTTTTCCTCTTTCTCATCGTTTTCGAGTTCCCAGATATAGGCCTTCGACACCCCTGCCTGAACGGCCAATTGATCCTGCGTGAGGCCCGCTTGCTGGCTTCCTAGATGCGACGTGCAAGTGACATCGCCGACTCCTTGGAGCGTAAATCGATTGGTTGCGAACTTTTTCCATATGGGCAGTCTATCCGATCGAGTTCGTCTCGACAAGATTCCCGTTCGTTGGGGTTGAACTCTCTGGCAATTCCAGTATATTCGTTGCACCCGACGCAGGCCGATGCGATTGCGACCGGTAAGCAACTCGCGAAGCAAGAAAAGCACGAAACAAGAAAAGACGGAATTGGTCATTCACCGGCCGAACGGCCAGATTCGAGATTCGGACAGCTACGCCAACGATCCGAATCCGCCGAAGGATAAGAAGCATTAAGAATGCTGCCGTCGCGTCGAGGGAATGAACTGATTGAATGGCAGACAGCGTCCCACTGAGTTCCGGCGTTTGTTACGTTAATGCCAGATCGATATATAGATAAGACTTCAGGAGACCGCGAAGTATGCCACCTAAGTCTAAAGCCCACAATGGCATTCACGATGACGTACTTGCTTGGTCGCAGGACTTACCCGATTGGCAACGTGACGGACTTCGTCGGATCATCGAAAAGGGGAATCTGACCGCCATCGACGTTGATGAATTGAAGGCAGCCTGTCGTGCTTCCCACGGTCTGAGTGAAGAGAGCGTGCCCGAACTCGAACCGCTTACCTCCGAGCACCTGCCGACCGGAGCGGATGCATCCCGCAAGGTAACGCTTTGTTCCGTCTCGGATGCGGAGAATGTGAATGCGATTGACTCCAAGCAGTCGCTGCCATTCGCCCCCAGCGGGTTGACGGTCATTTTCGGCTACAACGGCTCGGGCAAGAGCGGCTATGGACGAGTGCTTCGTCGGGCCTGCAGGGCACGAAGCAAGGGAGGCGCAATCTTACCAAACGTGTTGCATGATTCGGCCAATGGCCCTGCGAGTGCCGTGATTACGTACGCCGTGGATGACGTCGAGCAACCGTCGGAGCGATGGATCGATGGGCAGCGCGCGGTTGACCTGCTGGGATCAGTCAGCTTTTTCGATTCCGATTGCGCGTCTGTTCACGTTCGCGGGAAGAACGACATCGCCTTCACACCCTTCGGTCTTGATGTGTTGCCATCCCTGGCCACGGGATGCAAAGCGATCCAGGAGAAACTCGACTCAGAGAGAAAGCAGCTTGAAGCGAACAGCCCGCAGTTTCTCAAGTCAACTCACGTGACAGGCTCCAATAAAGTTGGAGTCATGCTCCGTGGATTGAAATCGACAACATCCGTCGAGGGGCTCGACTTGCTGGCATCGCTCAGCGACGCGGAATTGCAAAAACTCAAGGATATCCCGGTTCAATTGGCGGCTGACCCGCAGAAACTGGCAAAGGAACTGAGAACGCGAGCCGGACGCATCGAATCCCTTCGTGCTTCACTCCAAGCGGCGACGGAAGCACTGTCCGACGAAGCGGTCGTCGCGATAAAGACTCTGGCCGAGGATTCGACAACAAAAGCAAAAGCAGCGCAAGTGGCGGCTCAAACAAACTTCGCCGATGATCCGTTGACGAAGATCGGCGAGCCGGTCTGGCGTCAACTGTGGGAAGCGGCACGAAAATACTCCGCCGTCTCGTTCCCCGACGGGGACTTTCCCGTTACAGATAGTGAAGATGCTGTTTGCGTGTTGTGCCAACAGCCACTTCAGGACGACGCCAAGGATCGCCTCAGTAGGTTCGAGCAGTTCGTGCGCGATGACAGTGCCCGTCAAGCCACGACGGCAAAGGATGCTATTCAGAAAGCCGTGCAGAAGGTCAGAGAACTTGGAATACTTGGCGATGCCCTGCGTGAGCAGTTGAAGGATGTGGAATCGAGCGGCAAAGACCTACTGCCTTCGGTACGGCAACAACTTGCAACACTGATACGAAGGTTACGCGCAATCGCACAAGCAAACGAATCCGGAATATGGACATTTGCCATTCCCGGCCCGCTCGGTGAAGTCAATGAAAAACTTTCAGCACTGGTATCGTCCACCCAAAAACAAGCGACAGACGTCGAAAAATCGGCAGACCTGGCGGAACGACAGCGTCTTGAAAATGATCTGGCAGAACTGAAGGCACGCGAGTGGCTGGCTACGGTACTTGGGGATGTGAAAGAGCATGTGGACCGGTTGGCTCAGGTGGAATGCCTGAAGAAGGCAAGTAAGGAAACTCGCACCAATAGCATCACGGCCAAGAGCAAAGAACTGGCTAAAGAGTACGTTACCGATCATTTGCGTGATGCATTCGCCACTGAAGTCAAAAAGATGCAGCAAGGCGTTCGGCGATTGAATGTTGAATTGGTCGCCACTGCTGGGGAGTTCGGTTCATCGTACTATCGTGTCCAACTGGTCGGCGCGAGCAAAGCAGATATCGGAACCGTTGTGTCCGAGGGAGAACATCGTTGTATTGCGCTCGCGGGTTTTCTGTCTGAATTGGCAACTGAGCCATGCAAATCGACCGTAGTTTTTGATGACCCCGTAACGTCCCTCGATCATCATTGGCGAAGTTGCTTCGCCAATCGACTGATCGCAGAAGCTGCCGAACGACAGGTTGTCGTGTTCACGCACGACATTGTGTTCTTGCACGACTTGTTCGGTGGGGCGGAACAGAATGACGTTCCGATTGTCCTGCAACGTGTGCAATCGAACCGAGATAGCTGCGGATTTGTTAACGACGGGCTGCCATGGATTGCACAGAAGACGTTACCACGAATTGACGAATTGGAGAAACGTACAAGAGCTACGCGAAGTTACTTCGATGCTCACAACGATGACGAGTATGAAAAGGCTATCTGTGCGGTATACAGCGACCTGCGAGCTACGGTTGAACGTGCCGTCGAGGAAAAGTTCTTTCTCGGCATCGTCACACGTCATCAGGACTACATCAGTCTCGGCAATCTGAAGAAGGTCACTGCAATCACCATAGACCATTGTGAACGGCTACAGAAGCTGTTCAAACGGTGCTGCGACATCACGTCTGCCCATGACCGATCATCACTACGGAATTTTGGTGTGCCAACGCCTGATAATGCCATCAACGACGTCGCTGAGCTACGAGCAATCGTGGATGATGTGAAAGATAAACAGAAGGCCGTTTTATAGTCAAAACACCCCGCATCCGATGATACGGGGGTGCCTGAGCGCCATCGGGACAAGTCGAGTCATTCAGAAACCAGTAGCCGCCGAGTTCGAAGCCGGTGCAACAGCACCAGGCCGTACCGGTGAGCTTTCGAGCCAGTTCCTTGGTGGACTCGGCCGGGCTGACGCACCATGTTCGTCTACGGTGCAGCATCGGCCTCCTCTTTCTGCTTCGCGATCACTTTGACGTGCGTTCTGGCGTGTTTGACGATGGCATGCGTCATCGCGACGTGCCAGATTTGGCCGAGCTTCCACGGTCCGATTGTCTTGGACGAATACCATCCCGTACAGAATTCGCCTGACACCCTCATTGATTAATGACTCGGTACTACCAGATTTCATATCAGACAGTGAACTCATCCAATAGCTTTAAGCTCCGCCACGAATGGGCTCATCGCTTTCTCCAGACGAATCATTGCATCAACCATCTTTTCAATTGTCTGCTGCCATTCCGATTCGTCATCCCGATAGCCGCCATTTAGTTCGAGTAAAATTCGGCTAGCTTTAAGATCATTCAATCGCCTCCATTCCAGCGGTTCACCAAAGACGACTTCAATCTGATCTTTATGGGAATATAACGTATCAAAGATCTTTTATTTTCCGCCTTACACCCCGCGCCACGATCGATATACAGATCGACGATCGAAGTATGCTGCGTCACCTTGTAAGTATAGGCCAGCCCCCGTAAGCCGGAGCCCGTTCCGATCCAGTGGTATTCCGAACCGCTGCAGATCATTCCGCTCCTTGACCCCCGCTTTGGCATAAGAGGTCTCTTTCAGTTCCCGCAGGGAATCGGATGTGATTTCATAAATGGCCATGTTGTTCTTCCTGGTGATTAACTCGCCTGGTAACTGGACAATTTTAATCTTCCAGCTGGAAATGCTGGGTCAACCGTTCGATGGTAAACTGGCTGCGCATCTTACAGGCGATATGTTGAATGGCAAAAAGGCCCTTTTCCCAGTACGCCTCTTCGCGAGGAACTGCTGCCAGCCATTCGATACCAACTGCATAGTAACTCAGTTCAGGATCGTCTTTGTTATCACCGAGATCCTTTCCGACGAGATCCAGTTCCAGAATCGGGGTTTCTTTGCCCTGATACTCGACCGTAAAGTCTTTGACCATACAGGCCGTTTTAATGACTCGCCCCACGCCGACATAACCACTCTTGGGAATGTTGACAAAAACGCGTGCCCCTTCGAACAGATTCTTCAACGTTTGCGAATACCAGCGGCCACCACCACCGGCGATGAAGCCATACTTATGGCAGTCTTCCCAGTTCATCTCGGGACCTTCTCCCTGGGAAACATAGAAATCGCGCTGATTCCAGGGTTCTTGTCGCTTCTTCGTCGCGGCTTTGCTGGTTTTTGTCTCTGCTTCCTGGGGATCAATCAGCCAGGTGCGGGTGAGGTATTCGTTGCCTTCGTCCTCAAAATGGCGGAAGAAGACCGTATTAATGGGAACTCCGTAATTATCATTTAAATAGTTGATAATCCGTTCGGTCCCGGAATCCAGTTCCGAAGCCACGATTAACATCTGGTGACTTTCATTCAGTTTATCAGGCGGGCTGGTCCCAAAGGTTTCATCGAACCCCACTTCAAATTTCTTACCTGACTGTTTTTCGGCATACAGTTCCGTGATTTCCTCGTAAGACAACCCATCTACCCAGGAAGCATAATCCAGCGTCTGGGCGACAACTTCACGGGGCGTCTTGTCCCGTTTGATTTCAATCACAACCAGATTCCCTTCCTGGTCCATCGCCAGCAGATCAATGAACTTACCGAAAACGGTGGCTACCTGCCGCCCGATCAGCATCAGCTTCTGACCCAACAGAGACAGGTCCTGCTCCAGGATCACTTCCAGTTTCGCTTCGGACGCCAGTGGCTGAAACTTGATTTGTGACAACTCAGAACCGATACGCCAGATTCCAACTTCGATAGGCATTGTTGTGACTCCTAGCTGTTTTCAGAATAAGACAATCTAACGAAAGGAATATAAATAACAGAATATTCAATCAGAGGTGTTCCTCAATGATCCTGGTGACATTGGTTCCATATATCTCATCAACAATCCGTGTAAATGGAAGCGTGTTTTCCCAGCCCCCACAACAGGTCGGGCTCAGGGCAATGAACGGAAGACAGTCAGGAGCCTCTTTGATTAAGTGTAATGTTTTACGGAAATGTTCTAACGCTCTCGGTTCTTCAATACGTAGTTCACAAAAATTACCACCGCTGGTGAAGTAATAATCGATATCTAAACTGTATAGAGTCGGAAGATCAGATGAAGGCGGAATGATCGGGAAAGTGGCCGGGGCAGATATTATTTCTGCTTCTGGCCAGGCTTGTTCGAAGCTAGCCGTATTTTTTTGTACGCAGATTTGAGCAGACTTAATAAGCTGAGGGAATAAAACTCTTAAACCTTCAATCCAGTCTCCCCAATTTACGGCAACTTTTTCTTCTCCCAGACGTTGTAACTTGATAAAAGATTCAGGTGTATCAAGATATCCTGGATTCGCCAAAATTGCCTCACGACTGTTTTTGCTAAACCTGCTGAAATCTGGATGAGTATCAATATGAACGAAATGGGAATTATTTTCGCCATACTTTCCAAAGTGATAGAAGGCCATACGGTGATTGTCAGAGATTCCTATCTTTTTGCTACCACGGTAGAAATTGACCTCTGAAATCCAGGAATTGCCGAATTCATCTTGTATGTACGTTTCCATTTGTTTAAATCTGCGAGTGTTCTGCCATCCTACTTAAGGGCGGTAAATACGCATTGAATTAATTCTTAGATAGACTTTTTATTGAATCAAGCTTCTTGATTGTCTGATTGATAGTCTTTATTAGGTTCTCAACATCCATCTCTTTAAGTTGTAATCCCATGTTTGCCTTTACCTGGCGAATACCCTTTTTTGCAAGTTGCTTAAATCCCCAGTATTTTGATAATCGTTCAAACTCTTCGAGTGAATGCTCAAAAGAGTATACCTCAACAGCTTTCTGATGACTTCCTCCAAAGACCTTTCCAGTTTCTTGGGCATCTATTATTTTTTCAAAATTACCATTCTCATTTCTTAATTGTGTAAGAGCCTTTTTTCCATCAATAATAAATTGATTATGCCTATCTTCATAATATGGGAGAAGAAATTCCGACCATGCTATCAAAGCACTAACTGCCGAACCTGCAATCCACCATAACACTGATGGTATCTTTCCAAAAATCAAAAAAACGAGACCGAAGCTGATCGCAATTATAAATAGTGCTGTTGTAAAAATCGGTTTTATATATCTCATATGTTTATTCAACATTCAGAAGCGAAGCCGTCATTGCCGTTGACAGGTTGGTTGCATTGTTTTTCTGCATTTCAAGATTTAGTTCGAGTTCATCACAGAGTGCCATTAATTGAGCGACTTTAACGACAATTCGTTTTTGTTCATTGAGTGGAGGAATTGGTATCTTCGTTTGTCTGATTATGCCACCGTTTAGATTAGGCTGAGCTCCACCAGCAGCCAATTCCCTCAGCTCGTCATACTTCTTTTTGAACACTAGCCGTATAAAATCGCGTATAGGCTCGCTTGCGGGAAAAAAGGCAATTCCAGCACATGCTTGGTTAATTGTCGAATCAAACATCAACTGTGCTACTTGACCGCGTGTTTTCCCTTGACCATACAATGCAACAATCAGGCTTCCTTTGGGATAAACTTTGAGTCTACATTCCTTAAGAGCAATGTCCGTAATGAATTTCTCAGATTTTGTAATAAAATCTTCTCCAGTAGAAGAACTTGTCTGCCAAGGGATATTCCCATTTTTATAATATTTTGGTTCCCCTGTAGAAGGAGTTGATCCGGTCCCAATATTTGTTATTTCATCAAGTATTTCCCATTCCCACCCTTTAGGTATCGAATGAGTTTCAATTCCACTATCTCGCAATGTATGTGATTTAGAAACTTTGATAACTTTTCGCTTGATCAAATCTTGTTTTTCAGACTTGATCCTCTCCAACAAATTCTCAGCAGGTTCATCTTCCGGATCCTGCGGCACCAGTTTGCCCTGGACGGCGAGTTGCAGGATGGTCTGGCGGAGTTGTTTGATGCTCTCTTTTGTGGTGAAGAGCTGGTTGAACTGCGTGTCGATCCGCTGCCAGGCTTTCGTCAGCTGGCGGGGTGTCTCGGCGGTGGTCAGCTGGTGCAGACTGGCGGTCGTCAGTTGCCCGTGCACCGTCTGCCGCTGTTGCTGCTGCGTTTCCAGCGCATCACACAACGCCATCAACTCATCCACCTTGGCCACAATCCGCTTCTGCTCATTAAGCGGTGGGATTGGTACCTTTGTTTTTCGTATTAAGCCCCCGTTTAAATTCGGTTGTGCTCCACCCGCAGCCAATTCTCTCAACTCTGCATACTTCTTTTTGAATACTAGCCGTATGAAATCGCGTATTGGTTCGCTAGCGAGAAAAAAGGCAATTCCAGCACATGCCTGATTGATTGTTGAATCAAACATTAACTGTCCTACTTGTCCCCGTGTTTTTCCTTGACCATACAATGCAACTATCAAACTACCCTTTGGATAAATTTTGAGCCTACATTCTTGAAGTGCAATGTCCGTAATAAATTTGTCTGATTTTGTAATAAAATCTTCTCCTGTAGCAGAACTTGTCTGCCACGGGATCTTTCCATTTTTATAATATTTAAGTTCCCCTGTTGAAGGGGTTGATCCTGTTCCAATACTAGTTATTTCGTCAAGTGTTTCCCATACCCACCCTTCAGGTATCGAATGAGTTTCAATTCCTGTATTTCTCAAGGTATGTGATTGAGAGACTTTGATAACTTTTTGCTCGATCAAAGCTCTTTTTTCAGACTTGATCCGCTCCACCAACTTCTTAGCTGGCTCATCATTTGGATCCTGCTCCACCAGTTTCCCACGAATCGCCAGATTCAGAATCAACTCCCGCAGTTTTTTAATTCCCTCTGGTGCATCAACCAGATGTCCGAACTGTTCCAGAAACGTGTCGACGTTCACGAGTCCCCTCCCAGCGCGGCACGGAGTTCCTGCTTGAGCTGTTCGCGGGTCTGGTCGATCTGCTTCTGTAATTTCTGATAGGATTTCAACAGCGCGTCCGGATCGCCGGGACCTTCGTCGGCGGAATACGGGTTCTTCTGATCCAGGTTATAGCCGCTCTCACGAATATCTTTGATCGACACCTTCCAGGCAAACTCGTTTTCTTTCCGTTTTTTCCACCACTTCTTTTCAGCAGCAAATTCTTCAATCCGAATCGGCCTGGTTTTGTTGTACGATTTCTGATCCGCGGGGTAGGGATGTTCGTAGTACCAGATCTGCTTCGTCTTTTTTCCCTTTTCGAAAAAGAGCAGGTTGGTTTTGATGCCCGTATAGGGATTAAACACGCCGTTCGGCAGCCGGACAATCGTATGCAGATTGCATTCTTCCAGCAGTTTCTCTTTGATCCGCGTTTTGACTCCTTCGCCGAACAGGGTCCCGTCCGGCAGCACAATCGCCGCCCGGCCCCCGTCTTTGAGTAGCCGCATAATCAAAACCAGAAACAGGTCGGCGGTTTCCCGTGTGCGATACGTGGCCGGGAAGTTGGATTCGATGCCGTCTTCCTCCATTCCCCCGAAAGGCGGGTTGGTCACAATCACATCCACGCGGTCTTTCGGGCCGTAGTCGGTCAACGGACGGGACAAGGTATTTTCGTGCCGCACGTTCGAAGGCACATCGATGCCGTGCAGCAGCAGGTTTGTCACACACAACAGGTGCGGAAGCTGTTTTTTCTCAACGCCGTTGATCGACTGCTGCAGCAGTTCCCGGTCCGCCACGGTTTTTACATATTTCTTGCGAACATGCTCGATGGAACAGGTCAGAAAGCCGCCGGTCCCACAGGCGGGGTCGAGCAGTTTCTCCCCCAGTTTGGGATCAACCATATCCACCATGAACTGCGTGACCGCCCGCGGCGTATAATATTCCCCCGCATTGCCGGCGGACTGCAGGTCTTTAAGAATCTGTTCGTAGATATCATTGAACAGATGCCGGTCTTTGGTCCGGTTGAAGTCGAGGTCTTCATTCAGCTTGTTGATCACCTGCCGCAGCAACTGGCCCGACTTCATATAGTTATACGCGTCTTCAAACGCAGAGCGGATCACGTACGCCATCGGGTTCTTGTCGACGCGCAGCTCTTTGAGTTTGGCAAACAGGTGATTGTTGACGAAATCGAGCAGTTCGTCGCCGGTCATCCCTTCCGGGTCAGCGGCCCAGTTCCGCCAGCGAAAGGGTTCGGGAATGGGAGACTTGTATTTTTCGTCGAGGAGTTCGAATTCCCGTTCGCGGTCTTCGAATATCTTGAGAAAAATCATCCAGGTCAGCTGGCCGATACGTTGTGCGTCTCCATCCACGCCGACATCTTTGCGCATGATGTCCTGGATCGTCTTGATCTGTGTGCTGCTTACCATGTTGTAATCTCAAAGTCGCTTTCTTACATCTGCTTATGTAGCTGTGTCATACAGCAAGTTCTTCATTTTTTTGACGGCTTCCAGAAACTGCTCTCTGCCGCCGAACGCCTGGATGATTTCCACCGGCGTGCCCCACTGGCTGAAGGGATCGACATTCAGCACGCTGATATCTTCCAGGTTGCCGATGCCCTCATCCGTGTATTTATCGAGCAGTGCCTCCAGCACCAGCCGGGCCTGCTCGCCGTACTCGGTAAAGTAGTTGCGTTTGCGGACATTTTCCGAACGTTCTTTGCGTGTCAGGGGAGGCTGATCAAAGGCGACGTGACAGATCAGGTCGAAGGGGCCGAAATCCTTGCCGACCTCGTCAGCCAATGCTTCAAACAGGATACCATGCTCTTCGAGTTCTTCAATGATGGCCTGTTTTCGCTCTGCGGCGGTCCACTGCTGAATAAAATCGTTCAAAGTGGTATACTCTTCACCCACCCGTTTCTTTGTATAATCCTTGAGTGATTCGGTGATCAGTTTTCCCGAATGCGGATCAAAATACTGCACGCGCTCGGCAACGACTTTGACTTCGACATCTTTCACATAATACCGCCGCGGTTTGCCGGAACTCATGTCGAGATCGATATCAGGCGGAGTCGATCCATCGACCAGCATCTCTCCCTCTTCGAATTCTTCCGCCAGTGATTCATCCTCCAGCATCTCATCCAGGTCATCCGGCGGAACCGGGGAGTCATCGGTGCCTGGCTCATAGATGCAGATTGGCGGCCCGTCAAAATCGACATCGGCAAACAGTTCGGTCGCTTTTTTGAAATCCATGATCGTGAAAAAATACTTACCGTATTGCTCTTCAACCCGCGTTCCGCGACCAATGATCTGTTTGAATTCGGTCATCGACTGAATCCGGCTGTCTAACACCACCAGCTTGGTTGTTTTGGCATCCACGCCTGTGGTCATCAGCTTGGACGTAGTCGCGATGACGGGATAACGGCTTTCCGGGTCAATAAAATTTTCCAGCTCCGCTTTGCCTTCGTCGTTGTCGCCCGTGATCCGCATCACATATTTGCGGTTTTCCTGAACCATATCGGCATTCTGATTGACCAGTGCCTGCCGCATTCGCTCGGCGTGATCGATGTTGTCACAGAAGACGATTACCTTATCATAGCGACTGGTCCCTTTCAGGAATTCTGTAATACTTTTAGCAACCAGCTCGGTTCGTTTTTCCAGAACCAGATTGCGGTCGAAGTCTTTCTGATTATAGATGCGGTCTTCGATTTCGTGACCGAATTTGTCTGTTTTTCCCTCTTCCGGTCGCCAGCCTGCCAGATCCTTATCAAAGTCGATACGAACCACACGATACGGGGCGAGGAAGCCATCCTGAATTCCCTGTTTCAAGGTGTAGGTATAAATGGGGTCGCCAAAGTAATGAATGTTCGAAACGTACTTCGTCTCTTTGGGAGTCGCCGTCAAACCGACATGAATGGCGGAATCAAAGTATTCGAGGATCTCACGCCACTGGCTGTCTTCTTTGGCGCTGCCGCGATGGCATTCATCGATGACGATTAAGTCGAAGAAATCCGGCGAAAACTCTTTGTAGATGTTTTGCTCATCTTCCGTTCCTGTCAGCGCCTGGTAGAGAGCCAGGTAGATTTCGTACGAAGTATCAGCGGTCCGTTTGACAATCTTATGCATGGCCTGACCGAACGGTTTGAAATCGTTATTCCTGGTCTGATCGACCAGGATATTGCGATCCGCTAGAAACAGAATCCGTTTGCAGGTTCGGGCTTTCCATAATCGCCAGATGATCTGGAACGCGGTGTAGGTTTTTCCTGTTCCGGTTGCCATGACCAGCAACAGGCGTTTTTTCCCCTGTGCAATGCCTTCAATCGTGCGATTGATGGCATTTAACTGGTAATAACGCGGATTCTTATCACTGCCGTCGGAATAGAATTCCTGGGTGACGACTTCCAGGGCCGTCTCTTTAATTCCCTTAAAGCGACAATAGCGATCCCAGAGTTCATCGGGCGAGGGAAACTGATCGAGGGGGAGTTCCTGTTCGACGTCTCCCTCCTTCACCGTTTTATCATGAAACAGAAAGGCATCGCCGTTACTGCTGAACACAAAAGGGAGGGAGAGCGCGGATTCATCGTCGGCATATGCCAGAGCCTGCTGCATTCCATCACCGACTGAGTGGCTGTTGTCTTTGGCCTCGATGACGGCCAGGGGGATGTTGGGCCGGTAGTAGAGAATATAGTCTGCCCGTTTGGGTTTTCCCCGTTTGACAGTTTTCCCTTTGACAATGATCTGACCGTCAGTAAACGAAACCTCTTCGCGCACCTGGGTCTGCAAATCCCAGCCGGCAGCGGTCAGGGCAGGCGTAATGTACTTGGAGCAGATATCCCGCTCGCTGAGTGATTTCTTGTTGATCGTCATGTAGGTCATTCTCAGACTGGATCGGCTTCTCGGGACGATTACTCGGCCTAACCCCTTGCAAAATATCAGCATACCGCGATCTGGATCTGAACGAAAGCAAAACAGGGAAAGAATGTGAGCTGGCTGCGTCTGAACAGTCAGCATTGCAGTTATAAGTCTGAGTATTTCCTGGTGGGATTACCTGCTGGTAGAGGATTCACCGGGGTAGTCGATGCGATGTATTGAAACTTGGCCGTTCAAAATGATTTAAGGTCTTGATCTTCGATTGATCCCGTCCTACGATTACGCCGTGAGTGGAATTGAGACTGTTGATTCCATTTTGAGCATCACGAGCGGCGTTGAGGGAGATGGCCCTTTGAAACGCCCGGCAACCTGGTTCAGCCACCAAGGTGCCACTGCCTTCCCGAAAGGAAACGATGCGGCCTGCAGAGGCAAAGAATGGCTCAGAGATTCCTGTAGATTCTCCTGAACGCTTTTGTCTGCCCACCAGTGTTGTCCGTGATAGTTTGACTTCAATCAGGCTTTAATGAGGAGACACAGGTAATGTTACTGAGCGGAACACAATATCTACACGGGAAACCAGGGGAAAGAGATGAGCTAAACTGTCCCGTCTGCGGCACGAAATGTGACGTCAAACGCAACTGTTTTGGACCGACCTGCTTTGCCGAATCAATCGGCGGTCTGGGGCATCTGCATGATCGATTTATCTGTCCACACGAAGGCAAAGACTGGCATGATTACGCCCGTCAACTTATTGATCAGAAACGTAATTGTGCCAGTAGACGCGTGCTGGAACTTATTAACCTCGATTTGCAGGAGACACTGAAGAGACGCGAGATTATGTAGTTGGTAAAGAGTCTCTGAGCCGACATCTGAATTTAAGAGATGATTAAGCCTTTTAATAGCAGAGTCTTAAGAAATGCATGGGCTCAGTTTACTTAGACTCACTCTCGGCTTGGCCATGTCTTTAATCTATTGGCAGGCTTCTAATAAAATGCCTCTTTAGTTCTAATTCATTAAGTATCTTTATTGGGAAGTACTTGAAAACCAAGTATTAGCAATTTCACGTGCTGGTCGAATCATCAAAGCTTGAGATAGTTGTTGTCTTTTGGTTTCGGGACGTGAATGAGTATAAGTGGCAGTCATCCCCAAACCATGGCTTGCCCCATTTGTTGCAGATGTAGAATGTCCCATCAATTCACTGCGGATTAATGGATCTACATTCCCATCCTGTAAACAAGTGGCAAAGAGATGTCGGAGAGATTTAGGTGCGGTAAACTGAGGTAGTTCGATTTGCTTTGTCAACCTGATGAATTCGGTTCGAATTCTGTCAGTTTTCAAAGCACCGCAATTCCGCCAGATCGTTCGTGAGAGTTTCATCCACTGACTTCTATTGATGGCCTTACCGGAGTCGGCCTCTTCTTGAGCTATCCGTTGCTGGAGTAAGTCTTCGAGTTGCTTTTCCGAATGGTCATTTATCTCAGGTCGTACGGAGCCTGATGAGTAACGGCGTTGCAAAAAGACTGGGCCTGTGACTCGATTACCAACTGTGATTTTCAGAACATCTCTCAGTTCATCGATCAATGGGATTTCACGTTCATTGCGTGTTTTGACCTGCCAGCCTAAGTGAGGTTTATTTCTGATGTAGAGTATCCCCGCTTTCAGATCGAGATCGTCGGGCAACAGCAGATGTGTGAGCTCTCCTGGTCGGAGTCCTGTCAGCATTAGCGTAAGGAAAATCGGGAACTGCCAGTCGTCGCAAGCTTCCAGAAATTCCCTTTCTTGATCAGGAGTGAAAATGGCTACTGCTTTGGCATTTTCGATCGGGATGCGGTCCAGATCGAGACTGGAGAATGGGTTTTCGGCATACGGAGAAAGGTGCCGTCGTTTTATCGCGTAGCCAAACATACTTCGGCAGCATTGCAAAATATATTTGATGCCTTTGTCGAGCAGGGGCCGTTTCTGCGAATTCTCATGACCATTGGGAGCGACTTTGATTGTACGCAGATAATGCACGAACTCTTCTGCATGTCCGACCTGGAATAACGATGTTTTAGAAGCGACACCTTTTTGAGCGATGAAATTAATCAGGTGGGTTGTCGCAGCCCGGTAACGACGGATGGTCTGCAATGAAGATCGTAATACCTGTTCGTGATGGTTAAGCCATCTGGTTTGCAAATCATAGATTTGAACGGGTTCAAAATTGAAGACAGAATGAGTGCGAGACTCCAACTGGGAATTGATACGCGCGGCCATCTGCCGCGCCTCTTCTTTGTCCGGACCAATTTTGGGGCGCAAACGCTTTCCATTTTCATGGTAGGTGAGATACCAGATTTTACCGCGCAAATCGCCACGAACTTTGCCGATACGGAACGATGTCTTCCGATTTTGCTTTGATGATTGCTTCATCAAGAGAACCTTTCAGAGAACCCCCGTGCCACAAAACGCCACAAAATGTGCCACAAATGGGAAGCTCTGGAGCGGTCCAGATAAAGCAAATGCCGCTGAGTTATAGGGTTACAACTCAACGGCAATCAAATAAGCGGAGAGAGGGGGATTCGAACCCCCGGTCCCGTTTCCGAGACACAGCATTTCCAGTGCTGCACAATCGGCCACTCTGCCACCTCTCCGGGGTGACTCCGCCATTAATATGGGGGAGCCGTTATCTGTGTGTGAAGACTGTGGTCTAGTCTTCTGAAGACTCGGAAGCTGCGTGTCCCTGTTTGATTGCTTCTTCGCGGTCTTCGATGACTTTCAGGGAGCGCAGACGATTTTTGATCTGAGCCCGCTGAGCGTTGACCTGCTTCCATTTGGGATGCTTTTTCCGCTCCTGGGGAGTCAGGTTCTGCTCATCCAGGACCTTGCTGTAATCCGTGATTGCGGCTTCTGCGTTTTGTAACTGACGTTCCAGTTGAGCTCTTCGTAAAGACATTGTCTTCCAGTGTCCCTTAGTATGTATGAATGACGGTTTTATTGCGACGGGGGTTCGCCCCGAATCTCTGTGCGTACAATGACTGCTTCCCCGTAGAAACGCCGGAGAGCGGAGATTCTAACAAGATTCGTACGGATTTGACAACGGTCAGCCTGCGCAACCTGATGTATTGTCATGTTTTTTGCCAGAATCTATACATAAAAACATGTCAATGGAGGCGTCGCTTGCTTAAAACCTTATCAGCGAAGTTTTTATCATTCGTTCAATGCGTGCTGAATGCCGGCTGTCCCCTCTGATCCGGTGTGACAGTCAGTCGGTTATGCACCTGTCGGACCCCCTGAATGCGGCTGACCGATTCCTGAGCCAGCTGTTTCGCATAATAACTGTTGACGATGCCAGTGAGAACGACCTGTTCCTGTTCGATCTGATATTGAACATTCTTGTGGGCGACCAGGACCGATGTGGAAATTGCCTGTTTGATGAGTTCACTCAGTTGATGAGCGTGATCTATGGTGATGTGTGGTGACATATTAAAGCCAGTACTCGAAGGATCTTAAAAATTCATTCTATCCTTATACATAATTCTCATCCTGAGATTAAAAATGACACAATGTGTATGTGCGCATTTTGATTACTTCGACTGTCCATCTTGAGTCAAAACAGAAAAAATGTGATGATTCGCCCGGTTCCGTAGTTCTGGTTGAGTTCAGGGATTACAATCAGAATATCTGTCAGGAGTCGTTCTCTGAAGTGGTGAAACATGTTGTTTTGACTAAGGTTAAACACTGCATGGCGAACATCGTTTGAGGCGTTTTCCTGTAAACGGAGTGTTCGTGTGATTTCACGAGCGATACAATACTGGCTGTTTCAATTCTCTTGGAATATGATGAGTGATCTTGCAGCGTGTCAGCGGGTGAGTATGAGCCTGCTGACCTGGATGCATGGAAGGATACCCCTTGGTAATTATCAGTGATCAGGAACTGTTGCAGCGATCCGTGGAGCCTGCTCACGATCTGTTCCCCGTGATGCGGCGGGCAGCCGTGATGTCGCCTCTGGTTGCCTTGCTGGCTTTTGGCCCGGGATTACTGGCTTTTCACTCTTTTCGGATTGACGAACTTTCTGCCTGGTTCGGGCTGCAGTGCCTGGGAAAAGCCGAGCTGATCGGGGACAGTACCAATGCGCTGATCTCTCAGCCCCCCCTGATACGCTGGATGTTTACGGGGCTGCTGTCAGTCATTGGTCACTGGTCTTCCTCCCTGGTTCTGTTTTCTTATTTTTCCACAGCCGGCATGCTCTATGTGGCATATCGTCTGACCAGGAAAGTCTGTAATCCGCGTTACGCGCTGGTGTTCTGTTTTCTGCTGGCGTTTCATCCGGTGGTATTGAAGCAGGTCCAGTTGATCGAAGCGCCTGCGTTTCCGATGCTGTTTGCGCTGCTCACTATCTGGGGGTTTATTACGCATCTCCGTTCCGAGTCGGGAATAGTTTCCTATAAACTGTTGTGTGGGGGAATCTCACTGGGACTGTGTCTGCTGTCGGGAGGCGCGCTGGCGCTGGCGGTACTGGTGATGCTGGGATTCTACATATTGAATCCGGCGGAATTGCCCAAAACCCGACCCGGGAGCGAACAGAAGAAGGTGCCCGTATTCAAGCAGGCCGTCCGCATCTGGAAATCCTTTATTATTCTCGCCTTTACCGGATTTGCCGTAGGTGGCTGGTGGGAACTGATGGCGGCATCTCAGATCGAGGGCTTCTGGGGGAAATGGTTTGCCGGCCCGGGACAACCGAATATCAGCCTGTACTGGAAATCGGAATTTTACCCTTCGTATTTTGTAAGAGATCTGATTTCTTCGATGGGATTTCTGCTGGGATTTGCCGTTTTTGGATTGTTTCATGGCCTGAAGCGCGTCATCAATCCGCAAGGTAACATGCAGGAAATCGCATGGCTCAGACTGATTGTGATGTGGGTATTGAGTGGTGGATTATTCTGGTGGGGCGTGCAATACCTGCCTGAGATGAATGCCAGCACGCGTGCGATGTGGAAGCTGTTTTTTATTATTCCGATGCTGGCGATTGTTGCATGGGAATTTCAGCAGATTGCCCTGCGTCGCGTCAGCTACCCAACGGTCCTGGCTGTCTTCACTGTGGGAGTCTTGGCTGTCATCTTTATCAGTGCTTCGCATACCGATACACTCAGTCCGCGGATCTCAGCCCATTTTCTGCGACAGTTGATCATCCTGGGTTTGTCCCTGGTGATGGTGCTCTGGTACAGCCATCGCTTTAAGAAAGAGCAGGGGCATCGCGTTGTAGAAATTGCGATGGTCATTTCTCTGTGTGCGTTGCATGTGGTCTATGGAGTGTATTCTGTTCCCAAACCCAACCCGGCGGGAGAACGGCTGCTGCAGTTCGAGCATCAACTGCGACAGACGCAGAATGTGGATCACTGTCTGCTGGTCAGTAAAAGCGAACCACCGCTTGAGTTGACGTTTCTGATCTTCTATCTCTGGGGAGACATTGGCTACAAACAGGTTCAGGGCGCGGTGATTCCTCAGGATCTGGATTTACCGCCGGAGGAAAGTACGGCGCTCACAGCAGAAAAACCGGCTGAGGAACAGCCGGAGGCAGATAAGCAGGTTATCGTTCGCTGGGGTGCTTCTCCCGTTTCGTTACGTAACCTGGTGAATGCCGGTTTTGTCTTAAAGCCCGTGGCGGCGCCCGAGGTTTATAAGCAACAGGAATTACAGGCCGACCTGATTACCAAAGCTCCCCCGGGCTTTTAAGTTTTAATGCCTCTTTCGATTGAGTGATCTTTTACTTCGGAGTTATCAACATGCGACGCTTCCAGCACAATTCTATCTGCGGGCATTCCGTTCGTTTCGCGGCAGCCAGTCTGTTCTTCTTATTCAGTGTCTGCCTGACAGGTTCCCGGGCGGGGGCAGCGGAAACGATTGAACTCAAAGAGACCGGAAATCAGAAGTGGTACAAAGGCAATCTGCATACCCACTCACTCTGGAGTGACGGCGATGATTACCTGGAAATGATCGCCGACTGGTATAAGACGCAGGGATATGATTTCCTGTCGTTTACCGATCATAACGTCCTGTCCAATACAGAACGCTGGACGGTGCCTGAAAAAAATAAAGGGAAGCTGCACGCATACGAAGAATTGAAAAAGCGGTTTCCCGACTGGGTGGAAGAGCGGAAAAATAAGGAAGGGCAGATTGAAGTTCGTCTGCGCACGTTTGAAGAAGTTTCGGACAAACTGGGGGAACCCGGGAAATATCTGCTGATTCAAAGTGAAGAAGTCACGGATCGCTTCAAGAATTATCCCGTGCATATGAATGCGACCAACGTGCATTCCCTGCTGACGCCCCTGGGTGGTAAAAGCGTGTACGAAGTGATGCAGAACAATACCAATGCCCTGCTGTCGCAGCGGGAACGGACCGGGCAGAAAATGATGATCCATTTAAACCACCCGAACTTTCATTACGGAGTCACAGCGGAAGACCTGATGAAAGTGATCGGTGAGAACTTCTTTGAAGTGTATAACGGCCATCCCGGCGTGAATGATTCAGGAGATGAATCGCATGCCAGTACGGAACAGATCTGGGATATCATCCTGACAAAGCGACTGGCGGAGTTGAAGCTGCCGATCATGTACGGACTGGGAACAGATGACGGACACAACTACCATAAGATTCCGAGCCGCGCCAGCGAGCCAGGTCGGGGCTGGGTGGTGATTCTGTCGGAAGAACTCAAGCCCGGAGCCCTGGTCGATGCGCTGGAAGCGGGGCGTTTTTATGCTTCTTCCGGTGTCAAACTGAAATCGGTGACTTATTCGGATGAGGGGATTCAGGTTGAAATCGAACCGGAAGAGGGAGTGACCTACACCACCGACTTCATCGGCACACTGGAAGGATATCCCAAACGAGGCATGCCTGTGCTGGATTCACAGGGGAATGAAATCAATACGACCCAGCGCTACAGTAAAAAAATCGGCGCCACACTGAAATCGGTCAAAGGAACTTCTGCGAGTTATGATCTGACGGGCAAAGAAATTTACGTCAGAGCGGTCGTCCGATCTTCCAAACTGCATCCGAATCCCTCGGAGATCGGTGAAGTGGAACGCGCGTGGGTTCAACCTGTGGCAGGTCCTGCTGCTCCGCAGGAGTGAATCTGTTAAGGTTATTCAGTCGACGGAGAACTGGTGTCACTGCTGCAGTCAGTAACAACCAGTGTCTGTCGGCTGACAAGCAGATTTGAATCCGAGTCATAGACAGACGTTTCCAGTTTCGCGACTCCAAATGGAATCTGGTCACAGAGCCAGAGATCTTTGCGGTAGCGCAGTGTCTGCTCTGCCGCTGTTTTTGCGCCAATGGTCACCGAGACCTGTGAAGCTGCCAGCTGGCATGCAAACGCATCTTCACGGAGTGGCGTAAACAGATGCCGAAGTTTGCCAGGATTGTACTTGCGGGGGCGGGGCATGCCGTAAAAGAAGCGGTAGGCGGCATATTTTTCGGCCTGGCTGACTTCCTGGTCAGGCCAGCGCAGGAATTCTTTCGGCCATTTGCCGGCGTTGAAGTCTGCGATGTTGATGGTGTATTGTTTCGTATCGCGTGTTTCACTGCCGACGAAGTGAGTTACCTGGATTGTACGTAAGGCATCATCAGACGTCTTCAGCAGACGGATTCTGAGTTTGACCAGGCGACCGTCATTGGCAGGGCCCGAATATTCGACGAAGGGTTCAGGGATTTCCGGCGTCGGTTCCGGAATCGATGCCAGCCAGGTCGTCAAAGTTCGCTCCCGGGCAGGCGGGGGTTGCTTATAGTTTATCCAGCCCGCCTGTTCGAACATGGTGTAGATCCAGGGGGCGCGCCAGGGATTGTGCAGCGGATGGTGCGCTGAAAAAACAGAACCCAGCAGGCAGAGCATTCCCAGTCCTTTGAGCCAGCGCTTCTCTGAGAGTTCATCGAGTAAGGGAATCATGCTGATGAGCCAGAATGGGGTCAGCCAGAGCATCCAGCGGAGTGCGGCACTGTTGCCGCCATAGTTATAATTATCTGTTCGCGACAGGTAAAAACCAAACACGATGACGCTTATAATCAGGCTGATCCATAACAATGGTCGCAGGATATGTGTCTTGTATTTTGCGAGTCGGAACCAGGAGAAGAGAGTCAGGAAGTAGATAGGCGAGAGTGAAAAAATCCCATGATGGCCGAGCGTGCAATGAAAAAAGTAGACGAGCGGGGAATCGAGATTGCGGTCGAGATCCTGAGGATTCTTCCAGTAGCTGGGAACCCCTTTGTGTTCGTACAGATATTTTTCGGTTCCGTAATACATGTAAAACGGTTTCCAGCCTCCCGTCGCTGCGTAATTGGTAACGAAGAAACCGATCAGCGGAATCAATGCCGCGGGTGAAAAAACGAGTAAGGTCAGGCGGGGATTGGCCCGGAATAACAGCCCAAAGACAATCAGACCAAACAGGGCCGCCGGCAGTTCATTACAGCAGGTCAGCATGGCAAAGAAACCCGCCAGCAAAAAATAGCGTTTGCGCTGTTCGCCGTCGAGCAGAATCCGCATCAGTGGATAGAGCGTGAACACGGCACTGGAGGCGGCGATGGAATGATTGTTCAAAGTTAACAGAAATGGTGTCAGCAAAGTGGCGAAGCAGGCCGCGATGACCACGAAATAACGCGTGAAAAGATTTGTGGCGTAGCGTTCCACCATTTGACAGATCAGTAGCAGCGCAATCAGCATCGGAATTAAATTAACGGCGATCAGGATCAGATGCGCCACATCGTGAAGGTTCCGATTCAGGTTCAAACCCGTTGTGGTTTTGATGCACCAGTAGAGACCCGCCACCATGGTCGGGAATAACGGGGGCTTGGATGAATAGAAGTGGCCATCGTGCCTGACCTTGTCGATGCTGGACCAGCCCGGACGATCATTGATGGTATCGATCTGGTAGGTGCCTTCTTCTACCAGGGACCAGACCGTGCACCAGCGGGAACGGTCATTGGCGCTCTGCAGCGGCGCGCTGTTCATGATGGCGGCCAGGCTTTGTCCGCACGTGACAGTGATCAACAGGAGATAGACTGTCCACCGCAGTCGGGAATTCTGCGAGGAGGGATTCAAAGAATCGTCTGAGAGCGAGGTAGCGGAACTGGTCATGTCACTGGAACGGTTTCTGAAAGAGCGCAGGATGGTTTGGTTTCAGCAGGGTAAATCAAATCGAGAGTCGCTGCGCAGCTGGCAACGGTCTCAGCATGCAGATTATCTGATGCTACAGAAAAAACAAACGGGGAATCGCGGCGTTTAGGTTCTGTTTTTGATTTTTTTACAACGATTCCAGTGGAATCAACGCGCCTTCCAGGTGATTCCGCTCGAATCAAACGGGCAGGGAGGTACGATCATCAAAGCAGACGCGGGCTGAGAAATCGAAGTCAGCGACAGAACCGGAATCCTGCCTGGAGAGTGTGATCAGAAGAGTTCGTGGATCGGTTCGCCATTTTCGACGGCAAAAATAGGACGGCCTTTGTCATCGATATAGTGCGTATCGAGGGGGACACCCATGTATTTATAGATGGTTGCCGCCAGATCTCCGGGACGAACGGGACGGTGCTTGATTTCGCTGCCGTCATGTTCGCTGGCGCCGATGACCTGTCCATGGTTCATGCCACCGCCGGCCAGACACATTGACATGACGACCGGCCAGTGGTTGCGGCCATCGGAACTGCCCTGGGTTCCCGAGGTGGGAGAGCGACCGAATTCCCCCATGGCGATCACCAGCACGTCATCCAGGATCGATCGTTCTTCCAGATCGGACACCAGCGTCGTCAACAGATGATCAAACAGGGGGAGCAGCGGACCAAGGCCATTTTTGATTCCGCCGTAGGGAGGAATGTTGTCACCATGGTTATCCCATGTTCCGGATGCGGTATGATAACTCAAATCCAGGGTGACGAAGGAGCTGCCTGCTTCCACGAGTCTTCTTGCCAGCAGAGCCTGCTGACACCAGAGGTGTTTTCCATAGCGATCCCGGGTTTCCGTGGATTCCTGGTTGAGGTCGAAGGCGTCCTGCACGCGTTGTCCGAGTACCATGTCATAGGCGCGACGGCTGTAACTGTCGATGGCCTGCATGGAACCGGCCTGATCGATGCCGCTCCGCAACTGATCGAACTGCAACATCAGGTCACGGCGGTTTTTCATTCGGTCAAACGAGAGCCCGGGAGCAAACTGAAACATTTTTCCGCCACTGGTTGTCCCGGTGTCATTACCCACCATGTCATAGACGGGCAGGTCTGCTGCATCGTTGGCGATAAAAGGATCATACTGCTTGCCCAGGTACCCGCCCCAGGCAATATGAGAGTCATGTTTCATGAACGAGACATAAGGGGGCATGCCGGGATGATTGGCGCCGTGATGCTTGGCCACAATCGATGCCATCGCCGGGTACCGGTCACCTTTCCGGTTAGTACGGGGCGTGGCGAGCAGGTTGGCGGTCTGCATGACCTGATTGGGTTGATGGCTGCTCATTTTGGGATCGACGGATCGGATCAATGTGAAACGGTCCATCATCGCCGCCTGTTTGGGCAGCATGTCTGTGATCGTGATGCCGGGGACCGCTGTTTGCGTCACGCCGAACGGACCGCGGTTTTGAATGGGGCGGTCCGGTTTTGGGTCCCAGGTATCAATGTGGCTGGGGCCGCCGGTCATCCAGAGGAGAATAATGCTTTTCTTTGATGGTGTTGATTTGCCGGCCTGTTGCAGCTGATCAGAGGCTTTCAGCAGACCAGGCACAGAGAGCCCGGCCAGTCCCGCCAGGGATGCTTTCAGCATGTTGCGGCGACTCTGAACCACCAAACCTTCGCGAACCAGCGGGTTAAATGCTGTGAAAGCATGTTGTGTGTGAGTCCGCGAATGTGGGCCGAATTTCATTCCCGATTCCAGTTCCGGTTAATATTATTAAAGTCTGAGCAGCAGGACTTCTTATATTGTTAATCTTATTAAATATATCGTCAAGTCTTGATGTGTTCAATACGATTCTCTGCTACCTGCAGAAAATAACGCTAATTTGGTCTGATGAGGCAGGTTCTGCCGTTTTTAAACGGTGTAAACGGAGTGGAGTTTTCTGATTGGAAGCAGAGGACTCGAAATGATCTACGCCGGATTATTTCGATTTGTCGGCCGTGGTGATCTGTTCGAATGTAATCCAGTTCAGACAGGTATTGGTACCAGCGTCAGGTTTTCCAATCTCCACGGTCAGTCTCCCATCTTTGACTGTAACCTGGACCTGTGATTCCTGAAACGACCCGGCGGTGGTGGCAAGATCCTGGATGATCTGACTTCCTTCGACCGTGACCCACTGTCCGATCTGATCATGTCCGGAATCTCCCACACAGACCGTGACCTGCCAGACGCCATTGGGAACCGTACATTCCCAGCGGTCATGATCGCGGGTAAACACGAACGTATCACGATACGCTTCCGGTAGCTGTTTGCGCTGGCGAACATTCTGGCTCAGATCCCGCTGCCAGCCAAACCTGCGTTGCGGATCAAAGACGGCTCCCTGGTCTGATTCAAAGCCTGTGAGCGGGGGAGTCTTTTTTCCCGCAAAATTAATCCGGCGAATCGACGTGTTTTTTTTGAGATTCAGAATGCCATCCTGATCGGGCGGGTTCACTGGTTTGTGATTGCTCCACTGAACCGGCTCGCCGGGCGTAAACAATGTCGGATCATCCCGATCGGGGATGCCATCCGCGTCAGCATCGTCTGGTTGCAAACATGTGTAAGGGAGCAAAGGCAGATCTTTCAATCCCGCCCATAGCTGCTGACAGAATTCTCCGCGACTCAGGTTTTCGTTGAACATCAACGGGAGGTTTGCCACATTGACCGATTGAATTGCGCGTCTCTGGATCTGTTCGCGCCAGGCGGGAGTGGCAGCCGCATCAGGCTGGAAATTGACTTCGCGAATTTTCAGAGGTAACACGCCCCGCGCGGCCAGTCTGTTGACGGCGATGAAGGCGGGATGCGCGGGAGCCAGATCGCGGTAAGGCCAGATCAGCAACGCGACGCCAGTTTGTGAGCCGCCGCACAAAGCCGTTCGGACCTGTTCCAGTTTTTCCCGATCGTAGGGGATTTCACGAGGTGCGATATCGTGTTGTAGTGAAATCGCAGCTGTTGCGCCGGCGGCCTGGCCGATGGCGACACACTGATCGTGCAGCCGAATCGCAGCACTCACAATGCTGCTGTATCCCACATTTTTCTGGGCACCCAGTAAGCCATCCATTTCGACGGGAACCAGACTTCTCAAGGGGAACAGGCTGCGATCACTGACCAGGCTGGTATTGCGGCCCGGTTTTTCGTAATCGATCCAGGGGCCTGAATTGCCTTCCGCTTTGAGGTAGGCACGTCCGGTACGATGGAAGTCGTAATGAAACTGCCAGGCGAACAGGCCGTCCGGATACAGGACCTGCGAGAAACGCTCGCGCGCGAATTTTTTGTGGGGGCCATCCTGATTGCGTCCATCCTGTTCGCGCATCATATACATGGCTTTTAAACGCAGGGACTCGCGGATGTAAGGTTTGGGAGGCAGGTGGTCCGCGGTTCCAAACTCGTTGCTCAAATGAAAATGGCGGAAGCTGTTGGTTTTATCGGGAGCCCGTTCATGGACGAAATTCTGCAGATGATACAACAGGCTCAGGGAATGCCGTTTAGCGTCTTCGAAAATAATCTGTCGCTGCGGTCGTGTCATTAACACGATGTTCTTTTCGGATGCACCAGGTTCAGTCGCTTCGAGTGCGTCTACGACATGCCGGGGTAATCGTTCCAGTGGATAATCCTGACCGAGCATGTAATTCAGCAGGATGCTGGTACGCTGATCATTGCTGGTCTCCCCATCCACGATCCTGCGCACCGTAAAAATCGAAAGCTGTCGCGGAGATGCTTTGCCTTTATCGGGCCAGTGCGGGATTGATCCGAGCTTGACGGGACGGTCCCATTTCAGATGTTTCATCTCCGCCAGGCTCAGTTTGGAAGTGCGGACAAAATTCCGATCGTCGTAGCGTTCCGGCTGGGGAATGGGGGTCTCCCCGTCTGATTCTTCCACGACCATCGCCCAGGTGATGGGATTCATTTCATTGGCAGGGTAGTCTGATAAATCGACGGGCGCGCTGGGTTCGTGATAGCGAGAACGGGGGTCTGCACCCAATTCAAAGTCAGCACCGGCTAACTGGATGACGTCGCCCCAGTCAGAGGCATCGATCGTGAGTGGCGCCTGAATGTGTCTATCTGGCTGCTCTGAACCGGTGGGAGCCAGCCAGAGTCCCGTTAATCGAGGATGTGCGCCTGTCTGTTCGAGATCGGCTTTGACGGGGTAGTGGCGCGTGATGAGTGTGACCTGACCATTGTCAATGTAAGGCTGCAGCAGTTCCCGGAAGATGGCTTCTGCTTCTGCAGGACGAAATGTGGACGGGCCATGAAAAGGGCGTCCCGGCATGGGAGAGCCGTACTTTTGCGTATTAAAAGCTTCGATCCGGTCCATCAGTTCTTTGAACAGTCCGCTGCGGTGGAAGGAACGCTTCATGGGATGCCAGTCGACTCCCCAGCCGACTTTCCCCGGTCCTTTGTTCTCATCTACGCAGGCCAACGCCTGTTCGGTATATTGCCCGCCCAGCCAGTCACCGTCCAGGACAAGCGTGATGGATTTCACACCCTGACGGGCAGCCTGAATGGCGGCGGCCCAACCGGATTCTGTGCCTCCCACAATCAGCAGGTCCGTTTTCTGAACCGGCAGTTCTGCACGGACGGTATTCAGCACGGGACAGATGAATGCCAGGAAAGCGAGTGCGACTGTTTTCATAGGGCGTCTGACCTTACCAGGAAAATATTCAGGTTGCATCGGTTTGTTCATCATAGGCAGAGAAATACGGAATGTCATCTCAGGAACTGTTTGATGACTCAAAAAAAGATTCATCGAGAGCGCGATACAAACCGGCACAGATTTTGCGATTCTAAAGATTATTGAAAAAGCCGGTTTTTAGATTCCACATCAGCCCAAAATTGTCGCAACCCTGCTGGTTCGACAAGCAGTTGAGCAGGCAGACTGAACCAAGCGATTCATATTATTTTATTTCATCCAACCTATTTCCAGGAGATGCTGATGACTCGGTTAGTTTCAAGTAAACGCGGATTCACTCTGATTGAATTGCTGGTGGTGATTGCCATCATTGCAATTTTGATTGCGCTGTTGCTGCCAGCTGTACAACAGGCGCGAGAGGCAGCCAGGCGTTCACAATGTAAAAACAATTTAAAGCAACTCGGGCTGGCACTTCATAATTATCATGAAACATTTTCTGTGATGCCACCGGCGCATATCGGTCGCTTTACGACACCTCGATTAATGGCCAGTGGTTTGACAATGATCCTGCCCTACCTGGATCAGGCAAATCTTTATAACCAATATAATTTTGACGGTTGTGCGACCACACATTCCAGTATCACAGGGACCTGTGCCGGAACACTGTCTGCTGGTGATGATCCTGTCACCAATGGGAATGCAGCAGTCGTCAAAACACTCTTGACCGTCTTTTTATGCCCCTCGGATTCGGGAACCTATCATACTTCTCCCACAAGCAGCTATGGGATTTCAGCGACCAATACAGGAACCGGTGGTGCCAAGACAAACTATGACTTCATTACGATTACACCTTATAACACTTGTGAAGACTGGGGAGCGACTACACCTACCAGCCGCTGCATGTTTGGCGATAACAGTAAATGTCGCCTGGACGATGTGAAAGACGGAACCAGCAATACCATGATGGTCGGTGAAACGACGCGCAATGTTTATAACGGCGGCACGAATGCCTGGGGATACCGGGGTCACGTGATGGTCGGCTTGAACCTGGTCTCTTATCCGATCAATCGGTTCTGGTACAGCTCTGCCGTCCCACAGCAGCAGCCTCAGGGAAAGCTCGGCAGCTGGGCGTATGCGGGAAGTCTGCACACCGGGGGAGCTCACTTCACACTGGCGGATGGATCGGTTCGCTTTATCAGTGAGAACATTGATACCACCACCCGACAGAACCTGGCCCGGATGGCTGATGGGAATGTGCTGGGGGAATTCTAAACGCAGACACTGTCGCTGGAAGTTGTTTTTTATGAATTCGATTCTACCGCTCCTGAAATGTCTGACACGTCAGTCAGCGGGATGCCGCAAGAAGTATTAAATTAAACCCGGACTGATTCTGTTCCTGGAAAGCCAGAGAGAACAGTCCGGAATTATCAGGAAATAAGTCATGTACTATCGTTTGAATCTTGGTTTTCTGTTGGTGTTTTTCGCAGCAGGTTTGTCTGGTTGTGGTGGAACAACGGTTGCCGAATCGTTGCCGGATACGGCACCCGTTTCGGGAGTGGTGACATTGAACGGGAAACCGATCATGTCGGCGACCGTGACGTTCGTCCCGATGGGAGCAACGAAGGGAGTGGAATGTGTCGGCGTGACTGATGAGTCAGGGAAATATAAACTGCAGCAGATCCGGGGAGCCGAGGGGGCGCCTGCAGGAGAGTACCGCGTTGTCATAAATTATTACCTGAAAGCCGACGGAACTCCGATTAAAATTGATGGATCGGAAGCGCCGGCAAATCTCGGCGCAGACGAAGCACTGCCACCGGAATACAGCAGTTTCACCGATTCCAGACTGACCGCTCAGGTGACAGATGCCGGCGGTGAGTTTCCTTTTGAGTTGAAGGTTAAGTAACACAATTACCTATACGGAATTCGCGAGAAGGCTGGATAACGGCGTGCGTTTGACCAGTAATTACATGAAAAGCAGCCACTCTGCACTACTGGGGAAGGGAATGTCGTCCAGGTTCCCGGTCCTAAGTTTCAGTACAAGAAAAACCAATCATAACACATGCCTTGAAGCAATTCGGGCGTGTGTTTTTGTATTTCCCTCACACACGGGTCGCGGCGGATTCTGTCCCTTAGGAAGCGGTCAGCCTGAATGGGAGCCCCTGTTCAGGGGCTGCGCTGCCAGTATTCAGTCAGGAAAATTAAGTTGGTTAAGAAAAAAGGATTAAAGCATTAATTAACTAAAATAATTAAAATCCATTCGATGTGATCTTGCTATTAATAAGGGGATTTTGATGTAATTAAAAGATCCCAATCTGGGCATTCCGCTCTATCTGAGACTTCTATACTAGATTCAATAATTAATTACTCACCTTTCGATATTAATTCAGTTCTTTTTTTCAGGAGTATTGTGATGCATCATTTTTCGAGACGCAAACGTGGTTTTACTTTAATTGAGCTGTTAGTGGTGATTGCCATTATTGCCATTCTGATTGCCTTACTTTTACCGGCCGTGCAGCAGGCCCGCGAAGCAGCACGCCGCAGCCAGTGTCGGAATAATCTTAAGCAACTGGGACTTGCCCTGCACAATTATGTTGATACGACTGCCGGTGTGATTCCCCGGGCCGTCAATCATTATAATACACCCAACTGCTGTTGTGTCACTGATAATGGGAACTATGCCCATACGATCTACACCATGCTGCTGCCTTATCTGGATCAGACCAATTTGTATAACCAGATCAATTTTACGGTCGATCCACAGAACGCAGCCAATGCCGCGGCACGACGAACCAAGGTCACGGTCTTCATGTGCCCGAGTGCAATCGTGATTGATGATGCAAATTACGCGCAGCATAACTATCCGACTGCCAGTGCCAATCATGGTTATGGGCTGTGTGGACGACACGGGTCCAGTACGACCAACGGTCTGTTTGCCTCTTCCTGGGGGATTTACGATACGGACCTGGCTGTTATTGTTGGTCCACAAATGAGAATGCAGAATATCACTGACGGCACCAGTAATACCATCACCTTCTCAGAATTCGCCAAGGGTCTGGATTACGTCCTGCCTACCTCTCATAAGAATAATATGGGACGCAGCTGGTATGACCCCACTGTGGGCTATGGCAACATCGGGTTCTCGACTCGAATTGATGCGACACCAAGTAACCCCAAACCAACTTACAGCACCACGATCAACTGGGGTACCGTCGGCAGTGCGCATACCGGGGGCGTACATTGTGGATTCATGGACGGAGCCGTGCGTTTCATCAGTAATAACATTGATGGCCGTCAGTGGCAGGCACTGTGTACTCCCATGGGTGGGGAAGTCGTTCAGGTTCCCTGATCCTGATTTGTGGATGATTTAAAATCTGTTTTTCTTTTCAATACACACTGGTGTTTCTCAGTGTGTATTGCTCTTTATTTTGAATGATTTAGGAAATGTGAAACGACAATGAGAACGATTCGATATCTACTTCTGATGATTCCCGTAATTTTCAGTCTTCTCACCCTGGGCTGTTCCGAACAGAAAATGGCCGATCCCAGTGAAGCGGTGGAAATCACCGGTGTGGTCACACTGGATGGTAAACCGCTGCGGGATGCAGAAGTGACGTTCCTTCCCGCTGACGGCGATCCACTGGTCGGTCCAGCTCTGGCCGTTACAGACAGCAAAGGCAGTTATACCCTGTCTGTCAATGCACCCCGTGATTACAAAATCACCGTGGATCGAATGACGAATGGCGGCCCCAACCCGGCGCTCAAAGAGTACCAGGGGGAAGCGACTTCACTCAAAGCGGGAGTTTCGAAAGAGAATACGTCCTTTGATTTTGATCTGACCAGTTCAAAATAAGCTGACGCATTGAAACCAATCACAGGCTGGCGGGAACTCTTTCTGCCAGCCTGTTTCGTTAACAGAGATAAGACAACGCAGTCACTCAAGCCTGACAATCGGTTCTATTCTGATCTGGTTAGGCGCACCTGAATTCACCACACCTGCCTGGAACGGATCAAGCTGCCGGACAGTCAGCGCCACATCCTGTGCAGACTGAAAGCTGAAGTTCCTGAAAGGGGTTGCTGCCTGGATCAGCGTCGTTCCATACAGCCCCGCTTTTGAACCGGGAAGCGGGACTCAAGATTTCCTGCATTATCTGTTTGAAAACGCTTTTGCAGCAAGCGGATGTGTGGTTTAATGGTATTGAAAGTCTTCGCATAAACCCGTTTGGAAAGTCTGTGCCTGCGATGTCTGAATTTACCGAAATGATGCGTGCGGTTGAGCAGGGAGATCGGGATACGGCTGAAAAATTATTGCCTCTGGTCTATGATGAATTGCGTAAACTGGCGGTAGCTTATTTAGCGAAAGAGCAGTCTGCCCATGCGAGGCAAGCCACTTCTTTAGTCCATGAAGCATATCTGCGACTGGTGAGGAACGACGGAGAATGGAATGGCGAAGGCCACTTCTTCGGGGCGGCTGCAGTCGCCATTCGCCGCATCCTTGTGGAAAATGCGCGGACGCGCAGAAGTCTCAAACGAGGCGGGAATGCCGTTCGCCTGGAACTGGAAGATGTGAATCCCACCTCATCGCCCGAACCGATAGAAGATCTGATTGCCCTGGACGAGGCGCTCAACCGGCTCTCCACAGTGAACCCGCAAGCCACTGAACTGGTTCAACTACTTTATTTCTCCGGGCTTACGTTGGATCAGTCTGCGGAGGTGATGGGGATGTCACCCCGCTCGGCAGACCGGCTGTGGGCCTATGCGAAAGCCTGGCTCCGCCGGGAAATGCGGAGCAATTTTGAGAATTCCTGAAATTTTCTGACGTCCTCCGCCGCGACTCTGCGCACTGAATGGTAGCGAGGTTCAAAGAGATCAGCCCGTCTCCTCTTTGTTCTGTTTACCAGATTCTCCAGTTGCGTGAGGTTGATGCGTGTCTTTATTATCCCGAAACATAGTCTCTCTGCTGATTGTATTTCTGATCCCCTCTGTGTTACCGGCCGAAGAGATAAACGCTCGCGTGCCGTTTCAAAACAGAATGCTTGAGGGCTGCGACGCGGATCTGAACTCCTGGCGAGCAGATACAGATCAGACCGCTTTCGAGTTGTTTGAGGGGCCATCGCAATCGATGCAGCGGACTAATCATCCCGAGCAGAACCTGGACCAGGTGATCATGATCCTGGCTTATGCAGAACAAGATCAGGGGAAGAGCAAAAAAAATGACCTGGAAACAGCCCAGCAGGAGTTCAAAGAGCGGGTCGAAGCTGCCATGAAGTCGATTGATGAGCTGTTCGAGAAAGAGAAGGCGACTGCCATCAAGAGGGGCAATACACATGCTGCCGATTTAATCGAACGACAACGGGAACGGTTTAAAGAGAAGCGAATTCTGCCCTCGGTCATCCGGACAACCCACTTTGAGAAGGAGATCGTGATAGCGGTGACGGCACTACAGAAAGCCTACCACAGTGAAATTCTGGAATCGACTCGCGACGGTAACAAGGCAAAGGCATCCTTGCTGGAGACAAAAGCCTACAACGAGATCTCGGCTTACGTATTTGATGGTCGTCGAACTTACGTACGCGAAGGGGGGGCCGTGTATGCCATTCAACCGGATAACAGCTGGCTGGAAGTGAAGAATAAAGGCAAGAGCCACGTTCGCTTCCATGAGGTGGCGCGTAAGTCAGATTATATCGAATTGAAAAGTAAAACCACAGATGTTCGCGCCCGCCTGTACAATGACCGGGTCTCCGCGAAACATGGATATTATCCCTGGCGGCACTTCAAAAACGGGCGCTGGGCCCAATAGGTTTCAGCAGAAAAGCTCCCGGATTTTGAGAGAGGAGCAGGGGGAACGATTGCTGATTAATCAGCCTGTTTTTAGAGAGTCCTCTCTTTCTTGGAGTGAGCCTCAATCGCATAATAGGGAGCATGCGTTGATCGTGATATTTTGTGACAAAAATAACCGCAATACGAACAGATGAATCATGCCTGACTCCCGTACCCGGAAATATCAGGGTGAACCATTTAATGAAATATAGAATATGAACGAACAGGAAATATTTTACGAAGCACTGGAAATCGACGATGTGCAGAGCCGATCCGTGTTTCTCGATCAGGCATGTGGCGACGATCAGCGGCTGCGACAACAGGTCGATGCCTTGCTTGAGGAGTTCGCGCGATCGGGTGAGTTCCTGGGCGTTCCCGCCATGGAACAGATCCGGAATGCCAGTGATGTGACACGTGTCGCATCAGGTGATGTCGACCCGCAGGTAAGTGACCTGGATCTGAGTTTCCTGGAACCGCCGACGGTTGCTGGTTCGCTGGGCAGCCTGTGCCATTATGACATTCAGGAACTGATCGGTCGGGGCGGATGCGGGATCGTATTTAAGGCGTTCGACCAGCGGCTGCACCGGATTGTTGCCATCAAGGTCATGACGCCCGCCATGGCGGTGACTTCCCCTGCCCGTAAACGGTTCCTGCGCGAAGCCCGGGCCACAGCGGCAATTCGTCACGAAAACGTCGTCAATATCTACGCCGTTGAAGAAGCCCCGCTCCCCTTTCTGGTCATGGAATATATTGATGGCAAAACTCTGCAGCAGGTGCTCGACGAAAATGGTCCGCTTGAACTCCCGACCATCTGTCGACTGGGCAAGATGATTGCACACGGGCTCGAAGCAGCACACCAGCAGGGACTGATTCACCGCGATATCAAACCGGCGAATATCCTGATCGAATCAGGCACAGGTCAAGTCAAGCTCACCGATTTCGGTCTGGCCCGCGCGGCGGATGACGCCAGCCGATCCCAGAGCGGCATCATCGCCGGGACCCCGCTGTATATGTCACCCGAACAGGTTCAGGGCATCAGACTTGATCAGAGAAGTGACCTGTTCAGCCTGGGCAGCGTGCTGTATGTGATGTGTACCGGTCGGGCTCCCTTTCGCGCCCCGTCGACGCTCGCCGTACTCAAACGGGTCGTCGATGAGCAGCCACGCAATATCCAGGAAATCATCTCGGAAATCCCCGACTGGCTGGTGGCCCTCATTCATCAACTGCATGCGAAAGACCCTGAAAAACGTTTTGCTTCGGCACAGGAAGTCGCAGACCTGTTAGCGGGTAATCTTGAGCAGAATCTTCTGAATCAAAATCCCGTGGATGAGCCTGCTCCTGCGAATCCGAACCGATTACGTATTGGTCGGTTTTCGTGGATCAAGGTTGCGGCGGTTCTGATCCTGCTGCTTTCGAGTTTCGGCTTCACCGAAGCGACCGGCATCACCAATGTGCGGGGAACCGTGATCCACCTGTTCTCGCCTGAAGGGACGCTCGTCATCGAAGTCGACGATCCCGGCGTCAGTGTTTCCATCGACGGCCAGGAGATGGTCATTACGGGAGCCGGCGTGAAAGAACTCCGCCTGAAACCAGGACAATATCAACTGCAGGCGACCAAAGAGGGAGAAGTCCTCAAGCAGGAACTGGTCACCATCACCCGGAATGGACGACAACTCGTACGCGTCAGCCGGGAACCGGCTTCCACTGCCATAAAGTCAGTGGAAGGGGCATCTCAACCGACCGATTCAAAACCCGTTGATCCCGACCGTCGTGCTGCCGAGTATGTCCTCTCCATCGGAGGAAAAGTCCGATTGAACGATGACAGCCGTCACGGAGAGAAAAAATTCATCACATCTATCAAGGAGCTCCCTGACAGTCCCTTTCGACTGACTCACGTCGAGCTGATCAACAATAGGAATGTTACCGATACCGGCATGGCTGCATTGCGAGGTACGAAGAATCTTCGTTTTGTGAACCTGGCCTATTCTCCTGAATTCACCGATGCGGGTCTCGCACACCTGAGTGACAATCGCGGATTGCAGCGGCTTGATTTATGGGGGACAAATATCACAAAGAAAGGAATAGAATATTTTGTCGGATTTCCCGATCTCCGCGATCTTCGGCTGGGTGACACGCAACTTTCAGCAGAAGATCTCTCGATATTGAAACAATATGTGAGTCTGCAAAAACTCGAAATTTTGATGCTCACTCTTACCCAGGCGGATGACAGTACACTTGCTATCTTGTCAGACGCTCACCAGTTAATACAACTGAATCTGGAAGAAACCGATATTACTGATGTCGGCCTGAGCTATCTGGAGGAGAATCGAAATCTTGAATACCTGTATCTGAAGGGAACGAAGGTAACAGCGCCGGGAGTCAGGCGGCTCTCCAGGATATTACCGAAATTAGATAAGGACTGGAACGAACCGGAAAAGCCCAGTACTTCTTCAGCGTCAATGCTTTCAAAGACAGATTCCAAATCCGTTGATCCCGACCGTCGCGCCGCTGAGTATGTTCTCTCCGTCGGGGGAAAAGTCTGGGTTAACAAAGACTCGGCATTTACGGATAAGAATGTGATTCAGACGCGCGATAAGTTGCCTTCTGAACCATTTCGTTTGACACACGCTGACTTGCAGACAAATTCGCGCGTGACCGATGCCGGGCTGGCAGCGTTTCGTGGGACAAAGCACCTGCGGGGAATCTATCTGACAAACTCGACGAATGTCGGTGACGCGGGGGTCATGCACTTGCGAGAGAACAGCAACCTGCATGAGATCCACTTGTGGGGAACGAAGGTTTCGGGGAAGGGACTGCAGGCGTTCGCAAACTGTAGTGAGATCATTGATTTCTACATCGGTTATACCCGTGTGACGGATGCCGACATGGTTTTCTTTCGCAACTTTGCCAGCTGGGAGACACTGCGGTGTGTCATGATCTCGGGACTTGATATTACAGATGAAGGAATTGCCAATCTGGCTGGCGCGCCGCGGCTGGGCCAGATCCACCTGGAAGGCACGAAGATTACCGACGCCGGGCTGCTTGAGCTGGCGAAGTGCCCTAAGTTGGGGCTGATCTTAGCCTATGGCACAAAGCTCACCCCGGAGGGGATCGAGCGATTCATGCAGGCGAGGAACGGCAAGTGCGGCCTCCTGTGGGACGAGCCGGGAATGCCCCCCGAGAGCGTGGGGGCTGTGGTTTCGAACGAACCTGCTCCCCCCGAAGTCGATGCTGACTTTTCGCGCGTATGGCGACTCACCACCATGCAGCCTCAGGAAGCCAGGTACGGTTGGGAACCGGGACCACGACGCGTATTCGTATCGCCGAAGTTAAATCGGTGTCACGAATACCTGGTCGTCGATCAGAGAAGTTCGATTACATGGTCGGTTCCTGAGGGGACGCGCAGTTTTACAGCCACCGGTATGTACAATTTCGGAAGCTACATCAGCTTCAATGTCGTCTTTGATGGGCGGCCTGCCAGCAGTAACGGAGTGACCCGGATACAAAACATCGCCCTGGACGTTCCCGACGGCTGTCGTACCATTACACTCTGTGTTGGCCGCGTGACGGATAAAGCCGAGTTTTATGCTGGCTGTCCGGTGTACTGGCTGAAGCCCCGGTTTTATGACTTACCACTCACCGAGGCACATACTGCCCCCGAGACGGAAAACTTTACGAAGCTCACGACACTCAAGCCGACTGAGGGAGACGTTAAAATCGTCCATGATGGCTCCTATCAGACAAATCCGGATGAACTCACAATCGAGCCCCCCGCAGATGGCGTATTACCATATTGCTCCGACCTGCTCTGGGCGCATGCGAATTCGAAGATCTCCTACGACATCCCGGAGGGAGCGCAGCGATTTCGAGCAATCGGAACGGGATACAGAAGCCGTTCGGTTCGGTTCGCAGTGCAGTTCGATGGTAAGGAAACGTATCGCAGTCCGATCGCAGGCATTGTGTCGATCGATGTACCGATCCCCGCGGGAGCTGAAAAGATCGTACTGCTCACCGATGACTGCGGCGACCAGCAGAACGACTGGGCCGACTGGTGCTACCCGCGATTTGTGGGTAAGTGAGCAACTCTGTTCGGCCCGGCATGCTCGCGCGGGTTCTCGGCACCGGAAAGAGCCAGCCCTTTCCCGGTACGAAATACAGAACCGTCGATTTTACGTGAGAGGCAGGACTCAATAAAAAGCGCCCGGAACATTTCTCCCGCGCAGTCTCCCCCCCTTTATCTGTTCCTGTTCTTTGAGGCTTCCCGCTGGAATTTGGAAAGTTTGTTATTTAATCTTTGACACACTGAATGAAACTTAGATAAACTGATATTGATATTTAAGGTCTGATGTATCGGTCAGGAGCGTATGTCACCTTTGAATATCGTTGCGGCTTTCATCAAGTTGATAAAATTTGATTAATAAAGTTCTTTGTCTTTATCGAAAAATTCAAGGCACTTTCAAAATGAAATAGAGAGTTGCTCCCGTCATTCATTTCTCATCTTTTTCAAAGGAGCTCTGTCATGAACTGGAAGACTTCGAAACGAAGTGGCTTTACGCTGATCGAACTACTGGTCGTGATCGCCATCATTGCTATTTTGATCGCGTTATTGCTACCCGCAGTTCAACAGGCTCGCGAAGCAGCGCGGCGTGCCACTTGTAAAAACAAAATTAAACAGGTGGGCCTGGCGTTACATAACTATCACGATGCACACAAAGTCTTTCCGCCGGCAGGTATCACCTACGGCTGGTGTACCCTGGGAACCCCCGATCCCGGAAGAACGACACATAACAAAAATGGCCTGTCCCTGCTGTTGCCTTATGTGGATCAGGCGCCGCTTTATAATAACATCAATCAGGATACAGCCAACGGTGCCCAGAATACCGGTTACTGCTGCAGTTATGCCGGGGCGGGTGCACCCCTGGCAGGCAATCCGGCTGACAATGCCGCTGAGATGACGACCCTGCTTGATGTCTACCTCTGTCCTTCCGATTCGGGAACCACACACCTGGGAACTGGTGCACCGTATGGCACTTCTGTTGCACCGGGGCCGGCAAAAACAAATTATGAATTGAGTGCAGATCAGACAGTCAGCTGTAATTACTGGGCCAGCCAGGGAGTGACTGCCCGTAAAATGTTTGGAGAAAACAGCAAGTGCAAAATCAGTGATGTCAAAGACGGCACCTCCAATACGATCATGGTCTGTGAGACGACCCGGACAGTGGCCAACGGCGAACCTCCTGCCTGGGGGATGCGGGGCTGGGTGACAACCGGTGGTGACGTAGATCCAGGGATCAATGTCTGGGACATTCCGACAGGCTGGACTCGTGGTGATGTTGGCAATCTAAACAGCTGGGGACAGGTCGGAAGCCTGCACACGGGCGGTGCGCATTTCGGAATGGGTGATGGCGCTGTCAGATTCTTTTCAGAAAATACGGACCTCACATTATTGAGACGCTTGGGCACCATTTCTGATGGCTCTGTAGTGGAAGTTCCATAGTGGAGTGTCATTTTTAATTTTTGGGTTGATAGATATCACGAGAGTGCGACAACGGAGCACGTAAACAACACCCGCAACCCTCAATTTCCAGCTTGATAAAGCCTTAGTCTTCAGTTTTCTGTTACTTACTTTTGTAATTTTGCTTGAGGTTCTCCATGAGTGTTATCGAGTTCCGGCAGTCGATGATCGCGGTCGTCCTGCTGTTGTCTGGAGTTTGTGTTGGTTGTGGAACCAGTCAGGAAGGTCCTGAACTGGCTCCTGTTACCGGGGTGGTGATGCTGGATGATGAGCCGCTGGTGAATGCCGACGTCTACTTTCTGCCGATCAAAAATACTCCCGGTATCGGGGGACAGGGACGCACCCGCGAAGCAGGCAAGTTCGAAATTAATTATTACCGCGGAGGTCAGGGCTTGCCGGCAGGAGATTATCGAGTGGCTGTCAGCTATCGTCTGATGCCCGATGGCACCCCGGTTCCGGAAGGTGATACCACGCCTCCCATCGAATCGCCGGCCAGCGAATCACTGCCACCCAGGTACTCAAGCCAGGAACAGTCTGAATTGACAGCAACGGTGGCTGCGGGACAACCGATAGAATTAAAGCTGACCACGAAAAAATAGCGGAGCCGTTCTCCGGTAATCCAAAGATCTTTCACAGACAGGCACGCGATTCCGCTTCGCAAGCCTGTCTTTTTTTATACCGTTCCGAATGTCATGGACTCTATTTTCCAGGGACAGTCGCGTGATTAAAACGCGGCGGCCTCAATGGAACAAGTTCTGCCCTTCTTTTGAGTCTTTCATTATCCAGGAGAATTGTAGATGAATGGGCAAAAGGATGGTAATATTGAAAAATATTATTCCTTGAATCCGAAACAATTTACATATCTTAAGTCTTTGCAATTCACTAATCAAAAATGGATGGGTGAATGTGAACAATGTCTTTGTATCGTTATGTCGCAAAACAGTGATCTTATAGGTAGGGAATTGTATCTCGAATTTTACGGAGTCAAGAATTTAGTTTTTTCTCAACCCAGCCTTAGCTTGGTGTCTATCCCTTTTTTAGAAATCAGAAAACGTTCAGATGAATCTGTGTTTTCGGAACATTATCTGGTATTGGATCCAGAGCAGGAACGGGTGATCATATTCGAATGTAGAGATTTTATCGCAGCCTTGGATGACATGAAGGTAGCAGGAGAGTAAAAGGAGGCCGGTCTCAATGATAAGATTCCTTTCCCCTCTTTTTCCTTTCGAGACAAACACGATAGATTTGGAGGATTCTGATGAGAGTCGCAACGGTATTCTTTGTCGCTTTCTTAGCAATCGCATCAAGCAGGGGAGATGACTCGTCACCACCCAAGCTTCCGTCGGATGCTCGAGCATCGCTCGAAAAGAATGCGGCACTGTTTTCCAACGTCTTGATTACCGGTGAGATTCATCGTCGGCCTCTTGTTCCGGTTGAAACAGTCCTGAAAAAATTTGATACGTCAGAATCCGAGGCGGACTTCACAAAAACGCTGCATTTCGAGCTGCGGTTTCAAGGCCCGCTGTTTCGCGAGTCAACGAAACACCCTGCAGGAAAAAGTTACACACGCGATCTACTTCACGAAATCTCATTCGATGGCACCCAATACAGGATTGGATATAAAGAGCTCAAAGAGCCTGCCAGCAGCAGCATTTCCATTTACACACCAGGTATTGCGGCAGAATATGGTAAGCTGCACGACCGGGCGAACTCTTTAGCCAGGATGGAGTTCTGGTATCTTCGTGAGACCGGTTTCTCTGGTCCGAAAACATTAGACTCCTTAGGTCAAGCTGTTGTATCCACTGTTTTAAACGCCGCAGACCAGCAAAAGCTTGTTTCAGTCAGTGAGGTCGCTAGCGGAGGTGAAACATTTCTCGAGGTCATCATCGAACAACCGGAACCCTGGCAAAGCGCGGAAACGTTTGACATCGAGACGCATCAACCATTTGTGGAACTGCTAAATGGCACTGATATCCTGCAGATGCGGCTGGAAAGAGAACGCCGCCAGCTTGCGGGCAAGGACCGCGTAATCCGCTTCTGGCTGAACAGGGCGCACGGATACGCGGTGGAAGAGAAATGGGAGTCGAGAAAAGAAACCGGTGAAACGCTGTTTCATACGAAGAATTCGGATTTTGTCCAGGTGACTCCTGACGGCGTCTGGATGCCGAAGCGTTGTGTCGTTGAATCCCATGCCTACTACACGGCGCCATTGTTCATATCGCCCGATCCATTATATGAGACTGTGATTCAGATGGATCAATGTGTGCCGGGCAATTTTGAAGAGGACCAGTTTCGCATCTGGTATGACATTCCCGGCGTTGAGGTCGCAGACTGGACGAGCCCGAAAGCAACTCTTAAAAAAGCAGAGAGATATACAGTTCCTGCTTCAATTGATGATTTGGCAGGCAAATCATCAGGGCAGTGGCGTTGGCTTGTGATACTGAATATTCTCTTTATCGCAGGATGGTTAGGCTGGTGGTACTCACAATCGCGAAAACAACAGCCGGAAGCCTGACATGCCAGCCATCTCTCTGGTGGCCGCATTTTTTGAAGAAGCAACGGGAGCATGACTGGCGTGGTTCCCCAGGGAATCAAAATTTAGTGAACCAATAAATTCTGATACGACGTACCTGTTGAGATCATCTTATCTTCCCATTGACCACACAATATGTCATCCTGAATCAGCGGGAAAACAGACAGGTCTTCTGCCGGTTGGCAAATTTGATGATTTTAAGAAAGCCTGCTTGCTTTTCGTTTCCCGGGACAATTTGAAGCCTCCTTCCACGGAGTCAAGCCTCAACAACCACTTTAAGGAGTCACAAATGAAACGGTTATTTGCCTGCTGCTTAATGCTCACTGTCTCGATTGCCTATTCGCTGGCAGCCGAACCGAAAGCCGAACAAGAGACGCCGCGCCAGGTGTATAAAGTTCTGGCTCGTCTGGAAATCGATAAGCTGGGGCTTGATGGAAAATTACCCCCGAACAACTCTTACGAGCCCTCACTTGAGCGTGGCTTGAATATTCTTGCTGCCCGGGGCTGGGAGCTGGTGGCCGTGGAAGGAGGACGGATGCGAACATTCAACGGCGGCGGAGATGCCTCTCTCGACATTCATCCCACATATATCTTCCGCAAAATGACGAATGGTAAATAACCATATGCTGAAATGGATGAGTAAAGAGGATATAAAGACGTTCAGGGTTCGATAAAAAGAGTTCCAACCTTTTTATTCTGCCAATTAAAGACCGCCATCATGCCTGTATTACGAGAAGTATTCTCAGCTACCTTCTTCTGTTCGATTTAACAGGTTGCGGTCAATTCAAAAACAACTTAAGCATGGGATACCCTTTTGCGAAGATACCATACACCAATTAACAGCAAGCACAACAGGTTGACTAATATCAGGATTGTCTTTGTTGTTGAGTAGTTGCTGCTGAGGGGACGCTCAGTCTGTCGCTTATTTGCAGGAAGGGGCTTGATCCAGACCGTCTCTCCCGATGAAGTGTCTTGTATGGCGATGTTGTCAGGGACATCGAAGTCGGCATAGGTAAACACGTCATCGGCAATGGGCTCATTAACAGACTTCCATTCAAGATCAACAGTGAAGACTTCGTCCGTACCTGAATAGGGGCCCATGAAAAGTTTCCGCTCCACATGGACGGGAACCCACACCTCTGACACTTCCTTCCAGGTTGTGGTATTTTCCCACTCAGGAATCCAACTGGAATCATCCTTCACATTCTGTAGCCTGGTTGATTCGCAAAGAAACTTCGTGGGACTGAAATCTTGTTGAACATCAACCGTTAGAATACATCGCGTGGCTTCGTCGTGTTCCAGATCCGTGTAGGTCCAGATTAAATTCCAGATCGTCTCTGATTCTTTTTCCACTGAAACCACTGACAGTGCATTATCGGGGTCAAGCTTATCCAGCATTTGATCCAGAGAGTACCCCCGGTTCACTGAAAAGATATCAAATAACGTGGGGCATCTGTAGTCGATATATTCCGTCACGCGGCGGTCTGGAAAGCTGCTCGCTTTTGCAATTGCGATCAACGGCTGGAAGGACTGCCAAATGGCGATTTTTGATCCATCGTTACTGAACATCTTGGTAAGAGTTCCCTGATTCATCTTTGCCGTCGCGTTCCTCACTGTCTTGTCGTCCGAGGGGTGCTCGATACTGTCTGAGTCGACAGTCCAGCCAGGACGAGTCACATCAAATCGTACTTTTGATCCATCGAAGGCGAGTGTTCCGGAGACGGGGCCGGAGAGGTTTTTTTCAGGCTGCGCCCTGATCTCCACGTCAAGAGAACCCTGGTAAGTCGCCAACCCCGATTTCAACCTTTGACTATGCTCTCGAATTCCACTCAAACAAAATTTTACCCTGGCTGCTGCAACTTCATCCTGTTCCGGCGAAACGTTTTGGGCGAACGAAGTTGGCACGTCAGAAAACAATACGATCATGAGCAGGTTCATCAGAACATATCGCATGGTTAGTTGCCTTTTTCAAAAAGAGAATAAAAGAGGCTGACCCAATATGAAAGGGGGACAATAAAGTATCCGGGATACTAACCCGAGCCATTCAAGGCGCGTTCGGCGTTGTTGTAGAAGATGTCCTGCAGGGCTGCTTTGTCTTTGACCATTCGCAGCAGAAACTGCTGCAGGCGTGTGCTGTAACAGACACCGTTAAAGTTGCCGCCGCGACCGTCGGAACAGGGGCAGTCGCTGCCGAACAGTAACTGCTGCGGGTGTCGTTCGAGGAAGCCTGCGGTAAAATCTTCATCGCGGGAGAGCGCAGTGAATCCGCTGCCGGCGGACATGTCCGCGTACAGATTGGGGTAGTTGCTCAACAGATGATCCAGCAGTCCGCCCGGCTTGACGGGGCCGCGGGGATAAAGCGTTTTGTCAGGTGGTGGTACGTCGGCACTGATGTGAGACCAGAAAGACTGCGCGTGGCCGATGATCCGCACCCGCTGATATTTTTTCAGATAGGTTTCCAGATGCGTTTCGATGCCCTGGTTGAATCCGTTTTTATCGTCCTGGAAGTGAATGGTGATCGGCCAGTTCAATTCGTCGCACTCTGCAATCACCGCTTCCACGCGACGATCGTTTAAAGGCAGATGCTCTTTCTGCTCACCGATCCCCCGACAGCCCAGCAGATGGTAAGCACGAATCCGTTCTATCACGTCTGGCTGGCGGATGTCCGTCTGACAAAAGGGAATCAGGCGATCCGGATATTTGTGGAAGGCATGCAGGACCGTTTCCGTACGCAGCAGCACGCCCCCTTCGCCCGTCTCCAGAGGCAGAATGAATGCCCTGGCTGTACCGGTTGCGTCCATGTGTCTGATCGTATCTTCCAGCGATCTGTTTTTGTGATTGATGTGCAGATGGCAGTCCAGCTTTTTATAGTTACTGGCGTCTTGCTCGTTTTCTGCTGCTAAACTGGACTTGAATGCGGCACTGCAGCAGACTGCTCCTGTCGTGAGCAGAAACCCACGCCTTGACAATTCCTGATTTGACATGGCTGGCCCTTTTCATCCTGGATATCGCTGCGCTCGGCCCGAAAAATAGATTTGGACCAGCTCATTATTATTGGTCTGTGGCTGGTTAACTGCACACTGTTGGCGAGCTAACAGTTGCACCCAATTCTCTGCTGAACAGTTCGGACTTCAAAGTGTAAGAGCCCGGTGAATTGTATTGTATGGAGAAATTATAATCGCTGTCTGCTGCCAGGTCCAGAAGTTTGATCCGGATGTGGTGCGGGAGCTTCACCTCGCCTGGTTTGCGGGAGAATGTTCTGACAGTTTCCTGTTGTTTGCGACAACTCCGGATTGCATCCCGGGCCAGTTGGTTTTGCTGGTAGGGGCTGGTTAACTGAGTACCGTCGGGCAAGACGACGGTGGCACGCGCTCGTCTGAGCTGATAGGGGACAGTGCAATTGATATCGAGGTATCGGGGTGCCATGGCCGGCTTGTCCGGCCGTGTCGAATGGATGTGGAAAGCCTGGTTCCAGAATGGATGCGGGAGCTGTGACCTCCTGCTCGCTGCGCTCGGCCCGAATTGCATTCGGGCTTACCCATTTTGCTTTTGGCTGGTTTTGGGGTTTTCGTGGTCGAAAAATGTGATGGGGATGTTTCATTCTGTAGCCATCATGTGCGATGCCGTGTCGAACCTCGCCAGGCGGGCTGAGACCTTTTTAATCTGATGAATATCGATCACCCTAATTTAATCATTCAGTGGTTCGGGATTTTCATCTGCGGGGGTTGGGAGCCGATCCTTATAATTCGTTGTGAACCGGGTAAGGGAGCCGTGATCACTTTCACCGTTGGGCAAGCCAACGGTGCCACACGCTGAATTTGTGTGGGGAGCCTGATTCCGAAATTTACGTGGCATCTGTGAGCTCCTGCTCGCTCTGCTCGGCCTGAATGGTATTTGGGCTCTCCCTGTTTTTTCAGTTGGGATGGTTACTCAAAACACTGTCGGGCAAGCCGACAGATGGCACCCGCCCGGGGGAGAGGACATTGAATATATGTTATTGTTGTTGGATTCATTCTGGTGTTCGATCTATGAACCTGGAGTCCGTTGGCTGGGGGTTTGTGGTTTCGTTGCAGGTTGGTTTTTGCATGTTGGATTATGCATGGTGGATTATTTTCGGGAAGGGCGTGGATGTGTCAAGGGGGATGAAAAAGATGATGTGGCGATACGGGTTGACAGAGGACCGATGCTGGACGATACAGTGGCGGTGCCGGGGCGAAGGGTTGCGATGTGCGGCGACCCGCAGGGGTACAGTACGAACGGGTGCGGTTTCGAGCAGTGCAAATCGGGAAAAAACAGGCTGTTTTGTAGTGAAGATCAGGAACAGGTGGCTGGTGTTTCAGTGCACTGTAAACTGGTCACGCGCGCGACTCAGTTAGGTGCTTATTCTGGTTGGGGGCAGGGGCAAGTCAAGTCGAATATTTTCAGTCGTAGAAATCAATCACGGTTAAATTTCAGAAGGAACTACTTCCTGTGCAGAATTATCGAAACGATTTGATCCTTTACAAGCCGGGGTTCACCTGCATACATTAAACGCGCATCGCCATGGCAGTGGATCTCTTCGGCCAGACGCTGGTTGTAAACCCTGACATCGTCGATGCAAACTGCATCAGATCATAGAGGATCAAAACATGCTGAATATATTCGAATCAGTCACCCGACGCCTGGTGGAGGTCTGGAAGTCTGATGAACTGTCCGGGTCGAGAAGTGCATCGAGTTGTCGTTGCGGGCGTCCGATCTATTTTCAAAACAGTGTCTGCCTGGGATGTCAGACGCCACTGGGGTACGCACCAGCATTGCAGCAACTCCGGGCACTGGCTGAGGGACCCACCGCCGGGACCTGGATCATTGACGGAGAATCCGATCAGAAGATTGTCTGGAAACGCTGTAAAAACTTTGACTCTCCGGCCGGGTGCAACTGGCTGGTACAGGCCGAGGAAAAGCAGACGCTCTGCCGATCCTGTCGGCTGGACCACACGATACCCAATCTGGATGACCCCGAGAATCGACTGTGGTGGCGTAAAATTGAAAATGCGAAACGTCGCCTGATCGCACAATTATTGAATCTCGGTTTACCTGTGGAATCGAAAGTGAGTGAGGATCCCGAACACGGGGTCATGTTTGATTTTCTACGAGCCACGGGGCAGAAGCCGCGGGTTCTCACAGGGCATGCCAATGGTTTGATTACTCTGAATATCGAGGAAGCAGACGATTCGATTCGTGAAAAAGCCCGTAAAGAAATGCATGAGCCTTATCGCACACTTCTGGGACATTTGCGTCACGAAATCGGTCACTATTACTGGGACCGCCTTGTTTCAGATACACCGTGGCTGGAAAAATACCGAGAACTGTTTGGAGATGAGCGAGAAGATTATTCTGCGGCTCTCAAGCGTAATTATGAACAGGGGCCGCCTGCCAACTGGGCCCAAAATCATATCAGTTCTTACGCTTCGATTCATCCGTGGGAAGATTGGGCCGAGTGCTGGGCTCACTATCTGCATGTGGTCGACAGCCTGGATACTGCCCTCCGTTTCGGGTTGCGCGGTGAAGACGTCGAGCAGGCAGTGGAACCTTTTACTGTGAACGATCTCTACGATCCGAAAGCCCCTGATGCCGAACACGTCATCCTGCTGATAAATTCATGGGTGCAACTCACCACGGTACTCAACGAACTCGCGCGCAGCATGGGGCATCAGGATTTCTATCCGTTTGTCATGTCCCGCACGGTGCTTCGCAAACTGCACTTCATTCAGATGATCGTGAAAGAGGCCCGCGGGGGAACACGACTGCTGTGAAACGGACGGTCAATCTGGTATCGCGAATTGAAAGGAGGCTGTTGCAGACTATTTCCACTGTACTGGGATAATGAATTTCTGCTGATTCAGGAGAGCGACTGTTGCGCCTGTTCCTGGATGTCGATGCCGACGAGCTGGCTCCAGGCGCTGAGCAGTTTTCTGGTGATCGGTCCCACTTCGCCGGTTCCGACAGTGATGCCATTAAATTTTGTAGCGGGCATGATGCAGTAAGGAGTGCTGGTGAAAAATGCTTCGTCGGCGGTGGTGACATCGTAGGGGAGCAGCTGGCATTCCTGGATAGGGATTTCCAGTTGACTGGCCAGTTGGAAGATGGTCTGGCGGCTGATGCCATTCAGGCAGTTGATGGTACTGGGAGTTTTAATGCAGCCCTGCGTGACCAGGAAAAAGTTGCCGCCTTTGTTCTCGGAGAGAAAACCATCGGTATCCAGGATCAGACTTTGGGCCATGGGGTCGACCAGTTTGACTTCCGATTCGGCCATGGAGTAGATGAAGCGGCTGCGGTTTTTGATGCGTGCATCGAGTGATTGCGCCGGTTGCACGCGAGTGAAAGGAGTGACGGCATGGCAGCCGGTGCGATAGAATTCGGCCCAGTAGGAGAGGTCAAGAGGCAGGGTAACGATCATCACCGTGGGTTTGGATTCCGGCGGTTTCTGTCCGCTGGAGGGGACCCATTGACCGGGAGTGATGTTGTGAATGATCCAGGCATCGGTTTCTGCAGGATAGTGGGGCCGGTTTTTCTCCCAGACTTCGAGAGTGAGCTGTTCCATTTGATCCAGCGTCATGCCGGCATCGAAGCGGGCTGCTTTCAGGCTGAGGTAGAGACGTTCGAGATGATCTCGCAGGCGAAATGGCTGATGGGCGAAGGTTCGCGTCGACTCGGTGATGGTCATGCCGAGGCTGATCGCTCCGTCAAAGATCGAGATTTTTGCTTCAGCAGCGGGGACGTATTCGCCATTGAGGTATACCAGATTCTGCGTCATGTCGGCTCCAGTTCATTGTTGATTCTGATCCACTTCATAGCGGGAGAAGCAGGGAGATTCGTATGACTTTATCTTACCGTTTTCATGGAGTAATATCAGGCAGGCGGTACCTGGTTTCTTTGTTAAAAGTTTGATTCCATCCACGGGACCGAGGACGCTGATGGCGGAAGCGAGACTGTCTGCAGAAGTGCCATCCGGTGCGATGACGGTAACCCGACTCTGGTCAGTCAGGCCCAGTCCGGTGTGAGGATTAACAATATGGGAGTAACGTTTACCATCGATGACCACATGCTGCAGCGCATCACCCGAGGTCGCGACGGCTATGTTGTGCAGATAGAGGAAGCGGTCGATTTCAGCCTGGAGGGCATCAGAGGAGGAGATGCCGATTTTCCAGCCACAGCTGTCCGGCGGTGGATCGCCGAGTACGAGGTCACCGCTGGCATCGATCATGGCTCGATTGACGCCGTGTTCTTTCAAAACCTTTAAAGCGACATCGGCGGCATACCCTTTGGCGATGCCTCCCAGGTCGAGGCGCATGTCGTCTTTCAGTAGTTCGACCGTTTGATTCTGTTCAGAGATTTTCAGTAATTCGAAACCGACTTTGGCGCGAGCGTCTGCCAGACGGGTAGGGTCCGGCAGCTTGTTCTGTCGGCGGGCGCGACGCCAGAGCCGGACCACGGGGCTGATGGTAACGTCAAATGCACCTTCTGTTTCCCGTGAGAGTGCTTGACTTTTTTTCAGTACTTCCAGCAGGGGATCGCTGACCGTGATCGGCTTTCCAGGCCCGGATAACCGACATAACTTATTTAACTCGCTTTCGGGATCATAATCGCTGAGGAGTTTGTTAAGTTCCTTTACACGTAGGAAGGCATTTTGTGCAGCTTTATTTGCGATTGGTTTGTCGGTAGCATATAATACGATTCTCCACTGCACCCCCATATGCACTTCCTGAAATTCATACCGATTCAGAATTTCGCTATCCGTGCAGAGTTGATTGCCTGACATTGTGGAGAGCAGCAGGCATGTCTGAAAAAAGTATGACATCATCCATCCCGATTTAAAGTTCGATTGCAGCTTACCGTTACGGAGTAAACCAATATGCTTAGCGTATGTCGTCACAGTCTCTTAATGCAAGGCAAATTTACTTTCTTTGCCGCTGTCCTGTTTTCTGTATCAATGGCCTCCGCACAGGAAGCAAAAACAGAAAAAGAGATGAAGCCTTATACCGAAAAAATTGAAAATACCGATGTTACATTTGACATGGTACCTATCCCCGGCGGTGAGTTCACGCTGGGGAGTCCAGACGGCGAAGCCAACCGGGAAAAAGACGAAGGTCCCCAGGTCAAAGTTAAAATTGAACCGTTCTGGATGGGCAAGCATGAAGTCACCTGGAATGAATACGATGTCTGGAGCTTCAACCTGGATATCCAGCGTCGCAAACTGTTGCGTGGCAAGTTTGACGAAAAAGAAAAAGCAGCCGACGCAGTGACTCGTCCTACGAAGCCTTACACAGACATGACATTCGACATGGGACATGATGGGTATCCCGCGATCTGCATGACACAGCTGGCAGCGAAAACCTATTGCAAATGGTTGAGTGAGAAGACCGGTCATTACTATCGTCTTCCCACCGAAGCGGAATGGGAATATGCCTGCCGCGCCGGTACCAAGACTGCGTACTCCTTTGGTGATAACGCTGCTAATCTGGATGACTATGCCTGGCATTATGCCAACTGCAATGACACCTACCAGAAGGTCGGGCAGAAAAAACCGAATCCCTGGGGACTGTATGACATCCACGGAAATGTTTCCGAGTGGGTTCTCGATCAATACATTCCTGACGCTTATAAAAAATGGGGCGATAAAGGAACGCTGAATTTTCCGGTTAATGTTCCTACGACGCTTTATCCTCGGGTCGCCCGCGGTGGATCATGGGATGATGAACCCGAGGCGCTTCGCAGTGCCAACCGGATCGCTTCCAGTGCTGACTGGAAAATTCAGGACCCGCAGATCCCGCAGAGTATCTGGTATCATACCGATGCCATTATGGTTGGTTTCCGGGTGGTTCGTCCTTTAAATGTGCCTACCGCTGAAGAACGGAAAAAATACGGCCTCGATCCTGCGATCCCGGCTGATGAAGGACGCTGAGCGGCTGATTTTATTCCAGAGATTATTGTGAAACAGTTGCATTTGCCGGATTTCCATCAACGGTTGATCCGGCAAATGCATATGTGTATTAGAAATATTTCTATCTTACCAAATCGTCCTGCAGATTAGGGAAAGGCCTCTGATGACTCAATCTAACAATCAATCTACTTCCAGACGCGACTTCTTGAAAGTAACTACCGCCACTGCGGTGGGTACAGGGATCCTTTCCACACTGGGGTCATCCGCTCATGTTCACGCCAGTGGTGATGATACAATTAAAGTTGGCCTGGTTGGCTGTGGTGGTCGTGGTACCGGGGCTGCTTCCCAGGCGTTGTCGACAAAAGGGAATGTCAAGCTGGAAGCGATGGCAGATGCTTTCAAAGACCGTATGGACAGCAGCTTGACAAACCTGCAGAAACAGTTTTCGGGTCGCCCGGAACGTGTTGATGTTGCTGAAGATAAAATGTTTGTCGGCTTCGATGCCTATCAGAAGCTTCTGGATAGCGGCGTGGATGTCGTCATCCTGGCGACTCCTCCCGGGTTCCGTCCAATTCATTTTGAAGCAGCCGTCAATAAAGGCGTGCATATCTTCATGGAAAAACCGGTGGCGACTGATGTCACCGGTGTGAAGAAAGTTCTGGAAGCCGCCAAGAAAGCCAAGGAGAAAAACCTGGCAGTCGGCGTGGGGCTGCAGCGTCATCACCAGGCGCCCTACATCGAAACCATTCAGCGACTGAAAGATGGAGCGATTGGTGACATCACATCCATGCGCTGCTACTGGAACAGTGGTGGAGTCTGGGAACCCCGACTGGCCCGGGAAGATGCGAAATCAGAAATGGAATACCAGATGCGAAACTGGTACTACTATAACTGGCTCTGCGGGGATCACATCAACGAGCAGCACATTCATAACATCGATGTCTGTAACTGGTTGAAAGATGATTTCCCCGTGAAAGCTTATGGGATGGGCGGACGCCAGGTTCGAACCGACAAAAAATACGGTGAGATCTACGATCACTTCGCCGTTGAGTTTGTCTATGCCGACGACACCCGGATGTACAGCCAGTGCCGACATATTCGTAACTGCTGGAACAGTGTGACCGAGCATGCTCAGGGTAGCAAAGGTTCCTGCGATATCAGTGGTGCCAAGTATGAAACGACTGGTGGCTATAAATGGAAATATCGTGGCAAGAAAACCAATCCCTACCAGGTGGAACACGATGATCTGTTCGCAGCCATCTACAATGGAACGCCTTACAATGAAGCCGAATATGGTGCGAAATCCACGATGACTTCGATTCTGGGTCGCCTGGCAACTTACAGTGGTAAGCCAATCACCTGGGATGAAGCGATGGCTTCTGAAGTCAGTCTGATGCCGAAAGAGTTCTCCTGGGAAGCCACTCCTGTGACGGTTCCTGATGAAAATGGTTTCTATCCGATTCCGACTCCCGGCGTTACAAATGTTCTGTAAAAAAACTGGTTGAATTATTTCTCAGCCGTCCTGTTTCTTTGAAGCGGGGCGGCTTTTTTTATTGATTAAATCAGGGTATTCTGGTTTCTCGATTTCGTTCCGTCAGCGCTGCTTAATCCATCGATTGATCACTTTCTTTATTTGTTATGACTCCTTCATTTCAGATTTCGAATCTCAAACCAGCAGATCACCCGCGGGCACTGGATGTCTGGGAAGCATCGGTGCGTGCGACGCATGATTTTCTGGATGAAGATACCATTCAATCACTCAAACCGCTGGTGCAGGAAGCCTGTCTGGAGTGCCTGCCTGTATATTGTGTTCGTGACGAATCTCAAGCCGTGATTGGCTTTGTCGGGGTCGAGTCTCCGAAGATCGAAGCTCTGTTTATTGATCCAGCCTGGCGCGGAAATGGGATCGGGCGGCAACTGGTAAGTTATGCGGTCAATGAACTGGGCGCTGAGCTTGTTGATGTGAATGAGCAGAACGAACAGGCTTTAGGCTTTTATCAACATCTGGGGTTTGAAGTGGCACATCGATCTGATGTGGATGGCTTCGGCAAACCGTTCCCCTTATTGCATCTGAAGCTCGCGGAATAAAAGATGCATTTCTGGTATTTAAAGCTGATATTCTGCTGGTGATCTGGTATCGTAAAATGGAACCATTTACCCACCAGGAGTATCCACCATGCCTGTGACTGCCTTCCATTTTCAGTTTGTGCTCTGTCTCACAATTCTTCTGAGTTCTCTGCAATCCGTTTCGGCAGAGTCGCCTGTGAAAATCGGTAATCGGCGAGAAATGTTCATCGAAAAGACGCTGATCGATCAAATCACGGGAGACGCAGAACTTCGTCTGCAGAAGCCGGTTCCCCGCGAAGTGGTCATCCAGTTCGATCAACCCTGGGAAGGCAGCAGTTCGGGCTATCATACGATCATCCAGGAAGGCGATCTCTATCGGCTGTATTATCGTGGTTCACATATCATCGTTTCAGAAGGAAAACTGAATACCGGCAGCCATAAGCCATACTATTGTTATGCCGAGAGCAAAGACGGCATTCACTGGACTCGACCGGAACTGGGGATTGTTGAATTCAAGGGATCGAAAAAGAATAACATCATCCTTGAGGGGAAGGGGTGTCATAACTTTGCGCCCTTTCTGGATAAAAACCCCGACTGCAAACCGGAAGCGAAATTTAAGGCGCTGGGAGGCTTGCAGGGAGAAGGGGGGCTGTATGCCTTTCAGTCAGCGGATGGAATTCACTGGAACCTGATGCAGGAAGCACCAGTCATCACGAAGGGGGCCTTCGATTCACAGAATCTGGCATTCTGGGATTCGGTCCAAAAACAGTATCGAACTTATTACCGGGTATTCACTGGGGGGATCACTGATGCGAAAACCTGGAAACCTGAGGGGGATCGTGCGATTCAGACGGCGACTTCACCGGATTTTATCCAGTGGGAAAATGTGGCAGATCTGGTCTACGAAGATTCGCCCAGCGAAGAACTGTATACGAATCAGGTGGCGCCTTACTTTCGCGCACCGCATATCCGGATCGGTTTTCCCGCTCGCTATATTGAACGGGGCTGGTCGGAATCCATGCGGGCGCTACCCGAGTATGAACGGCGAAAGTTACGGGCTTCCTCAGTTGAACGGTATGGTACGGCTGTCAGTGAAGGACTGTTAATGGCCAGCAGGGATGGAGTGCATTTCAAACGCTGGAATGAAGCCTTCTTGAGGCCGGGCATCGAGCGTCCGGGGACATGGCAGTACGGGCATCAGTTTATCGCCGAAAATGTGGTTCAGACAAAGTCATCATTCGCAGGGGCACCGGATGAACTTTCCATCTATGCTGCGGAAGACTACTGGCATGGAAAGGGGAACTCCCTCAGACGCTATTCGCTGCGACTTGATGGTTTTGTGTCGCTGCATGCCTCGATGAAGGGGGGAGAGTTATTGACCGTTCCGATCACTTTTACGGGAAATCAGCTGTCTCTTAATTTTTCCACTTCTGCAGCCGGCAGTCTCTATGTGGAAATTCAGAATGCGGCTGGCGAACCGATACCGGGCTTTACTTTCCAGGACTGTGATGAGTTATTCGGTGACACCGTCGACCGTACGGTCACCTGGAATAAAAAACCGGATGTCAGCAGCCTGGCCGGTAAACCAGTTCGACTGCGCTTTCGCTTGAAAGATGCGGACCTGTTTTCCTATCAGTTTCAGGACTGATCCATTTCGAGATTGATTCAGGAAAGCCCTTTTAATTCACCCGTGCTGTCGCCAAATCGCTCGGTCTGAATTCCCATTCGCTGCAGCATGGAGACATACAGATTACAGAGTGGAGTGTCTTTCGGAGCCGTCAATCGACGTCCGGGGCGAATCGTGCCTCCCCCTCGGCCGGCGAGAATCACGGGCAGGTTGTGTTCATCGTGGCGGTTTCCATCTTTGATCGTGGAACCGAATAACAGCATGGAATTATCCAGCAGCGTGGATTCTCCTTCACTCAGGGAACGCATTTTATCGATCACATAAGCCAGCTGTGTGATATGCCAGGTCCCGATGGCTTCGTACATGTCGCGTTCCTTCTCCTGTTCCCGATGGTGTGACAGCTGATGGAAACTGCCTTTGACACCATCCAGGAAGGAGAAGTTTCGACCGGTCTGAGCATTGCCAAACATGAAAGTGGAAATACGGGTCGAATCAGTCCAGAACGCGAGTACCATGATATCGAGCATCATACGCACGTGTTCCTGATGATCTTTGGGAATACCGGGGCCCGGTCGGGGTACATCGAAACGGCCTTCATTGATCCAGCGCTTTTGCGGTTTTAATGCAGATTCAATGCGGCGTTCGACAGAGCGGACGGAGTCCAGGTATTCGTCGATTTTGGCACGGTCCTGTATGCCGACTTTACGTTGGAGTGACTTTGCATCGTCACGGACGAGATCGAGTACGCTGGTGTCATCTCGCTGAAGCGATTTGACGACCTGGGGTTGGTTCGGATTGAAGCCGGACACGACAGGTCCTGCAGAACTCGTGCGAAACAATCGATCGAAGGCCAACTGCGGAATGATTTCCTTGGGAACCGGTGTATGAGGATCGCGCCAGGCGATATGCGAGCCGTAAATGCGAGTGAATCCTCCGCCAATATTATCAATTCCATTGCGGGCGGGATCGACACCCAGTTCGAAGGTAGGCAGGGGAGTCCGGTTGCCAATCTTGCGTGCCATCATCTGATCGAGGGACGTTCCGCCGGTATCCATATCCCGGCCTGAAGTCCTGACAACAAAACCTCCCGAAAGAAAGGCGGGGACTTTGGGCCAATGACCGTTACGACCGACGGTCTGTTCATTCCAGAGATTTTCCAGCAACAGGAATTCTTCTTTGACTCCGGCAAGCGGCTTGAGCATGGGAGTCAGATCAAACTGATCATTGTCTTTCTGTGGTGGATCCCAATGTTTGGGGACCACCCCATTGGGCATAAACAGAAAAGCGGTACGTACGGGAGGTTTGTCGAGTGATTCCGCAGCACGACTGCGTGATGTCATCGCGTCCAGCCAGGGTAATGCCAGGCTGGCACCCAGGCCTCGGAGTACGGTTCGTCTTGAGATTGGTTGAGCCATCTCACTTCCTTCCTGTCTAAAGTTGACAGTTTAAAATTAAAACTATTCCGCTCTCTCTGATTTTACCTCAGAGTGAGTACTGTCGCGATAGAGAAACGGTTTGCTGAATACGATTTCACGAATCAGTGTCTGCGACCGATAGTCGTTCTGCTCCAGTTGTTTCACAATCTTTTCAATCGTACAGTCGTCCGCATCTTCCAGGCTGCGCCCCAGTGCATAGCCGAGCATTTTGCCCGTGAAGTGCCGAGCCAGTTCGTCTTTCCGTTTGAGCAATACTTTTTTCAATTCACCCGGTCCAGCGAAGGTTTCCCCGGAAGGAAATTCGCCAGTGGCATCAACGGGCTGACCTCGCTCCTTTTCTCTCCATCGACCAAACAGGTCATAGTTTTCCAGTCCAAAACCGATGGGATCGATAATATCATGGCAGGCAGCACAGGTGGCGTGTTCACGATGAGCCTCAAGGATCTGGCGAATGGATCGTTTTTTATTATCTCCGCTCTTCTCCTTGAGAGGGGGCACACCCGGTGGTGGCGAAGGGACTGGTGTTCCCAGCAAGGTTTCGAGTACCCAGGCACCGCGTAGAACCGGACTGGTCCGCTTGGGGTAGGATGTCAGCATGTGAACTCCACCGAGGCCCAGTACGCCTCCACGCCTGCCGTCCTTGACGGTCACTTTACGAAACTCACGGCCTTTAACGCCGTCGACATCGTAATGTTTTGCGAGCCTCTGATTCAGGAAGGCATAGTCAGCGTCAATGATTTCCAGCAGACTGCGATTTTCCTGGAAAAGATAATTCATCATCTGGACTGCTTCTTCACGGAAGTCGAGTGCCAGTTCGGTAGAATACACATCGCGGAACTGTCCACTGACAGGGGCGATACGGCCGCCGACATCTTTAGTTCCCAGCCACTGCTCTGTAAACAGTTCGGATAAAGCCCGCGCTTTCGGATCGGCCAGCATACGCTTGATCTGCTGTTCGAGGATCGAATTCTGATGGAGTTTTCCTTCATCCGCCAGTTGCATCAGTTCTGCGTCTGGCATGCTGGCCCAGAAGAAATAAGAGAGCCTGGTTGCCAGTTCGTAATCCGAGATGCGCTGAATGCCCGGTTGCTCAGGAGCAGCGTCGGTACGAAACAGGAAGTGAGGTGATACCAGGGCTGCTTTCAACGCCAGTTTGATTCTTTCTTCATACGGATCGTTTCGTTCGGCGGCGCGATCATACAGCTGCAGCAGTTGAGTCAGTTCATGATCGGTCAGCGGCCGTCGATATGCTTTCTTTGTCAGGGCGCGAATGATCTTCTGCGCAGATTCACGATTTGGCGGAAGATCTTTGCCGGCGACTTCGAAGATACGTTGATGCAGATGTTTTTTTTCTTTTGATACGGGTTCTCGTCGTTCTTCCAGATTCAGTGAGCGGACTTTGACAGCGGCCTCACCCTCGGGAACCGCGAGTGTCATCGAATGCAAGCCACGCATCAGTCGCACATCAGTGGCAACGGTCTGGCTTTCCAGGGGCTTTAACTGAAATCGATGCGCTTTGATACCGTCGATCTTCAGGATGACCTGCGTGTTCTTTTTTTCTGGTGAGAGCAGTTCAATTTTAACGCTGTAATCACTGGTAAGATAGATGCCTTCAATCACGGAAATCTCATCGCCCGGCTTGATCTCTCGTGAATCAGTATTGTCTGCTGAGAGGGGAGGCAGGAAATCAGAGACCTTGTATGTTTTTTTTAAGGGGGGAGTGATGATGGCAGCATCGAGAATTTCCTGCGCTGCTTCCAGGTAACGTTCCATTAAAATGGGAGGCAGAAACAGGGTTTCACCGTTATTGTCGAATCCTTCTCCCCCCGCTCCATCATTGGGGAATTTTTCCGAGAACTTCAACTCCAGGCCGAACAGATCGCGGATCGTATTATCGTACTCGGTTCGGTTCAGACGTCTTGGTAAAACCCGACCGGCGTGTTCGCCCCGGTCACAGGCGGTCTCACGGAGAAAAGTTTCAATCCAGTTCGCGATCCGCAAGCGTTCTGCTTCTGTGGGTTGATCTTCATCAGCAGGAGGCATCGTCCTGTTTCTGAGCTGGTGTGACGCACTCAGCCAGATTTTACTGAATTGAGAAATTTCCTCCGCTGTCCTGGCCTGGAGTAAGCGGACGTCATTTTTTGAATCGTCTGGATCGTGGCAGTCCGCGCAATATTTCATCAGTATCGGGCGGACTGACTTTTCAAAGTAATCAGCTGGTTCCGGAGTCACGGCAGTGGCAGAGCCACTGATCAGAAACAGCATCAGAAAGCAGATAGCAAGTCGCATAGACAATCCTGATCAAGGTGGTGTGGCAGGCAAATTCAGAGGAAGGTTAAATCTGAGGAAAACTCAGCTCTCATTATATACGGAGCAGGAAGCGAGGGAAAGGATTGATCCGTTTGGGATCAGATTACGTTTCTCCTGTTTAAGCAGGAAAGCGCGCTGAAAGCAGTTCTTTCGAATCAGGTTGACCTCGAAAGTGGATTTCGTACATAATCTGGGACTGCAGTCGTATGTTTCGTACATCTCCCGGAAATGGCATCGCGAAATTATTAATGATCGAAAGTATCTGAATGTCTGAGTCGAAAAAGACGCCGGAAATAAAATCGCGTGACTGGCGGGATCGCTGGTACGAAATTATCTTCGAGGCGGATACACGGGCGGGGAAAGCATTTGATGTCATTTTGCTGATTGCTATTTTACTGAGTGTGCTGGTGATCATGCTGGAAAGCGTGAATTCACTGGACAAGGACTATGATGTCCCGTTTCATTATGCGGAATGGTTTTTCACAATTCTCTTCACCATTGAGTATGTTGCGCGCATCATCTGTGCCCGTCATCCTCTGCGCTATATCTTCAGTTTTTATGGCGTTGTCGATCTGCTTTCGATTCTGCCGACCTACATTATGAATATTGCGCCGGGGGAAACACAACGACTGGGAGTGATTCGCGCGCTGCGACTGCTGCGTGCCTTCCGAATCTTTAAACTGGCACATATGCTTTCGGAAGCTTCGGAATTGCGGCGTGCCATCTGGGCCAGTCGCTCCAAGGTCGCGGTTTTTCTGGCGACTGTACTCATCGCGGTTGTCATCGAAGGGGCGGCATTACATCTGATTGAAGATGATAAAGGAAGTGGCTTTGATTCGATTCCCGAGAGTATGTACTGGGCGATTGTCACAATGACGACCGTCGGCTATGGTGATAGTGCGCCGGTCACCCCTCTGGGAAAATTCCTGGCCTCCCTCATTATGATTCTGGGTTACAGCCTGATTATCGTGCCCACGGGAATCGTCTCTGCTGAATTGGCGCATGGAGCGAGAGCATCAGATCGAAGCAGGATTACGACGCAGGTCTGCCCTGAATGTATGCGGGAAGGCCATGATTCCAACGCCACGTTCTGTAAATTCTGTGGTGCCCGGCTCTGACGGGATCAGCCTGTGGAGACAGTACCTGCGTCGGATTCTTCCTGTTGTTTAAACAGCTTGGGAGGATGAGCGGACCAGACCGCGGCTGCTGAGATTAAGGGGAGAGTGGCAAACAGGTAGAGAGCCGGATTGTAAGAATCGAAGTAGTCAATCGACATGGCGACCGGGAGCGGTCCTAAAGCAGAGGCCAGAATCATCATCGACCAGGCTACGCCTCGGACGGCACCCTGGTTCATGCGGCCGTAATAGTTAATCCAGACAACGGTTGCCGTACTGCGAAACACGCTGCCTGTCAAACCGAGCAGAAAAGTATACACGACCACCATCCACAGGGCAGGCATCGTGAGGACAATCAGATTCGCCAATGACAGACAGAGCATGGAGCCACATAGAATATAACGACTGGGAAAACGGTCGGTCAGCCAGCCAGCCGGAAACATCAGTACGGTAGCGCAGATCGCCTGAAAGGACATCATGCGAATGGCCCAGTTCATGGGAACACCGTGACTGCCCAGCAGGGCGATCTGGTGAAACACAAGTCCGGTTCCCACTAATGCATGAGTCGTGATGACCGTCAGAAGTTTCCAGAAAGTCGGGTCGCGTAAAACCTGGCGGACAGTCCAGGATTCAATGGTCGCGGTGATCAGAGGGCGTTTCTGTCGGGCACCGGGGAGCTCAGGCTCAGGTTCCGGTTCGTCTGCGGGGTCGATTCCATCCGGGTGCAGTCCCAGGTCTTCCGGACGATTTCTGACAATAAAGATTCCAGGCAGAATCAGGCAGACGGCGACCGTGACCGCGTGAACAAGCCAGCCGGTCTGCCAGCCATAATGGGTAATCAACCAGCTGTTCAGCAGAGGTATGGTCATCACGGAGAAGGCACTGCCAAATCCAGCAAGTGCCGTGGCACGTCCCCGTTTTTTCTCGAACCATTCTCCCACCATCCAGACGGAAATTAAAGTGAGGGCACCTTGTCCCAGGCTGCGAACGAGACTGAATCCGATATAAAGTTCCGACAGTGAGTGAATCCGCGACATGAAGAAGCAGGCGGCAGCGAGGCCCACGGCGATGATGGGCAGAATGATTCTTGCGCCAAAGTGGTCCAGCAAACGCCCGACAAACGGGAGCAGGCAGGCACTGACGATTGTGGCAAACCCGTAAGCCAGTGAGTATTGCGTCTCGGTTAACCCCAGGGAGGCTCGCATGGGATCTTTAAAAACAGCGACGGAGAAAGACTGGCCGGGGGCGGATAAAAACTGCGCCAGCGCCGCGATTCCCAGCATGGACCAGCCGGGAAAATATTTGTAAGTGGGGAGGGTGAGTTCGGGGGAGGTTGCATTCAGCTCTGCGTCAGCAGTCGACTGCGAATTCATTACAATTTATTTCTTACCTGGATTATTTGAGGTATTAACCCGGGGCGGGCGACCGGTGGGCTGAATCCAAATATATCAGATGAGCAAATGAACGCGTAGCGTAGAAAGTAACTGCTTTTCACAAAAAACAGATCTTCATCTGATCCTTAAAGGAACCTCATCCATAAGTAATCTGGTGCCTGTGGTTTACTCAGATTGATGAGGGTAAATCAGTTACACTTTCCCATACAGATCTACCGGCATTTTTTCACGGTACACAGTAAATCAAATTCCCAGCCAGTCATTGAACAGGAACACGAGTCGGCCACTGAGCAATGCGATTCTGCCCATCACGGTATAGGCAAAGCTTGCGCCAAAGGTAACCATCAAAAACCAGATCCCCAGACGGGAAATATATTTGACGACTCCTTCATGTTCGATGGAGAAGAAGAAATAGATCATGCAGGAGACCACGCCCACGATAAAGATGGTATTTCGTAGTGATTTGATCCACAGCAGAGAGCCATCGGAGGCAAACACAATGAAGGGCATGACGGTACTTTGCAACTGTCCCACAAAGTCCGTTTCCAGATAGCTGATCAGGCGGATTCCGGCCGTGGCACCGATAAAGAATGCGAGTGGCCAGCGGGCAATCCAGCTTCCTTTGGGGGATAGACGCCATAACAATAAAATACTCAAGACGAGCGGGATCAGATAGAGATAGTCCGGCCTGGCTGTGGAATCAATATCAGGATAAAAGGTAATGCGTGCCAGGCCTGGCAGAAGTTTCGCGTACAGGTTGGTCATGATTTCTGTCCAGAACGCGACGACCATCGCGTAGGCCGCAGAAACTCCGACAAATACTGATTCCGTAAATTTATAGATCGGGTTATCGCCGTACAGAAAGGAAAAAATGGCCAGAGTACTAAATGCGGCGACCCACAGACCCAGCGTGCGTGACAAACTGAAGCGAACGTCTGGTTCCCCTTTTTCCGCTTCCGTCACCTGTTGATATCGCGTCCAGCGATAAACCTGTTCCTCTCCCTCGGGCTGAGACGCCTGGGCTTCGACGGGGATTTCACGCACGTAGACGCGACCATTTCCTTTGCTTGCCTGGAACAGCAGAAATGCACCACCGGCGACCATCAAGATTGTCCAGATGAGTGTTGATTGCTTCATTGATGCAGTCCCTGTTTTCGTTCCCAGAAATAAATCACGTTACCTAAAAATATCAGGCTGATGAGCAGAAGATGTGCTACCAGCTGAGGTCCCATGCGAACCAGGCCTTCCTTGGCGTTCGGATTGTTTTCCAGTTCGGGGTATGCGTTGATAATCGCCTGTTCGTATTCGGCGGCTCCTTTGATTGCAGCCAGCATGCCCGTCAGCTGGTCGGGGATGTAAGGCAGCATGATCGGGGCCTGGACTCCGGTGCAACCCACGACAGTGGGAATATCAAAGGGGGAAGAGCCATACAGCACCCATTCCTGTGAGCCGGGATAGCCGGCGCTGACATTACACAACAGGTCGACCTGCTGAATGTTTTTGAGGTTCTTTGTGAGGGGGATATTATCGAGGTTTGTGCCGTGAATGTCCGTGGAGTAGGACTTTTTCAGATCTTCCACGACGAGTTTAATCACGCCTTCGTTGCCGGCCCGGAATCCAAGGTTGACGTATTTTGTGCCGTATTTGCCTTTGTAGGTCTCAGGGTATTCATCCTGCAGGATGCCGATCGAATTCTGGATCATGGAAATCCCCTGAGGCCAGAGTGTCATAAAATAGATGTTATGTTTTTTGATGGCGCAATGTCGGGCGAAGGCAGACGCCATGGGCTGGAGTTCTCCCTGGCTGGCAGGATCATAATCCAGAGCCATGACCACGTTGGAACCATCGGGCAGATTATCGACGGCATCAAAAACCGCCATCACCTGATCCGAGGGGACTTCAGGAAATGTCGTGCCCATGATGAGGGGAACGGCAACGGCGATAAACATCAGGAAAAAGATCCAGCGACGATCCAGATGTTGTAGAAAGTCCAGCATTGATTACGCCTCCTGATCCGAGCCAAGGTAAGAACGGTCAACGCCTAATAAAACTTTCAGCGAAGTGGAAGCCACACCCAGGGCAATTCCAATCTTGATGGCCCGCATCCCCGGCGTGGTAAAGTCTTCCATGATGATTTCCGATAAATTCTGCAGATTAAAATCACTGTATTTGATGCCGCTCTCGCCGATAATAAATTCATCCGGAAACCAGCCTGTCAGCCAGACACTGGCGTAAGTGCGTCCCAGTAAAATGATGACGGCAATGATCAGCAGAATCGTGGCTTCCGTGTTTTTGGCACGGAAAGCCCGAAAGGCGGCGGAAGAAATATAAAACGCCAGCAGGGCAAACATGGTGGCAGAGAGCGGCGTGAAAATATATTCGAACAGCCACCAGAAGACGCCGTCTTCCTGCAGGTAATCCCCCGACCAGGCAAATTCCGGGAACTTCACATTCGGGTGTACGCCCACTTTAGCCAGCCCGACAAAAAGAGTAATGAAAAATGCAATCAGGGTGACGGCCGCATAGCCCCAGCCTGGTTGTTGTGCAGATATTTTCTGCAGCTGCATCTTGAGCAGGTTGCCACCGCCGAGGATGAAAGCAAATGCAGCAAGCAGATTGAACCAGGACATTGCAATATTACCCCAGTCCACGAACAGGGGGATAAACGCGGTTCCAATCAGGACGAACCCCGTAATCGCGGAAATCAGCAGGGGGATGGTTCGCTTCATTATTTGAAACCTCCTTTACCGAGGATATTCTCTATGATGTAGTTCGACGCGGACTGCAGGTAAGTCGGCTCCTGATTATCGGGAGCGACTCCACGTGACTGGATTGAGGAGAGGGTCATAATGAGGCAGCCGGCAATCAGCAGCAGGCCTCCAATCAGTTTTCCAAAGTCCTGTCCCTTCAGGCTGCCCAGCTGCTGGGGTTCACCTGACAGGTAAGCGGAAGCAGCAAAGAACTCTTCACCGATCAGAGTGAAATCGCAGGCAGCGACGAAGAAGGGGAGCTGGGTCGGCATCGCGGTGCCTGCGACCTGAATCGCGCCGACCGAGTTGCCGGTCTCCGCCAGGATCAGTGACTCGGCGTAAAACGCACCCATGTAAAAACAGGCCGCCGGTTTGTCCCGGACCATTTTACCCGTAACGCTGGCAACATATCCGAACTGTTCGTCGGTGATGTAGTAGATGTCATCTTCGTTGTACTCATCGGGTCGCCCTGCTGACAAGTAAGCGGCTTCCACGGTATCCCGGGCCGTCGTCATTACCAGGGAGCGGGAAGTCGGGACTTCCAGCTGGGCGCGATAGTCTGCTGTTGTCTCTGCCACCTGCGCGAGAATCGTAATGCCGGCGACAGTCTGAATGTCATTGATATCCTGAATCCCGGGGACGAACAGGCAGGATCGCCCCATTTCAGTCGCACGGCCCACTGCATCGTTAATTGCTTCCAGGCCCGCAATTTTTCTGACTTTCAGTTTTTTACCGCTCCGTGCGAGTCTGATGAAGACGATGACTGAGCCGCAGATCAATACCACAAAGACTGCGAACCAGCTGCGCTGCAGGTTAAACCATTGCAGCGAGGCGATGACTGGCTCATTGAGGACGACGGGTTTCGATGTCAGGCTCTCCTGGCCGACGGCTTCGATCTGGTAGAGATAGGGAGTACCAGCTTCACAGTTCGAATCCCGAAAGGTGTTGACCCGATAAGTGGGCTCGCCGATATTTTCAAACTTTGATTCTTCGTTATCTGCTTCCTTTCGAGAGATGACATATCGTAAAACCTTGCGCGGTTTGAGATCGGGTTGATCATCCGGCGAAAGTGTCCAGAACAGATCAATGGCAGTGCCCGCATCCCCGGGAACATCCTCGGCTCGAAAGTCAGCAGGAGGCGCTGGTGGTTCGGCTGCTCGAATTACTGATAACCCTGAGACAGAGACCAGGGGCAACAGCAGTAAAATCAGTGCAAGCTTGAATATCCGGTATTGCATAAATGATTATCCTTCGATGAGTTCCACATTGGCACGTGGAACAATCACGATTTCTCCAGAATCCAGAATGACTTCCAGGACGCGGGACAGCGATCCTGATTCGAGTGTCCGCAGTTCCGTAGGCATTTCACCCACCTCGCCCAGCAGACCAAAATACGGGTCCCGGATGATTCGCACGGGGACGCCCGTTTCCAGAATTCCAGCTGAATTAACCTGTCTGGTTTTATTATCGGGAGAGGTTTTGTGTTCCAGGGGAATGACGATTTCCGGTCGCAGAACGCCAGCCCGGATTTGCGTGGTCCCGTTGACGGCGGCTTTGGCTCCTTCGCGTTCTTTGAGCAGGTTGAACGTGCGATCCGCCATGGCAATATCACCGAAGCCTTCCGTGATAATCAGGGTGGTGCCGATATGTTCGGAACCCGTGACCGCCACGCCCAGATCGTAGCCCAGAATTTCTTTGAGGTCTTCATCATCGATTCCCCCGGAAATCATGGCGGCGACACCAATTTCGATTCCCCGCGATACGGCTTTGCCGGTCATGCGGGCACCGCCGATAACGATTTTTCCCTGCATTGATTCATCGAGCAGATCGTCTGTGAATGGTTGCTGTTTATTCTCGCAGGCGAAGGAAATCGTTCCGAAGGCTTCACCACCGATACCGAGGATGCCCTGCAAAAAAGTGACTTCCGATTCGATGACGACTCCCTGGTCGGGAATGACTTCTTTCACCGTACCTGCCTGGTAGGCACAAACCTGAATGGGCATGGGGGCACCCCGGAGAATAACCTGTCCCGTCACATGCGAGATGGATTCAATCGTACCGGCTGTTTTGGCTCTTGTTTCCGATTTGAAAAACCCGAAAATGCCATTACTGCGTGCCAGGATGTCACCCACGTGTACTTCTTCCCCTTCTGCAATCAGCATGCAATGGGGGACTTCCGCAGGAGCTACGGAAATCTGATTGGCAATATTGATCGGAGTCACATCTCCCGGCATAAAGGTCTGGGCGACGATCTGGTCAGCGGTGACCCGATCACCCACTTTCACCAGCACATCGCCTGGAATGGGGAGCAGACGCCTGCTGGCGTGCAGAACGCGCTGCCTGATCTGTAAGCCGGGGGAATATGCTTTCGCCATAATGCTTATATCTCTGCTGGTTGAATCATACTTCTGTAAGAGCCGGTTCCGGATACAACTGCAGTTCCTCGACCCAGCTGTTCAATTCTGATAAATGGTCTGTTTCACTGGTGGGAACAACCAGTGGTCTGCCCCGTGCATCCAGAATCAGTCCCACCTTACCGCCACGCGCCTTAAACTCTGTTCGTTTACCCGGGCCGTTTCCAAAATCATAGCCCCGGCTGGGTTCGACGGTGACAACCGCCTGTTCATTTTCATCCAGGGGAAACAGCTTCATTTCACCACAGAGCATTTCACCAGACTCTTCCAGCGATTTGCTGCGAATGTGGTATCGAAAGCATGTTTTACCAGCACGATATAGACCACGGGGGGCGATACAGGTACCCAGATAGATCAGACAGTCACGCTCGAATACCTGAAGTGCTGCGCGGGGATGGACCTGTGCCAGCACTCCCAGATGAGGCATCATGAAAATGCTGTCTTTGGCGAGTACGGTCATGCCCTCCGGTTCAAATGCATCAATCATCATGGAGGCGGTCTGATTCATACTGGGGGCGTGTGAAAGTACCCCACCGGACGCGACCAGCAAATTGAGTTTCATGTTATCGACGATCGAGGCACCACTGGTGTTCTGGCTGAAAGTGTCACCCACCGTTCGCTGTTGTTGAACCCCTTTTAAAGTGGTGGCGAACTCTTTGTGTTGAATGTAAGCCAGACGCAATGCTTCGCGGGCGACCGCCTGTTCGAAGACCAGCGCTTCCCGGGTCTGCGGAATGGTTGTCGGGCGGATCATTTTATTCTTGATATGATTCCGCAGTTCACGCGGATCCATTTCCAGGTGCACCCAGCGTAAGATCATGGGCAAGGTTGCTGATGCGCAGACATTGGAAATCGAGTAGCTCATCCCCAGGTTGGCACTTACTGTACGGTTAAAGGTGCCATTGAAAACACTGAAAACATCGGTCGTCGCACCGCCAATATCGACGCCGAGGGCATTGATATTCTGTTGCTCGGCGATCGTCTGCAGGATGTTTCCCACGGCACCGGGTGTCGGCATGATCGGCGCATCTGCCCAGGAGATCAGTTTGTTGTACCCCGGGGCATGAGCCATCACGTGTTCGAGGAACAGATCGTGAATGGCGTCCCGCGCGGGGGCCAGGTTCTCCATTTCCAGTACCGGACGGACATTTGCCACGGTCGTCAGTTTCACATCATCATCAAAGGCTTCTGCAACCAGTTCTGCCGCCTCCTGGTTTCCCGCAAAGATGATTGGCATTTTATAGGTACCCCCAAAACGCGGCTGCGGTTTGGCAGGCGCAATCAGCTCTGCCAGCTCAACGACGTGTTTCTGAGTCCCTCCATCTGTGCCTCCCGCCAGAAGAATCATATCAGGGCGCAGTTCGCGGATGCGCTGGATCTGTTCGTGAGGCAGTCGTTTGTCGTTCGAGCAGATCGTGTCCATGACAATCGCTCCTGCTCCCAGGGCGGCGCGCTTCGCACTGGCGGCGGACATTTCGCGAACCACACCAGCGACCATCATTTGCAGTCCGCCCCCTGCGCTGGAGGTCGAAATATAAATGTCGCAACCGGTGTCTCCCTGTGCCGGTCGGATGATTTCACCATTGTCATCGATCAGTTTGCGACCTGCTAATTCGCCGACTTCGGTAACGGCATTGACGACACCTACCGTCACATCTGCGGCGGGTTCCTCGACGGTCGTGGGGGCTTCGCCTCGAAATGTCTGGCGGTATTCCCCATCGATTTTCTCAATTAATATGGCCTTGGTTGTCGTGCTGCCACAATCGGTCGCCAGGATGACGTTGATTTGATTGGGATCGAGTTGTTTTGCTGTCGTGGAATTCATAGCTGACTCACCATCCGTGTCAATCTGAGAGCAGTTGAAGTGTCGTTCAGGCTGTGTGTTTATAGTCAGGAATCATCGTTTTTTGATACCCCCGATGGCGCGGGCTCCGCATTCGGAGCTCGATCTTCCGGCTTGGCATTGCTTAAAAATTCCAATCGCTGACAGAGCCATTCAATCGAGCCGCGCTGCTCCAGAAAATCAGCAAAGGTCTTCTGGGCGCGGGGGTCTACCAGGATTGACAGTAGGGGGGTGAAGAAATGGATGGCCTGGGAGCCGATGTAATTCAGGGGGCGGCAGGTTTCCAGTGTGAGGATTGCCAGGGTCACCATTTCCCGGCGAATGATTTCCCTGCAGATGCGATCTGCGATCTGCTGTTGCTCGACGGTGGGAGCAAAATCTTCGGGGCGTTCTACCGCGAAGGCGTGCGCGAGCCACTTTTTGATCATGACCATCCTAGCCTGTATCCAGATATACTGAGCGTTTCGGAAGCTACTTTCAACAAAAACAGTTGTCAGTAAGCTGAGGGAATTCGTTGAACGCGTTTCTGTAATTCTGTTGTGGTTTCAATTGACGCAAGTTATTTCCATAATTGAACTAAGTCTAACAATAGCAGGATTGAATAAAAATGAAAGTATCCATCCGAAAGAAATAGCGATTCTGAAGAATCCCTCAAAAAACGGGCTTCTGTTTCAGGCAATATTGAAGAGTGCTCTGGCGTTGGCGGTAGTGATCTCTGCCATCTCTTCCGTAGTTTTCTGATGGAGTTCTGCCAGACAGGCGCACGTGTATTTCACAAATGCAGGTTCGTTTCTTTTGCCTCGCATGGGAACCGGGGCGAGGTAAGGGGCGTCAGTTTCAACCAGCAGTCGATCGAGGGGGATCTGTCTGGCGGTCTCTCGCAGTTCGTCATTTTTCTTAAAGGTCAGCATGCCGGCAAAAGAAATATGCAGACCCAGATCCAGACAGGCGACCGCTGTCTCCGGGCTGCCACAGAAAGAATGCATGATCCCTTTGAAAGGAACCCCGTTTGCTTCCTGCTGTAACAGTTCGATCACATCAGCTTCCGCTTCGCGGCAGTGGATCACAAATGGGAGATCCCGATTACGGGAAAGCTGGATGTGTTTGCGGAAATACTCCTGCTGCAATTCGATCGGTGCGTAATCCCAATAACGGTCCAGTCCTGTCTCACCAATGCCAACGACTTTCTCGGCAGTTGAGAGTGACTCAATCAGTTCCCAGTCATTGGGTTTCATTTGAGCGACGTAGTTAGGCTGGATCCCGACTACTGCGAAAACATTTTCAAAAGTTGCTGCCAGATCAACGGCTCGCTGGCTGCTTTCCGCGGTGATGCCGATGGAGAGGATTGTCTCCACGCCGGCGTCGATGGCGTTTTGCACGGTTTCCGGGCGATCGGGGTGAAAGGCTTCTTCATCCAGATGGGCGTGGGTATCAAATAACTTCATGGGGAATTACAGATTTCAATCTTGAGATGTTCACAGTTTCTTTTTGGGAGTGACTTTATTCGCATCGGTTGCAAAATTAATCGACTGGAACCCGGCAGCCAGGCAGGTATCGTAGGTGCGAATCATTTCGCCCAGGGGGACTTCTGCCTGGATATCCAGAATCACCGGGATCTCAGGTGCCAGTTCGGCCAATTGCATCAAAGTCTGTTTCAATTGATCGAACTGAGCATACTCGCGCTCATTTAATTCTACAATGGTCTGGTTATCCTGCCATTTGAGTTTTAACCAGACTTCACCCAGTGGCTGTTCCTGCGGAGTTGATTCGACAGATTCAATGCTGCCCGTCGCCAGTTCTGTCGGCAGCAGAAATTCACGAATCTGATTCGCGGAGGCGCTGATGAAAAAAATCAGCAGCAGAAATACCACGTCAATCATCGGCGTCATGGTAGCCTGATCCTGGATGTCTGATCGGCTGTTATGATGGGAAGGGATTTTCATGGCTGGGCCGGTTACTCGTTCAGGACTAGAAATTTAACGTTTGAGATCCCTGCGCGGGCGCAGCTGATCAGCACGGCTTCAACGATTCGATAGGGAATCCGCCGGTCCCCGCGGATTCTGATTTCCATCTCGTGTCGTTTGCTTTCCTCCAGAGACAAAAGCTGAGCTTCCAGTTCTTCCGGGCTGATTTCATTACCGCGCAGATGCAGTTTATCATCCTGTGTGATCGTGATAATCATCCGGCGGGGTGCTTCATCCGGTTCATTTTCATTTTGAGAGGCTTCGGGTAATTCGACCGCTTCCAGCTTCTCATTCTGCGTAAGGTGAGTCGCTGCCAGAAAGAAGACAATCAGCAGAAAGACGATGTCGATCAGGGGGGTGATGTTAAATCGGATCCCCGGCTGGCGGGGACGCATGGGGACTCTCATCTGCTTTATCCTCCGGGAGGTGCTGAGGGTCGCGTTCCCTGCTGATCGGCGAGTCGCTGTGCCTGCTCCTCTTCCGGTCGCTTGCGGAGTGGTTTGCCCGACTGTTTTGCTGGTACTGCCACATTACGTTTGAAGTCTGCAAAAACATGTTCTGCCAGGAGTGAAGATTGTGCAACGAGTTCATCAATCCTGTTGCGGAAGAAAGCAAAGCTGGCGAGCGCGGGCACTGTGACACTCAGTCCAAACAGAGTAGTGATGAGCGCTTTGGAAATTCCGGGAGCCAGTTCTGCCACATCCGGATTGGCTTTGGCAGTGAATTCCGAAAAGGCCAGGATCATACCCCAGACAGTTCCCAGCAGTCCCAGCATGGGAGAAAGTGTACCGATTACGGACAGGTATTCGATTTTTCTGTTCAATCGCGCGGACTGCTGCATGGCGGCATCTTCCATCGCTTTTTCAACAGCCCCGTAACCCAGTTGGACTTCAGCCAGGCCGGCAGAGAGCACGTATGACAGAAAGCTGGGGTTTGACTTGCAGACGGAATCGGCACTGCGATACTGCTGCTGCGTGATTAAGCCATGCACTTCTTCAGCCAGCCCGGGGGGCATCAATGCATTGCTGCGGATGCTGATGACATGTTCGACGATTAATGCGACCATCGCGATACTCAAGACCGCGATGATGATTCCGATGGCACCTGCATCATCAACGAGCTGCCGGAAGTCGATTTTAGAGATGTCTGATCCGGCAGCCGTTTCGGAATCCTCTGCAGCAAAGCAGAAGGCAGGAGTCGCCAGTGACAGGCAGGCGCAGATCAGACTGCCCCAGAGGTATTTGCTCAGCGGTTTGCTTCGATCCATCAAATCATTCATTTCCAGAAAAAATTCGTACTGTTCAATTATCTTGTGTTGTGGATTGAGAACTTTTATTTGTGATCTGGTCAATCATCTGCAATGCCATCTGTTGTACAGGTGATTTTGCGTAGCGGGCCGCTGTTTCCTGGTAGAGTCTCAATGCGTTACTGGTCTGTCCCATGGCCAGAAGGGAATCAGCGGCTTTCAGACTGGCCTCTGCAGAGAGTTGAGGGTTTGAGTTTTCAGCAAGTGGAATCCAGAGAAATGAAGCAGCTGCCTGCCCGTGTCGATCCAGCATGGCGTAGCCGGTTCCCAGCAGGAAATGAGGGCCTGCTCTGAGGTGTTCCGGAACCTGGTTCAGATTGCGTTCCCAGCGCTGCAGTTCCAGCAGGCTGATGTCGCCGGCACGCAAGCGGAGTCGCCAGAGCTGGGTGCGTGCGAGTTGCTGGATGTTGACGTGAGGGCTTGTTGCCAGGGAGCGGAGTGCTGCTTCTGCCTGTGCCTGATAGTCAGGAGCCGTTAACAGAATACTGGCTCCCATCAGCTGTTGAACTTCATCCGGGTTGGTTAACCAGCCTTGCGCTGCATTCCGGACGGGGGACAAGGTTTCTTTCATTCCCCAGTCGAGCGGAATCAACTCAAAGTAACGGGCATCTGGTTCATTCTCAACCATGATTTGAAATCGCAGTGCTGCCTTCAGATTGTCTCCCAGTGCCAAGGCGCCTTTGGTCATCAAGGCCAGGATTTCACGGCGGACCCAGAGACGGTTTTCGATATTCAGAGCTTCACTGAATGATTCAATGGCTTTTTCGTATTCTTCGTTATGCAGCTGTTCCAGCCCCTGCTGGTGCTGTTCTGTCTGCGGTGTATGTACCTTGACGATTTCTGAGCTGGGGTAGATTTTCACAGTGCCGCTGGGCAGCAGCTTCACTTTGATCTCTGATTGCGTGAAATCCAGAATCGTACAGGGCAGCGTGGCCTGGCCTACATGATGATCCGGACGAACTTCGATCTTATCCTGTGCGCAGGTAATCTCTGTATTCTGAAATACGAATACAAGCGCCAGGTTGATCAACAAAAAAGTTCGCATGGAATTCTTTCGACTGGGGAATGGAGTTATTCCGCAGTTGCTGGAGTGTTCTGTTCTGAAACGGGTTTCTCGGTTTTCAGTTCAGGCTGGTCCTTAGTGAAAAACCAGGAAAAGAGCATGAGCAGTGCGCCTCCCGTAATTGCCATGTCGGCGACATTAAATATACCAGTTCTCAACGGGCCAAACCCGATGTTGAGAAAATCGATGACAATCCCGTTCAGGAAAACTCGGTCAATTAAATTACCGATCCCTCCCGCCAGCAATAATGAAAGCGCGATAAACTGAACCAGTGGCATCTGCCAGCGAAAGACCAGCATTCCCATCACGAGCAGTAAAAATGCGGCGTTAGCGACGACCAGCAGAAAAAAACGAACCGGTTTCGACAGGCGGCTTCCTACACTGAGAAATGCCCCCGTATTCTCGGCGTATTCCATGCGAAAGGTATTATTGAGATACGTAACCGGTGGTTCGTATTTCAGCTTTTCGACGGCGATCTTCTTGGTGTACTGATCACAGCCAACGCAAAATAACAGGCAGGCAAACAGCAGTGTATAGCGAGTCGCTTTGGATACTGAGGAGGACATTATATCAGAGGCTTTCTGAGTGATTGAATTTGATTTCGGTTGATTCGCAGGCTGTTAATGCTGTCCCTTAGGGGCGTTTGATAAATTTGCGGACATTATAGTATCGATAGCTGCCTTTATTCTGGCGGGCCAGTTTATCAAGGGAGTTACCTTCCTTGACGGGGTAACCCTCTCCAAATTCGATGCAGTGAATTTTTGCTCTGCCGCCATTTTCTTCATGAATATCATTGAGGTCAGCACTTGATAGCTGCGGGTGTTTGGCATCTGTCAGGAAGAATATGACATCGGGGTTAAAACTCAAAGCTCTTTTTAACGCAGGCAGATGGTCAGTGCCGCCATCAGGTTCGACGCTCTGAATAAATTGACGTGCCAGGGTTCGATTGATATCTGAGGCATACAGCAGTTCTGCTGACTTTCCCCGATGCTGCATGGCACGTGTGGTGGTATTATAAAAAATGATCTGAAACTGCTGCTGGTGATTTAATCCCGCCAGGCTGGAAATCAGTTCGGAACGGGCCTTGCGAATGGGGGCTCCCTGGGGGGCCGCCATGCTGCCCGAGCAGTCAAGTACGAATACAAATCGCTTGCCGGAATCGACGGCGTCGAAAAAATTGACATTTCCTGCGCCCATCACCGGGGGGGCCAGAGCGGTACTGGGGGACATTAACTGGTCAGTCGTGAGGTCGGCAGTGGGATTGCCGGGAGCCTGGGTCGGTCCTGAACCGAGCAGTCTGGAATTCAATTCCGGAAGCTGCGGCGCGACCGGTGGCTGCTCCATGACTTCGCTGATCTGTTCCCGGGACTGTGAAAGCTGTTGATTTTCAGGAGATTCCAACGGTTCCTGTTCAGAGTCTTCAGCCTGATCTGCATCTGCTGACTGTTTGACGTAGATCCCGACGCTGCGAAGTTCTCCTTCATCTCCTCCTGTCTGACCGCTGTCACAACGGTTCAGGCTGGAAATCAGGATGAGCAGAATCAGCGAATGGATGGCCAGTGATGCAGCCCAGCTGGGTACAACGAGCAGAGGAGAGTTTGTCTGCCATCGTGCGGTGCGTTGTTCCATTTCAGTGAATGCTGCTGGCATTTGTACAATTCCATCGCTGATTAATTCAGTCCGTCAAATCAGACCGTCAAAGCCTGACTTAAGTCTCTCTATTGTAGTGGATTATCAAGTCACGAACAGTCGGGATTCCCGGGAGGAGATGTGCGCAGGGACAGATAGGCCCTTACAGCTCAGTGTTCTGACAAGTCAGGCACTTCTCTTACGTTATTTCTGATTCAACTGTTGAAGGTATTGTTTCGTAATGTCCACAGGAAAAACGCCATCCGGTGGCTCGTAAGCGAATTCCGTTTCGGAGATCGGTGAGTTCAGGATTACTTTACTAAAGTCAAGCGTAACAATACTTTGCAGAGAGTTCTCTGTTTTTTTAAGGTAGACAATACGACGTGGGAAGAGTGATTCCTGATCCAGGTAGATTCTGACTGCATCCGGTACATAGGCGGGCAGTTCGACGGGGGCTGCCGGATCTCCCCCCTTCCATTGAGCCAGAAATTCATCTTTCCAGACACCATTCAGGACCGTCAATGTTTTTCCACTGATGGTTCGTTCTGAAACACTGACGAAATTCATGTTTTTCTGAATGGAGGCCAGTAAACCCGGAAGACCTCCCAGACCCAGCTCTGCCACCAGCATATTTGACTGTGCCTGTGGATTGAGTTCCGCCTGGTTGAGAATCGCCTGTACATCGCGGCGGGTCACACGCGAATTTCCTTTTATAGTGTGTTCTGTCCATAAAACCTGGCCATCACAGATCTCGAGCAAAGTGCCGACCGGTTTTCCCTCAGCGGTTTGGCTCTGCACCTGAAATTCAAGTCGAAGTTTCAGGTCTTTTCCCTGCAGGTAATTCCCCGTGATCACAAAGGGCTTGGGCCCGATCTCGACTTTCTCGGTAATTTGGGTTCGAATCGAGCTGTAACTGAGCAGCTTTTCCCGGGCTTTTTTAAGCAGCGACGCTGCGTACACCGGATTTTTTTTCAAATTTTTCTCGGACTCATCGGTCGCAGCATTTTTATCTGCTGTCTGCTCCTGGCCGTCTGTCTGCGCGAGCAGCCTTTCATTGGGTCTATTGCTATCTTCCTGTCTGATAAGGTTTTGCGGCAATTGAGCCCAGGAAGAGATCGAGAAAAAATCATTCAGGACTGCGACGAGCAGGATGCCTGTTGTCAGGGTTAAAATGCGTAACATGTTCTAATTGTTCGGAAAAAAACGAATTTATCAAAGAATCGGACCACATTAGTCCGAAAACAGATGTATGAGGCCATCTATGTGCCTCTAGCTGGTTGAAGTATTTCAGCCGGCAGACCGTTTAGCTCAGCAATAAGATCGTTGAGATTTGGGACTGATCGCATTTTAACGATATTTTGGGCTTTGGGTCGACCTGAAAACTGAGTCTTTTTTGAACCGAACGTCGACCGTTCCAATTTCCCAGGGATCGACGTCTTAGTTTGCGATGGACGGTTCTTCACTTAACAAGTCGCATTATTCGTCGTGGGTATTCGAACAAGGGGTCATGATGAAGTACTACTTCCTGGCTTTAGGAACACTGGTAGTTGTCTGTGTTGGCTGTGCAGCCGACGGGCAACAGGTAATTAAAAAGGGTGAGTACCATGCTCCACCAGCTGCCATGATGCAGCGACCGGGGCCAATGGTAGATGGACCGGGGCCTGGCGTTTTGCCGATGCTGGCTCCGCCTCCGATGAGTGCCTACGCAGCACGAACCTCACAGGTTCGCTTTGTAGGACCAGCGGGCATGAAAGTGGGCTGGCAAGTCGCGGAAGGCTATGCCGAAAACCAGATCACAGCGCCGGGTCGCTACAACTTTAACCAGGGAGCAACTTATCGGTTAAAGATGTCACACATTCCCGGACGCTCCATTCCTGCTCTGTATCCTTCATTGCAGGTGTATCCATCACATCCAACGACAGATGCTTACCTGTCGCATAACAGTATTCCTCTGGAAATTACTCCGGAAGATCTGGATCAGGTGGAAAGCAACAACTTTGTCACTAAGGTCATCTATCTGCCAGATGAAAAGTTCCAGGAACTGGCAATCGCCGGTGTGGAAACTCTGGTTTCGACCCGTCTTGATCCCGGTGTAGATCCGGTCGCGGAAGCAGATCGTCGTGGAACCATTATGGCTGTCCTGCGAATGGGTAACATGGATCTGGAAATGCCAACTGAAGATGGTGGCAACGAAACTGTTTCACAGGTTTCCTATGATGGTGACGCCGGAGCACACATGGCTCCCATGCCGATCCCCGGTGAATCGATTGGTGTTGCCTCCGGTGTGCCTGTCCCCACAATGATGGGCGGCATGGGTGCTCCCGGTCAGCCAGCATACAATCCCATCTCTGGAATGGGGCCCACTCCTGCCTGGGGTATGCCCATGACAGGAACTCCGATCGGACTTCCAGGCCCTCCCCATATTCCATTGGGTGGACCAGCCAGTCTGAAGTCTCACACGATTCGGAACGTATCGAAAACCAATCTGCCCAAACCAGTGGATCACTTCCTGATCGACGTCAAACAGAATCCGCCACCAAGCCTGCCGAAACCTGTTAAGTATGTCCAATACTCAGAAAGTCATCCAGTACACTCTCCAGGCCAGGTTTCTTACCCAAGAACAATGGCCCCGGGACCTGGTTATTAACAGTTAAAAGACTCTGGACCCACGTGACACTCCCGGAAGCGAAAGCCGGGAGTGTCACCCCTTGTCTTTTCAAGTGTCATCTCTGCTCTGCATTATCCACTCTTACGACTAATACTCTTCTGTCATCCCTCTGGACAACTGATCGTAGAAACGCTTAGTCATGACGAATTTAAACCGACAAAACCGATCACGCTTATTAACTTTACTGTTAATGACCCTGATCGTTTTTGTCATGGATGTACCTGCTGCCTGGTCCCAACAGATGATCGGCGGTCGCGAGTACAATTCCGGAAATCAATTCTATCACCCTCTGAATCAGCGCACTCCACCCGGGGTTGCCGGTCAGTGGGCGGCAATGTCCGGCCAGGTGCAACCCGGTTATATTCAACCGATGAAATTCAGCCTGCCTTCCACTGGCGCTCTGACGTTTTATGCAGGTGGGCCTGATCAGGCTATTCAAAAAACATCACCCGCTTCTGTTGGCTTTGGTGTCGGTTATGTATATCGCGTCAAAATCAGCGGGATGCCCGAATTCCCAGGTGTCGAATTATATCCGACGATCGAGTTGATTGACCGTCTGCATCCTCCTGCCGGACTGGCGGAACAATATCCCATTCCGGTCAGTTTTACTGCCGAAGATATTGAACTCGTGTTGTCCGGAAGGATGGTGACGAAAGTTGTATATCTGGAGCGACCTCAAACCGCAGTCCCTGCCCGGTTTGATCGACAGCCGACTCAAACGATCACCGCACAGAAAAACCTGATTGCGGAGGCTGATCTGCTGGGCCGTCCAATGTTGATTCTGAGAATGGGGGGCCGGTTGCCTGCTACAAATGGTGAAGACCCTGCCTTTTTCGGGAACGGGGCACCTGTCATTGAATTAAATCAACCCGCTGTCAAAAACTGATGAGTCGTTTAACCAAAGGATATTCCGTGTTTAAATTGTCGTTGAAAAATCAAAGAGGAGTATCGCGTCAGCAGCGTGTCTGCTCTCTGGCGGCGATCATGCTGATGACTGTCAGCAGCGGGTGTTCCAGTTTATCTCCCGTATCGGTTTCCATGCCCTGGGATAAACCAACTACAAAACCGATTGAAGAACCGGCACCATCAGTTCAACATGCCGACTTTGACAGCAGTGAAAGCAGAGAAGGCGCTGTGACACTGTCAGCGCCTGCCCGGCAGGCGGCTCCAGTTTCAGCCGTCCAGCAGGTTGCTTATTATCAGCCTGCTCCGGTCTGTGAACGACCTCCTTACTGTGAATTCTCTCCTGCTGTAGAGCGGGATTACACACTGCCTGCAGGCACCGATCCTGCCACGGTGGAAATGTATCCGGATGAATATCTGTTTGATGGTGGTGATCGGGAAAACCCGGTTCATTACGACGATTACAGTCGTCTGGGGCTGGATACGGAAGATACCATTGTTGAATATCAGACACACAAAGGGAATCACGAAGTGAAAAAGTCGAATCGAGTGGCAGTTTATGCTCCCCGGTTCGCAGCCATTCGTTCCGCCAGTTCGCCTCTGTCTGGTACTTCTGTCGATACTCTGGCAACCACGGAAGATACCGTACAGGGAGTCGGTCTGGATGCACGGACTGTCATCACACAGCATAAACAGCGTGAGCAGCTGGAAGGAATTCGCATGCGTTCCCGTGCCAGCGGCGTGGAAACGGAACAACTACAGGGAGCCGTCGGACAGACTGCTTATCTGGGAGCGCATACCAAACTCAACAATCTGTTCCAGGATACCGGGACCGAAACTACAGGTCAGTTTGAACAATCTGATGAAGCACGCATTGCCTATCAGATTCAGGCAGCCGCCATCTGGTCTCGTACCCAGTTTCCTGTGATTGCCATTCGCCAGCAGTCAGCACATTCTTCCAAGAGTGCCGTCAAACCTGAAGAATACGTAGGAATTGAAGATAAACGCAAAACCGAAGGTAACCTGAAGCTGGTGAAACTGGCTGATAAGAAAAACGCGGAACCAGGCGATATCATCACATTCACAATCAAATACGAAAACGTGGGTGACTTCGATGTCGAAGGCATCAAGATTGTCGACAACCTGACACCGCGGCTGGAATACATTCAGGACTCTGCCACATGTGATCGAAAAGGACGACTGGTCGTGGAAGACAACCAGGAAGGCAGCCTGATCCTGACCTTTGAAATCGATGAAACTGTTCCCGGTCATCAGGGCGGAGTTGTCACTTTCCAGGCACGAGTTCGCTGATTTTCGACCCAGGATGACTTTGACGCCATCAAATAAATTTTGTGGATTCCCGCGAATCCTGAGCCCGTTGTGCAACATGCATGACGGGCTCTTTTTTTTCGTGCGTCGACAACTGAAATGGTGCCTTGAGAAACAGCAGCCTTGCCTGCGTGAAGTGTTTTAAATTGCCACACACTGAGGTGTTTTACTGCAGCGTTCCAGCTGTGTTTCAAAAGAAGCGTGGGCGAGCTTGGTTAAGATTCGGTTATAAAACGAGATTTTTCATGTACTTAACTCCCAAAACGCAAGAGCCAATTACTCTACGGGGCAATTTTATGTATAGGCATTCTCACTGGCACGTGAATTGCGAATATCGGATTTGGAATTTGTCAATGTGATGCGAAGTCTCACGCGGAACGCAGTTGTTCTTTTTATATTTTTTATGCCTGGCTTCGTGTCCTGTATTCTTTTTGAAAAGGATAAAATTCGATGACGGTACAACAACAGGGAGGAATTCTCCAGGTGTATCATTCAGGACCTATGTGTGTTGCCGGTTTCGGCGGCAGGGATGTTCTGGATACCTTCAGTGTAAAAGATGTCCGGGATGAATTACTGGAGCTGGTTCAAGTTCAGCAGTGTGAAACACTGGCTCTTGATCTGACGGGAGTGAAGCTGATTCCCAGTGGAATGCTGGGTCTGCTGTCCTCAATACGTGACCGCGGCGTTGAAATTCATCTCTACAACCCTTCAGAAGATATTCGGGAAGTTCTCGAAATCACCAGGCTGGACCAGTTCATGCAACTGCATGATATGGAAATCCCTTATTAAGGATGTCCTTCGAGTTATCATTGAAAAAGCGAAAGTTGATCTTGATCGGCTTTCGCTTTTTTCAGGCAGACTCTTCACGGCTCCTTTTCAAAAACACGACCAGTGATTACTCTGGATTCCCGGCTCGCACTGTTTCTGCCCTGGATTCTCTCTGGTTGAAAAAAGATGTCTCTCATTATTTCTGAACGCTGGCACCATGTCGAAAAACTGATTGACAGGTTCTGCCAAACTGATCAGGTTCCGGCAATTGCATTGCAGGTCACGGTGGGGGAGGAGTCGCGCCATTATTTCAGGGGACGACAGCGAATCGCAGATCAGTCTGAAACGCTGTCCTTGGATGCCATTTTTCTGGTCGCTTCCATTACCAAGCCAATCGTGGTCTCGGGTATATTGAAGTTGCTGGAAGAGGGAGAACTCTTACTGGGAGACCGGGTCAAGAGATTTATTCCGGAATTCGGTTGTGCTGGCAAGCATGGAATCACTCTTCGGCATCTGATGACGCATACTTCCGGATTGCCAGATATGCTTCCCGATAACCAGGAACTGCGGGCCGCCAATGCCCCGCTTTCTGAATTTGTGCAACAGATCTGTGAACTTACTCCGGATGAACCGCCCGGTAGAATCGTACAATATCAAAGTACGGGAATCGCGATTCTGGGCGAAGTGATCTCGCGAATTTCAGGCTTGTCCTGTGCCGACTATTTGCGACAGTCTCTGTTTGAACCTCTGCAGATGCATGATACCGCACTGGGGCTGCCTGAGAATTGGACTCGGGGAGACAATCCCCGCGTCGATCGAATCGCAGAAATCCGAATTCCAGCAGAACTGGATGTGGAGTCTCACTGGGACTGGAACAGTTCTTACTGGAGGCAGTTCGGGGCACCATGGGGAGGGCTGCTGACGACCGCTGCCGATCTGGGGAATTTTGCCGGAATGTTGCGACAGGGAGGTCGTTTTCAGGATCAGCAGATTCTCTCGCGCCAGACAATCCGTGAAGCCACCCGTGACCAGTTACCGTCAATCGCCAGCTTATCTGATGCTGCCAGGCAAGGGAAAGGCTGGGGGCTGGGCTGGCAGATCGTTTCTGCCTGCAACAGTGATTATTACGGGGATTTGCTTTCCCGTTCCGCTTATGGCCATGCCGGTGCAACGGGAACTGTTTTCTGGATCGATCCCGACCTGGATGCTTCCGCGGTGATTCTGTCGACTGAGCCTCAGGAACCGCATGGACGATATCTTTCGCGGATCACAAATGGAATCGTCTCTTCCATAGATCCTGAATAATGTATTTGCTGGTACAACAGTGATAAGCTTGCCTTGATTTTTTTATTCGGATTATAATACACGCTGTCTACGGATGAGGTGTTAACTGTATTATTCGTATCTGACGTCACTGTTCAAAGCTGCCATCCTGTTTTGTATGAATCATGATGAACCCTGAAGCCGCCGCCATTCTGTTACTTCTGTTCTATCTGCTGCTGACTTCAGCTCTGCTGATTTATCAGGCGCTGCATCTTCCTGATGGCTGGCGTGCCTGGATTTTATTTGCCATTACGCGGGTTTATGCCCCTGGCTTGTGGCATGTGCGGCGGAATCGTCGTTGTCCATTTCCGGGAGACACCGCAGGTATCGTGGTCGCCAATCACCGCAGTCCGGCGGATCCGATCATCCTCTGGCACAATTCTCATTTGGGAAATCCACAGAAAAAGATGCGCTGTATCAGTTTTTTAATGGCCCGGGAATATTATGAACTGCCGGGGCTGATAGGCTGGATTTCACGTGCCATGCATTCCATTCCAGTCGACCGTAATGGGCAGGATGTCGTACCCGTACGGGAAGCATTGCGACGTCTGAAAGAAGGGGGATTGATCGGCGTTTTTCCGGAAGGGGGGATTCAGGAAAGTCGTCCCATCGCCCATGCCAATTCCGGGATTGCGTTTCTGGCCCTGCGTTCCAGGGCACCCGTATATCCCGTCTATATCAACAATACCCCTCGAGGCAAGAATATGATCGAACCGTTTTATTCACGGGCCGATACCTCGCTGGTATATGGAGAACCGATTGATCTCTCCGCTTACTATGGTAAGCGTCTGTCTCGTGAAGTCCTGGAAGAAGCCACGACACTGATGATGTGGAAACTGGCTGAACTGGGAGATACCGAATATCTCGGTGGACCCCGGCCTGATACCCAGTCAGAGGTAATCCCGATTTCTGCCGATCGATATCATTCAGGAAGCTGATCTGTTTTCACGCCGGATCAGTCAGAGGGCTCTGTTTCGCTTCTTCCGTTGTATGAGCCAACCTGGGGAAAGTGTATTGCACGGGCTTACCAGTGATGCAGCACAGCCCCGCAGGATTCTGATCGATGAACGATCGCGTTCAGGCAATTGCTGCACCGACCAGAATGACCCCCGGGGTTGCCTGCTTCTGAAGACTGTTCCAGCTGTTGAAATTCCAGATTTGAACTAAATATGACCTGAAGTGTCAGAACTGAGAGGTATTCGACGGCCTGATTAAAAATGCGACAAAATGGTTGAGTTTTTGAAGTGAAAAAATCGCATTGTCACAGATTACCGGATTCCGATTCTGGATAATCTGAGAAAAATCAATAAGATGCAGTTGTTAATCACGCGATTGCTGTGAACCAGTTTCAGTTGAATCTGTCAGCAGAGTGCTTGGTCAAGCTGGAAATTGAGGGTTGTTTATGTTGATTACGTGCTCCGTTGTCGAACTTTCGTGATATTGATCAACCCAAAATTTAAAATGACATTCCAATAGTATTTCAGAAGATCCCATAGAAAGAATGTGAATCATGCCGGCTCTGGGTGTAAATATTGATCATGTCGCGACTGTGCGTCAGGCCCGTTTAACTTTTGAACCGGATCCGGTCTGGGCAGCCGTCCTGGCGGAACTGGGGGGGGCCGACGGAATCACATTACACTTGCGAGAGGATCGGCGTCATATTCAGGATCACGACCTTTATACGATGAAGAAAACCGTTCAGGTTAAACTGAATCTGGAGATGGCGGCCGAAGAAGAAATGACCCAGATTGCTCTGGATGTCCACCCGGATCAGGTTTCTCTGGTTCCTGAGAAAAGAGAAGAGCTGACGACAGAAGGGGGACTGGATGTGATCGCGAATGCAGAGCGGGTAAGTCAGTGTGTTCAGCGGCTGCAGCAGGCCGGGATTGAAGTCAGTTTGTTTATCAATCCTGATCCGGCACAGATTGCGGCTTCCAAGAAAGCGGGAGTGCACGCTGTCGAACTGCATACCGGGCGGTATGCGGATGCTTCTTCTGCGGGAGAGCAGGAACAGGAGTTGAATATCCTGAAGAAAGCTTCGGCGTTCACGATTGAGCAGGGAATGAAACTGCACATGGGGCACGGTCTCACGTATCGCAATGTAACTCCCGTTGCCGCCATTCCCCATGTGAGCGAACTGAATATTGGCCACAGTATTATCTCCCGGGCCGTGCTGGTGGGAATGGAACAGGCGGTACGCGAAATGAAAGCCCTTGTGAATCTTTGAAAAGTGGGCTGCGTCATCAGGGACTCCTGTTCACAATTAACGCGGAGACCTTGTTAATTAACGTCGTTTAGTTATCAATCGCGACTGATTGTAGTAAGCGCTGCGGCTTCGCTGGTTTTGCTGATCCTCAGAAACCGCAAACCTGTGTTATGAAGCCTGTCCTGTTACCGTTTTGTCAGATCCTGATTTGGCAGAGAACTTGGTTTTGACAGTAGATTTCTACCGCTTGATACGTTATGGTGATTTTCAAACTAGCAGAGCACATCGCCCGATAGATTCCGTCAGCTTCGAGAGTGGGTGTGTTCTGTGCCTGAGGGTTTCGGTATGGTTGCGAATTCCTGCAATCGCTGTCTTACCAGCCGATCTACTTCTAGTCATGATGAATACAAGTAACCCGGAAAATGTGAGTGTTTCTCCTGCAGCCTGTAACAGGGTGTCTGGCAGGATGCTCATGGCAAAAACGAGTAAAGAGAAAAGCGTTCCAATATCTGAATCGTTTTGGTTTTAAAATGAAATGCTTACACGGAGCCTGGTAAAATTCTTTACTGGCTGCGGTCTTTGCTTGAACTTATTTTGGAAATGATCGGTTCTTCGCAGGACAGGGTAGGGCGGACCTCTTCACCTGCTGGTTTATTCAGAATTTATAGAGGAGCAAATTGAGATGACTCCCAAAGATTTTTTTGCTTTTGCAGAAAAAAATGGCGCAAAGATGGTCGACTTGAAGTTCACCGACATCTTTGGAACCTGGCAGCACTGTTCTTACCCCCTCAGTACCTGGAATGAAGGTACTTTCGAAGATGGCGTCGGTTTCGATGGATCTTCCATTCGAGGGTGGCAGACGATCGACAGCTCAGACATGCTGGCGGTACCAGACCCGGCTTCGGTCAAGCTTGATCCTTTTTTCAAGCAGCCTACCGTGAGTGTGCTGGCTGATATTGTCGATCCCATCACCAAAGAGGATTACAATAAAGACCCCCGCAATGTCGCTAAAAAAGGTCTGGCTTACCTGCAGCAGACGGGGATTGCCGATTCCTGTTTCATTGGACCGGAACCGGAATTCTTTATTTTTGATGATGTGCGCTATCTCTCCAATCAGAGAGGCGCCATGTACGAAATCGATTCTTCGGAAGCCGCCTGGAATACAGGTCGTTCTGAAGAGGGGAACCTCGGGCATAAAATTGGTTACAAGGGGGGCTACTTCCCCGTTGCTCCCACTGACACCTATGGTGACCTGCGTGCAGAAATGGTGGAAGAACTTCAGAAAGTGGGCATCGTAGTCGAAGCCCATCATCATGAAGTTGCTACTGCGGGACAGTGTGAAATCGATATGGAATTTTCACCTCTGCTCCAGATGGCTGACCAGTTCATGTGGTACAAGTACATCATCAAGAATGTTGCGAAACGAAACGGGAAAACCGTTACTTTCATGCCCAAACCAGTGTTTGACGACAATGGTTCCGGCATGCATACCCATATTTCGCTCTGGAAAGATGGCAATACCCTGATGGCGGGCGACGGCTATGCCGGTCTCAGTGAACTGGCGCTGCATGCGATAGGTGGAATTCTGAAGCACGGTCGTGCCCTGATTGCTCTCTCCAATCCGACTGCCAACAGCTTCCATCGTCTGGTGCCTGGTTTCGAAGCACCTGTTACGCTGGCAATGAGTCAGCGTAACCGTTCTGCTTCCTGCCGTATTCCGATGTACTCAGGAAGTCCGAAAGCGAAACGCGTTGAGTTTCGGTGTCCGGATCCGACTGCCAATGGCTATCTGAGCTTTACCGCTTTGATGATGGCGATGATTGATGGTGTGCAGAATAAGATCGATCCTGGTGAACCGCTGGACCGCGATATTTATGATATGACACCTGAGGAACTGGCTGAAACCAATGTGGCTCCCAAGTCACTTGATGAAGCATTGATCGCTCTGGAACAAGACAGCGCCTTCCTGACCGCGGGTGATGTCTTTAGTGAAGACCTGATTAAGGCGTTCATTAAGTTCAAACGGACTGAAGAGTTGGATCCCATCCGTTTACGCCCTCATCCTTATGAGTTCGACCTCTATTACAATGCATAATTTGTATGATGTAATAGTGGTATAAAGAGTAATTTAACTCGCAGTAGATCTCCCGATTTACTGCGAGTTTTTTTAGTTTTGCGGGACGTGGTGCCATAATGGCGTGTCTTGCCGTGTGGTGAAATGTGCCAAATCGGCATCTTCTTCAGGTTCTGGATCATCTTCTTAATTCTCTTTAATGTTGATTATGAGCCATAAGTCCTTTTGATTTAATTGGATATGATTATTTTGTTTTTTGGGTGTCTAAAATGGCATGGGTTGTGCAGTTAGTTGTTTCCGTCAAAATGGAAGAAAAACCCTCAAGGGGTTCAAATAACTTCATCAATCTTGTTTCTGGATTTAAGGAGCAAAAACCATGTTAAGCACACGCACACACAAATTGGGATTTCCTTTTTCTGCGAACCTTCGAAATGAATTAGACGATGCTTTCAGCCAGATGTTTGGAAAATCGTTGAATGGCCTCGAAGGTGCCTATTCTCCCTTGTCTGTCTGGGAAGAAAACAGTCAGTATCACATCGCACTTGATGTTCCGGGGATGAAAAAGGAAGAGCTGTCACTGGATATCCAGGATGGTTACCTGATTCTGACAGGAGAACGTAAAACAGTGGAAGAACGCGAATTTCTGCATAATGAGCGTCGTTATGGAAAGTTCAAACGAGTGGTGCAGCTGCCAGACTGGGCTGATCCAACCTCTGTTAAAGCAACTCTGGACTCGGGAGTTTTGACTGTGATCCTGGATAAAAAGCTCGAAATGCAGCCGAAAAAAATTGAGATTCAGGATGTACCAAAATCTGAATAATCACTGATACCATTTCGGACAGAGGAAAATATTGTTGGTTGCGCTGCCCCGGTCCGCTTGTCAAAGTGGGCCGGGGTATTTCTATGTAGTCCGGATACGAATCTTCCTGAAATCAGTTCAGTCAGTTCTCCTGGATCTGTCTAATTCCTGAGCAGCATCGCCTAAATGCTAAGTCTTCCTCAATCGCTCAGTATGAGTTCCGGATAAAGATTTCGTGGTTTTCAGATCAATCCTGCAAAAGGATGCGGGTTAAATGTTGTTTTACAGTAACAGCTTACGGCGATCAATGTTTACCGGTCATCATTCCGGTCTCCCGAATCCGGCACGGCAATTGCGAAGTCCTTTAAGTATGTTTCTTTGAAATGCGCCAAAAATTCTTCAGCAGATGCGATCTAAAATGAATTGTTCTGATGGTCAATTTGGAGTGGAAAACTAATAAGTGAATTCGCCTGTGAACGGCAGGTATTCTTCCAAGACCCGATTCAAACACTGATTTCTCAGTGAGCGCGCTCCAGCATCTGAAGATCTCCTACATGAGTCTCGACTCATTTTATTAATTCAAGGACTGAACGTGATGTTACCAGGATTTTTGATTGACATGGATGGTGTGATCTACCGTGGAACTGACCTGATTGAGGGGGCAGTTGGATTTATCAACGAGTTGAAAAAACGTGATCTACCTTTCATGTTTTTAACCAATAACAGCCAGAGGACCCGTCGTGATGTTGTAACAAAACTGTCGCGAATGGGGATTACTGTGGGCGAAGAGCATATTTTTACCTGTGCGATGGCGACAGCCCGCTTTCTGGCACAAAGCAAGCCGAATGGGACTGCCTACGTAATTGGAGAAGGGGGGCTGCTGCATGCCTTGCACAGAAATGGATATTCGATCGTGGACCATGATCCCGATTATGTGGTCGTCGGCGAAGGTCGTTCGATGAACTTTGAAATGATCGAAGCGGCAGTTCGCATGATTGAAAATGGGGCAAAACTGATTGCCACAAATATGGATCCGAACTGCCCGACTCAGAATGGGCCCCGGCCCGGCTGTGGAGCCATCGTCGCCATGCTGGAAGCAGCCACAAAAAAACAGGCTTTCAGTGTCGGTAAGCCCAGTCCGGTGATGATGCGGAGTGCCCGGCAGGAACTCGGTATATCCTCTGCCCAGACGACAATGATCGGTGATACGATGGAAACAGATATCCTGGGAGGGGTTGAAATGGGCTACCGATCGGTACTGGTTCTGTCCGGGGGAACTGCGTTGTCCGACCTGGCTAATTTCGCGTATCAGCCAGACCTGGTGGTGGATAGCATTGCCGATCTGAACAACGAAGAGTTCTTTCAGTATGAACGGACTCGATTTCTTAAGCCCGAGCGTTTACTGGCCTGAAAATCCAACTGTCGAGAGACTTTTTACCCGGTTTCGGCAGGAAATTCGCTTTGATTGATGCAGAACCCGTTGATGCGCGCATTGAGGTATTTCTGATGGTTCGCTACAATTCCTGAAAATATCACGATAATGTGATTCGATACCAGATTTACAGGATTTTGCAGGAACTTCGATGATCTGCTGTTTTCGATCCATCGAGAAAAAACAGCAGCAGGAATACTTGAATGGCACGTCTGACGCAGGCCGATTTATCAGATTTGAATGAGTCGTTTGAAGAACGGACTCCGCTGGAACTGATTCACTGGGCACAGGAAATGTTTGGCACACGGCTCGCGGCATTATCGTCGATGCAGCGTGCGGGGTGTGTTGTCGCCCATATGCTGAGTGAGATTAAAGCCGACATTCCGATACTATTCGTCGATACCGGAGTTCTGTTTCAGGAAACCCTGGAGACCCGGGATCGCCTGGTTCAAGAGTATGGCGTCAACATCGTCACACTTGAGCCTGCCAAAACCATGCAGGAACAGACTGAGGAACTGGGGGTTCTCTATCTCTCTGTTGAGGGGCAGGAGCAGTGCTGTGATTTACGGAAAACCCAGCCCTTAATCCAGGTTGCCGAGCAGTACGATGCTCTGATTGGGAGCCTGCGTCGTGCGGATGGCGGTCAGCGTGCCAATGTACCGATTCTGGCGATTGACCCGGCCATGAACTGTCTCCGCGTGAATATTCTGGCCAGTCTCTCCAAAGAGGAGTTTCAGAATTACCTTGAGGAAAACCAGGTCATTACCAATCCATTGCATCGGCAGGGATACCCGACGATCGGATGTAACCGGTGCACCACGCCGGTGATGGAAAGTGAGCCAGGTCGAGCGGGCCGCTGGCGACATCTGGGGCCCTGGTCGCAATATTGCGGAATCAATCCGACCGATGTTGCCGGTAAGCACGCACCTTCGATAGAACTGCCACAGGATCTGGTGGATCGAGTACTGGGGCGTGAAACTGATTTCATGATCTGATGGATATCATTGCGACTCTGTCGGTTCCAAGTGTAAACGGGTAGTAGAACTCCCCCAGGCGGGAATGAACCCCGCAGCGCGGCTTTTCTGAAAGAACTGTTTCCGATCAGCTTTCGTGTCTGTATAGCCGAGCGTGAAGACTGTTGTATGCCCCTGCTGCTGGATTTGCCGCAGCTCGCGTTCTTTTGCTTCGATCCATTCACCGGAATGCATGTAAGCAGATTCCCAGAGTAAACCATCCGGATTGTGAGGATGTTGCTGTTGCAGGTCTAATCCCGGCACAAAAACTCCGGCGGCATCTCCCACAAACACAGTCTTACCGATCAGATTCAATCCTCGGTTCTGCAGAATGAATTTTTCAGGTGAAACCGCTTTGATCTCCCTGATCAGGGAAATCATTGATTTCACGCTTTGTGCTCTGCGTGGGACAGGCCAGTCTTTCTTTGTGATATATAAATCAACCGAATCGATGGTGTCCAGGAACAGGCCATCGACTGGCAGTTGATAAATCTGCCTGACTCGCTGCATGACAAAATCGCGCCAGGCTGGTTGTCTGACATCCATATGCCAGGACTGGAACGTTTCGTTTTTGCTGAGACTCATCTCTGCCAGAGAAGACTGGGGCGCATGTTGCTTTAAATACTGTTGGAAATTCTGTTGTTCAATCTGACCCAGTTCTCCCACACTGAGGTATGCGATCATTTTTGCTTTAACCTGCTGCGCGCGATCAGCCAGCTTTTGAATCTGTTCTTTACTCAGCCCGCGGAGTTCGATTACCACTACCTGTCCTGGTTGCATGCGCTGCTGTAACAGGTTCAGTACTTGAGGGTCGCTGCCATAATAGAGTTGAAAGCCGACAGGTTTGGATTTATCTGTTTCCTCACCCATTATCGCTGGAGGTGAAATCACGAAGAGCATCAGATACATTACTGCTGGATTGATACGGGGCAAAATGTAATTCATGAATCGGGATCCCGAAATGTTGTTTGTATTTTCTCGAAAGCATCTGTTATTCTAAAGTAGATTACCAGCTTATCGAAAGTATCCTTTGTTGAAATCATCTGAAAGTACATCCATGAGTCTGAATCAGATCCAGCGTCACCGTCGCAGCCTATGCAAAATCATCAGTCTGACTTTACTGGTTTGTCTGTTTTCGATCCTCAGGGTAAATGCTGCTGACACGCCGCCCAATATCATATTGATTGTCAGCGACGATCAGGGATATCGGGATCTGGGCAGCTTCGGCAGTGAGGAGATTATTACACCCCATCTGGATCGTCTGGCAAAAGAAGGGGCTAAGCTGACCAGTTTCTATGTCACCTGGCCGGCCTGTACTCCCAGTCGAGGCAGCCTGCTGACGGGGCGTTATCCTCAGCGAAACGGGATCTACGATATGATTCGCAATGAAGCACCGGACTATGGTCACAAATACAAACCTGAGGAATATGAAGTGACGTTCGAGCGGATTGGCGGTATGGATGTCCGTGAAAAATTACTGCCAGCACTGTTAAAACCGGCAGGATATGTCAGCGCCATTTATGGGAAATGGGATCTGGGGATACACAAACGGTTTCTGCCCCTTGCCCGGGGGTTCGATGAATTTTATGGTTTTACGAACACCGGCATCGATTACTTCACTCATGAGCGATACGGAGTGCCTTCCATGTATCGCAATAATCAGCCGACTGAGGAAGACAAAGGCACGTATTGCACGTACCTGTTTCAACGGGAAGCGGTGCGTTTTATCAAAGAAAATCATCAGCGACCATTTTTTCTTTATTTGCCTTTCAATGCACCCCATGGAGCCTCCAGCCTGGATCCCCGAATCCGTGGCGGTGCCCAGGCCCCGGAAAAATACAAAAAAATGTATCCGCATTTGCAGGATACGCTGGTGACGAAGAAGAAAACGGGACGCTATGAATTTCGTGAAAGTCCAGGGGGGCCTGTCATTAATCAGGGGGTCTCTGCCAGCAAGCGACGACTGGAGTATGTGGCTTCCATTACCTGTATGGACGATGCGATTGGCGAAATGCTGGGATTGCTGGACGAATATCAAATCGCCGACAATACCATCGTGGTTTTCTTCTCTGACAACGGGGGCAGTGGCGGTGCAGACAACAGTCCTCTCAAAGGAAAAAAGGGGATGATGTTTGAAGGGGGAATCCGCGTGCCCTGCCTGGTACGATACCCCGCCAAAATAAAACCGGGAACGGTAAACGATGATCTGCTGACGTCACTGGAACTGGTTCCGACGTTCCTCAAAGAAGCCGGGATTCCAATGCCAGCTGATACCGTCATTGATGGTTACGATATGCTGCCTGTCCTGACGGGGAAGACGGCCTCTCCCCGGGACGAAATGTTCTGGCAACGTCGCGCCGATAAAGCAGCGCGGGTCGGGAGCTGGAAGTGGGTGGAGTCGGCGAAAGGAAATGGTCTATTTGACCTGTCGCAGGATATCGGCGAAAAACATGATCTCTCCAAAGCACATCCTGAAAAGCTTAAAGAAATGAAGGCCCGTTTTGCAGACTGGAAAAAAGCGATGGCCGATGCAGAACCGAGGGGGCCGTTCCGTGATTATTAATCCGCAGGGAGTTCGAATCAGGGTTTTGTGAGCAGTTCCAGTTCTTGTGCAGGCAGTTCTACGAGTGAATCGACAGGCAGACTCTGTTCAATCAGTTCCAGACCGCAGATCAGCGGTTCTCCTGTAAGCGCAGTGAATGTCAGGTTCAGTTTCTGATCCAGGTGGATTTGTGAAAACTCGCGCACCAGAATCTTCTGGCTGGATTTTGTCTCCTGAAAAATATCGAACTGGCTGATCAGGGGCTTTCCATTGAGCGAAATATCAAAGACCCGTTGCCCGGTGCTGGAAAACTGCGGCTCTCTGAAATAGAGCCGGACTGTGTAATCTCCGGCTTTTATTTGATTCAATCGGATTTCACGAACGCCCGTGATACCTGACGCGCCCACCCACGGCCAGCCTCGTCCTCCTTCTATCCAGAGAGAATGCTCATAGAAAGGTTTTACTGATATCGGGCTGACCTGCAGATCAAGTTCTGGAGAAGGACCACCCACGCTGGGAATATCCAGCCAGAGGGTGCCTTTGTCGGTCATTCGATCGCCGGGCGCACCAAAGTTTAAACCGACGCGATGAACCTGTTGCACATCGCTTTTTCCCCAGACCATCCATTGCTCGTGTGTCTCGGGCATCGCGATCAGGGAAAGTCCCACTGGCAGGGGATAGCTGCAGGTGCATCCCTGAAAATAGTAGGGGACGTTGAGCAATCCATTGGCGGGGACGATGCTGTTGGTACAGCCGGAACGGGGGCCGCTGATATGAATTGTGCCGCTTTCGATTCGTTTATCGTAAAACGCCGCCGTTCCTGATCGCATGGTATAAAGGTAGCTGTAGTCGACGCCTCCATCGCAGCCATAACTTTTAGGGAACGCGCGCGGCTCGGTTTTACCCGTGAGTGGGTTGGTGCGTTCTCCAATGACGGGAGGAGCCGGGCTCCAGTCGTTTTTCTGATAAGGGGGCCGATATTGACTGGGTTGTTTTTGTGCCTGGTCCAGTGTTGGTAATTCTGTAGTCAGCATTTCTGCCTGCGATGCAGTCAGTTTTCTTCCGGTATACACGTCCGCAAACTGTGGTGCGAGTAATTGATACGGTGGGCGAATGCCAGCCGGATAGCCTTGCCAGTACTTCGAATGCGAGATCATGACTCCATCTACAAACAGTGGTTGCGGTGCCCGTTTAAAATTTCCCACGCTGTCGTCATACCAGAGAACTCCGACGGGAGCTTTCACAAGTTCGTCAGGACTGGACCAGCCCCCTGTATAATTTGTTGATCCGGGGATTGCACCTGATTTTTCAAATACCGTATACCCGTCAATACGTGAAATTTTGGCTTGAGAGAGCGTTTCAAACTCTGCAGCCAGCTTTTGATGGTCGGCTTCTGAACATTTCAAAAGTAATCTGCCACCATAGGGTCTGAGTGCCGGGTAAAGAAGGGAAATCAGGTCTGAATACGATTTCACTCCCGAGGCAATGTGTTCTGCGGCGATAATCGTTTGAGCAAAGTAGGGGGGAAGTTGAATCTCCTCCAGCGTGCCGGATAGAAATGACAGTTGGGAACTGGAATGTCCCCGTTCGTGATATAGCTGACGCAGGGATTTGATCTGTCCTGCATGCTTCACTGGATAAATCAATTGCAACTGCGGTTGAGTCAGTAATGAATCGAGCAGCCTGGCATCGGGAATGCCTGCCAGAAGGACGTAACCTCCTGCCTGAAGCGGTCCTGAAAATATTTCTGGTATGGGGTTGGATTGAGGCGTGTCGGGTTGCTTTGTCGGCTGCTTCAGTAAAGGTGATTCGTAGGTGACTGGTGTGGTGGGTTCTGAACCCAGGCAATAAATGCTGCCTTCGAGAGTCACTGCGATCAGATAATCCGAGGCAACGAGCAGAGAATGGATGGTCCCGTCTACACCCGGGATGGGGGTCTGATATTTGAGGCTTTGATTGCCGACCTGAATCTGCTGCCTGAGCCCGCGCTTGCCATCGGGACCATAGTTCTGGCCATTTTCATGACGGGCTGAATTCACGTCGCGATCGAATTGCAGACTGGGAGTGGCGACTTCAGTTTCGCCTCGTCGTGCTGCTTTATCTGCTGCGGTAAACCAGCCTCCAGGGGTACGCCCCGGTTTGGGGAGTTCAAATGCAACCAGTTTTCCTGTCTGTTTATTCAGACGGGCGGGGAATGCAGTACCACAGGGAACAATCAGTTCGTTGTCAGAGATAACCAGATAACCCTGCGGTGTCACGCCTCCCAGGGCTTCTGCGGCATGGGGGTGTTGTCCATACAGGAATCCCAGGCGATCATTCATCCATTTGACTTTACCGGTCGTTGTATCGAGGGCATAAATAAAAACGCCTTCAAACGGCCAGACCCCTGCTGCGAAATAGACTGTGTCATTTTCAATGACGGGGCCTCCCCTTACAGGCCAGACTGAGATCAAGCGGCGATTGCCGAGAATCAGACGCCTGGATGGGACTGCACGGAATTTCCAGAGCAGTTTGCCGGTCTGAGCAGAGACAGCATAGAGACAGCCATCATCGGAACCAAAATACACAGCATCTTTCCAGGACACCGGTGCAAAGCGTATCGGACCCTCCGTTGTATACTTCCAGAGTTGTTTCCCCGTTTTCAGGTCAAGGGCTGTCACACTGTCATTCTGAGAGGAACCGAAAAACAGAATTTCATCTTTGACCACCGGTTCGTAGCCCGCGTCAAACTGCAGGCGTTCATTTTTATATGCCGGTTCCAGCTGGGGGAGTCGATGTACCCACTGCAGATGAAGCGACTCGGGAAGTAGCTGTTCCGTTTGTGCCGAACGAGCCGGGTCCTTGCGCCACATCGCCCAGTCACTGGCCTGAACTGCTCTCTCCTGTAGTGAACCCAGGAGAAGCAGCAGCAGGGATACTCTCAAAGCAGAATAGCGCATTCAGCCAGCCCTTTATCAGGAATGCAGGAAAGCAAAACTTGAGAAAGCGTTCTCTCAGACTTTAAAACTATCAGCTGTATCCGTTCGATTCAACTCTCTTCCTGAGTGGATTCTTCTGGATGTGGAATGGAAGAGTCCGGGTGTGATACCTGTAAACTGGCCCAGATTGCTGCCAGACAACTGAATACCAGCTCTATAGTCCAGAACAGTTGAGGCCAGGGTGCTTCGACACGCGCCACGGAGGATATCCGATGTTGCAGGTAGGACGAGACAGCCAGTAACTGTTGTTCTTTGTCTTGCCGTTCCTGTTTGGCAGCTTCGAACTGCTTCAGTACCTGATCGTATTGCTTGCGGGACTCCGGATCGGTGGGAGGTTCCCCTTGCATCATCCGGTTCAGCATCAACGAAGTTTTGTCTAATTTGAATTGCTGCAGAGTTGCTTCTTTATAACGCTGATGCGACAGATACAGGACCAGTGACTGGCCGAATACAGTCAGGCAGAGGATGGATACAAGCAGAGATCGCTTGACAGGTACATCCAGTTTGACAGCCAGGCTCGTCAGTAATCCACCTGCAATCAGACCATAGACGACAGCAAAAACGAGCAATAATTTCAGTCGTTCCGGCAGATGGACTGCCAGAATTGAAAGTGCCGTAATCAAAACCAGCCCGATACAGAACCATTGAAAAAAGCTGGACTTCGAACTGATCGTCGCCGCGGGGGATACTAAAGACGGATCCGTCATATTCTCAGTTTCATTTTGCTAAATGTTTTGATCCCAGGCCACAGGCGGCCTGAACCCGGTCCAGTACCTGCTTCCCTTTTTCTCTGGCTTTGCGGGCACCTTCAGCCAGAATATCATTCAGGGTATCGGTATCTGCAGCGAGTTGCTCTCTTCGTTCCCTGGCCGGGCCGAAGTATGCGAGGGCAGCATCGTGAACAGCCTGTTTCGCTTCACCATAACCCATGCCCCCGGCGCGGTAACGCTGCGCCAGTTCTGCCTGCTGTGTTTCATCTGCGAAGAGTCTGTAAAGTGCATAAACGGCACACGTGTCGGGGTCTTTAGGGTCTTCCAGTGCAGCCGAGTCTGTTTTGATGGACATGACTTTTTTGCGCTGCTTTTTGGGATCCTCAAATATTTCGATCACATTTTTATAACTTTTGGACATCTTTTCGCCATCAATGCCAGGTACCTTCGCTGAAGTATCCAGGACGCGTGATTCGGGTAGAATCAGTGTTTCACCAAACAGAGAATTAAAGCGTTGTGCCAGGTCACGAGTGACTTCGACATGCTGAATCTGATCCTGGCCGACGGGGACCAGATCACTGTCATAAAGTAAAATATCAGCAGCCATCAAAACCGGGTATGTAAACAATCCCGCGTCGGCGGCGATCCCTTTATCTTTCTTATCTTTGTAAGCATGACATTTTTCCAGAAGGCTCATCTGAGTGATTGTCATCAGTATCCATGTGAGATCGGTAATCTCGGGAACGTCTGACTGTCGGAACAGTGTGGCTTTCTGAGGGTCCAGTCCGAGTGCGAGGAGATCGATGGCCGCTTCCTGTGTATTCTGACGCAGGCGCTTGGCGTCCCGGATTGTGGTCAGGGCGTGTAAGTCGGCAATGAAATAGAAAGCCTGCTGATTCTCCTGCAGGTCGATGTATTGCTTGATCGCGCCAAAGTAATTTCCCCAGTGGAAGCGGCCCGTCGGTTGGATTCCAGATAACACTCGCATGAATGGATTTTCTATATAGTCTTTGAAACAGAGAGTAATTGATCAAATGGTTCTGCCACAACGGGTATTGGAAAGGGGGTCTACCGTTCCGGATACTTCAGGGAGCCCACAAGTTCACTGATATGTGAGCATTTTTCGGAGACGAGTATCTCTTCCAACTCATTGACCAGTTGTGCCGCAAGACCTGGATTGTAGAAGTTGGCAGTACCAATTTGAACAGCAGAAGCACCAGCGACGATGAATTCCATGACATCATCGATATTGGCAATACCACCTACCCCAATAATCGGGATGTCAACAGCGCGGGCCACCTGGCAGACAACCCGTAAAGCGACCGGTTTGATAGCGGGGCCGCTGAGGCCTCCAAAAATGCCACCCAGTATCGGCTTTCGACGGCGCCAGTCGATGGCTGTTCCCTGGACAGTGTTGATCAGGGAGACGGCATCTGCTCCCCCGGCAGTGGCCGCCTGGGCGATCTCAACAACGCTGGTCACATTTGGCGTCAACTTTGCGATGATGGGTAACTGGCAGCTCTCTGTGACCTGTTTGAGCATCTTTTCGGTCATCTCGGGCTGTGTACCGTAATCAACACCACCACTGACGTTCGGGCAGGAGATATTCAGTTCCAGTGCTGCAATCTGATCGGGGTATTGATCAAGTCGGGAAGCCATGACGGCCATTTCATCAATGCTGCGTCCGGCGATATTCACAATCAGCGCTGTTTCGAGGGAAGAGAGGTAGTTCAGATGCTTTTCCAGAAAGAGATCAATGCCGTCATTATCCAGGCCAATGGAATTGAGCAGGCCAGCACTGGTTTCCACCGTACGGGGAGGGGGGTTGCCGATACGTGGTTCTGTGGTAATCGTTTTGGGAATAATTCCCCCCAGGCGGGAAAAATCCAGGAATGCTGCCATTTCTTTTGCGTAACCAAAAGTCCCCGATGCCACAAGGACGGGATTTTTAAGATGCAGGCGGTTCAGGGAAACCGCTAAGGGATCCGTTTGGGTGGGAGCATTCATCTAATCAGGTCCATGTAGCCAGTGGCTACTTGCTCATTCTATTTATAAAAAATATCAGGTTGGCAGGCCAGCCATCTGGCTCTGAGGTCTATTTTCTAATCTGGAAATCCACTGAACCACATCTTAGCGTTCCTTGATGATGAGAACCAGTTAGGGCGGTATGGAAAACAGTGACCACAATAGCAAGAAAAGCTGCCGGGAATGAATTCCCGGCAGCTTTAAATATATTCGAGGCAACAGCCGGTTCAAATGGAGTTGATCCAGTCAAACGACTTGCGCGTGAGTCCCTGAGCTATAAAAACTAAATGACACCACCATGGGTGCGGTAGGGGGTGGCCACATCCGGCATATCCAGGCCCCAGATTCGCTCCCAGATTTTGGGAATGTGCCGCATACTTTCTGATTGGAAAATTAATTGACGAGCACGGTCATCTCGTGAAGATGAGTAGATAGGAACCACACATCCGACCTGAGTGAGGGACATTGCAATTAACATGCTGGCCAAAAGGAACTTACGCATTTTTTTCTCCATGATATGGTCGTGCCATATTTGCTGGTCTTGATCCCAGGCAACGATCCCTTTATTCAAACCATTGAATGGAAGGCATCAAACCGATATCGAAGGGGTTAAAGTGCTGAATTGTGAAGCGAGGAGAATGGAGAAGCAGGATTATAAATACCGCTTTTAATTTCCTCTAGGTCGTTTTATCGACATTCAGATCAGGTGACTTTGGTAAAAAATGCGGATTATTCCAATTATTTTGGTATTCTGGTTGAAGAGGATGATTTCGATTATGAAATGGCGAGAGGGCATCACATGAAACCATAGTATTGTTCCACCTGGTATTCCCGGTGCAAATGGATTGGGTGACGTCAAGGTAAGCATATCACAGTAACACGAGACACCGTCTATCTTACAACGCGATAGTGGTTGTCAATGTTCACTTACTTTGGGCAGGTGAGTCCGTAAAAAAGCCGGCCTGTTTGTGTACACTAAAACAGACCGGCTATGAGAAAGTTCATACCAGCTCTTTCAACAATAAAGTCTTTGGAGATCAGGTCTAAGGTGTATGCTGAGATCCTGAACTGTAGGAACCGTTATTGTAGGTTCCCATCGAAGGTGCTCCTGGCGTGGCACCAGGGCTCGGAGGAGCCTGTGGTGTCTGGTGCGGCGGTGGTGCCGAACCTGCAGGAGGAGGACTGGCTGGGGGCTGGGAAGCGGCCGCGTTTAAACGGGCTGCTTCTTCCTCCAGATTGCGTACACGCTTTTCCATCTCCTTGCCAGGCTTGAACGTGACGACGTATTTTTCTTCTACGTCTACACGATCACCTGTGCGAGGATTTCTGGCTTTACGCGCAGCTCGCTTTTTGACTTCAAAGACGCCAAAATTGCGGAGTTCGATTCGCTTGTCTGTAACAAGTGTATCAACAATCGCATCGAACGTTTTTTGCACAATCTCTTTTGTCTTGAGTTGTGTCAGACCAATCTCTTCCGAAATTACTTTGACAATCTCTTTTTTCGTCACGACTGGGTTCTCCCAATTTTGAGAAGCCGTCGGACAGCTACGCCCTTGGTAAGGGCACTCGAGAGCCGTCTCAACTGTAATGGGTTACACGACTTAGTGTCACAATAGATTATTTCCCACAATTGAACAGTAAGTCAAGACCGATCTTAGCTTACCGCTTTGAAACGGTGTATTATTAGACATGAATTCACTATGCCGGTGTGAATTCACAACATCGACAAAAAATGAACTATTTCGAAGAAGTATGATTGCGTATGCGTTGTAAGTATAATGATATAAATATCTTATGGTTTCTCGATGGGCCGCATACAATGAGGGCACAGAAAACTCGCAGACTTATTATTGTTCCCAAATAATAACACGAAATTATTTTTACAATCTTGAGATGAAATTGCAAAAAATGTATCTGAAACATCGAAACTGCGATCTTTCAGTGTTCCAAACTCTTTAAAAATACATACTTAATCAACAGCATTCGAGAACAAGCTTGAGCGTTAATCAAACGTCTGATTTTTGATATTCAGACGAGACTCCGTTTGGTTATGAGGAGTTCTTGGGATCAGTTTGAAAGATCGTTCGCGGTAACAATCATTTGTGAAGGAGGTTACAAGTCAGTTTTCTCAGCCTGGATCCGGATGTCTTCGAAACTGACAAAATTTCCTTTACCTGCGCCCGGGCAATCCGGAGAAAGTGACTCCCAGCTCGCACGGCTTTCCAGATTTGAATTCCAGAAGGGCCACGTTTTGCACTGAGTCGGACGAGCTTCATAGATAGTACAGCAACGTTTTTCGGGATCGAAAAATGTGCAATCTCCATTGGCATATTCAGTTAAGGAACGTCTTCCGCCATACAGGCGGGTATGCATTAACAGAATTTCTCCTGTCGATTTTCCCGTTACTTCTGCAATTGCCTTGATTTCTGATTCATCCACCCAGACGACACCAGGCGCGCCGGTACAACAATTACCACACTGCGTACAGGAAAATTGTAGCCCGTCACGATACCATGGTTCCTGTTCAGAATTTTGATCACTCATTTTTCAGATCACATCACTATAAAATTAGATAAACTGAAACTTAGAAGTTCTTTTTGTAAGTAACCCGGACGAGTATGTCAAACACAAACGGTCAGATCAAAGTCGGTGGAATGATTCTCTGCGGGGGCGAAAGCATGAGAATGAATTATCCCAAAGCGTTATTACCATTGGGCTCAGAGCTGATGTTACAGCGCATCATTCGCATTGTGTCTGAAGTGGTATCTCCTGTGATCGTCGTCGCCTCCCCCGGGCAGACTTTGCCGGAAATCCCTTATTCGGTTCGCGTTGTGTATGATGTCAAACCAGGTGCCGGGCCTCTTCCAGCAATTGCACAAGGTCTTCGTGAACTGGAATTCGATTGTCAGGCGGCCTTTGTGTCAGCCTGCGATACACCACTGATACAAAGAGAGATGATACGTGCGATTCTCTCAAGGCTGCCAGATCACGATCTGGCGATCGTCAGGGAAGGCAAAAGGTACCATCCTATGGCAGCTGTGTACCGGACATCACTGCTGGAATTGATAGAGGAAATGCTGGCCGAAAATGTTCAAAGGCCCATTGATCTGGTAGAGCGGGTTCATAGTGCGTTTCTCGAAGCGGAAGAGCTGAAAAATGTCGATCCCGAATTACTTGGATTACGTAATATCAATACTCGTGAACAGTATTTCGAACTACTGCGTGAGACCGGGTTGGCAGCAACTACCACTGTTCCCTTTGTCCGATGACCTGACTGGCTTTCTGATCCCACAATGATCTCATTACGGGGACTGCAAACTTCTATTCGCCTGCATCACAGCAGTCCGCCAGCGCGCGATGTCTTCGGGGGTTAAGTCATAGTAGTTGATCGAATATCCCAGTTGCGCTTCGGGTTCAAAAAATCGGAAAAATCCCAATGCGTCATGCTGCAGGTTATAACGGCTGCCATCCTGTCTGCGCAAGGTATAAGGCCGCCCCTGAAGAATGCTGGCGCTGATGGCATATTTCCCGGGAACGGGGCGGAATTCAGCAGGGAATTCATATTTGATCCCCAGTTTTCCGGGGGGAATTGTGCCAAAATAGGCGAGTCTCAGATCTTCAACCGGGTGTTCCTCCAGGTATTCCTGAAGTCGATAGAGATCCTGCCCCCAGTCGATATTGGAATCGACCAGATGGGTATCCCCCAGTTCCGGCCCTCCTGCCAGTTCATTAAAGTAGGCCAGGTGATCCGGAGCATACCGGAGTGAGAGCGGGAGTGAAAGAATGGCAATGGTCACCAGATAGGAGAGGATTTTACGTCGTTCAAAATCCAATTGCTCTACCAAAGGAGCGCACAACAGAATCAGGAAGGGAAAGATCGGCAGCACATAGCGCAGGCCCAGCTGGTTATTCGCCAGACTGGCGATGGTTAACAGCAATACAACTGGTGTCAGCAGGACGGCCAGGGTTCGTCTCGGGAGCAGGCGAGGGTTTTTAAGCCAGCTGTAAAGAGCGATGACAATCAGAAATTGAAAACCGTGTGGCAATTTATAAAGCAAGGTATAGAGGTAGTACGAGCGAAACCCATGTTGTTCCCACTGATTATCCAGAAAGGTGGGGTGGGATTGCTGCATGATAAAACGTTGCAGGTCAAAGCCCATGATGTAGTCACGGGGAACAGGCAGGGGGAAACTCTGCAGAACTTCAGGAAGTGCTGTCAAAAATTTGAGCTCGGAGCTTTGGAACTGATAGCTGCTTACAGGCTGGAAGGTCGATTGGAACAGATAACCGGCATTCAGGATGAAAAGGCAGGAGAAAACAAGTATTCCCCAATACATGGCGAGTGTTTTTTTAGCCTGTCGCTCCCGGATTTCTGGATTCTTATATCTCACGAGAATCCACTGAATCACAAGTAGGGGAGCTAACAGAATCGCCGTATATTTTGTCAGTTGAGCCAGGCCTAAAACAACCCCTGTCACTATGGCCCACTTCCAGGAGGGGAGGCAGGCAAACTTCCAGCCACAGTAGAGGGCGGCCAGAAAGAAGCCCGTGATCGCCAGGTCCTGGGTACCCAGGGCCGCGCTGGCCAGAATATTCGGGCTCATTGCCCACAGGAAAACTGCAAAACAGGCTGCCTGAGAACTAAACAGCTCACGTGTCCAGAGTGCCAGCAACAGTCCCGATGCGACAGCCAGTAACAGGATCATGCAGCGACCAAGGAAATAGAAGTGTTGATAATCTACCGGATTGGCATCCAGGAAGGCATCTCCATAATCAGCAGGATCAGAGGAGAGATCTGGAGATCCACTCTGAGCAGACGTCATCAGTAAAGGCAGAGCCGACCAGCTGCGAATTAGCGGAGGATTGAGCCGATCATAGTCAAAGCGACTGGTTTCCAGACTCAGGAATCCGACCGGCAGATGCCAGTACTCATCATGGGTGACACTCAGTTGTCTGGCAGAATACACGCCCAGGCAGAATTGGATCAGCAGAAGAAAACCGACGACAGACCAGAAGACCGGAGGGCGTTGTATTACTTTCTGTAGAGAAGCCATGACTGTCCGAAGTTTGAGGTAATAGACTGTGTCCCGTTTTACTGTAGCGTTTCCGAGGCCATTTGGGCCGAGTGTAATAGATAGCGAGACGCCATGGTTAAATGTGACGCGCACTAGATATCTGAAGCTTCGATGATATCCTGACCAGTATCGCTACGAAAGGGTTTTCAGGACAGGAGAAGAGGACGAGTTGAAGATTTTGAATCTACAACAGGCTGAGAAATGTTGAAGGCAGGTGGCTCCCCCTCCAGCCAGTTAAAGACGGGCGTCATCACTCTGGCTGGAGGGAAGCCTCAGTTTCTGTTGAAGCTCAGTAAATAATTAATGAGGCTTCAATTCGACAGGCAGCTCAACATAATGCAATGTCTGTGCCACTACCGAGAATTCTCTCCAGTCCCTAAACATACCGTTTTCCAGTTAAGAAACAGGGGCTACTCAGTGGACTGGTAAAGCGTAAAGAAGACCGAGTCGGAATAAGCGACAGGTCTGTCTGTTTCTGCAACAGGAGAGGAGTGAGCGAATTCAGTTCCGATTGATCCAGGTTTTGATGTCGCGAGTCACATCGCGCATGATGATTTCCTGTTCTGGAATTGCCTGGTAGAAGTGCAGTTCGGCCTGTTCGTAGTCTTCCAACTGCAGGTTTTTCGAAGCAATTTCAAGGATCCGATCGCCCATCTGCTGGATTTCCTCATCCTTTTCATGCGGATTGAAGGGGACCGCCATCGTCACGCGAAAGGTAAGAGGATTCTGCTGTTTGCCTTTGAGTCGTCCCCCTTCTACGCGGGGACGTGATTTGGGAAATTCCTTCGCCAGGGCGTTCTGAGTATCAGCAAAGTGATACGTATTGATTGCCTGAAAAACATACAACGATCCTGACATCACCAGCCCGAAGAGTAACAGGCCGAGAACAATGGTTCTGCCTTTGACTATCCGGGGTGCTGATTCAGGATCGTATGTAGTCATTGATCACCAGGTCCAGTAGAGAAAGTGTACTCAGTTTTCCAGTTTTGCAGCTGCTTTGTTGATGGCCTGCAGATAGGCTTTGGCACTGGATTCGATGATGTCTGTACTGACGCTGCGGCCAGTGAATAATTCACCATTGATGCGAACTTCGACGCGTACCTCTCCCTGGGCATCCTTACCGCTGGAAACACTGCCGACGTGGTACTGGTCCAGTACAGCAGTAATGCCTGAGATGCGTTCCAGTGCCCTGAAGACGGCATCAACAGGGCCATCTCCGGTAGCTGCATCACAGTGGATTTTGCCTGTTTCATCTGACAGTTCAATCGTCGCGGTCGCGATGGTGCCGGTTCCGGCGGAAGTGTGGAAGCGGGCAATTTTCCATTTCTCCGGTGCATCGGTGACCTGGTTCTCGATTAAGGCGACAATGTCGGAATCGTAGATTTCCTTTTTCTTGTCAGCCAGCGTGATAAACTCATTGAAGATCCGCTCAAATGTTTCATCATCCAGGGTATGGCCCAGGGTCTGAATTCGATCGCGGAATGCATGACGGCCACTGTGTTTGCCGAGGACCAGGTTAGTGCCTACATAACCAACATCTGCAGGAGACATGATTTCATAGGTTGTGCGTTCCTGCAACATGCCGTGCTGATGAATGCCTGCTTCGTGTGCAAAAGCGTTTCTCCCCACGATCGCTTTGTTGCGTTGTACCGACATCCCGGTGACTGTCGAGACCAGATGGCTGATCGGATACAGGCGTTTTGTATTGATATTAGTGTGTACGCCGTAATAGTCCGCGCGGGTTTTCAACGCCATTACGACTTCTTCCAGTGCGCAGTTTCCAGCACGTTCCCCCAGGCCATTGATCGTACATTCCACCTGGCGGGCGCCCGCTTCCACAGCGGCGAGGCTGTTTGCGACGGCGAGTCCCAGGTCATTGTGACAATGCGTGCTGATGATGGCCTGCTCTATGTTTGAAACATTTTTTTTCAACGTGGTGATGACATCATGGAAATGGGCGGGAGTCGCATAACCGACGGTGTCGGGAATATTGACGGTGCTGGCTCCGGCTTCGATGGCGCGTTCCACCACTTCACAGAGGAAATCTTTCTCGGTTCGGGCAGCGTCCTCTGGTGAGAATTCGATATCCGGGCAGTAGTCTCGGGCTCGCTTGACCATTTCGACCGCCGTCTCCACGATCTGTTCTTTCGTCATTTTGAGTTTATGCTCCATGTGGATGGAACTGGTTGCGAGGAAGACGTGAATCCGCGACTGCTTTGCCTCTTTTAATGCTACCCAGGCCCGGTCGATATCGTCTTTTCGGCAGCGGGCCAGAGCGCAGATGGTCGTCTGATCGCCAAATTCATTTGCAATTTTGCGAACGGATTCAAAATCGCCGGGAGAGGCAATCGGGAAGCCTGCCTCAATGATATCGACCCCCAGTTTGACAAGTTCCCGGGCGACTTTCATCTTTTCCGAAGTGGTCATACTGCAGCCAGGTGACTGCTCACCGTCTCTCAACGTGGTGTCGAATATCTTTACTGTATCATTGGACATTGGGTTTCTCCGCGAGTCAATTTCCGCTCCCGATCAGGGAGCTAATGAGAGACCAGAATAGTACCAGCAGGCAAAATAAAAAACCCTGAGGCCGATCTGGTCTCAGGGTTTCGCTGTTTTTTGATTAACAATCGTACAAAGAACCTAAGACCTGGCTTAAAGAAGCAGGTTTCGTAGCAGGCTCAGGTTTAGTAGATTGTGAATGTGCATTTTATTTTGTTTTTTCAACTGGTTTAAACTGGACAGTCTTAGACTGCCTTACCGCTCTGACAATTTACCTGCTCAATCGACCATGGTCAACCCGTCGTTGATTGAATTTGTCAAAATCAAAGACCGCCTCAGTAATGAGAGGTTCAGTAAAATTTCACTTCTGGCGGGATTACAGATTATTTCGCAGCGAGTCCTGCTTTCTCCTGTAATGCTTCTTTCCCCATTCTGTGACAGAAATCACCAAAGGATTCTCCTGCCTGACGCTCTTCCTTGAAGCATTCCAGAAGTGGAGAAATTCGACCGGTGATTTCGGCTAAGGGAACCATATCGTCATACACAAAGGCCAACCTGTTGCCGAGCGAGTTTCCACCCAGGTAAAGTGTGTATTTTCCGACGGCCCTTCCTACGAGTCCAATATCGGGAACATAGGGGCGGGCACAACCGTTTGGACAACCGGTGGTGTTGACGGAGATTTTTTCGTTTTCCAGCCCCAGACGTGCCAGTTCCTCCTCGAATTCGGTAATTAAAGCAGGCATGACCCGTTCCGATTCAGTGATGGATAATCCACACATGGGGAGTGCGGGGCAGGACATGGAAAATCGACGAATCAAAGTGAGTTCATCCGCTTTTTTCATCCCGTGATCGGTCAGGATCTGATCAATTTCGGAACGCAGTGAGGGGTCAATGTCACAGAAGATGACACTTTGTTTTGCGGTGATGCGGGCATTGAATCTGTAGGTTTCCAGGATCTTTCGGAGACCGGCTTTGATCCGAAGCTCTCCTTCATCCTTGATGCGGCCATTTTCGATGTTCACCCCGAGAAAGAGCTTGCCATCTCCCTGTTCATGCCAGCCCATATGGTCTTCCATACCCGTGACTTCAATATCACGTGGGGCTGCTATGCTTGAACCATAATGTGCTTCCACTTTCTCACGGAACGTTTCGATGCCCAGGTTATCGACCAGATACTTCATACGCGCCAGTTTACGGTCTTCACGGTTTCCGAGGTCACGTTGTACTTTGACAACCGCTTCTGCAACGGCGAGTACGTGCTCGTTTTCGACGAATCCCAGTGGTTTCCCCAGGGCGGGATAGGTTTTTTTATTACTGGGAGTGACTCCCATACCGCCACCGACGTAAAAGTTATAACCGACGATAGCGTCATTTTCGACAATGCCCAGCAAGCCGATATCCTGTGTGTAGATATCGACACAGTTGTCTTCGGGCAGGGCGATCCCGATTTTAAACTTGCGCGGTAGATAGGTTTTGCCGTAGATAGGCTCCTCGACGGGCTGGTATGCGGCTTCATTGGTTTGATTGCCTTCTTCGTCGGTAATCCACAGGTCGAAGTAGGCGGTGGTTTTGGGGCGCAGGTGTTCTGCCAGCGCGTAAGCCATATCCTGCATGGAGTCGAAGATGGCATTGTTTTTATAAGGGGCAGGGCAGGCCATCACGTTTCGGTTGACATCGCCACAGGCTGCCAGCGTGGTCAGTTTAGTATCGTTGATCCCTTTGATGGCTGCTTTGAGATTGCCTTTGATCACGCCATGTAACTGAAAGCCCTGTCGCGTGGTGAGTCTGACCGTTCCATCTCCATACTTGTCACACAGGTTGAGTTCAGCCAGGAATTGATCTGCAGTCACTTTACCGCCGGGCACACGAGTACGGATCATGCAACTGAATGCTTTTCCTTTGGGTGTACCATCCGGATTTTTGGCTTTTCTGAGGTCACGATCATCCTGCTGATAGGTACCGTGATGTTTCAACAGTTGTGTCGAATCGCCGGAGAATTCATCACTGTCGTTGAGCAACTCTTCCGCGATGGTACCACGCAGCTGATGACTGCCTTCTTTGAGAAACTCCATTTTGGAAAGCTTGGGGCCTTCTTGGGATGTCATAAGATCAATCCTGGTTGATTTTGTCAAAACGACATTCAGATCCGCACTTCACCGGAAGCTTTTCTGAATGACTGGGTAGGTTTTATTGGAATCCAATTGGAAAATATGAGCACTAACAAGTACGATTTAGAAAATCAAAACACTCAATCACGTCGATTAAGGCCGATCTTTCTGGATAGCTGCAAAGACAGGGGTGTGTTCCCATGTTCATTTTTCGCAGGGTGGGTCGCACATACAGGAAGTATAAACGACTTCCATAATCTTGAATAGTGACTTTTCCGTGTCCTTCACAGCAGAGAATTTGCTGACCAGATATTTACCACAAATGAGAAACATCAAGCAGCAAACGATTTTACTGTGTGCCACAGGCCTGGGAATTGGTTGGATTCCGCGTGCTCCGGGAACATTTGGCAGCCTGCTGGGGCCCCCCCTGGTTGCTGGTCTGTTATGGTTTGATCCAGCCTGGCCTGTGTATTTGTTTCTTTCGGTGATCATCTTCCTGCTGGGAGTTTATTTCTGTGATCGGGGGGCTAAAATTCTGGGATTAGATGATCCGGGATGTATCGTCTTCGATGAAATCGGTGCTTTCACAGTCGTATTATTACCTGCTTTCCACCATGAACTCAATTTACGGTTCTGGTGGATCTCTTTGATCGGCTTTCTCTGGTTCCGTCTGTTTGACATCTGGAAGCCGTGGCCGGTTCGATATTTTGACCGAATCCATGGAGGCTGGGGCATCATGTCTGACGACTATGTAGCCGCGATTTATGCCGCGATTTGTCTTTACGTGACATTAATTCTTTTGGGGTGGTTTTAGATTTCCTGCTGATAAGTTATCTTGGGGGCCGATTGAGAGTTTCCCCCTTATTTTACAAGGAAATATCAGCGTGTCAGCAGAGATCATCGATGGTAAAGCGCTTGCCGCCACTTTTCGCGGGCAGATCGCTGAGCAGGTCAGTCAGCTCAAGCAAGAAAAGAACGTTGTCCCTCATCTGACGGCTGTTCTTGTCGGTGATGATCCGGCAAGTGCCGTGTATGTCCGTAATAAACAGCGGGCCTGTGAAAAAGCGGGTATACAGAGCACTCTGAAGCGCTTGTCGGCTGACACAACCGAGGCTGAATTAATTTCAATCGTGGAATCACTGAATGCAGATTCCGGGGTGCACGGCATTCTCGTCCAACTTCCTCTCCCGAAACATATTAACGAGACTGCGATTCTGGACGTGGTCAATCCTCTAAAGGATGTGGATGCGTTTCATCCGGAAAATGTGGGACTGATCGTGCAGGGACGTCCCCGCTATCTGCCCTGTACTCCCTATGGAATCCAACAAATGATCCTCTCCACCAAAATGGAGACCGCTGGAAAACACGCAGTGGTTCTGGGACGCAGTGAGATCGTAGGTAAGCCAATGGCCATGCTGCTGGTTCAGCGTGGACCGGGAGCAGATGCGACCGTAACCATCTGTCACAGCAGGACCCGGCACCTCAACGAAATCGTAAAAACCGCGGACATTATTATCGCCGCTATTGGCAAACCTGAGTTTGTGACCGCCGATATGGTCAAGCCGGGAGCTGTCGTGATTGATGTCGGCATCAATCGGGTCGACGACAGGCTGGTAGGTGATGTCGATTTTGAGGGCGTCAAAGAAGTGGCTTCTGCGATTACCCCGGTTCCCGGTGGTGTAGGCCCGATGACGATTGCCATGCTGTTAAAGAATACTTTGATGGCGGCCCGGATTCAGTCCGGAGGCGAGTAAACTTTCCCGCTGTCCCATTTCTCCAGGTATAAAATTATACCGACTCGATCAATAAAAAAAGCCCTCCCGGAAGGGGGAGAGCTTTTTTCGTTTTTCTTCAGCTGTTGCTGAGGATCTGTTCGACTCAATCAGGGAGTCTTAGGATCTGCTGTTTTAGGGTCAGCTGGAGTCTCTGGTTTGGGCTCTTCAGCTTTAGGGTCAGCTGGTTTTTCTTCAGCTGGTGTAGCAGGATCTGCTGCTGGCTCATCAGCTGGCATTGCTGGATCTTCTACAGGTGTTTCAACTGGTGCAGGTTCAGGAGTTGTCGCAGCTTTATCGCCACAACCTACTGCGAACAATGTCAAACCCAGCAACGTAAAGAGTGTCGAAAGTAATTTCATCTCTGTTCTCCATTTCTCGATTAGATATCTGATCTGTCAGACTGAGAATCTCACAAATCGGGTTTAATTCAGGAATATATTGAAGGAAACCCTGTAATCAGGCTGTTTTTACTGTTCAAACAAGCCCCCCTGTTAAAGATAAGAGTCCGGCTGTCGCAGGTTTATTCCCTGGATTTATGAAATTTCCAAAAAGATTTCAAATTGCTCAGCCAGTGAGGAAGCTGCTTCTTCAGGTGGACAGAACCAACCCGGGAGAACCTGATAATCCAATTTGCATGTTGCAGAGACAAAATGACATATATTGACTTCCCGATCGGTCAAACCTATCGTGAATACCAGAGCGAACAAGTATTGTTCCTGGGAATTCAGTAAGCTGTTCCTGTCCGCATATGTTCCACATTTTATGAAACTGTTGAACCTGGGATTGATTCAGTCTGAGTTTTCGAAACTGCTGGTCTCTTTATTCACCTGCCCCAAAGCTCTCTCATGAATAACAGACTCAGTCGAATGGCAATATCAGTTCGATCCACATTATCTGATAGATAAAGTTGTGATTGACCGGGCCTCAATCTTTAGCGCTGTTTTTCTGTCCCCTGATACGTCTCCTTCCGTTCTTTAGCGAAGGTTCTGTTGTTTGTGACTGCCGGTACGTGAGTCCGGATGTTACAGCAAATGAAATTGATGTGATCGATGAGACTGTTCAGGGATTACAGAGTGGAATTCTCAGCTGGCAATTCTACAACTGAAGTCGAGTTGTTTTAATTTAACCAAAATGAGATTGATCAGGAAAAGACGGCTTACTGTCACCCTGCAATCCCATACATGAGGTCGATCGGAAGGCTCACTGGTTTCCTGATCGAACAGGTGTAAGTGATGAGGCAATACCTAAAGCGAACAGGTGTGATATTTGCATTTCTGGCAATGCTGGCTTTCAGTCAGGCTGACAGTTTTGCTCAACGAGGCGGCCAGGGCGGCGGACGCGGGCCCGGAGGTGGTGGCGGACACAGAGGCGGTGGACATGGGGGCGGAATGTCTCGTGGCAGCGGCAGTCACCAAGGGGGAATGTCGCGGGGGAGTTTCTCACGAGGCAGCAGTTCACGAGGCAGCAGTTCAAGAGGGAACAGTTCAAGAGGTAATTCCCATTTTGGCAATTCTTCACGCTCCGCTGCTCCCTCAAGAAATCATTCTTTCTCCAATCGCAGTTCTTCTGTACCTCGACAGAGTGCCCCTTCGCGATCGCTCAATTCCTCTTCGAACCGAACTTCCAGGTCGACTATGAAACCTGGACAAGGAGTTGATTTCTCCAGAGGAAGTCGGTCTGGTTCAGCGCGGCAATCGGGGGACATTACTTCTCGCCGGAGGAGTGGGGTTAGTAACCCCGGCTTAAGTTCCGGGAGTAGAGCAAGAGGCAGTTCAGGATTTTCTCACTTCAACAGTGGTTCACATAACCGAGGCAGCATTGGTTCAAATCAGCGGGGAAATAATCCGGGATTACGACCAGGCAGCAGCCGATTCAGTAACGGCAGCAGAAACAGTTTTGGCAGTCATCGCTTCCATGGCGGCTCTGGCTTGAGTTCCAGTAGGAATCATCACGGAGCTGGAAGCCATCACTCTGGTAACCCTGGTCTGAGACCGGGGGGGAACCGACATGGGAATCATCATGCTTCTCACGGTACGGGACGACGACACGATGGTGCGAATCGACATGGTGGGAACTACTCGCGATATGGAAACAACAGATACCATTACCGGCCTGGTTACTGGTCCGGATATCGATCACGGTATGCCCTGGGGTATGGGTTTGGGAGAGGCTATGGTTATGGATATGGCTACTATCCTTATTACCATTATCGTCGCTATGGCTATCGTCCGTGGGTCTGGACCACGTTTGGGGGACTGTCGACCTGGATTGGCTATAACAACCTGAATCCAGTGATCTATGATTACTCACTCAATGATGGTTACATTTACAATGATGGTGTGCAGATGGCACCGGTCACCGCATATGAATCTCAGGCTGAAGAAATTGCAGATAGTGTACCTCCGCCAGACGATGCGACCGAATGGATGCCGGTAGGAATTTTTGCCATTGTTCCCCAGGGGACAACTGAAGTGAATGTGACCGTACAACTTGCTGTTGGCAAAAATGGTGCGGTCGCTGGTACCTATTTCAATAAAGACGGGAATATTACATTACCCCTTCAAGGAGCCATCGATCAGTCAAAACAGCGTGTTGCCTGGAAAGTGGGTGAGGAGGACACGATCACCATGGAAACCGGACTGGATAGTCTGACCAAAGATAAATCGAAAGTGATTATCTATTTTACAGGAGGGACATCTGAAGTCTGGGAGATGCTGCGCATTGATGAGGAGACTGCGAAGCTTGCTCAGCAGGAACTTCAGGTAGACGATTTGAAATACGAACTGCTGGGGTCGTTTCAGGAACTGGAACAGACTCTGGACGATGCCTGGAAAGATTATCTGGCTCTTCCGGAAAATTTCTCGACAACGGGCACAATTCCTTCCGTAGAAGAACTGGAAGCGATTGTGAAAAATTATCAGCAGATACAGCTTGATTCCTCGTATCAGGTTATTACCAATCGCCAGGAGTTTCAGAACACGTATCAGTTACTCACTGATTATCTGAAAAGTCTGAAAGAACAGCAGGAAATTACCGTGCAGAAAAAACTGCCGACACCTCCCCAGGGAGCACCGACAGTCATTGCACCTTCTGTACTGGAAGCGCCCAAACCCCTGGAGCCGGCTGGACCCGATCAGTAATTCAGCGTCTGGCTGTTAATCAATAAAAAAACGTCCTGGAAACGGGACGTTTTTTTATTGAGAGTCTCGGGTACTCTGTTGCTGCAAAAGCGGATAGCGAGACCAGAAAGTGTCAATGGGGGTTCTGTTGCAGTTGTTTTGAAACTTGTTCGGCTTCGCGCAGTACCCGCATCAGATTCTGGCCCATGATCAGTTTGATCTGCTGGTCTGAATAACCCCGATCCAGGAGAGCCTGCGTGATGAGAGGATAAGTGGAGACATCTTCAAGTTGAGCGGGCAGGGTGGAAACACCATCAAAGTCAGAGCCGATGCCGACGTGCTCCACGCCGGCGACTTTGACGATATGGTCGATATGATCCACTACATCATGGATTGTCCCCGGTTTCATTTTATGGTTGCTTCGCCAGCGATTGTATTCCCGGTTGTAATCCGTTTCATCTGGATATTTCTGTTTCAGTTCCCGTCTGATATGAAACATTTCCGTCATCTGTCGGGCTGATTCAGGAACCACGAATCCGGAGAAGTAGTTGACCATGATCACGCCGCCATTCTGTTTCATTTTGACGAGGATTTCATCGGGAACATTCCGCGCATGATCAGCGATGGCACGTGCGGAAGAGTGCGAGGCGATGACAGGAGCTGTACTCACCCGCAGAACATCCTCCATCGTCGCTGGAGAGACGTGTGAAATATCTACCAGCATTCCCAGTTGATTCATGGTTCGGACCACTTCCTCTCCAAAGGGAGACAGCCCGTCACTGATGGCGGTGTCGGTGGCAGAATCGGCCCAGTCGAGTGAGTCAGAATGGGTCAAAGTCATATATCGAACGCCCAGGCCGTAGAAAATACGCAGCAGAGATAAAGAATTTTCAATCGAATGTCCTCCTTCAACACCAATCATGGACGCGATTTTTCCCGACTTGTGCATACGTTCGATGTCGTCTGCCGTAGACGCCATCTCAAATGTTTCAGGATATCGCTTGATCATGCGGTGGATCAGGTCGATCTGTTCCAGAGTGTAGTGTGCGGATCTTCGTTCTTTTTGTGTTTCTGAGGGGACATAGGCCGACCAGAATTGTGCGCCCACATTCCCCTGTTTGAGACGTGGAATATCTGTATGAAACTGAGGTTGAGGCAGAGCAATGTCAGCCTGTTTAAAAGATGACGCCGCCTTTTCCCGCATTGTCCAGGGAAGGTCGTTATGCCCGTCAATCACCAGGCATTGCTGATGCAACTGTCGCGCCCGGTCTGTCAAAATGACCGGTTTGCGCGCTGGTGGATCGGCTGCCTGCCCTGATTGAATCAGGTTGATAAAGACCAGTGGCAGCAATAGACCTCGAATAATCTGAATCCACTCTTGAAAGGCGATTTTCATTGAATCAGTTCCCGAATCTGAATGACGAATCTCAGTAGTTGCTCAGAAGCACATCTCAGTATGAGATACAGCAGTCTTGGAATCCACGATTCCCTGAATGACGTTTTCTGCTTCTCTCGTGAAAGTCAGAATTGATATTGATGTCTAAACCGTTTCCGGTTAGCTTGAATCAGTGCAAGATTCGCTTGTGACTGACTGTTAAGCGCTTCCTGCGGGATTACAACCGCTGGGATGGTTTGTCTGAGGATTATAAAGATGAGTGATAGCCTGGAAACAGTGTATTCGACTACGAATGCAATGGAAGCGGAATTTATTAAAATGACACTGGAAGGCGAAGGGATTCGCTGCCTGCTCGAAAATGAACTGCAGGCTGGCCTCACAGGTATTTTCGAAATCAAAGTTGATGTCATGAGTTCGAACGTGGATCGTGCCCGGCAAATCATCGATGAAATTCGTGAGTCATCTGAGTCGCATGAGGATACATCAGAAGAAGAGTGATTCTCATTACCTTGTTTAACGGACTTAAATGCACTCAGACAAGGGAACTTCAGATCGTCAGGGATCATAGTATGCTTGACTCCGCGCTTGCTGGCTTAAGCCTGGTGACGACGAACAGGCGCGGGGCCTCCGTCGATTGAGTATTGGGAAGAATCAGTTGCGTTTTGAACTGTGAATGCTCCAGTTGGCTCAAGAGAGTGGCGACGGCGCTGGTCTCTGCAGCGCCCCCCGGATGACCGGGGTAAGCCAGAATCGTGATGATGCCTCCCGGCCTGATCAGCGTGAGTGCAGCTTCGATTGCAGGTAGAGTTGATAATTCGTCTGTGATTTGCGCGTGATCTCCTCCAGGCAGGTAGCCCAGGTTAAACATGATGGCACCGATATGCCCGCGATGTTCAGAGGGGATTAATTCTGCGAGCAGACAATGGTTACCGCAGATCAGTTCAAAGTTATGGAATTCTGAATCCTGGAGCATCACAGCAGCCTGGTCCAGAGCCTGCTGTTGGATGTCGATCGCAAAGACCTTACCGGACTGGCCCGCCAACTGACAGAGAAAACGTGTGTCGTGCCCATTACCAGCAGTGGCGTCGATCGCCGTTTCGCCAGCCTGGAACACTTTGGCAATCAGAGCATGAGCCTGGTCTGTGAGACGCATCATGAGAAGCTTCATTTTAAAGTTTGTGGACGAGATCGAGTGATTTATCAGGTGTGGCTTTGCCTTCCAGAATATCTGCAAAATGATTTGCCATCCAGGGAGTCTGCAAACTTCCTTTTGAGGCAAAGCCGTTGAAGAATCCAATTTGAGGCTGCTGAGGATGCAGACCCATAATGGGTAAACGCCCCCGGATGACAGGGCGGACAGCAGCACGATGGTCTATAACCTCCACAGGAAGTTTTAGAAATTCGGACAGGCGCGAGCAGATTTCTTCTCTGCCTGCGAGAGTCGGTTCACAGTTAAGGTGTTCTCGATCATAGGTTGAACCGGCCCGGTAGAGATCCTCTTTCCAGTGAGCCAGCCAGATACCCCGGTGGACCACGCGTCGTTCCTGCAGTCCTGGAATTTTCAGAGTGAGTATTTCCCCTTTGGCTCCCTCAAATGGAATGGTTTTGAACCAGGGGTTTTGCTGACTGTGGATTCCTTCACAGAAAATGATTCTGTCAGCAGAAACGTTCCAACACGGCAGAATCACACGGTTGGATTCAAATTCAAGATCGTTAGCTGTGTCGAGGTTTGCTTCCAGAAAACAATCCTGTTTTATGAAATGCGCGCGGGAGAGACGAAGATACGTCGGCACATCCAGTTGTCCGCCGCCGGTCATCTCAAAGCCGCCTTGACTCATCTCAAACGCACTCTTGTCGGCGAGTGGCTGCGGTACCGAAATCAGTTTTGGGAAGTGTGTTTGCGAACGTTGTCGATATTGTTCCTGCTCCTGTTCTGAAGAAAACAGTCGCAGCATCGGTTTCAGTTCAAAGAATCGTGCGTCTGTTTCTTGTTCTATGCGACGATAGAAGTCAGTCGCGAACGGCAGAAATTCGTCAAGTCGCCAGGAAACAACCAGCCGCAATCCAGTGATCGGTGTAATCAGTCCCGCCGCGATCTGGGAAGAAGTCGTCGGCTCACAGCGATCAATCAACAGCACACCATACCCACGCTGTTGTAACGTCCAGCCCAACGCAGTGCCTGCCAGGCCTTGTCCCACAAGGATCAAATCAAATTCTGTTCGCTGGGGCATGTGGCACGTTTAAATGATTCAAGAAATGGGATAGAGCATGACTAAGGTAGTGAGAAAAATCGAGTTTCATTCATCCTCGCCGGGTAAGACAGTAACAATAATGATGGGTAAAGCAACAGCACCAAGAAAACAAACGATAAGCTTAGTGCCCCGGTAGGGGGATTTTCCTGGGCCGAATACATTGAAAGTCTCATAAAGTGCAGTACCGAGCATCAATAAGGAAACGAGTATTGTGATACAAAGAACACAGGTTCGGAACAGCCGTGTGCTTGTTTTCATTAATGCATCCCCGTTGAGCCTTTCGCGATCAACCTGACAGTAAATCTCACAAGTACAACACGGCTCAGTTTCCGATACAGTACAAAAACTCCTGTCGTTTGCCTGATTCACTGCTGGCGGCCCGGTGGAAAATCTGATTGCCGCAGATTGCCGGCGTTGCGAAGCCTTCATCGCCGAGCTGGTTTTCTGCCAGCAGTTCGAATTTTTCAGGGCTCGCCCGGAAGACGAATGTTTTGCCTTGTTCATTCGTCAGATAGATCTGATCGTTGGCCAGAACCGGAGAAGAAGATACTTTCCCACCCAGGCGGCTTTTCCACTGTTCCTCCCCCGTTTGTGCGTTCCAGCAGAAAGCGATGCCATTATCATCGATCGCATAGAGATATCCCTGATAAGCCAGCATCGATTGTTCATAACATTTCACGCGATTTGTCCAGACAATTTTTCCAGAACCGTCGGCTTTGACGGCCATTGTTCCTTTTAAAGGGAAACCGCCACTGGTAAAGACGAGATCACCGTCCCAGACCATCGTGCCGCAACTGACGATCCACATCGCCGGGGCGGACCAGAGATCGCGTCCGGTCTGGGGATCAAAGCTGGCAACTTTTGCGTTGCCGCTGAGCAGCATCTGGTCGCGACCCGCGATCCGTGCCACAATCGGCGTGGAAAAATTCATCTTCTCCGGCCGGTTGATGCGCCAGACTTCGCGGCCCGTTTGTTGATCAAAGGCGGCGATGAAACCATTCTTTTCGTATTCGGATGTGACGATCACGGTCCCCTGATACAACAGGGGAGAAGGGGCATAACCAAACTGGTATGCGAGTGGCAGATAGCCGCCGGCTTTGATCTGCCATTTTTGCTTCCCATCCAGATCGAGAGCCGTCAATTGAACCTGGTCGAACTGCGGAAAGACCGCAAAAACCGTTTCCCCATTCGAAGCCAGGGTGGGCGAAGCATGGGTGTTTTTCTGATGAATTTTCGGGGCAAAATCCCCCTGGCTGACGTCCGTTTTCCAGAGCTGCCGTCCGGTGGAACGATCGAAGCAGACCACTGATTGAACTTGTTTTGCTTCGTCTGCAGTGGAAATCAGAACGCGGTCATTCACCACAATCGGCGAGCTATGCCCCCGACCGGGAATAGCTGCCTTCCAGCGGATGTTTTGTGATTCACTCCATTTGAATGGAGGTGTTTCACCCTCGGCTGCGATATTATTCGCATTCGGACCCCGCCAGGTACGCCAGTCATCTTCTGCGGCGGCAAAGGGAGTGGTCAGGCAGAGCATCAGAATGCAGAGTACGAAGTACTTGAGGGTCGGTAGAGACATCGCAGGGCCTTTATTTTCCAGAATCGTGGCAGAGCTTAGGGGATTTAAGAATCCAGCCTGTTTATTGTGGTCGCGGTGACGACCTGGTGCAAGGCGATTCAACGGTCTTCCTGGAGTCCTGAAAAAATGAAAGCGTGGTAGCGAAATGTACAATCGATGTCGGAGCCATCATTTATTGTTTCCCGGTGACATTATTATTTAGTACGTGACAGATTGACTTTGAGTTTGTTAGAATGAATCAGTTCGAAGATGCGTTGAGTATGCGCCAGCATTTCAAATCACATTCCTGTGATACCAGCGCTTTTTAAGCAAGGCAATCCATTCAAAGCTGAATACGTTGTGACGAGACCTGATTTTTCTGATGAAAATTCAGGGTGGGCTTTTTGCGCCCGCAGTGTCTACAGGATGCGGAAGTGAGGGCCGGGATGATTTATGTCAGAGATCTTACGCGGGTTTTCGAGTCCGGCAATCAGGATGTGCTTGCCGTCGATCAGGTTTCATTTCATGTCAAACCAGGTGAAGTCTATGGATTGCTGGGCCCGAATGGAGCCGGCAAAACGACGACTCTGCGGATGATCCTGGGGCTTTTGAAGCCAACCAGTGGGGATGCGGAGGTGGAAGGATTCCTGGTATCCACTCATCCCGATGAAATCAAACGTCGTGTGGGACTGGTGTCAACCAGTGCCGGTCTGTATCAATGGCTGACTCCCCGTGAGATTCTGACATTTTTTGCAGACGTGTATGGTGTCCCGGCGCTGCAGGCAGCGGATCAGGTGGAAAAGCTCTCGCGTCTGTTTGGGCTCTCCGCCTTTATGGACCGCCGCTCGGCCACTTTAAGTACGGGACAGAAACAACGGGTCAATCTGGCTCGTTCGCTGATTCATGATCCCCCGGTGATGCTAATGGATGAACCGACGCGAGGCCTGGATGTTGTGGGGAGTAAGGTGATTTTCGATTATATCGACCTGCTCCGTGACGAGGGAAAAGCTGTGATTGTCAGCACGCATCGACTGGATGAAGCCGAACAGCTCTGTGACAGATTTGGTCTGTTGCATAATGGAAAGAAAGATTACGAAGGCACACTGGCAGAACTGCAGCAGTGCACTTCCTGTCAAACATTGACTCAAATATTTCTGCAATTACTCGATGCGCCCGTTGAGAATGCAAATCAGGTACCCGCTGCGCAAAGGGAGTTGATTTGATGGCTTCACCTTACGACCAGGATTCTGATGACCGCATCTACACGCCCACGAGATCTTTCCGGTTTTCGGGACTGCTGCGAAAAGAACTTCGCGAAATTCTTCGGGATCGACGGACCGTCATCACACTGATTCTGATGCCATTGCTGGTCTATCCTTTACTGGGTTTGATGCTGCAGAAATTTTTTCTGAGTCAGGCCTCTCAACTCCATGAAATTGAATATCGGATTGTTCTACCTAATGAACCGGAAGCGCAGATGTTTCGTGCGCTGTTTGAAGACGGGGATAAAATCTTTGAGGAGCGGAATCAGTCCATTACGAAAGTGGTGCCTGTAAAAGAAAATCAGACTGACAATGCGCTGGCTGCCTTTCAGGAAGTCAAACCCGTAGTGAAATTCATGATTGCCGAATCAACGGGCGAGAATCACAGCATTCTTAAATTGATTCGAGAAGGTGTGGTCGATGTTGGCGTTCGTTATTTCCCGATCGAAGTCAAAGATAATCAGGCACAACAGAAAGAACACAGTGGGCGGTTTCAGATTATTTATGGCGCTCAGTCCAACCATAGTCGTCGCGCAGCAGAATATGTAGAAGAACGGCTGCAGGCTGTTCGCTGGAATTACCGGGACCAGATGTTGACGAATCTGGGTGAGAGTCAGACCGTCCCTTTTATTACGTCGGTCTCTTCCGTGAAATCAGAAATGGGACAGGGAAAGTCGCTGGTTACCATTGTTCCCCTGATTTTGATTCTGATGACAATGACGGGAGCTGTTTATCCGGCCATCGATTTGACTGCAGGCGAACGGGAACGGGGGACTCTGGAAACTCTCATCTCGGCACCCCTTCCCCGGATGTGGATTTTGGGTGCCAAGTTCATTACGGTACTGGTGGTTGCCGTGATGACGGCGCTGGTCAATATGACGGCGATGCTGGCGACTGCCTATGCGAACGGACTGGAAACCGTTCTGTTCGGCGAAGGTATGACCCTGTTGGTATTGATGGAGATCTTGCTGCTACTGGTGATTTTCGCAGCTTTCTTTTCCGCTGTTCTGTTATGTATCACGAGTTTTGCCCGCAGTTTTAAAGAGGCCCAGGCCTATCTGATCCCCTTGATGCTGATTTCGATGGCTCCCGGAATTCTGGGAATGGTACCCGATCTGAAAATGACGCCGATGTGGGCGGTGATTCCACTGGCAAATATTGTGTTGTTAAGTCGTGATTTTTTACTTCATGAAGCAGAACCGCTTTTATTTTTTATATCGGTGTTTTCAACTTTGTTTTATGGCATCGTCGCACTCAGTCTGGCTGCACGGATTTTTGGTACGGATACCATTCTTTATCAGAGTGAAACTTCCTGGGCCGATTTTTTTAAACGATCCCGCAAAACTCATCAGTATCCTGCATTGAACAACGCCATGCTTTGTCTGGCTGTGATGTTTCCCATATTTATTCTGTCAGCAGCGTTTGTGGGACGTCTCAGAGAGCTGACAATTTCCCAACGACTTCTGGTTTCGGGGACACTGACATTTTGTCTGTTTCTATTGATTCCTCTGCTGTTCGCCTGGCTGGGCGGGGTGAATCTCAAAACCGGCTTTCGCTGGTTTAAACCGCGTCTGGTTTCCTGCCTGGGGGCGGCACTTCTGGGATTCACTTTATGGCCATTTGCTTATGAAATTGAAATCTTTGCGTTAACCGATGCCCGAATTGAAACGCTTTCACGTCTGTTTGAATCGATGAAAATTGAACTGGACGCCGTTCCGTTGTGGGTCAAGTTGATATCACTGGCAGTGATGCCGGCGGTTTGTGAAGAGCTGTTTTTCCGCGGGTATCTGTTAAGTTCACTCTTACATCGCTTTTCAAAATGGTGGGCGATTCTGGCGTCTTCCATCCTGTTTGCTTTATTCCACGTCATCGTTCGTGATTCCCTGTTTATCGAACGCTTTTTCCCCAGCTTTTTTATGGGGCTTTGCCTGGCATACGTAAATGTGCGTTCGCGGAGCGTCATTCCCGGCATCCTGCTGCATATGATTCACAATGGTTTATTAATCACCATCGCCAGTTATCAGAATTATTTCGCTGACTGGGAAATCAATATTGAGAATCAGAAACACCTGCCTGTCAGCTGGTTAATCGGTTCTTTGCTGGCCGTGGTGATCGGGTTCTCGCTGGTGCGTCTCAGTAATCGAAGGCCGACACTTTCTGCCTCTGAAACGGCTGCTGCAGAGATGGCTACCAGTTGACTACGATCCGGCTTGTCGTATAAAACTCCTAAGTGGTCAGTTTCTTGCCAGTCTGAATCTGTTTAGGATTTTAATGAATAATTCTTTCATTCCAAAACGGGAGATTCCATGACCTTGAGATCAGTCTTTTTCTGCCTGTTGATTTTCACCCCCGGATTTCTGTTCGCCGCGCAGCAGCCTCAGCCAAATATTGTGGTGATACTGGCTGATGATTTCGGTGTGGGTGATATTCAGGCTCACTATCCCGACAATAAAATTCGGACCCCCTGTCTGGATCAACTGGTTAAAGAGGGAATGAGTTTTACAGACGCGCATAGCGGGTCGGCAGTCTGTTCACCGACCCGTTACGGGCTATTGACCGGTCGGTATAGCTGGCGAACCCGATTGCAGGAATGGGTGATCGCAGCTTATGAACCTCCTCTTATTTTTGATGATCGACCAACCCTGCCGGCGCTGCTTAAGCCGAGGGGATACCAGACAGCATGTATCGGGAAGTGGCATCTGGGCTGGAACTGGCCGGGGCCGCAGACAAGTCAGATGCGGGAGCAGAAAAACAGTCAATGGAAATACGAATGGGATTTTACAAAACCGATCAAGGGAGGACCCGTTGATCGGGGATTCGATTATTATTTTGGAGTTGATCTTCCCAACCTGCCTCCGTTTACCTTTATTGAAAATGACCGCGTGTTCGTACAACCGACGGCCGAATATCAACTGGATCACAGTGAAGGGATCGTACTGCCGCGGGGATTTATTGGGGCCCCGACTGCGCCTGACTGGCGTATGCAGAACATTTTACCGGAAATTACCAGGCGGGCGGTAAGCTATATCGATCAGCAATCTCAGAAAAAATCACCTTTCTTTCTCTATTTTTCCATGACATCTCCACATGAACCAGTGGTTCCTTCAAAAAAATTCCAAGGCAAAAGTGGGATCGCTCCCATTGCCGACTTCGTCATGGAAACGGACTGGTCCGCAGGGCAGATCGTCCAGGCAATAGATCGGGCTGGCATTAAAGAAAATACGGTTGTCATATTCACAGCAGATAACGGCCATTCCCATTACACCGGCTGGAATGATCTGGTGGAATCCGGTCATCAACCGAGCGGTCCCTATCGCGGACATAAGGGGGATATCTGGGAAGGAGGACATCGTGTTCCTCTGGTGGTACGCTGGCCAAACCATATTCAGGCGGGCAGCAGTAGTCAGCAGATGGTTTGCCTGACCGACATAATGGCGACCTGCGCCGAGATTCTGGGAACAGATCTTCCTCAGAAGGGAGCTGAAGACAGTATCAGTTTTCTCGCTGCTCTACTGGGGGAAGCGAATCCGGAATCGCGCCAAACTCTGGTAAGCCATTCCAATCATGGAGAATTTGCTTATCGTGATGGTCCCTGGAAGCTGGTCTTTAAATTGAGCGGTCGCAACCTGGAACTGTCGCGGGGTAAGCCGACGATCGTTGAACTATACAATCTGGAGTCCGATATTGGTGAGGAACAGGATCTGGCAGAGAAGCATCCCGAAATTGTGAGTCGGATGACCACTGATTTTAAGCAATTAATAGAGCGGGGCAGCAGTCGATCAGGACAGAAAGCCGCTAATGATACACAGGTTCGGTTCGATATCACCCAGAAACAACGCTGGGCACCAGTATTGAAAGACTGATGATATTGCGTTGTTAAGACGACGTTTCTTCTTGAGAGTCTTCGCTGGAAATTCGATTGCCTCGGGTAATGGAATCGCTTCCAAAACGACTGGCGATCTGATCTCTGACCTGGTCCAGGCGAGAGAATTTCTGTAATTCCTCTTCATCAAACAGCGATTTCTGTTGTAACGCACCGCTTTGAAAGCCCGTCACTCCTATGCCAATCAACCTGATCGACAGGGGACGATCTGGTAACTTCTGATCCAGCAATTGTAAGGCGGACTGTTCAATATCCCTGGTAAGGTCTGTCGGTTGAGATACGGTGATGGACCTTGTGAATGTCGAGAAGTCATCGTAACGGATTTTCAACTGAATGGTTTTGCCCCGCAGTTTATTTTTGCGTAACCGCCGTGCTACATCTTCCACCAGACCGATCAAGACGGTTTTCAATATTTCCAGGTCATTGATGTCACTGGAAAATGTCGTTTCGTGCGAAATGGATTTGGCCTGTCTTTCCGGAACGACTGCCCGATCATCCAGTCCCTGGGCGAGGTGCCATAAGTGAGATCCCTGTTCGCCGAACAGTTCGGACAAAACTTTTTGTTCCATGACTCTCAATTGCGCGATGGTTTTGATACCCAGGCGATCAAAACGCTGTGTGGCCACTTTTCCAATCCCCCAGACCCGGGAAACAGGCAGCGGATCGAGAAACTCCTGGATTTTATCCGGTTCGACAACAACCAGCCCGTCGGGTTTCTCCGCATCGCTGGCAATTTTGGCGAGAAACTTATTGGGAGCGACACCGACCGAGGCAATGAGCTGTAAACTCTGGTTGATTTCCTGTTTGATCGCGGTTGCAATTTCTCTTCCGTTTCCAAAGAGCAACTGGCTGCCACTTACATCCAGAAATGCTTCATCCAGCGACAGTGGTTCCACCAGGGGAGTATATTTACGAAAAATTTTCTGTATTGAATGGGAGATCTCAGCATACGCGCTCATTCGAACCGGGAAAAAATGTGCCTGGGGGCACAGTTGCCTGGCTGTTTTCATTGGCATGGCACTATGCACTCCGAATTTGCGGGCCGGATAATTGGCTGCCGAGACCACGCCCCGGTGATCAGCGCGCCCTCCAACGATGATGGGCTGCCCTCGCAGCTTCGGGTGGTCCCGTTCCTCAATGGACGCGTAAAACGCGTCCATATCGACGTGAAGTATTGTTCGCATGTTGAGGACCGGTTTTGTTCCATTACTTAAGATCACTTAAAAACAGATCGCCTCCTGTCCGATTCTGCTTTACCATGCTCAGTCTTGTTTACGGTTGACTTACAGTTTAAGTCAACTTGATTTTCCAAGTTTCATTTTAGCATGGAATTCCTGGAAGACGTATAGAAAAGAATAAAGTCGAATCAGATATAAACGCGGCTTGATCTTTGCAAAGCACTTTCCCAGTGCTTTATAATAATTGATTATCAGTCCTGTTCCTGCCTGAACGCAATTCGCTGATGTGGATTGTTGTTTCAATTCTTAGTCGATAAGGAGACTTCAGTGAGTAATCAAAATCAGAATCGTCGCGACTTTTTGAAAACTTCCGCGGCTGCCGTTGCGGGTGGCAGCGTTCCCTTCTGGTTCCAGATTGATCCGGCCAGTGCCTACAAATTTAAGGCAGCCAATGATCGTCCCCTGGTCGGTTGTATTGGAACCGGCAGTCGCTGGAATGCAGTGGGGCCGAATGCGATGAAGTATGGCGATGTTGTTGCGGTTTGTGATGTGGATGCCGCTCACGCCAATAAGGCTCACGATAAGGTAAAAGAGACCCAGGGCAAGAAAGGTAACAATAAAGAAGTTGCTGTATTCGAAGACTACCGGAAGATTCTGGAAAACCCTGATATTGATATTGTGACAATCGTCACGACCGACCACTGGCATACCAAGATCGCGATTGAAGCGATGAAAGCGGGCAAAGACGTTTACTGCGAAAAACCTTTGACACTGACCATCGATGAGGGGAAGCAGATTATCAAAGCTTTGAAAGAAACGGGCCGCGTCTTTCAGGTGGGAACACAGCAGCGCAGTGAAATGGGACAACGGTTTCTGAATGCTCTGGGAGTGATCAAAGAAGGTCGTCTTGGAGATATCACCGAAGTGGAATGTGTGATCGGCGGTGTTGATCCCAGCGGTACCATTCCTGTTGCCGAAGTTCCCAAGACTTTGAACTGGGAAAAATGGCTTGGTCAGGCCCCCTTGACCGACTATCGCTGGAAAGCCGGAGAAGGAGAGAAGGGGAGTCCCAAAACACGCGGTCATTACGAATTCCGCTGGTGGTACGAATACTCGGGAGGCAAAATGACCGACTGGGGTGCTCACCACGTCGATATCGCGCAGTGGGGAATTGGAATGGATCATTCCGGTCCCACGCAGGTTATTCCTATCTCAGTCGAGCATCCCATTCCCTTGAAAAATGGAATGCCGACCAAAGACGATGCGTACAATGTCGCATCCCGGTTCGAAGTTCAGTGCAATTTCCCTAACGATGTCAAAATGACGATCAAAAGTGACGGACGAAACGGAATTCTGTTTACCGGAACGAAAGGACGGATGTTTGTCAGTCGTGGGGACCTGACAGGAAAACCGGTTGAAGACCTGAAAGATAATCCGCTCTCCAGTGACACCATTAAGAAGCTCTACAAAGGTCGTCAACCTGGCGATCATATGCGCAACTTCTTCGAGTGCGTTGAGGCGCGGGAGCAGCCGATTTCTGATGTAATGACTCATCATCGTGCCATTACAACCTGTCATCTGGCCAATATTGCCATTCGTTTGAATCGCTCGCTGGAATGGGATCCCCAGACCGAGCAGATCATCGGCGATGACGAAGCCAATCAGTGGCAAAGCAGAGAGCAACGAAAAGGTTACGAAATCAACGCATAGTTTACTGTTGAAACACAGCAGACCAGGAGTCGGCCTGGAGGGTGATTCGTTGCCCTTCAGGCCATCTTCATTTCTGAGTTGCTGTCGCGAAGGAGTACTCTGCAGGGAAATTTCATCTGTGTCCCGTTTTGCTGCAGCGTCTGCAGAGCCCGATTAGATCTGCAATCAGAAATCTCTCAATTCAAACTTGAATTCTGTATCGAGCGTCACAGCATCAGGCAGGGGCGACTAAAGAAGAATGCCAGATCTGCATTTACATCCAGAGGTGAAGGCGGGATTGCAGATCTTCAGGCAACCGTTTTTTAACCGCATTCATAACCTGGTTGTCGTGATAGCGCGTGCTGAAGTGAGCGAGGATGATCAATTCGTTCTGGAATCGTTCTGCACGTTCGACGATATCATCCAGATGCATGTGTCCGAACTTATGAATTTTTTCCCGACGGTGTTCGGGACGGTAGAAAGTCATTTCTGTAATCAGGACTCTCGATTCATAAGCCGTTTCAAACTGATCCAGTCCGGCAGGGGCTGTGTCACCCGTGTAACAGACCAGGGGCACGCGAATTTCTTCACTGACCTCGATACCAGAGATGCGCGCATCACGAATTTCGGTTTCCGCTTTTCCTTGAAATTCCTGTTTCAACTTTTTCCGGCAGTCCCAGACCTGGAAACCCAGTGAAGGCACGGTGTGTTTGGTCTGAAATGCAGTGACAGCATGTTCCCTCGAAAGCTGCACTTCTTCCCCATCCTTTAAACCAATCAGTTCGCATTCCATTCGGCCCCGGTCCAGCTTTTGCCAGCTTTTCAGCATGTTCCAGACAGGGTCAACCACTTCTTCAGGCAGGTAGATCAGTGGAGGGCTCATTTTCATCATCCGTCGACGTGCAACAAATGCAGGGAGAGCCGCCATGTGGTCGAGGTGGGCATGGCTGATGAAAAAAATACCAGTCCCCATAAAAGACCAGGGACTTCCTCCGAGGTCAAATCCCAGTTTGAGCTCCGGAATTCTCCAGTAACTTTGAACGGCTGCCCGTGAGTAGCCCTCAATGGTGAGGCCTTTGTATTTCACAGATTGCAGAGGAAGATTTTCTAACATAGTCGTACTGGTGAATTCACCGATTTTTTATTGGTCTGAATACTCGATCGACCTTGATGTGGTTGTTCGGTTGTTGTTCAGAGAATTGATAAGACTGGTATTAAACAGGCAAACATGATTTTCAACTGGCGGAAGACTGTCAGATTAACTCAAATCATACCGTATACCAATAAATACACCGCCGGAATTCGTGAAGCGTTCGAGATTCGGCGGTGAGTTCTCGGTTATCTTGATCTGACAGGCAGTGATGACACTTATTTGACTGGAATGGATCGGCCTGTCTGGATACTTTTTGCCTCAGCATAACAAATTTTCAGCGCGTCTCTTGCCAGGGAACCTGATAATGCCTCTGGTTCCTCGCCGCTTTGGAGCGCATCGACGGCAGCCTGTAACTCCAGGGTGAACGCCGCACACCAGGCATCGCCTCCCTTGAGTTTCGGATGTTTGAGTTGACCGTTTTTAGTAATCAGTGTCAGGGGTTGACTGACGATCCACTCTTTGTTTTTGCCAACTCCCATCGTGCCGGCACCAAACAGAATGGTTGCATCTTCAAAATAGAGTTCATATCCGTGCGCAAATTCCAGGCCTCTGGTCGCAATTCCCCCACTGACACAACTGACCGCCAGATTCGGATCCTCGTAATCATAAACCGTGTGGACGTGGTTGATAAAACCTTTGCTTTCAATTCCTCTTGAAGTGACTTTTTTCGGCACACCGCACATTAAACTGATCAAGTGGTTATCATGGATGTGCAGATCGATTCCCCAGCCACCAAGTTTCTGGAAGTCTTCGATGTTCTCCGACCACTTCGGAGGAGCCATCACCCGGCGGAAATGGGCTGCCAGCAGTTTTCCGAATTGATTACTTCTGACGCATTCCACGGCATATTGAAATTCGGGGAAAAAGGGCAGGACCTGGGCAACCATGAACTGGACGCCGGCTTTCTCCGCAGCTTTCACCATTTTATTGGCCGCTTTCAGGTCGATGGCAATCGGTTTTTCGACAAGGGTGTGTTTCCCGGCCCGGATCGAATCCAGTGCGACCTGTTCATGCATTTGGGTGGGCAGGCAGATATCTACCAGGTCGATATCGGGGTCATCCAGCAGCTCGTGATAGTCGCTGTATTGTTTTACTTTCGAAAGGTCGACCTGAGTTCCTCGGGGACCAAAATTTCCTTCAATGCTGCTCCAGTCGCCAGCCAGTTTCTTGGAATCGCGAGTTGAGATCGCCGTGACCTTCGCTCCTTTGAGTTTTCTGGCTCCTTCGAAGTGAGCCATTCCCATAAAACCGATGCCAATAATTCCAATACGAACCATGATGTTCCCCTGGTCATGTGGTCGAAAATCTGAGTTAGTTAATCCTGTTGCTAAAGACTGACGACCGTTGCCGCAATCGTCAAGCTTTTCACAATTGGTTTTTCAGCATCTTGTTCTAACTGTCAGATCGCTGAAAGAAGAATTCCGATCGATAAGAATAAATGATTGGAATCAAGGGAGAATGTGAGTCCGAATTAGTATCTCCAAATCCCTAATGAGGCTGACTGTCCATTATACTGGATGGCAGGTGAATGCAGCTAAATGCATGCAGTTTCCAATACGCAGTGCCGGTTTTTTGTGCAGATTCGCGATTGCGTAATAAATAGGCATTAATCTGGGCTGGGTGAGTGGTTTGGCGGCGGTTTTTTGCTGTTGCAGGGCTTGTCTCGTAATTTTTCAGTCTGGGCTAGACATCAGAAAATGAAAAGTGTTATCATACTGATGTCGACATCGTAGTGATGGCAGTTTGCTGAGGTTAAAGGCTGTTTTCAGCAAATTGTCCAGATGAGTACTCTTTAACTACCCTCATCCTGCAAGTTGCTTCAACCTTATTCGTAAGGTAACAGGGAAGTATGAGGGGCCAGACAACGAAGGATTCGAAAAGAAATGCTTGTATTATCACGAAAACCCGGTGAACGAATTCGAATTGGCGATGACGTAACCTTGACGATCGTTCGAATCGGTCCGAATTCCGTCAGATTAGGCATTGATGCTCCACGCAGCATGAGTATTGTGCGCGAAGAACTGTGTATTGAATTTTCGGATCTGCCAGAAGCAGGCCAGTTCACGGAAGAACCTTCTTCACCTTAGTTCTGCCGCCTGTCCGTTGTCATACCCAGAGGCGGTCCGTCTCACTTGATCGCACACTCGTTGCAGATCTGAACCATCGCGTTCATTAATTACTTCCATTTCGCTTATTAAAGCAGTTGGCATGTTTGCTGAATCAGAGCAAGTCGATTCACCGGCCCGCGTCACATTACGCGCCATTTACCAGGGGCGCGTGCAGGGAGTGGGGTTTCGCTACCGCACCACGCGGCTTGTGCAGCAGTATCCGATATATGGGTATGTGAAAAATCTGTCAGATGGCACGGTGGAAGTGGTGGTTCAGGCGGAGGATAAAACTGTTCTAGAGCAGTTTTTTGATGATATGATGCTTACGTTCGCAGCGAATGTGACAGATGTATCAGTTGAGGAAATCGATTGTGAAATTCATTTTCAGCAGTTTCAGATCCAGCGATAAAGCCTTCTGATTACGCATTTTCGAGTTGGAATAGCGCCAGTTTGGCAAATTATAGCGAACGTACCTTCCAGATTGGGGAAATCAGGGCACGATTAACCCTGTATTCTTTACTTTCCCCACCCCTTCTCGGTAAAGTAATCGGTGTCCGATGGACTGGTGGCAGTAATAGCAGGACAAAATCCCTGTGATTACCCAAGTTTAAAAATAAAACCAACATCCGGGTCAATTTAATCGTAAACAGCGGGGAGAATCTGTGCCTGGCTTCAGGTATGGACAAGTTCTTTTTTGTGGCCTCAATACATTCTTAACTGATTGGTGAATGAACGATGGAAAGCCTCCTGGTTTTTTCAGCAGAAACAGCTGACCTGACGGTTCAATGGTGGTTAACCGGAGCAGGAGTTCTGCTCTATTTTGTACTGTTGTTTGGTGTGGTTTCATTTACCCAGGCAGGTGTCATTGCCAGGGCGACCACAAAAGAAGCGATTCGTCAGCCGGTCTTCCTGTTACTGATGGCGATGGGCCTGCTGTTGCTGTTGCTGAATACATTCCTGCCATTCTTCTCCATGGGCGATGATGTCAAGATGTTAATGGACTGTGGTCTGGCAACAATTTTGATTTGCAGCCTCCTGCTGGCCGTCTGGTCTGCCAGTACCAGTGTGGCAGATGAAATTGAAGGCAAGACGGCAATGACCCTGCTTTCAAAACCGATCAATCGTCGGCAGTTTATCATCGGTAAATATCTGGGGATTCTCAAAGCGGTCGTCTGGCTGATGTTGCCAATGGTGATCACTTTCCTGCTGCTGGTTTACTTCAAGGTGGGTTACGATGCCCGTGAAGCTTCGCGGGACGCACCGACCCATGCAGAGAAGATGGCTGCTGTCTGGCTGATTCTGCCTGGAATTCTGTTGATTTATATGGAAGTTGCAATCCTGGCCGCCATCAGCGTCGCTATTTCTACCCGTCTGCCGATGATGGTGAATATGATTATCTGTTTTGGAATCTACATCATTGGCCACCTGACGCCCAATCTTGTTCAGGCCAAGTCAGAGGGACTGGAGTTTGTGAAATTTACAGGGCAGCTGATCGCCACAATTCTGCCAAATCTGGATAACTTTAATATGTCACCAGCGGTGGCAACAGGAACGGTAGTACCGCCAGTCTATATTGGTCATTCGGCATTAAGCTGTCTGCTCTACTCCGGAATTGCGATTCTGGTTGCCTTTATTCTTTTTGAAGACCGTGACCTTGCCTGAGTAGCAGGGGGCGGGCTTCTTCACACTTAATAAATTAAAACAGATTCGGTGGGTCCTGTGTCAAATCGTCAGCCCAACGCATTTCATCGTGCTTTCCCCGCTCGGGAATTCTTTCGTGGGTCTGCCAGATCTGTTCTGTTCTGGTCGCTCTTCAATGGCCTGCTGCTTATTTTGTTGCTGGTCGATCTGTTTCTGATCATAGATCTACTTGATCACCGGGGGCGAATCACACTCCATGGCGAGCAGAACGTTCAGTTGCTGCAGGAACTGAGGACTGCACCCGTACCTCCGAGTCTGCCTGAAGACAACGAATCGGAAGAATCAGATCCCCTGGCGGAAAAGGGGCAGGCTGATGCAAAGCCTCCCGTGGCTGATGAAGAGCCCGAATCGAAAGCACCGCCTTCAGCAGAAATGCCCCGGTTACAGATGGTGAGTCTCAGTGACTCAGGGATTTTGCCATCGATCTGGTGGACAAATTCAAAATATCAGCTTGGTTTATTGCCACGATTGTATCAGAGTGTTCCTCTGTTGCAGGAAAATCAGTCGGCATTGTTTACGTTGATCTGTTTTGCTCTGGTGGTCGCCAGTATTCGGGTTTTGATCCGCTGGAGATCTCGACAGAAGAGTCTGAAAATCTCGCATCAGGTTTCCATGACTCTGCGAAATATGATTCATCGGCAGGCCCTGCGACTGGGGCCGGGTGACCTGTCGGGTAAGGAGACCGAACAGGCTTTTCAACTGTTTATCCGGGATGTGGGTGCGGTCCAGCAGGGAGTGTTTCAATGGGTTTATGGTCTGTCGCGCCATCCGGTTACTCTGCTGATTCTGCTGCTGTTTACGGTATCGATTGACTGGAGGCTGACTCTGCAATGTATGATTCCTTTGGCTGCTGCCTGGTACTTTTTATTACAGCATCGTAAGAACTACGAACAGCAGCAGGCAAAAACACTGGTTGCGATTGAATCAGAGTTATCGCTCCTGGCAGAAAATCTGCGGAGTACCCGCCTGGTACGTGGTTTCGGAATGGAAACAGCAGAACACGACCAGTTTCAAAAACACCTGAAAAAGTATACGGATAATATCTCAACCCTCAAACGTGTAGAGGGCTGGGGGCATCGTGTGGCGCGAGGACTGGCAGTGTTCTGTTCGTGCATGGTACTGTTTCTGGTGGGTTATAAGGTGCTCGTGAGTCCGGACAGTCTGCCTCTTTCTGCTGCTGTTTTGATGACGGGTGTCTTTGCCTTTTTCTATCTGCCGGTAAATGGTTTGTATCAACTGATTCAGACTCGGGATGAAGCGAACATCGCGGCCAGTTCAATCTATCGTTACCTCAATCAAATACCCACTGTAGGTCAGGCTGTAGGAGCCAAATTTCTGGAACCCCTGTCGCAGGCACTCCAGTTTGAAAATGTCAGCTTTCAATTAAATTCCAACAGCCCCCCGTTACTCAAAGGTTTTGATCTGAAAATACCTGCAGGGACCAGCACGGCGCTGGTCTCCCTGGAGAAACTGGCTCCACGTGCAGTGAGTTATCTGATACCCCGCTTTATTGAACCTCAGTCGGGGCGGGTTCTGATGGATGGTGAAGATACAGCCTGGGTGACACTGGAATCATTGCGCGCTGAAGCGATCTACGTGAGCGGTAATGATCCCTGCCTGACGGGGACCGTCAAAGAGAATATCCAATGTGGTGATGAAAGGTATTCTCTGCAGGAGGTGATTGCGGCTTCTAAAGAAGCACACGCGCATCAGTTCATTCAGAATCTGTCCCAGGGGTATGAGACCGCACTGGGGCAGCATGGTGAAGAATTGACTGTGGGCGAAAGTTTTCGGCTGGGGCTGGCACGGGCGTTATTACGCAAGCCGGCCCTGCTTATTATTGAAGAGCCGGAAGGTGTGCTGGATGAAGATACCAAAACTCTGCTCGAGGATGCCTATTCACGAATCTTTCAGAATCGTACGGTTCTGGTGATCCCCTCGCGAATTACGACCCTGCGGCGTGTCAATCAGGTTGTATTAATCCATGAAGGCAAGGTGGAAGCGGTCGACAGTCAATCGAATCTGTTGAAAAAATCAGCCTTGTATCGCCACTGGGAGTACACGCGTTTCAATCAGTTCAGGCATATTCAGGAAACTTCGAACGAACGTTGAGCCAAAGATACCGATATGGATACGCTTCATTCACCTGTGGTCGAACATGCGATTCGGCTGGCTGCGGTGGCACATAAGTCTCAAAATCGCAAATCTTCCGGCATTCCTTATATTGCGCATCCCATGAGTGTCTGCCTGATCCTGATGAAAGCCGGGTTTGATGATGAATCGATTCTGGCAGCAGCAGTACTACATGACGTGGTAGAAGATACGGAATTGTCCATCGAAGACCTGCAAGAACATTTTTCTGCAGACGTAGTACGTTATGTGGAGGAAATGACAGAAGAAAAAGAGACGGAAGAAGGAGCGAAACGGAGCTGGCCGGATCGAAAACGGACTCACATTGAAGTGATGCAGCAGGCGACCCTGGGGGCACGCGCGATCGAACTGGCGGATAAGCTGCATAATCTGGAAGCAATGCTGTTTGATCTGCAGACCGAAGACAGGCAGAAGTTCTGGGGGCATTTTGGAGCCAGCCCCGATGAAATCATTCAGTATTATCGTTCGATGATCGAAGCTGCCGGCCAGTCAGATTCAGAATTAAAATCACTGGTCGAGAACTGCAACTCCCGGCTTGAAGAATTGAAAAAATACCTGCCTTCTGAATGAGTCGGCTTGCTGGAACTATCGGGGTTGCTGTTGCTTTAGTTTAATACAGAGGTGTTAACTGCGCTTCCCTCTGATGACCTCAATGATCGGGCTGTGACAGCTGTATTAATAGAAAGCGAGTACGCCATGCAAGGCAAACAGGAATATCCTGACTGGTTTCTGTGGTTGTGGGAGAAGTGGTTTGTTCTCTTTCTGTTGCTGGGGGCTCTGACTCTGGTTTTTATCGGGGCCGCTGTTTATCTGGACAATCGATTTACGCAGGTCCAGAACCAGCTCGAGTATGTTCCCCCCCGCAGTTATCAGCCACCAGATCTGAAGAATTATCAGGCCGAGAAAACTGACCTGGAAAAACTGACTCGCAGCCGATCTCTGTATGTTCCCTGCTATTCCCACATCTATTATCACGGCGGATCTCCGTTTCTGCTGGAATCCACTTTAAGTATTCGAAACATTAACCGTCATCAATCTGTGTTCATCACTACCATCGATTATTTCGATACGGATGGCAAACTGGTAAAATCATACCTGGACCAGCCCATCAGGCTCACTCCATTTCAGACGATCGAATTTCTGGTGGAAGAGAAAGACAGCAGTGAAGGTTCCGGTGCTAATTTTCTGGTAACCTGGACTGCGGGTGAAGGTGTGAATCAACCACTGGTAGAAACGGTGATGATTGGTACTTCCGGACCCCGTGCAATTGCTTTCAGCAGAACAGCAATCGAAATTTCACCAGACGAACGTTGATTTATTCTCAGGTCCTTCTGCTATTTTGATTCAATGGATTGCGTTTGCAGAGTCAAGGTTTGGGAGGGGAGTTAACTTCAGGTCTTTGGGCGTCACTGAAAGCTGCCAGACTCTACGCTCAGGGAAGTAATCGATCAGTTTCTGGTTTTCTGCATCGCTCAAGGGCAGAGCCCAGACCACTTCTGCGTTATCGATATCTGCGCGGTTATAGACCCAGTCAAAATACAAATCATGATCAGAGGAGTAATTCACAAAGATCAGGTCTTTTTGAGGATTCTGTTCGAGCTGTTGAATCAGTTTTATACGACTGGAGCCTAATTTATACCGAGAGGGTAAGTTTGGATCTGATAAATAGTGAAATATCTGGGTCTTTAGTAAAGCAAAATAGAAAATACCCAGTACGAATAAAAACACGCGTCCCTGGTTATGATTATTCCAGTTTGCAGCGTTCCAATGTCGTGCCCCTTGGATCAGGACATAAAAGACAAGAGGTATTACAGGCGCAAGGTAATAAACTTGAAAAAAGGTCATGCAGAGTAAGTGAATCAAAAGCACCACTAATAGAATTGAGAGGGCGATCTGTATCCAAGGGTTTTTAAGTACCCAGGGTAAAGTTAATAGCAGGGCGCTTAATGGAAAAAATAGCATCTGAACAATAAACTTCTGACTTTTTCCAGACACAGAAAGCAAGTATCCTCCAGAATCCTGATGTTTCTGATATTCATCGAAAGACCATCCAGAGTGAAATCTTTCAAAATGAGGTAAGTCATTTTTTACCTCACGGGGAGTGCCCCAGATGAACAGAGGTGTTTGAGAGTAAGTTTCTTCATGGACCTGGTAAGGAAATCGAAAGAAGTTTTCTGTAACGCTCCAGTTATAATAAGCAAGGGATCCTACGATAAAAGTTGATATAACACTCAGAGGGAGAATAACCACTTGAAAAATAGTTCGTATTGCATACTTTCGTTGTGTGGCTAGCCACACGATAAAGATCATCATTGAAAAGACAGCAGTTATAAAACCTTCAAATGGCCGACTGATAGCCAGTATGAACAACCCGGCTCCCAAGATAAATGTGGTGTGAATTTCGGGAGAAATCATCAATCTACGCAATGCTCCAAATAAGAGAGCCGCTCCCAGAATGGCGACTCCCCCCCCAAAGTAGTTTTGTCCCCAAAGAATCAGTAAGGGGTGGAATGTCGACATCAACCCACCCGCAAGTGCCCATTTTGGCGGGACCCAGGCCTGCAACATCCAGCAGGTCGCGGCATTAGCCAGGCTGACACTGAGCCAGACTCCCACGAGCGGGTTTCCTGTCATCACCTGACCCACGGCCAGAAACAGACCCTGACCTGGTGGGTATTTGGAGGCATAGGTCGGTTTCTGAATAATGTGGAAGGATTGAAAATGTTTCCAGAAGGGGTGAGTCGGGTTGGTCAACCTGCCCTGTGCGAATGTATCAGCTGCTAACAGATAGCTGAATTCATCGTGAATACGGGGGACTGGTTTTTTATATGTCGATAATGTAGCCGCCAGTGTAAATGAAAGAATAAATACAGTAATGATCGATACTCGGGGTCGGCTGAAAAACTGAATGGTTCTGCGAAACCGATTCAATAACTGGGTATGAATCCATCGACATGGCAATAATTTGACTATCAGAATCAATCCGGCAAGAATGAGACCGTTTTTCAGAAGTAGAGCAAAAATCATTGAAAGCAGCCCAGAGTGAATTGAATGCAGAATTAATTTCAGGGGGGGAGTTAAATTGCCATTCAGGCTTTCCGGGGAGTGATGGATGTGAATGATAAAGCTTAATTGGCACCTGAGCGGCAGGTCGAATTTTGTTGACCAGGCTACCCAGGTTTCCTTATTATGCATAGGTTACCAAACAGGAATCAAGTATATTCTCATGTTTCGGGTCTCTTCAATCAGTGACTCACGTCTGCAAATTATATTCGGAGATAGCTTTAAGTGTCTGAAACTAATTGGCTTACGATTGTCATACCAGCTTTAAATGAAGAGGATGCCATCGGCGGGACAATTGCGCGTTGTCTCGAAGCCCGCGAAGAAATTTCGCATCAGTCGGGTCTGGATGGTGTGGAAATCATTGTTGTAAGCGATGGGTCGACAGACCGGACTGCTGAAATCGCACAAAGTTTTGAAGAGATCTCTGTCATCATCTTTGAACAAAACCGAGGTTATGGGGCGGCGATTAAAGAAGGTTGGAGACGCGGTCGTGGCGATTATGTCGGTTTTCTGGATGCAGATGGCACTTGCGACCCGCGTTTTTTTGCTGCACTCTGCCAGACAGCGATTACTGAAAATGCGGATGTTACTCTCGGTTCCCGTCTGGGGGCAGACTCACAAATGCCGGCAATTCGCAGAGCCGGGAATCGTGGTTTTGCGTTTTTAATGGGGTTGCTCTGTGGTCGAAATGTGACCGATACTGCCAGCGGAATGCGAGTTGTACGCCGCGATTCACTTAAGTATCTGTATCCTCTGCCGGACGGGCTGCATTTTACTCCCGCCATGAGTGCCCGGGCATTGATGAACCATCTGCGAATTATTGAAATTCCCATGAAGTATGAAGAACGGATTGGTGAAAGTAAGCTGAACGCACTATGGGATGGGTTTCGATTTCTTAAAGCCATTGGGGAAGGGGTCCTCTGTTACCGACCTGAGAAAATATTTCTGACAGGTTTCAGTATTTGCATGCTGGTTATTCTGATTCTGGCAGCTTACCCCACCGAGTTTTACTTTCAGAATCATCGGCTGGAGGAGTGGATGATCTATCGATTTGTTGTCTGTCAGTTTGCAGGATCCTTTGGAATCACCCTGCTGTTGGCTTCGGCGCTGTCAAATCGAATGGCTCGAATGAGCTCAAGACGCGAAGATTCAGTCGGCTTCTGGTCCTCTGTCGTAGCCAGTCTCTTTACAGGAACACCCCTGGTTGTGATTACGGGGCTTCTGACTCTGCTGGGAGTCGGCTTTCTGTGGCCGGGAATCGTGGAATTTATTTTATCCGGTAAAATTACATTACACTGGTCCCGATTAATTGCAGGTGCTTTCACATTATTTACTGTATTACAGATATCGATCTTTTTCGTACTAATGAAAGTTGTGGAAATCTGGAGCGTGGAGCAGAGATCTGTCGAGAAAAACTATCTTGAACACTGTCGAAAAGAATCGGTTCTGCCTCGAAATGTGTCTGGTCCTGATACTACTCCGACCTTTAAGACCACGCAGCCGGTAATCAAATGAAAATCCTTCAGCAAATACATTCGAATACGGTTCACAGCAGACGGGTTGAATCACTTTTAAATCACATTCTTCCTTTACTGCCGAAGGAAGGGCTGGTTCTGGATGTCGGGTGTGGTGATGGTTTACTGGGAAGTCTACTTCAGTCAAAGGCGCAGGGAGTTGAAGTAAAAGGGCTTGATGTTCTGATCAGAGAAAATATCAAGATCCCGGTAATCTCTTTCGATGGTAAAACCATTCCATTTCAGGATAAGAGTGTCGATACGGTTCTACTCATCGATGTTCTCCACCATACAAGCGATCCTGCTGTGATTCTTAGAGAGGCCAGACGAGTGGCCCGGCAGGCAATCATTATTAAGGATCATACAAGAGATGGTTTTTTGGCCAGATCAACACTACGTTTTATGGACTGGGTTGGTAATGCTAGCTATGGCGTAGCATTGCCTTATAATTATCTCTCCAGTCAGGAGTGGGACAGTTTGTTTGCTGAACTGGATCTCAAACCATCTGACTGGAACGGAAAATTACAAATTTATCCCAAACCAGCGGATTATCTTTTTGGTCGCTCCCTCCATTTTGTAGCCAGGATTAAACTCAGTTAGTTTTTTATCAGACGAAGCAACACACAGCAGCCTCAGGAAATTCATTTGAATTCTGTACCATCTAAAATTATATACTGGCATGACGGAAGCGAATGTTGTGACAAGATCTGGGAGGCTGCCTACCGACGATTTGAGACGCCTCTGCAGGAATTGAAAAAGTTTCAGAAGCGTTTAACACAATTAGGCCTCTCTGCGTGGGATAAAGACCTGGATGTAGTAGAACTGTTCTGCGGACAGGGAACAGGTCTGATAGCACTGGAAAAAATGGGATTTAAATCCATTTCTGGAGTCGATCTTTCTCCCCATTTGCTTGAGCAGTATCAAGGAGCGGCAAAATTATACGTAGGTGATTGTCGTGATCTGAAGTTTGATAACAGCCGTGATGTCCTGATTGTGCAAGGTGGATTGCATCATTTACCTGTTCTGCTGCCCACTGATCTTGAGCAAACTTTACAATAGATGCATCGAGTGTTGCGGCAGAATGGACGTATTGAGATTGTCGAGCCGTGGATAACACCATTCCTTCAAGCCGTCCATTTCCTCTGCAAGAATCATTTTATCAGGAAGATCTGGCCGAAGTTGGATGCACTTAGTGTTATGATAGAACAGGAACGATCAACTTATGAGCAATGGTTATATCAGCCCGAAGTAATACTGACATTATTAAAACGTGATTTCCAGCCAGAGCAGCAACTGATCGGGTATGGCAAGCTCATGTATGTAGGACGTAAGCAGTGAGTCTGACAGCTTTACGTCCCCGATCTCTCTTGATATACCGGGTGTTCGATATAGATCATGAAAACGCAACTTTCGAAAAGACGTGTCTGAGAAAATAATCATGCAGCAGTTTACTTTGCTCCTGTTAGTGACTGTATTGATATGCTTGTTTCACAGCGAGGCGACTGCGGAACAGCCCAACATCATCGTGATCATGGCGGATGATCTGGGGTATGGTGATGTTTCCTGTTACGGTGCCACAGAACTGAAGACTCCGCACATTGACCAACTGGCAGCAGCAGGTTTGCGATTTACCAGCGGCTATTGTTCTGCTTCGACCTGTACTCCCACTCGTTATTCCTTTTTGACCGGTACTTACGCTTTTCGAGGGGGACGGACCGGCATCGCGCCTCCCAATGCCCCTGCGATCATTCAACCGGGAACAGAAACGGTTGCCTCTATTCTGAGCCGAGACGGTTATGCTACCGCGGTGATCGGGAAATGGCATCTGGGACTCGGGGGGGAAGCCGGGCCGAACTGGAATGGACAACTGAAACCGGGACCTCTGGAAATCGGTTTCGATACCTGCTTTCTGCTGCCGACGACCAATGATCGGGTACCTCAGGTCTATGTCAAAGATCATCGCGTACTCAATCTTGATCCTGCTGATCACCTATGGGTCGGGAATAAAAAACCGAGTTCCAATCACCCTACCGGTCTGACCCATCGAGAGACGCTTAAAATGGACTGGTCGCACGGGCATAACTCGACTATTCATAATGGCATCAGCCGCATCGGTTTTTATACTGGCGGTCATGCTGCCCGCTTTCGCGACGAAGATCTGGCTGACAAGTGGGTCGAGAAATCAGTCGAGTTTATTGAGCAACATCAAAACCAACCTTTCTTCCTGTTTTTTGCCTCACATGACATTCACGTTCCACGGATGCCTCATGAACGGTTTCAGGGAAAGACCAGCCTGGGCTTCCGTGGCGATTCGATCATTCAGCTTGACTGGTGTGTGGGGGAATTGATGAAAACATTAGATCGCTTGAAACTGGCTGAAAATACGCTGGTAGTATTCTGTTCCGACAATGGTCCGGTTCTCGATGACGGATACAAAGACGGAGCGATCAAAAAGATCGGAACCCATAGAGCCGCAGGACCTTATTCGGGAGGAAAGTACAGCGTCTATGAAGGGGGAACCCGGACGCCATTCATTACTCGCTGGAAAGGCCGCATCAAACCGGGCGTGAGTCAGGAACTGGTTTGTACGATTGACTTACCCGCGAGTCTGGCTTCTTTGACGGAGCAGAAACTGTCACCAGGGAGTTGTCGGGACAGTTTCAATCTTCTGGGGGCTCTGTTGGGAGAAGTGAACTCCAGGGGGCGCGCAGAACTCGTGCAGCAGAATAACGGTAATAACGGAACCTATGCGTTACGAGCCGGAAATTGGAAACTGCATCGCTATGACAAACAGACTGCGCGAAATGTGGTGGTGGAACAACAACTGGAAAATACGGTTGTTCCCCGATTTCAACTTTTCAATCTGGAAGAGGATCCCGCAGAGAAGAACGACGTTTCAGCAGAGCATCCGGAAGTGGTCGAGCGCCTGAAGCGTCGCCTGACAGAAATCATACAGCAGGATCAAAGTCGTCCTGAAGCTCAGTCTGCAGACAGGAAAAACTGAGATGTGAAAGCTTTTTCGATCCGATTCTATATAGAACTCTGCATGGCTCTGCTGGATGCCAAACGTGCCGTTCGTCTGGTGAGGCATCATACAAACGAATGGGGGCTGGATTCGTATCAAATCGGGATCGCCGGTTATTCCGCGGGAGGAAATCTGGCAATGAATCTGGCTGCCAATTTTGACAGCGGAGATCCACAGGCAACTGACCCGGTTGAAGGTGAAAGCAGTCGTCCCGACTTTGCGATTGGTCTGGCGACCTGGCATTGGAGACAGAAGACATCACCATTTACATTTCGAAAAGACAGTCCTCCTGTATTTCTGGTGCATGCGACAAATGATGGAATCAAGGGCGGAGCGCCGATCGAAATGCCGAAAGAAATCGAGGCAGATCTTCTCAAACTGAGTGTGCCGGTTAAGCTGGCCCTCTTTGATGTAGGCGCACACGGCGTGGGAAATCTGATCCCTCAACGTGTGAAAAGAGGATTTCCTCCAGCGAAATGGCCTGAGCTGTTTTTAAGCTGGTATCAGAGTTTGAACTGAAACCCGATTGTCGCGGGAAGGCTTCAGGTATATCCTTTTGACCGAATTCATGAAGACTCTTAGAAAAGAGCTGGCATCATCTGGGAATTCAGTTCGTTCCAGCGTGTTTGTAATTCGATTCGCTTCTTAGTATTTTCCGTCGCGAGATCAATTGTTTCGCTCTGATCACTGGCGAGGTTGTAAAGCTCCCAGACTGGTTTCTCGAGTGTTCCCCGCATCTGGACGATCTTCCATGCACCGCTGCGGAGTGCAGCTCTGCGTCCCTGTCGCCAGAAGAATTCCGAGTTTGATAACTCTGTTTCCTGTTTCAACAGGAAGGGAAATAAATTGCGGCCATCGAGATTTTGAGGGAGCGCCGCTCCAGCAAGTGCCGCCGCAGTCGGAAACAGATCCAGGCTACTGACAGGTACATTGACAGTCTGTTTTGGTGCGAGTGTACCAGTCCAGCGCATCAGAAACGGGACACGCAAACCACCTTCATACATGCTCCCCTTCTCGCCGCGCAACGGAAGGTTACTGGAAGTCAGTTCGCGGGTGGGGCCTCCATTGTCACTCAGAAAAATTATCAGTGTTTTTTTATTCAATCCTGACAGCTTAACCTGCTTGAGAATTTTACCAACGCTTTGATCCATTGAAGAAAGCATCGCTGCAAAGATCCGCCGGTGGATATCTTCGATCTGTGTGAATCGCTGCATATCTTCCTTTTTTCCCTGCAACGGGCTATGTACAGCTTATTGATAAACCACAAGTCTCATTTATCATCAATTTCCGCAAAAAAGCAGCCTGAAAAGGGGAAAAATGATGAAAGAGATACTTATTGTGGTGTTACTGATTGTGGTTTGTTTGGTTGGATTGATGATGTTTAAACATGAGGTAAATACTGATGTATTAGGAGACCCTCTAACTATGGATCAGACTGCTGATCCTCCATCAGCTCTTGTCCATGAGATAATATCGATCACGAGTGAGTATGGATGGAAAGATGATCCAACAAAATTAAAACGAGTCCTTGAACTTGAAAAGATGATTAAGAATAAGTCTGATATTAACATTGATAATTGCGATTTTGTCAAAATGAAATAATCCTTGGAGAACAAATGAACGAATTAAAAAAGAAAATGGCTCAGATCAAACGCAAACTTAAATATCATGGATTTAATGTTGATACCATGTGGGCGGATGATGTTGTTAATCATCACATTCATTTTGCAGTTTATTCGGGCAATAATAAAGAGGTTGCATATTGTACGGTCTATCGAGATAAAAAAGACAAGTGGAAAATCAAAATGGACCCAAGCCCATTTCTAAAAGATCTGATAGAATCTTAAAGCAACTTTAAGCCCCTCTTAATGAGGGGCTTTTTTGTTGATGGCTGCGAGAAATTAGCAGCAACTATAACAACTGCTAATTTGTGTGATCGGCGTGAGAAATTAGCAGCAACTATAGATTAAACTAATTTGTGAGCATAAATACCATATGCCATCAGATCAACAATACTTACAGATCCTAGCTCAACATTGTAAAGACGATCCTAATACAGTCTTCAAAAATGCGGAAAATAAACAACAAGCCATTGCGTATGGTAAATGGATTCACGAGTACAATAAGGTTAAGCAGCAACAACAACCAATTTTAAAAGCTGCGATAGCCCAAGACTGGCGGACTCCCGAAAAGTGAATTATGCGGCCAGTTGTTGANCGTATATTCTCTCGAACTGGTCGGGACATTGATAGTTTAATGTTTGATGTAAACGTTTTGAATTGTAGAACGTCTCAATGTAGCGGAACACACTCAGGC
>PAJV01000011.1 GCA_002706765.1 Gimesia sp.
GTGGAGATTTCGTTGTCTGTGTCATGCAATGTGGTATATCATGACTTATTAATTTCGAAAATAGCAATCAAAGGGAGCTTTTCTACAGAGCAGGTCAGGTCTCTTTTATTGAATGACCCCTTTTATTGAATGACCCCTTTTATTGAATGACCCCTTTTATTGAATGACACCTTATTATCTACCAGACAGGTTTCTGATCGCTCATTTTACGGCGGATTGAGAGGCCTGCACGATCTCCTGGTTTGCGAGATCAGGTTCTTAAAAAGTAAATAAACCCTTTAAACACAGGGTTCTCGATCAAAAACGAGGAAATCAATACCGTTTTTGAATTGTCGGCATGCAAACTGCTCTTATCAGCATCAGCAAATCGAAGAAATGCCTGTTCCGTTTCAGTGTCTTAAAACGGAATCAATGAGAAATACAGCTAAGGAGTGAAGTTATGTTAGAGGCGATCTTATTAATCATCCTGATTATGTTTCTGCTCGGTGCCTTACCAACCTGGGGATACAGCCGCAACTGGGGCTACGGACCCAGTGGAGGCATTGGCTTGATTTTGATCATCATTCTGATCCTGATTTTGCTGTGATCCATTTCAAAGTCGGACGTAAGCCAGTCATTACTGCTGCTTCCCCTTACCGGGTTTTCGGCTGCGTCCTTTGAGCTGATTTAATTGCGCAGAAAGATCTTTGACGGTGCCGGTCTGCTGTGCAGAAATGTTGACGTTCTCCAGCGGGTCGGTGTTGTGATCGTAAAGCATCTGTGAAACCAGCTTGCCTTTCGGAAGCGTAAATTCGGTGTAGCGGAGCGTATCGGTGCGAATGGTATCGCCATTTTTGTAACGGCTGATAGCGGCCTGTTTCCATTCTGTTTCGGGATCTTTCATCAGACCAACGAAGCTCTGACCTTTCAGGTGTTCGGGCTGCGGAATGCCGGCCAGATCGCAGAGCGAGGGATAGACGTCAATCGACTCAATCAGGGATGTGCGGCGTTCGCCCCCCTTGATCCCCGGTGCTCGCACAATCAGCGGGATGTGCAGCGAGCTTTCATAACAGCTGTGTTTGCACCACAGGGTATGGTCTCCCAGGTTCCAGCCATGATCGCCCCAGAGCACGACGATCGTGTTGTCGCTCAGTTGCAGACGATCCAGTTCCGCCAGCAGCTTGCCGATCTGCGCGTCGGTATAACTCACGCAGGCGTAATAGCCATGTATCAGATTCCGGGCGGTTTCCTCAGAGACCGGCCCCTTCGCAGGGATGTCGGCGTAGGCGCGCAGTTCGCCGAACGAATGAATCGACTCTTTGGGCGCATCCTGTGGAACTTTGTAATTCTCGGGCAACTGGATTTTATCGTGGTCGTACAGATCCCAGTACTTCTGAGGTGCAATGAAAGGGAGGTGCGGCTTGAAGAAGCCGACCGCCAGGAAGAAGGGCTGTTCCTGTTTTTCCAACTGCTGTAGTTTCTCAATGGCTTTTTCTGCCAGCACGCCATCCATGTAAGCGTTATCGGGGACGTCGGCTGATTCCCAGGCGGGGCCTCTTTTCCTCTTGCCCAGTTTCTGCCGCGCCGCGTGCTTTTCCTGGTTTTCCGGCCGCTGATACCACTGCACACCTTTGGGCCGCCACGCCGGTTCCGACCAGCCCTGCCTGTTGTCGGCAGGGTGATGGAAGATTTTTCCCAGTGATGCGGTGTAATAACCGTTCTGTTTGAACTGGGTATTCATGGTTGTCGCATGCGGCGCATCGCGTTCGGCCCAGGTGAGGTAGTTGACGAAGCGATTCCGTGCGGGGCGGATACCGGTCATCAGACTGGCCCGCGAAGCACCACAGGTAGGCACCATGCAGAACGCCCGCTCGAACAGCACGCTGCTCTCCGCCAGCTTGTCGATATGGGGCGAATGAATGTGCTGTTTGCCGTAACAGGCCAGTTCGGGCCGCAGATCATCGACGGCAATAAACAGGACGTTCGGTCGCTCCGCAGCAAAAGCGGGAGCGGCACAGAACAGGGCAATCAGAAGGAGCAGTGAGCGATACATCATCAGAGGTCCTTGAAATCGAGTGCAGGATTTAAGGGGGGACGCGACGTTCGCGTCAGCGAACCGGCTTTCTTTCTTCGTCAGTATATCAGTCGTCTCGGGGTGAGTCTTGTGCTACCTGAGAGCGGGGGGCGAAAAATGTGACTTTTCGCTGGCATTTTTTTATGCCCAACTGATTGCTGATTATCGCTGTTGTTGAACCGACCAGCGGGCAAAACAATTGCCACGTTCGTTTCTTCGATGAGAGTCCTCTTGCGGATACAGGCCTGGCGGGACATCGCTGACGGCGATGGAGGCATTAAAACGGTTGGGGTAGTATTCCATGATTCTGTGAAGTGAATCATTCGCAGCAAAGCCGGCGACGGTCAGAAAGAATGGGGATGGTTGTTCTTGAGGGATGATGCGTCCGGTGTAATCACCGCCGACGTGGATGCGTGTGGAAGAGAATCCGGTTTTCAGGACACCTGATAAATCGGAATCAATCCAGACTTTGCTCCAATCAGAAGACTGCAGTGTGCCTTCGAGGCGGCCTCCGATAAACGCATGGCAAAAATTATCTGCCCTGATATAACCGTCCGGCCTGACATCGCCAGTGATAATGATTTCTGAGAAGCCGTTGACATCCAGAGTGGAGTACAGATTGCCGCAGACAAGTATCGTGCCCCCTTCCGGAGCCGAGACTTTGTGGAGGCAGTCCCCTTCGATGATGACGGCTTGTTTCTCTTCGAGAAAGATGGCACCTGAGTCGCCGCTCCGTTTCAGCCAGGGATCGCTTTCCTTCTCGCCATGCTGCCAGTATCCCAGGGAGCGCTGGAACGCCATATCCATGACCACATCCGCATGCGCGACACGAACCTGAGTTTCAGTAGAGACGGGCATGATGCTGTGCGCCGATTATTAAAAGGGAGCTGAACCTTAAAAAAACAAAAGTGTCAGGTCCAAAAGATACTGGACCTGACACCGGTTGCTATCTGTTCTCACCAATCCTGAAACAGGTTCGCTGTTGCGGTAACCTGTTTGCCGTCTTTACCAGCTGCGGAACGAACCGTAATAGCTGCCGCCGTAACAGCCGACACCATATCCTCCGTAAGCGCCGCGACCCGTGCGGGCGTAGCTGGGGATGAACTGATCGAAATAGGGGCCGAGCGGGTTGCCGCCGGGGGGCGGTGTGAAGATGACGCCGCCGTCAGGAAGAGACTCAATCACAGGCGGATTCTCCGGAACAGGATCGAGCCCAGGCTCAGCGGGAACCTGTGTGTAGGAACTCATCTGCAGTGTCGGCGTAATTTCCTTCATTGGCTTTGAGGGTTTCCAGGTTCCGTTCTGATGGATCAGCCACTGACCTGCTTCGGTTTCAAACATCCAGTGACCGTTGTGGAAGTGGTAGCGTGCGCGGGTCGCGTCGTCGTAATTCAGATGAGCGGTCCCTGCGCGGACGATGGGATCCAGCTGGATCGTGTCGCTCACTCCAGAACCCGGTTCCGCAGCGGACAGGAGCAGGGGGCTGATTCCCAGCGCCACAGCGGCAGCCAATACTTTCAATCCAAGGCCTCTCATGTGTATTCTCCTCTCTGGTTGATCGAGTAAACAGTGGTTCCTGAACAGCGATCTCCATTATAGTCAAGGTCGGATTGATCAGCGAAGGAAAAGTGGCGGAAAATTGAAAAGTCAGTTTGTCTGCCGGTGATGAAAGTCTTTACTTTAATCGGTTAGAAATGGTGCTGGGTGCCCTTATCAATCCGGAAAATCAGCGTTAGTTTTAGAGGATGAGATAAATACCAGACTTAGTAGTTCCTGAGGTTCCCGGAATTTGAAGAATGATCATTTCAGAAAACAGGAATTGGTTAATCGATTACAATCAAATTGTAATCGACAGCATCAATGATTCATTTCCTCCAGAAAAATATTATAATGGCATTGATGGAATTCAATTGGTATGGACGAAAAGATGGAGTGATGATGACGATACCGGAGAATTCTTACGAGATTTCACAGGTAAGACCTGGGACCAGATAGACCACAATCTGATTTCCTACCACCGGGCAGCTCCAACTTTTATGTCATACTATGGGTTTATGAAATTTCTTCCAGCCCTATTGATTGATTTGTTTGACGACGATTGTCAACTGGATGACAGGGTGTTGTACGCAATCCTCGAACATTATGCATCATATCAATACGACATTCCAGATAAGTACGCGCTCAACATCGATCAAATCATATGCTGCATTCTGGCTCTTCATTTACCAGAAGAATTTCCGATTGATACTAACTTTCCATTATCTTCTGAAGAAAACGTTTTCTATGTCGGTTTAGAGTTCCTTTACCCCGCGATGACTAACGGATTGCCTTCAGAGCAAAAAATGATCATTCAATCAAAAATCGAGGAGATCAATGCCTGGTTTCTTGAACGTTGCTAAAGCAATTTAATTTTGTTGCAGTTGCGGATGAGTGGCCAGCAACAAAGCGGCTGCGGAGGCGGTCCAGACGGAGAAGGAGAGGGGGCCTTCGGGGCCGGTGCCAAATGTCATGGCCAGGGCGAAGGTGAGGAGTAACAGGCTGCTGGCAAATGCGATGTAACGTAACTGAAAGCCGATGACCAGGCCGATAGCCAGCAGAATTTCCAGGATCGTGGCTGTCCAGGCGAAGGGTAGGACCAGCGGTTCGGGTAAGAACCAGAGCAGCAGCCGCGTGTAGTCGACAAAGGGGGGAAAACTGCCCCAGGCAACTTCACCGGTTCCGACTGCGCCCCACAAGCCGAATCGATCGGCGACGGCAGAGAGAAAAGACGCGGCCAGAGCCAGACGAACGAACCAGAGGGCGAGTCGGGTGAGGCGGTTGTGTCGAGGAGAAGGGGAGTTCACGGTGCTGCTTTCTGTGTTGATTTGTGTTTGGGTATTAAAAAGGTGTCAGGAACCTTAAAATTAAGGTTCCTGACACCTTTTTACCATGACACCTGTTATTCAGGCTCGGGGATCACCAGTTGTCTGGCGTCGGAGGGATGTACCATGGTGACGATGAACCGGGTTCGTTTTTCAGGATCGGGGTTGCGGCCGATGCGGTGCAGGATCATGGCGGGTTCGAAAAAAGTATCGCCGGCTTTGAAAGTCTGCAGGGGTTCGTAGCCGACCTGGAATTCAAAGGTGCCTTCGAGGATGTAGCCGGAAACGGCGCCGGGATGCCGATGCGGGGGGCTGCCTGCGAGGGGATCGAGGGTGACTTCCAACATGGTGGCAGTCATGGTCTTGCCGTTCTGTTTCAGTTGGAGTTCATCCGCGCGAAGGACTTTGACGTGAACTTTTGGTTCTGCCGCCCCTGCTGCAAAAGTGTATGCAGCAAGGCAACAGACGCTGAGGAAAAACAAGGTGGCTGATGAGATGTTTTGTGATTTCACTGTGAAATTCCTTTGTTGGTGTTCGTAAAAGAGTCCTGACCCCTTTTTAAGCATGGGCCAGTTTGGTGCGGAGGATCTGGTCGATGAAGCTGTGGTCGGTGTGGAAGGCGATGCCCAGTCGATTCCAGGTGTTGATGATGCCGACGGCGAGTGTGAGTTCGCTGATGCCGGCTTCACCCCAGGCGTTGAGAGTAGCCAGGTAGAGGTCATCGTTGACGTAGCGGGTGTCGGCAATTTTGGTCAGGGTTTCTGCCCAGCGAAAGGCGGCTTTTTCCTGTTCGGTGAAGCAGGGGGCTTCTTCCCAGACGGCGGCCTGGTTAATGCGTTCGGGGGTTTCTTCCAGTAAGCCGAGGACCTGGGTGTGTAGATTGACACAGAACGCACAGCCGTTGATCTGTGAAACCCGCAGGCGGATCAGGTGCAGGAGCTTCGGGCCGAGCGTGCTCTGCTCCAACTGTTCTTCAATGGCCATCAGGTGCTGGGCGGCTTTGCCAATGTGTTTGTAATAATTGAGACGCGCTGTGGACATGATTTCCTCTCCTTGATTTATCAGTGAATTTGTCAGAATGAGCTGCTTGTGATGCTGTGATTATACCAGTACGATGGACCCGTTAAAGAACCACTATGGGTTAAAAGGATGGGGCCACTTTGATGAGCCGACGCGCGAAAGAACGATTCGAATTTGAAGCGATATTTATCGAGAAATCGTCGCATGTAAGCCAATATCAGCAGTTAGAGGATCAGATTCGCGCAGGGGTTTCCAGCGGACTGTTAACGCCGGGAACGCGGGTGCCTTCCAGTCGCAAACTTTCCCGGATGCTGGGGATTTCACGAAATACGGTGCTGACCGCATATGAGCAGTTGATTTCCGAAGGTTACCTGGAATCGGAGACTGGCTCGGGAACGCGGGTCTCCCGGTTTCCGCCTGAGGCGTTTGAATATGGCAAGGTGAATCGGACGCAGACGCAGCAGAAGGATTTCAAAGCGTCGCTGTCGACTTCGGGAAAACTGCTTGACCAGTATGCGAGCTGGATGCCGGAATTTGCTTCACAGGCGGAACCGTTCCGTCCGCATCTGCCTGCGGTGAAAGAGTTCCCGCGGGCGGCGTGGAATCGTCTGGCGAATGAACAGGCCCGCTGGTCGATGAGGCATCTGGAGCAGTGTGATGCCCAGGGGTATGAACCATTGCGGGCTGCGGTTGCCGAGTACATGGGCGTTTCGCGGGGCGTCTCCTGCAGTAAGGAGCAGGTGATTATCACCTCGGGGGCGCAGCAGGGATTGAACCTGGTGACGCAGGTGCTGCTGGAGCCACGGGATGAGATCTGGGTCGAAGAGCCGGGCAACGCGCCGGCCAACCAGTTGCTGGAACTGCTGGGGTTCAAAATTGTTCCGGTGCCCGTGGACCGGGAAGGGATCGACCTGACGCGAGTGCCCGCGCGGAAGAAATCTCCCAGACTGATATATGTGACGCCGGGCGGACAGTGGCCGATGGCGATGACGATGAGCCTGAATCGGCGGCTGGAACTGCTGGCGGAAGCGGAACGGCAGCAGAGCTGGATTATCGAGGATGACTATAATGGCGAGTTTCGGTACACGGGACGTCCGCATCCGGCACTTTGCAGTCTGGATCAGCGCGGCAGAACGATTTATATGGGTTCTTTCAGCAAGCTGCTTTTTCCAGCGATTCGGCTGGGGTTCCTGATTGTGCCTGAACAGATCGCAGGTGCGTTTTCGTATGCCCGCTGGTTGAATGATCGGTTCTCTCCGCCGTTGATGCAGATGGTGCTGCATCGATTTATTGAATCGGGTCAGTTCCTGAAACACATTCGACAGATGCGATCGCTGTACCATACGCGCCAGACGTGTCTGTATGAAGCATTAATGAGCGAACTGGGGGATACGATTGACGTGGAACTGCCCGAATCGGGCATGCATCTGGTGGTGCAGGGCAAGACGGCGAAACAGGACCGGGCCCTGATGGACGCTGCACAGCGGGCCGGTGTGGAATTTCATCCGGTACACATCTATGCCCGGGAGCCGAAACAGGCCCGCGGGTTGATCCTGGGCTTCGCGGCCTTTGATGAGCAGTCGATCCGGCAAGCGGTGCGCGCGTGGGCAGCGGCGCTGGGTGATTAAAAAGGGGTCAGGAACCTTAATTATAAGGTTCCTGACCCCTTTTTAATCACCAACTGATTTCTGTTTGTTACGCGGCCATGGATTCTGTTCTGATTTCTGAGTCTTTTTCCAATACGACCGGTGCCTGCGCAGTTATTAAATATTTCGTGCGGAGTTTTAAGAAAGGTGACTCAATAAATCGAAAACTGAGAAAACCGATCGGCACCATCATTAAAAAGCCCAGGACTGAATAACAGAAAGCCATATATAAATTCGAGGCAGGCATAATATAGGTAGCCATAAGTGCCACCATTTTTTGATAGAAAAAGAAGTGTAATAAATAGATCGAGTAAGAATAAGTGCCGATTTTCGCAATGAACTGAGACACTTTCCCGGTGGAATGTGAAAACGAACTATCGTACCAGGCAATTAGTAATGCGTATACGAATCCTTCGACGGTGGATAAATAAACCCATACAAAACGATTCGAAGGATAGGATGGGTTAAACCAAAAGCCGGCTGCTTTATCAAAGTACCAATAAAAAATGGAAAAAGCTAAGATGCTTCCGGCTACCAGGTAGTGGCGCCCAGTAATAAATGCTCGACATTGGTAGGCAATCATTCCCAGGAGAAATTGGTCAATGCGCCCAAAAATGGTCCAGTATGAAAACCATTGAAGATCACCATATTCTTTTTGTAAAAAAATTCGAAGTAAAAACGCTACTCCGACCGTAATGGCAAGCGCATATTTCGACTTCCGCATGAGAAACAATAAAAGCGGTAACATTAAGTAGAAATGCCATTCAACAGTAATAGACCAACCTCCGTTAGGGAGAACGGGTTCGATCATTCCATCACGAATCTGTATAAAATAAGGATATAAGCTCTCTCCGCTCCAATATTTCTGAATACCCACAATGCTCAGTACAAATACCATTAAAGGGGCCAGCCTGATAAAACGGTTCCAGAAAAATGCGGTATACTTTATTTTCTTTCCGGCCAGCAGTTTGGCAAATAAATAACCACTCAGGGTCATAAATAATGCCACTCCTGTGTGCCCTTCGTTAAATAGCGAAAGGGGAAAGAAAGATGGATCCTGATAGGAATGAAACATTTCATAGAACATGTGCCAAGAGAAGACCATAAACGCCGCAAGAGCCCGGAGATGATCCAACCCGATATAGTATTGACCACATGATGACTTCATAAAAATATCCTGTTTTCATTAATTTATCCAAAAGCAATTTGCGTTGGATCAATTATGAGCCTGTCATATCACAAAATCTGTTTGAAGCGAGTAACATTGTCCCAAGGCGCGCCGGCAAAAGGAGGCGCGTTCTTGTTTTCTGCAGAATGCGACGCTAGAGCCCCCAGTCATTGTTTTGAATTAAAATTCGAGAAACGTAAGAAACTTGGAGGCTAATGTAATGGCAATATGAATTTTATGAACCCTGATGATTTGGATGGGTAAACTAATCTCAATCTAAAAATAGGGCAATAGCGATATTTGTCAGAACACTATGTTCTGCTTGTTTAGTATTAAATATTTATTTTGTGCGTGATCACTGCCATAAGATTCACTTCAGCAGGCTGAATGTGAACTATTACCCCGATGATCAATTAAATCAGGCGATCTGTAAGTAGAGTTATCAAAGTCTGCTATTACACATCCTTAGTTTATGATTTCCATATGCGATTCATCCCCAAAATAAGAATCTGGATTGTTTGAAGTGCTGAATTCATCAGTGTGCCGAAACTGGATGAAGCTATCGCCACGAAGACTGATCTATCTAGTTCAGCTGCATTTGCGACCTGCTCAACTCTCCTCTGATTCGAGACTGGAGCGATTTCTGTCTCAACACAAATGGGAAATGTCGGTTAAAGAAGTTCTGGAGTAACTTCGTCATTATTTTCTCTAAAGTGAACTTGCAGCGCCTCAACGTTTGCTCATATAAACCTGCTCTAAGTCGGTGCCAAGGGCTTTACTTCCATATACGATCAGTTGTTTGAGGTGGAACTGTTGTCTGGAATTGATGCTTCACCTGAAAGCATGAAATGAGTGATCCTGATGAGTTCGCGAAAACCATTCACTCGATACCGAAGCGGAAAGCAACTACTTTACTGCGAGACTTTTTCACGCGTGTGATAATGGGGTGACAGGTTTGACAAGGAGACAGCTACGTGGAGCAAAATGAACTCAATCCTTCTGCCGTACAAAGGCGACTCTATTGGCCACAACTTGATGGCCTGCGGTTTTTAGCAGCTATGTTGGTGATCCTTCATCACGCCCCGCTTCCTCCCGGTATCCCGAAGATCCTGGGAGCAATCGGCTGGATGGGGGTGGATTTGTTTCTCGTGCTTAGTGCATACCTGCTTGCGCGAATGCTGCGCGAAGAGGTAGAAACCACCAATGAAATTCGATTGAGTAAATACTTTGCCCGGCGTGTGTTGCGAATCTGGCCGCTTTTTTGGGGTATTGTGACAGCTGCTCTGTGTTTAACGATCTACACGGGTGAGGTCAACGGTCAGATGCTTGGCCTATGGTTGAGTCACATCACGTTTTTTAACAATTTCCTGGGATTCGACGCATATTTGCCTTATACGGGGCATCTGTGGACGATTTCACTGGAGGAGCAGTTTTACTTAGCAATTCCATTTGTCTTACCAATCTTGATGAGACAGTCGACTCGACGGATCGTCGTGTTGCTCATATCGGCCTTGTCCTTCTTGATACTTACAAGAGTTGCTTGCGTACTCATGGGGTTAAGTCAAGCATCCATTTGGATGACACCATTGCGAGGCGATGCATTTATATTAGGTATTGGATTCGCCCTTGGTGCGTTCGATCGCCTGTATCATTCAGTAAGCGGAAACAGTTTGTTTGTGTCGGGATTTCTACTGCTCTTCGGCGCTCACCTTCTGGGCTCACCTGGCTTGATGACTTGGAAAACCGTACTCCTTTATACGGTGACCGACACCGCATGCCTGTTGATGCTCATGGGATGTATGAAAGGCACACTGGTAAATAGTATCTTTTGCACACGCCCCGTGCGTTACCTCGGCAGGATCTCGTTTGGTCTTTATGTCTTCCACTTCGTCTCGATTGGCATTGCCACAAAACTAGTGAAAAAATGGGACTTGCAAGAAAGTGGCTGGCTGCAATTTGCTCTAATCTTGGTCTTCACACTCGTGCTTTCGGTGATGTCCTACGAATTGTATGAAAAGTGGTTCTTGAGATTTAAGCATCACTTTGAGGTCGTCCCCAACCGGCCACATTAGCCCTGGTGTTGCTCACGACATTCCACGGGACAGTAAAAGGTGCCATTCCTTCCGGACACCTTTTTCAGTTCAAAGAGAGCTTTTCTACTGAGCATTCCTGACCCCTTTTTAATCCTTTTGTGAATAGTGATGACGCCTTTTTAATCCGCGTCTTTCATTGGTTCGGGATTTTCATCTGCGGGGTGTGGGGGACTTCTTTTATAATGCTTTGTGAAACGGGTAAGGGAGCCGTGATTATCTTCATCGTTGGGCAAGCCAACGATGCCACCCGACGCGCCCGTCTGATTTTGTAGGAGGCATTGCAATTAATAGAGGTGTTTCGGGCTTACCCTGATTTTCTTATGGGTGGTTTCGTGTATTTCGTGGTCGATATTTCTGATGGGGCTGTTTCATCTGTTCCCATTGTTCGCGATGCCGGGTTGAGACTCGCCAGGCGGGCGGACACATGGGGCCGCCCCTTGTATCTTACTATTGACTGTCTGGAGCTCTTTGTTCTGATAGGTAAACAAAGCCATTAGTTCCCGCCTTTAAAGGCGGGAACTAATGGCGGCGAGTGTCAGATCGTGGCCGCCCCTGGTCTTCGAGACCGATTCGTAGCTTGATCGCCACTCGCTTCTTCATGCCTTAACCCGTACAGTCGCCTGAGCGGTGTCACAACACCAGCTCGTATCAGCAAGGAAGGGTCTTAACATGCAACAGCATAACACAGTCTTCGTCGGAATCGATATCGCGAAATTTAAATTTGATGTCTCTTTCTCACATCTTTCTAAAGGAGTCACTTATGATTATACACCAAACGATATCAAAAAGTTCATGCAGGTACTTCAGGAAATACAGCCGCAACTGAACTGTCTCGAAGCAACGGGGGGACTGGAACGCAAACTTGTTGCCTGTCTGCACAAACATCAGTTCGACGTGGCAGTTGTGAACCCCAGGCAGATCCGGGATTTTGCCAGGGCCAAAAATCAACTTGCGAAAACCGATCAGATTGATGCCCGTACGATTATGGAATTTGCCCAGGTGATGAAGCCGCGCATTACCCCACCTTTAACACAGGCCCAGCAGAAAATGCGTGATTTCAGCTCTCGCAGACAGCAGGTCTGTAAAATGATCATCCAGGAAAGGAACCGCCTGGATTCTGCTGCGGACAGGGAAATCGCCAAGCTGATTCAGCAGTCGATCCGTGCCTATCAAAAACAGATCAAGGTCATCGAGAAAAAAATGAGGCAACTGATTTACGCTGATGAGCAGTCTCAGGAGCGAGCTGCCATCCTGCAATCGGTACCTGGTATCGGCCCCACAACGGTAGCTCTACTCATTGCCGAACTGCCGGAGCTGGGGAGTCTGAACCGGAAACAGATTGCCCGGTTAGTGGGAGTTGCGCCCACCAACCGGGATAGCGGCACGATGAGAGGAAAACGAACGATCGGCGGAGGCCGGGTCGGGATCCGTAAAGGATTGTACATGCCCACCGTCGTTGCCCAAAAACATAACCCCAAAATCAGTGCGTTCTACAAACGGCTCGTCGAAAGTGGAAAGCCTAAAATGGTTGCTCTCGTGGCAGCTATGCGGAAGCTGCTCATCATTCTCAATGTCATGATCAAAGAAGGAAAAAAATGGAATGAAAACGTAATGAAAGCTTGAATTTCAAGACAGTCGCTACTTCGACAGGGTTGGTTTTGTTGCTCTGATTTGTGTGTCTGCCCTGACAGNTTCCTGTTGTCTGTGACAACCCCGAATTGCATTCGGGGCTACCCTTTTCTTTATTTAAATTAGCCGAACAGTGTTAGCTGCAGTTTCTGCAAACTTCGATCGGGCAAGCTGAAAGATGGTACCCGTGGTGTGAGAGGATGTTGAGTTATGTTTGTGGTTGTGGAGTTCAATATGTTGTTCCATTTGTTGACTGATATCTGGTATCTCGTTTCATTGCATGGTGATTATTTTGTGGAAGGGCGCGGGGAGGTCAAGGGGGATGTACAATCCAATGTGGCGATACGGGTTGACAGCGGACCGATACAGGGCGGTGCAGTGGTGGTGCCGTGGCGAAGGGCTGCGATGTGCGGCGACCCGCAGGGTACCATTACGAACGGGTGTGGTTTCGAGCAGTGCAAATCTGGAAAAAACAAGCTCATTTGTAGTGAAGACCTGGAACAAGTGGCTTGTGTTATGGTGCACTGTAAACTGGACACGCGCGCGACTCAAAACATCGCTTATCGTCGACGGCGCGGCGGCGTCAAGGGGAGTTTGAGCAGTCGGGGTGGTCCGATTCTCAGCAGTGCCGTTTATGCAGGTGTTTCAGATTTGATGATGAGAGGAGACAGAGATTGCGATGAACCTTCACGACCAGGTCTGATATGTTGACCTGGCCGTGCGGAGATTATAAACGGAGACTACTGACCGCTGAGGGCCTGTCCGCGGTTGCTGGTGCCACCGACTCCCTGCGAGATATCGCGGACGTCGTTTAAACCACCGGAGAGGACCATGCCGTTCACGCTGACTTCGGACTGTCGGAGGCTGATGAGTGAATTGACATAGCTGATGTTGGTTTCGAAGTAGGTTCGACGCGCGGTTAAGACCCGCAGGAAGTCAAACTGCTGACTTTCGTATCCCTGGGTGGTGAGATCGAGGTTTTTCTGGGCGCGGGGCAGGATGTCTGCCTGGTAGCGTTCGACCTGTTTCAGGGCTTTTTTATAGTCGCGATAGGCTTTGGAGAGTTCGACTTTGAGAGAGAGTTGCAGACGTTCCACATCTTTGACGGCACGATGGTATTCGGAATTGGCGGTATCGATATTACCCTGGTTACGGTTGAAGATGGGGATGGGAAGGCCGATCTGAACGTTGGCAATCTCTGACCCCGTAGCGTTGTCATGGGCGGCGCCGATCTGGGTTTGAACGTTCGGAATCGCCTGGACTTCCTGTCGGGAAATCTGGGCGCGGGCGCGATTGACGCGTGCACAAGCCGCCTGAATTTCAGGGCTGTTGGTGACGAGGTTACTGTAAGCTTCGTCCCAGTCCCATTTGACTGTATCGACGTCAAGTTTTCCGGTGAAGGAATAGTAGGAAAGGTCATCATGGCCGACGAGACTCGCCAACTGCTGTTTTGCAGATTCAAGATCGTATTCGGCATTCTGACGCAGGATGCGGACTTCACCCAGCTGGACTTCGGCCTGCAGGATATCGGGTTGAGCGGCCTGGCCTGCTTTATAAAGTGATTGAGCAATCTCGACGCCGGCTTCGGCGACTTTTTCCAGCTTCAATGTGATTTCCAGCCGCTTCTGGGCACCGAGGGTGGCGTAGAATTGTGATTTCACATCGTTCGTGACGCGAAACCGCTGGGCTTCCAGTTCCCAGGAGAGCGACTGCACATCGTGGTGGGCGACGTCCTGGTTGAGTTGCAGCTTGTTGCCTCGCACGTATGTCTGGCTGAAGAAGGCTCCCTGCTGACCGCCTCTGCCATCGTCTCCGATTTCGACACCGGAATAACCAATGACGGGATTCGGACGCAGACCAACCTGGGTTTTGATACCTTCCGCTTTATAGACGACCGCCGTGGCTTCGGCGAGCGTGGGGTTGGAATCCAGCGCCATCTGCAGCAGGCTTTCCAGGTCAAGGGTCATGCCGATCAGATCCGGTTCAGCCGGTGAATCCGTTCCCGATCCTGCTGCGGGCGCTGGAGGAATTGTTGTGCTTTTTGATTGAAAGCCGGTCTGCAGCAGCTGATCGTTTTCGTGGAAGATGTCTTCCAGCGGAATGAGGATGTCCTCTTCCTGTTGTGGGGATACAGGACTGTCTGCGACTTTCGGTTCCGGAGTTTCAGTGGGCCGCGTTGACTTTGTGGTTTGCTTCTGAGCCGATCGCTTTGATGTTTGCGGCTTGTCTTCCGTCTGGACAACATCAATGCTGGCAGGTGTTTTGTGATCAGAGACCTGCGACTCACTGAAGTGGGCGCAGGAGACCAGGCATGAGCAGGGCAGGACCATACATAATCGGATCAGTCGTAAATGAATCATGGAAGATTCCTTGCATCGTTACTTTTCAGGAGAGAAGAATATCAATCGAGACACACTGGAATGGTGCTCGAATTAAATGAGTTGTCTCCCCAGGAAAGTGACGATGGAGCATTGCTTACTGTTGGCCTCATTCGGCAGCCAGATTCTGTGTACGGTGATTTCATTGGTTTGATCGCCGATGATCTGCAGGCTGCTTGAACAGAACAGGTTCAGGTTCTGTAATTGAAACGTTTGCAACTGATGTATCTGGCTGGGAGTCAGGACCAGATTCTGCTTTACACTGCAAACACAAAACGGACACTGTGAGTCAGGGCTCTGCTGAGCCGACTCTAATGCGGGATCAATGTGCCTGTGCTGCTGGCAGGAATGAGCTGTCTCTGGATGCGATTTGCATTCATGGTGCTGGCAGCAGCAGGCGGCGCAGGGAATGATCGTCTGTACGAGAATCGTCACCGCAAAGCAGAGGCAGACCAAATTGTTAAACCGCCGTCTCATCCTGAGATCCTGGCTATGATTAAGAGAATACGAATCCTCTTCTCTGATCGGTTCTTCGGATTATACTTGATAAACCCGTTCTTCCGTTTCGAACTGCAGCAGGGATTTCAAGGGTCTTCCCGGGGGAGCAATCCATATAACCGGCACGACCTGCAGGGGAATGTTGGTGTAAATGTACAGTTTGATTGTGATGAGCTGGTTTCTGGAGTGGATGAGCCCAGGTGTCTTTCGGGTCAGTTCGCTGGTTCAGCAAAGCTGTTAACTTACTTGATTCACCCATGCGTTCTGATACATTGAAGTCTCAAGTGGCCTTCAGATTGTTCAGACGATAAATAATGAATCACAACCAGGAGCAGTATTCGTGAAATGTTTTCCCCGGTTTGTATCACTGCCGATGCTGGTCTGGTGTGGTCTGATTGTCTGTTCGACTCTGAATGTAGTTTCTGCCGAAACAGCTCCCGCGCGGCCTAATCTGGTTGTGGTTCTGGTGGATGATCTTCGCTGGGACGAACTGGGGTGCATGGGACATCCCTTTGTGCGGACGCCACACATTGATCGGATTTCCCGCGAAGGAGCCCGTTTCCGGAATGCTTTCTGTTCGACGCCCCTTTGTTCTCCCGTGCGGGCCTGTCTGCTGACGGGGCGGTACACGCACAACCATGGGATTTTCGATAACATTAATCGCAGCGAACACAGTCACACGCTGAAGACATTTCCCCAGGAACTTCAGAAAGCCGGCTATGAGACCGCTTATGTGGGAAAATGGCATATGGGCAACGACGATACGGCCCGTCCCGGATTTGATCACTGGGTGAGTATGAAGGGGCAGGGGATGTCGTTTGATCCGACGTTGAATATCAATGGCAAGCGGATTCAGTTCACGGGGCATACAACGGATGTGTTGAACCAGAAGGTGAATGAATTCGTGAAGCAGCAGGGGGAGAAACCGTTCTGCCTGTATATAGCGCACAAGGCATTACATCCGGAACTGACGCAACGCGACGATGGGAGCATTACTGATCCTTCTGCGGCGAAATTTTTGCCTGCCAGACGACACGAGAAACTGTACAGCAACGATGCGATTCCCCGCCGCTTGAATGTGGTGGATACACTGGAAGGCAAACGGGCATTAAAACGAAGTGTGCCGGGACTGCCTCCGTTAAGTCAGAAGACGGGAACCAGTGATGCAGTCATCCGCGATCGCCTGCGGATGCTGGCCGGGATTGATGAAGGGGTGGGTTCGCTCTGCAAACTGCTGGAGTCGCAAGGAGAACTTGACAACACCGTATTTGTCTTCACCAGCGACCACGGGTACTGGTATGGCGAACATGGATTGAGTGTCGAGCGACGGCTGCCTTATGAAGAAGGGATACGCGTGCCTCTGCTGGTGCGTTATCCTCCGCTCATCAAAGCGGGCACGCTGATTGATGAATTCGCTGTCAGCGTGGATCTGGCACCGACGATGCTGGAACTGGCGCAGGTCAAAACCGATCAGCAGTATGATGGTCGTAGCCTGGTTCCCCTGCTGAAAGGAGAGCATCCGGAGAACTGGCGTCGGTCCTTCCTGGTGGAGTACAACAGTGACACCGTCTTTCCGAGGCTGGTCAAAATGGGATATAAAGCGGTTCGCACACCGCGCTGGAAGTACATTCAATTCAATGAACTGGAGGGGATGAATGAACTCTACGATATGCAGCATGATCCTTATGAGATGAAGAACCTGATCAATGCTCCGGCTGCGAAAGAGACGGTCAAACAGATGCAGGCGGAACTGAAGCAGCTGATGAAGAACTAGCAACTTTTCTACTTTCTAGAATGAAATAGATCAGCGAATACTGATTTGTATAAAATGGACCAGTTTCTGCATCGCATGCTTCAACTTGCTATGATACCTGCTTTATAATGCAGAAACCTTATAAATTAGGGATGTTAAATAAAGTCCCTTTCCCGCCTCCTGAGTCTTCAACAGGATTGATTCATGCCTGCCTTTATTCCGACCTCGCGTTTTCGTATTTCTGCTTTTGTTTCCGCTCTGTTTTTTGCCTTGTTGATCGGGTTGACCATCACAGCTCGGTCAGCAGATAAATCGGAAACAAAACCCAAGGTGGATTACTCTGCTGAAATGCCTCGGATTTTACCGCGGAGTCCGGAAGAGGCGCTGAAGTCATTTAAAATCCATCCCGATTTTGAGATTCAGCTGGTGGCGGCAGAGCCTCTGGTTCGAGATCCGGTCGCGATGTGCTTTGATGCCCGCGGTCGTGCTTATGTCGTTGAAATGCCGGAATACAACGATGCGAATCAGGAAGGATACAGTTCTGTTAAACTGCTGGAAGATACGGACGGCGATGGCCGATTCGATAAGAGTTATCCGTTTCTGTCCGGTCTGACTCTGCCGACGGCGGTTTTTTGTTACAAAGGGGGCGTCTTTGTCGGGGCACCACCTTATGTGTATTACTGCAAAGACACGGATGGAGACCGCATTGCGGATGTACGCGAAGTCGTGATGACGGGATTTGGCCGGGATAAAGGCGATGAGGGGATGATCAATTCCTTCCGCTGGGGCCTGGATAACAAAATCCATTTTTCTACAGGCATCGATGGCGGAGATGTGACCATCGCTGCTGACGAGAACAAGAAGACCTACAATACCAAGGGGCGCGGCGTTATCCTGGATCCCGAGACCCGCACGATTGAACTGACGACCGGCGGCGGACAGCATGGGATGAGCCTGGGCAACTGGAACCGTGAGTTTGTCTGCGCCAACAGCGTTCCCATGCAGGTGCTGATGTACGATGATCGTTATATCGCCCGCAATCCCTATCTGGCGCCTCCGGCAGCTCCGGTTTCGATTGCTCCCGGGGGAAAATTCACGAAGCTGCTCCGCATCAGCCAGGTCGAACCATGGCGGATTCTGCGGTCCCGGATCCGTGCTGCGAGCGAGCGGGGCGACGCTGAAAAAGGTCAGCCTTCCGGTTTCTTTACCGCGGCGACTGGAATTACCGTTTATCGTGGGGACGCCTGGCCTGCTGAATATCAGGGCAATATTTTTGTGGGCGAACCGGCTAACAATCTTGTTTATCGTGCTGCTCCCCAGCCGGACGGACTGTCGCTGGTTGCTCCCCGGGCCGACCAGGATGCCGAGTTCCTGGCTTCAACGGATATCTGGTTTCGGCCGGTTCAATTTGAGAATGGCCCGGAAGGCGCACTGTATGTGCTAGACATGTATCGCGAGCTGATTGAAGGGGCTCCCTTTATTCCGGAAGAGGTGATCAAGCATCTGGATCCGGTGGGCGGACAGGATAAAGGACGGATTTACCGAATCGTACCCAAAGGCTTTCAGCAGCCTCAGTCAGCCGATCTGACAAAACTGAGTTCACAGGAACTGGTTGAGTTATTGGAAAGTGATAATGGCTGGACACGCGATACGGCGCAAAGACTGTTATACGAGCGTCAGGATACCTCGATCGCCGGGGACCTGAAGCAGCTGGCGACAGGATCTACAAAACCGATTACGCGGGCGACGGCACTCTGGTCGCTGCAGGCTTTGAAATCACTCGATTCTGCGACGCTGCTGAAAGGACTGCAAGACAAAGAATTCCAGGTCCGTAAGCAGTCGTTGAAAATTGCCGAGCAGTATGCAGATGCGAACGAGATTCAACAGCAGATGATTGCTCTGGCGACCGATCCTTCACTGGAAGTGCAATATCAGGCGGCTTTCTCGCTGGGGGCATTCGAATCGTTGGCACGCAACGCGGCGCTGGCGGATCTGCTGGAACGGCATGCGGCCAATCAGTGGATTCGGATGGCGGTGCAGAGTTCGCTGGATCAGGGGACCGGGGAAGTCTTCGAAATTCTGATCAAGAATACCGATGCGTTGAAAGAGAAACAGATTGAACAGTTTCTGGTTGCGTTAGCCGTTCAGATCGGTGCGCAGCAGGAAGCAGCGAATGTGAAACGGGTTCTGGCTGCACTGGAAGCTCTGCCCGAATCAAATCAGAAGCTGGCGGAAATTCTGTTTCGGAATCTGCTGTCTCGCGCCTCGGGTGTGACCAAGCAGGTGATTGCCAAATCTGACAGTGAGCACACTGCAAAACTTCTGAAAGGAATGATGCAGTCGGCGATTGCCCAGGCGACGAATGACAAAGCGGCGGTGAAAGGACGCGTGGCAGCCATCCCCACATTGAGCATCGGACTGTTCGATGAGACGCAGCCGGTATTTGAAGAGTTGCTTTCCGTGCAGCAGCCTTTGCCGGTTCGCCAGCGGGCGATTACTGCGCTGGGACTGGTTAATGATGATCGCGTGGCGGAACTGCTGATTGAAGCCTGGCCGGGACTGAGTCCGCAATTACGGATGAGTGCAGTAGAGACGCTCTTCTCCCGTAAACCATGGCTGCTCAGTCTGCTGGATGCGGTGAAAGCGGGGGACATCAATCCCGGAGACATCGGCCCCGAGCGTGTGCAACTGTTGAAAACCAACCAGGACAGCACCGTCAAAAAACTGGCAGAATCGTTATTTCATAATGAGCGATTGACCGGGCGATCCGACGTGATTAAAGAGTATCAGGCATCTTTGAAACTGAAGGGGGATGCGGCCAATGGGAAACAGGTCTTCAAGAAATCCTGCTCAGCCTGTCATCGCCTGGAGAATGTCGGCGTGCAACTGGGAGCCGACCTGAAAGCGATTAAAGATCGGGGCACGGACGCGGTGCTGCTCAATATTCTCGATCCCAACCGGGAGGTCAAACCTCAATATGTGACGTACCTGCTGGTGACGACGCAGGGAAGAACGATTACCGGTCTGATCAAAGAAGAAAATGCGAACAGCATCACAATCGCCCGGGCGGATGGCACGAGTGATACGGTACTGCGAATTGATATTGATGAACTGATCAGTTCGCGGCTGTCATTCATGCCTGAGGGACTGGAAAAGCAGATCAATCCCCAGGAAATGGCCGACCTGCTCGCCTATTTGAATTCAATTAAATAAGTGAGTAAACTCGTCTTTCCTGAAATCAGCCGGCCCGGTTCAGGTTACAAGCCTGAAAGACAGACAAGTTTCGTGTATACTACAGAAAAACTGGAATCGACTTTAATGCGCTGAAAGGTCATCCCATGAAAACTGTGTTGACGCTGATGGCCTGCCTGGTGTTTCCTGCTGCATTGATTGCCGCGGACGATGTGATTTATCAAACTGGATTTGAAGCAGATCAGGTGGGAACCGTTCCGGAGGGCTGGTCTGTTTTTCTGTCAGGCACTTCTCCCGATGTAAAAGTAGTTGCGCAGGGAGCAGGGGCATCGAAGCAGGCTCTCAAAAGCGTGCGTTCTACATCAGGTCGTCTGACTGCGATCACTCAGCGGTTTTCTCAGCCACAACAGAGACTGTTGATTGAACTGTCTTTTGCATTTTCACCCGGTGCGGGTCGCTCTCTGAATCTATGGTCTTTCGAACCGGAGGGGACTGATGCCAGCCAGCTGAATCTCTGTATTCAAAATGGCAAATTGCAGCAGTATGATGGTCGTACCCGTGCCTGGCGATTGATCTCAAGTGACGTCGAACCTTCAAAGGATCCGGCGGATCCGATCTGGCATCGCCTGCGGATCCTGGTTGATGCAAAGCAGACGGGCATTGATTTCTGGTTATCGAAACCGGGAGAACTCAAGCTGCCAGGATCTCCAACGGGAACTCTGCACGCTTACAGGACTGATCTGCAACTGTCAGGGCTGGCGCTGGTTTCGGGTACACGACTGGCGCAGGATGCCTGGTATCTGATTGATGATCTGGTGATCCAGGGAGGGACTCAACTGCCAGATCCGGGAAAAGTGGATCCACTGCCGGAACCGGTTATTCTCTGGACGGGACCGCCAATTCCCGCTGATCTCGCAGAGATTCCCACAGTGCCGGGTATGACGCACCAGACAATTCATCGCGCCGAGAAGGACGGCTATAAATTTCTGCATGGTGCGGCCATCATTGCTCATCAGGGGGTTTTGTATGCGAACTGGGCTAACAGTCCGGAACATGAAAATGGGCCGCATGAAACACTGCAGGGCCGTCGTTCTGAAGATGGCGGGAAGACCTGGTCGGAACTGGAAGTGATCGGACCCGGTTTCGAGGGGTCCGAGCGGCACAGTCATGGCGTGCTGTTGAAGCATCAGGGGAGATTATGGACGATCGGCAGTCGATTTGGAGTGGGTAAACCGGCAAAGCGTTTTCCCGGCCTCAAGGGAGAAGCATTCGTGCTGAATGAGGAAACGGATCGGTGGGAATCAAAGGGCATCGTGATGCAGAACTGCTGGCCTTACGATGAACCGGTTCGCATGCCCGATGGGAATCTGATTACCGGCGGACAGGATCAGGATGGCCTGCCTGTCGTCGCCATCAGTCATGGCAATGATCTGCTGCATTGGGATACGGTTCAGATTCCGTATCCTCCCGAGCTGTCTCCCTCTTTTGCGGAGACGACGGTGGGCCTCGACGGGAAGAATGTTCGCGCGGTGATTCGTGGCGGCGGGGGAACGGCCTGGATTTCTGTCAGTCAGGATAACGGTCGCAGCTGGTCTCAGGCCCGACCCGCAAATCTGCCGATGCCGCGCGCCAAGGCGTATCTGGGGACACTTAGCACGGGACAGCAGTACCTGGTTTCCAATCTGAAAAACCGGGATACGCTGGTGATCTCTGTCAGTCAGCTTGGCGAATCTGCATTCAGTCGGATGTGGACGATTCGACATGGGAAATCGGTGCCTCCCCGCTTTTCCGGTTTCGCGAAAAGCAAGCAATGGTCATATCCCTATGCCCATGAACATGACGGCAAGCTCTACGTGGTGTACTCGATCGGGAAGGAAGATTGTGGCTTGTCGATACTGCCGGTGAAGTCACTGAAACCGGGCTCTCCTGCAGCAGGCAACGTCGTGAAGTAACCTCTGTCTCAGTAATGCCTGCAGCGCCTGCTTGACTTAACCTGATCTTAATCAGAAGTCGCTTCCTGGAATGTGGTGCCGGGGAATTTCAGGATTCTTCTCAAACCGCTGGTTGTCAAATCGGCTCGTTACTCTAAGGTATTAATAGACTGGAAACTGTAGTGGCCACTCATGTTTCTCATAAGTAACTCAGAAATCGAGTCAATTGTATCAAATCACTCAAGGAGTCTGTTTGATGAATCGCTTACTAAAGCAGTCAGCGGCTGTGGCCACCGCCTTTGCTGTCACATTATCAGCCACGTTAATACAAGCCGCCGAAAAGAAAGATATTGTCGAAACTGCTGTCGAAGCAGGATCCTTTAAAACGCTGGCCGCCGCCCTGGGAGCAGCCGATCTGGTCGGCGCATTACAAGGGGAGGGGCCAATTACAGTACTTGCTCCGACCGATGCCGCGTTCAGCAAGTTACCTGCGGGCACTGTCGAAACTTTATTGAAGCCTGAGAATAAAGATCAGCTGATCGCCATTCTGAAATACCACGTGATTTCAGGAGAGGTACCAGCCAGTCAGGTGGTAAAGTTGAAAGGAGCTAAAACTCTGAATGGCCAGCGTGTGGACATCACAGCTGCAGATGGTCAGGTCAAGGTCGATGGTGCAACCGTCGAAGCGACCGATATCATGTGTTCCAACGGGATCATTCACGTTATTGATTCAGTGATTCTTCCCAGCGATAAAAACATCGTCACTACCGCAGCCGAAGCAGAGAAATTCAATACTCTCATTGCGGCAGCCAAGGCTGCTGGACTTGCCGGCGTGCTGTCTGAGCAAGGGCCTTTCACCGTGTTCGCACCTACCGATGAAGCATTCGCGAAGCTCCCGGAAGGAACAGTTGCATCACTGTTGAAGCCGGAAAACAAAGACAAGCTGGCAGCGATCTTAAAATATCATGTCGTTGCGGGACGTGTTTATTCCGAAGATGCTTTAAAAGCAGGGAAAGCTAAAACTCTGCAGGGCAAACCAGTGAAAATTAAAGTGGTGGATGGGGTTGCGAAAGTCAATAACGCCAAACTTCTCGTAACTGATCTGGATGCATCCAACGGCGTGATTCATGTGATTGATACTGTGATCATGCCTCCCGACGATAAGAAGTACAGCGCTACGGAAGCCCGCGAGAAAATCCGACAGGCAGTAGCACAGGGAGCAAACCTGTATAACTGTGGTGATTATCATGCGACTACAAAGCTGTATCAGAAAACGATGCAGGATGTACTCCAGGGGGCAGACAGCATGCCTGCTACCATTCGCATGAATATGAAACATGCGTTGAGCGAGTCGCAGCAGATGAACTGTGTCTCACAACAGGCATGGCGATTGAGAAATGCCCTGGATCATGCTTATACAGAAATGTCTTCACTTTAATTCTATATTTTGTGTTCACGTAGTTTGAAACCTGGGGCTCCCGCAGTCACTTCGAGTATGGTGGCTGCGGGAGTTCTTTTTCAATCGATATTGGAAATCAGAGCCTGCATTGATGGTTCCAGTTTGCCTGTGCGAAACATGGCGACAATCGCGACATGTTCATAATAGACTTTCATCGGATCATTGGGCTTCTGGAATCCTGCAAGGAAGTGCCTGCGCAGGCGAGAGACGAGTGTGACCCAGATCGACATCAGACCCTGCTCAGGAGATTTCATCACAATCGATTGATGGAACTTGATATCGAGTTCGGTGAGTTGTGCATAGTCTCGGGTTTCGCAGGCGGTTCTCATTTCTTCGAGAAGGGTTTCCCATTCCTGAAAGTCCGCTTCAGATAATTCTGCGAAGATGGACTTGAGTGCAAACGATTCCACGGTCTGCCGGAGTGGAATCACCAGTTCCTGCATGGATTCCGAAGACGCAGGCGCCACGCGCATGCCGCAGTTGGGCTTGGATTCTACCATTCCTTCATGAGCCAGTTGCTTGAGTGCCTCGCGAATGGGGGCGCGGCTCACCTGGAACCGCTCTGCTAAACTGACTTCTCTTAAAGGCATGCCTTCTTCCAGGCGTCCCGTGATGATCTCCATCCGTAATTGCTCGACGATGTCCTGGCTCTGGTTCGCGGTTGACTCGATCTGGGGCATGGTGGTACCTGGTTCATTTCAGACGGGGTGATGCTCTGATATCAGTAGGAGTTCCCTATTCTGTTTAATTGTGAACAATATTGCAATTCTGATGGAGCACATTCGATACCAGCCATTCTCATGAAATGATATGAAAACAGGTTCTAATTGTGCATGTGGTTGGTTTTCTGTCAAATTGGCGGGATTTCTGGGAAAATATCGATGTGAGGTAAATTGTATGCAATATTCTGGTGGATTGGTTGACATGCCGTAATGAGACAGCCAGACTCAAAGGAAGAGTGTTTTCGGAAAACTCATCGGAAACCAGGTTCATAACTCAGTCTGGCAATCTACTACATACCGGAGAATTGCAGATGCTTCTGTCAGTCACAGATGTTTTTCAATCCGCCTGTTCGAACCGGAATCGAATTCGGAGACTCGCGATTCTGATATTGAACTGTCTGTTTTTTCTTCCTTACTCGCTGCGGGCAGCAGAGAAAACCGTCGAAACCGGTAATCGGCTGGTTTACCTGGATCAGGATGATCCCTATTACGTTTCGCGGGATTTTCCCAGGCTGACAACACCCCAGTGGTATGGAGATCCCACTGTCAAAGCGGTCTGTGTACTCGCCATTGATGACATGCGGGATATTCAGAAATACGAAACCTATCTGCGGCCGATTCTGGAGCGACTCAAAGAAATCAACGGGAACGCGGGTGTCAGTATCATGACCTGCCGAGTTGATCCAGCTGATCCCCATCTGCAGAAATGGATACAGGAAGGGGTCAGCATTGAAGTGCACACTTATGATCATCCCTGTCCACTCTTAAAAGATCGCGATTTTGAGAAAGCCAAAGGGACGGTGGATCGCTGTGTTGATCTGTTGAACGAGATCCCAGGTAGCCGACCAGTTGCCTATCGCATGCCCTGTTGTGATTCGCTCAATACCGTCAGTCCCCGTTTTTTTACCGAGATCTTCAACAGTCGGTCTCCCCAGGGAAACTTTCTGCAGATTGACACTTCGGTTTTTCAGGTCTTCACAGACAAAGATCCGAAAATTCCGAAGGAGTATGTTGTCGATCCGGATGGACAGGGGCGGATTGAAAAGTATGTGCCCGTCGATCGGGGTTTTGTGAATACGATTTTTGACTATCCCTATCCGTACCCCATTTCGCGACTGTGCTGGGAGTTCTCCTGTGTGACTCCCAGTGACTGGTCTGCCCAGCATCGCCAGAAGCCGATGAACCCGCTGACGGTGCGTGACTGGACCGCCGTACTCGATGCGACTGTTGTCAAGCAGGGAACGTTCAATCTGGTCTTCCATCCGCATGGCTGGATCAGTAACGAGCAGGTCATCAAATTGATCGATCACGCGACCGAGAAACATGGAGCCGCGGTGCAGTTTCTCTCGTTTCGTGAAGTCCTCGACCGCATGAACCAGCACCTGCTGGCCGGACAGCCCCTGCGAAATCAGCAGGGGGCTGACAATGGCGTGAGACTGCTGGACTTGAACGGCGACGGTTTTATGGATGTCGTGATCGGTAATCAGAGTGTGCAGAAAACCCGCATCTGGAATCCGGATCAGGAAAACTGGGAGGAAAGTGCATTTCCGACACAACTGGTCTCAAAGCCTGCTGCGAACGGAACCCAGTCCATTCGCAGTCGCTTTGGAATTATGAATGACCAGGTGGTGCTGTTCACGCTGACTCCTGAGGAATCCAGCGCCTGGCGTTATGACGGCAAAAACTGGATCGAAGACAGTTCGCTTCTGGCCGGTTTACCTGCGGGCGACGAATCTCTGTTCATTCTCAATTCGGGTATCGATCAGGGGCTCCGCCTGCGCGATTTGAACCACGATGGTCGATGCGAACTGATCATCTCAAATCCAGATCGGCAGGCTGTTTATATGTGGTCCGAGCAGAATTCAGAATGGCAGCAGCTTTCCTGGTCCCTTCCCGCAGATGCTCTGATCGTCGATGCGAAAGGTCGTGACGCCGGCCTGCGGTTTGTCGATATCAATGAAGATGGTTTGGATGACGCTCTGTTTTCCAATGAAAGTCGCTATTCGCTGCATCTGTTTAAATCACTTGAGGAAGGCTGGAAGACGCTGTTTGAAAAGCAGAGAATGGGGGCCGGCGAAGTCCCCGCCATTTCCCGTAATGGCACGAATAATGGCGCCTGGTTTCATTCAAAACATCTCTGGGTTCAAAATGAAGACACAGTCAAACTGAAACATCTCGTCGCCGGTAAATCGTTTGCAGAACTGATGGAGTTACAGGGACCGCAACCCAAATCTCCTTCGGCGGCGCTGGAAAGCATTCAAGTCAAACCGGGATTTCATGTGGAGCTGGTTGCCGCCGAACCTCTGGTGCAGGACCCGGTTGCCTTCGACTGGGGACCAGATGGGAAACTCTGGGTAACAGAGATGGCTGACTATCCATTGGGGGTGGATGAGTCCGGAAAATTCGCCGGACGGGTTCGCTATCTGGAAGACACCGACGGTGATGGTACGTATGACAAATCGACTTTGTTTTTAGAGGGACTGGGATATCCTACCGGTGTCATGTCCTGGCGCAACGGGGTGATTGTGACGACGGCCCCGGAAGTGTTTTATGCGGAAGATACCGACGGAGACGGCAAAGCGGATCTGCGCGAATCGCTGTATACCGGCTTTGGAGAAGGGAACCAGCAGCATCGTGTCAATGGCCTGCGCTGGGGACTGGATAACTGGATTTATCTGGCCAATGGTGATTCCGGCGGTGATCTGCTCTCGGTCAAAACGGGAGAGAAACTGACATTGGGGCGTCGGGATTTACGCGTCAGACCGGAGAGCGGCCTGATGGACCCGCAGTCGGGACAGACTCAGTTTGGTCGGGAACGCGATGACTGGGGCAACTGGTTCGGCAGCAACAACAGTAATCCTGCGTTTCATTATGCACTGACAGATCACTATCTCCGACGGAATCAAAGTCTCATTGCCCCCGATGCGAAAGTCCAGATTTCCAACCGGCCAGGTGCAGCGACTATATTTCCTGTCAGTCGGACTCAGGAACGCTTTAATGATTATAATAAAGTCAATCGCATCACCTCGGCATGTGGACTCTGTTTTTATCGGGATGAAATACTGGGCCCCGAAATCGTCGGCAATTCGTTTATCTGCGAACCGGTTCATAATCTGGTGCATCGGGAAATTGTCACTCCCCAAGGGACCACTTTCACCAGCCGGCGGGCAGAGAATGAGCAGGATTCGGAGTTCATGTCTTCGACGGATAACTGGTTTCGCCCCACAATGGTACGCACTGGCCCTGACGGGGCACTCTGGGTGGCAGACATGTATCGCCATGTGATTGAGCACCCCCAGTGGATTCCACAGGAAATGCAGGAAAAGCTGGATCTGCGTGCCGGGAAAGAGCAGGGGAGAATCTATCGAATCGTAAAAGATGAGACTCCGTTACGTTCAGTTCCCCGCCTGGATCAGTTGTCAGATTTCGAACTGGTACAGGTGCTGGAGAGTCCCAACGGGACGCAGCGCGACATGGCCCATCAATGGCTCGTCAGTCGGAAGCAGAATGCGGCAGCACCAGATTTGAAGAGGATGGTATTCAACGGCAAAGCAGCGACGGCCCGGATGCATGCACTGTGTGTGCTGGATGGTTTAGGTGAAGTGACCGCGGAAGAAGTGCTCGCTGCTTTATCGGACTCACATCCGGGGGTACGCCGCCATGCGATTCGAATTGGGGAAGCTTTCGTCAATGAGACTCCCGAGATAGGATCGAAGTTGCTCAGCATGGTGAATGATCCGGATGCCCAGGTTCAAATGCAGCTAGCTTATTCTCTGGGAGAATGGAATTCACCGGAAGCGGGAGTTGCTCTGGCACAACTGGCGCTACAGCATGACCGGGATGCTTACCTGCGGACAGCGGTCTTGAGTTCGGTTGGAGCCCATCTGGATTCCTTCACCATCGCGCTCTTTCAAGAACTGAATGGCAAACAGCCTCCCGCAGAGAGCTTTAATGCTCTTGTGGCGATGGCGGTTGCGGAGAATAATCAGGAGACGCTGAAGTATATTTATGATGTCGCCGCCAAGCGGACTGCCGGGAAATCCTTTGAGCCGTGGCAGTTCCAGGCCATCTCTACTCTGCTGCAATCGCTGGGACGTCGCAATCTGTCTCTGCCTCAATTTTATCAGAAATCCAGTCCACAATTGCAGCAGACACTCGATCAAATCAAACCGCTGTTCGCAGCAGCGCGCACTCTCGCTGCAGATGAATCTGCTTCAGTGCAACAGCGTCAACGGGTAGTCCCGATGCTGGGGCGTGGATTTGCGCATCGCGATGAAGATTTGGAACTGCTGTCCGATCTGCTTTCTCCCCGGAACTCACGGGAACTTCAGAGCGCCGCGGTTGTCGCGCTGACGCAATTCGGGAATCAGCAAACGCCGGAGATTCTGCTGAGCCGCTGGAAAAGCTTTGGTCCCGTGTTACGCACCGATGTCTTGAATGCCCTGTTGAGTCGCAGTGCCTGGAGCCAGTCCGTGTTAACCGCACTCGAACAGAAAACAATACTTCCTGCCGAGATCGATGCATCGAGTCGTCAACTCCTGTTAAGCAGCAAAGACAATCAGGTCCGTAAACAGGCAGAACAGCTGCTGGCTTCCTCACTGAACTCGGATCGCGTGAAGGTTGTGGAAGAGTATTCAAAAGTGCTGGAGCTCAAAGGAAATGCCGAGGCGGGACATCAGATATTTGTCAAACGTTGTTCGGTCTGTCATCAACTGAATCAGGAAGGCAAGCCTATCGGCCCGGATTTGTCGGCATTGACTGATAAGTCTCAGCGCGCGTTGATCACCGCGATTCTGGATCCGAACCGGGCGATAGAAAATAAATATGTGAGCTATCTGGCGGTCACCGTCAACGGGCTGACATTTAATGGGTTGCTGGCAGGAGAAAGCGGGGAGAGTATTACGCTGATTCAGAATGATGGCAAAACAAAAACGCTGTTGCGTCATGATCTGGAGGAACTGCTCAGTACTGGAAAATCACTGATGCCGGAAGGATTGGAAAAAGACATGACTCTGCAGGATCTGGCTGATGTGATTGCCTATCTGAATGCCACGGAATTACCCCGCAAGACGTTTAAGGGCAACGAACCGGCTGTAGTGGAAGCGGAAGCACTGAGGGGAGACTACTTTTTAACACCACAACTGGCTGAGATTTATGGGCAAACTTTGAAGTACGAAAACAAGTACAAAAATCTGGGATACTGGCAGAGTGAAAATGACCGGGCCGTGTGGACAATGGATGTGCCGAAGTCCGGCAAATATGATGTCTACCTGGAATATGCCTGCCCCCAGGGAGTCGCTGGCAATCTGATGCAGATGGAAGTCGCAGATCAGCGATTGACCTGGACTGTAACCGCCACGGGCAGTTGGGACATTTATCAAAGCCGTAAACTCGGGACGATTGATATTCCCAGTGGTAAGACACGACTGACGGTTCGCAGTGATGGTAAAATCAACCAGGCGCTGCTGGACCTGAAGACGGTTCGTCTGCGGGTTGCCAGTCAATAAAGATTGACTGATGTTTCTCAAGAAGCATGACTGCCTTGAAGCGAAAGAAACTGGCTCGAAGTACAACTCGAATCGAATCTTTTATGCCAGTTATTCTGATTCTACAGTCTCCGAGATCCCTGTTTCCGGTACAGGAAAAACTCTGCTCGTTCTGAAAATAATCGACGAAAAACAGGTGTCAACTCCAACGTTCTGCCGTTATTGGATGTAGATAAGTGGAACGAGTGGGTACATTCCCTGTTCTTATTGAATTTTCATGAATATTCTGGCGAGTTTAAAAAAAAACGATTGCGTAAATTATTTTATGAACGATGATTTTGTATATCTCTAAAAGTCTCATTTCAATTTCGACGTCATTACGATATGTTCAAGAGAGCACTGGGCGTTGAGATCAATAAGTATTTCACTAAATTTAAAGCTGCCTGGCTGGAATCCTGCATTCCGGGGCTGAAATACTACCCGATTGAGACGATCGAATTCTGGAAACTGACCCGTGTCGGACAAAGGTTATCAAGATCCTGTAGATGGTGAAGAAACCGTCGATGAATTTCCCCCCGTCGACCCTGCGCAGGAAGAAACGGTGGATGAAGTTCCACCGCTTAACATCAAAGAGATCGACAAAACCATGATTGGCGGTGACAGTATCACCGGCAAGTCTGCCCCTCATCTGGAAGGACCTTCCGCCGAGAAAGCTGCGGCCTGGATCGGAAAAAAACTGGGCAAATATACGATTACCGGTCTCCTGGGACAGGGAGGGATGGGAGTCGTTTATAAAGCACATGACTCAACGATCGAACGTGACGTCGCCATCAAACTGCTGCCAGCCGAACTGGCTTCAGATAAAATGATGCTGGATCGATTTCTGGCAGAGGCAAAAGCCGCCGGTCGCTTAACGCATCCTCACGTGGTTTCGATTCACGAAATCGGCCAGGAGGGGGATGTCAATTATATTGTGATGGAGCTGATGACAGGTGGCAGTACTGATGACCATCTGGAATCGATCGGGCCTTATTCCCCTCTGGAGGCTTCACGCATTATCGCGGATGCCTGTGAAGGCTTGATGGTGGCCCATGCCTCCGGACTGGTGCACCGTGATATCAAGCCGGGAAATCTGTTGCAGTCGGCACATGGCACGATCAAGGTTGCTGATTTTGGTCTGGCGAAACGCATCATTCAACAGTCGATGCAGCTGACCCAGGATGGCCAGCTGATCGGGACGCCTTACTTCATGAGTCCCGAACAATGTGAATCCAAACCCGTCGATATGCGGAGTGATATCTATTCTCTGGGGGCTACGTATTACACACTGCTGACAGGCGATCATCCCTATGAGGATGCTGGCAGCATTGTGCAGATCATGTATGCCCATTGTCATGCCGACATTCTTGATCCCCGTGATGTGAATTCGAGTATTCCCGATAAATGTGCTTCCATTGTCAGTAAGTCGATGGCAAAAAATCCGGAAGACCGGTATCAGTCTGCCAGAGAAATGCTGCTGGATCTGAAAGCGGTCACTGCCAGTGCAGAAAAATATGATGACACAAAGATTCTGAGCCGGGAAGAACTGGAAGGCGAAGCGGTACCCGCTCCGTCTGCTGCACCCTGGCGGGGGACGGTGTTTAGCACGATCATTTTTCTGGTGACCTTTCTGTTATTAACGCTGGTGCCTTACTATTACTGGAACAACGGTCCCCGCGAGAATGCGACGGGGCCGGCTGCTCCGAAACAACAGGCGGGATCTGTCGCGCAGGGAATTACGAAAGATAAAATCATTCTGGCGACTTCAACCGCCATGACCGGTGCCAACAAGGAACTGGGAACCAATATGGTCATGGGGATGCAGGCCTGTTTTAAATCGATCAACGAAGCGGGCGGTATCGGTGGGCGTCAGATTGAACTGGTTGTGAAAGATGACGGGTATGAGCCGGACCAGGCCCTGGAGAACATGCAAACACTGTTCGAAAAGGAAAAAGTGTTTGCCGTGATTGGGAATGTCGGCACTCCGACTGCCCAGGCGACCGTGCCTTATGCCAACGAGAATCAGCATCTGTTCTTTGCACCCTTCACAGGAGCGCAGAGCCTGCGACGTGATCCCCCCGATCGCTATGTATTCAATCTCCGTGCCAGTTATGCTGATGAAACCGCAGCAATGGTTAATTATTTTGTTGAAAAGAAACGCATCGCACCTGAGAAAATTGCTGTATTCGCTCAAAATGATTCCTTCGGCGATGATGGTTTTGCAGGTGTGGCGAAAGCACTGGAAAAATATAAAATCCAGCCGGAAAATATTATCCGGGTTGGTTATGAGCGAAACACCACGCAGATTACAGATGCTTTCAAACAGATTGAACAGAACCAGGACCGAATCGAAGCCTTGATCATGGTGGCCACTTATAAACCGGCAGCATTAATGGTACAGAAAATTAAAGATAGTAATCTGAATATTCAAACTGCCGCGGTATCCTTTGTCGGGAGCGAACTGCTGGCCCAGCAGTTTAAAGAAATGGGTTCTCAGTATGCAGAAAAAGTGATTGTGACCCAGGTGGTACCCTACTATCTTTCGAGTGCCACCGGCGTGTTACGGTATCGTAATGCCATGAAAAAGTTCTACCCCCTTTCCAGGCCGGGTTTTGTTTCACTGGAAGGCTACCTTGCGGCTGAATGCCTGGTGGAAGGCTTCAAGGTACTGGAGAAATCAGGCAAACCCCTCACGACAGAAAATCTGATCAATGCGCTGGAACAGATTAATGGTCTGGATCTGGGGATCGGCCCGATCATTACTTTCGGTCCTTCACGGCATCAGGCTTCCAACCGGGTCTGGGGCACTGTCTTGGATAAAGAAGCACGATACAAAGAGCTGGACATGGAGTAAGGCATCCCTCAAGAGATCGCAGCTGATACCTGGTTCAAAATTGCTCACTCGAATTTCTTTATGAAAAATCAATGAAATTGGCGGTAGCTTTCCGGAAACTGCTTTCGTTATAGAAATGCGGGCCCATCTGATGATTACCAGCCTTCCAGCGAACGTAGATCGTCAATCCTACGGATGAAACCAGATGGAACCGTGTGAAGTCAGCTCAGGCGTCTGTGTTGTCCGATCTGCTGAAACTGTTGTAATACGAGCTCCTTCCCCATGCTCCGATTGAACTGAAGACTGACTGTCATTGAAAAACCGGTTGTCAATAAGTCAGTAAGCTTTTCGAGACGGTTGAAGCGGGAAGAAGGTCGAACCAGCGATAGTCAACAGGACACAAGCCGGCTGACTTCAGAATTCCTTGAGGGGCCAACATGAGTTCTGAGTCATCATCTGGGATTATCGAACAGCCGGGAATCGCTTCCGAGCGCATGACACTTGAGGTAATGGCTTCCCGGTTTCTGGAAGAACATCGCCGCTGGCTCAATCCCTCCATAAAAGCATATGTGAATTCCTGTCCGGAATATGCTGACGAAATCCGCGAAAGTTTTCCTGTTCTGATCGCGATGGAGGAGTGGAAAACGAATCAGGAATTTACCAGGTTGAGAAAACAGGTTCCAGCAGATTTCGAGAACCGTCATTTGGGGAACTGTCGGATCTTGAAAGAAATCAGCCGAACTCGTACTTCAATCATCTACTCCGCGGAGCAGGGGCCTCAGCAGCGCAGTGTGGCGATTAGACTGTTTCCCTGGAAATCGGAATGTTCTCCTCGCTGGCGAGACCGTTTTCTATGCGAGTCGCGCCTGGTGTTTCAATCGAGACATCCCAATATTGTTTCGGTTGACAGCATTGAGAAAGACCAGGGGTATACTTACACGGTGATGCAACTGGTTTCCGGGATCAGTCTGGATCAGGTTTTACAAGGCCTGGGCTGTAAACAGGCAGGGGCAGGGGGCTCTGACCAATTCGAATCCCAGACGGGTTACCTGTACCAGGAACAGCTTACTCAGGTCGTGAATTCTTTCAGGCAGAACTACTGGCGGTCGGTTGCCCGTCTGGGACTACAAGCTGCCAATGCTCTGCGTTTTGCTCATAGACGGGGTAAGTTACACTGTGATTTGAGGCCCGCTCATCTGATTGTGAACCGGGAAGGACACTGCTGGCTGACAGGTTTCAGTTTACCACAACAACTGGAGGGCACACTTAAGCAGCAACGTGTCCCGACTCTGCAGTACCAGTCTCCGGAACGGATTCAGGGGGAAATGGGTAAAATCAGTGACCTCTATTCTCTGGGATGTGTTCTGTACGAACTCGCTACGCTCACGCCGGCATTCCAGGCAGCGAACTCCGGCGCGCTGATCGAGCAGATTCTGAAGGGGAGATATACCCGTCCGTGTGAAATTGTCAGCGAGATTCCCTCTGCGCTGGAAAATATTATTTCCAGATGTCTGGCCAGTTCGAGGCAGGATCGATTTCAGTCGGCTGACGAACTGAGTATCAACCTGGTCCGTTTTCTGAACGGTCATGACTTTAAAAACCATGTGAAGTCTGATTGGAAGGGACGCGGTAAATGGTCTGTCTTCAGGAAAAATGACATTCAGTAACTCATTCGATTGGCTGGGAGGGAGTCCTGAATTTTCAAAAGCGAGGAGGACCAGGTCTGTTGGGGCCGCGGTGAGGACGTCTGTGTTGCAACGGATGGAGACCACCGTGCCGCGATGAATGAGATTCATCGGACATGGGTAATGCTGCATGAGGGAACTTCTGCTTGAAATCTTCCATGAGCTGATCGTACTGGTCCCACATGATCCAACTTTCAACCTCGTTGCCGACATGATGATAGATGCGGGCCAGCCCTTCTGTGGCACCTGAAAGCTCACGATACACAGGGTAGGAGTGGGGGTCCGTTTTCAATTCGAGCTGGAGTATATTTATCGCACTTTTGAGAAGGCTGATGGCTTCGGTTTCGCTCCCTTTTTTATAGAGGATTTCAGCCAGTCCGGCTTCAAACTTGGCCATCCAGAGGCGGTGTTCTGGTGCTTCCGGGAACTGAAGGGTCAGTTCTTTCTGTAACCTGAGAGCCGTTCTAAGCGAGAGTTCAGCAGTATCGTGGCGCGTACGGATTTCGTTAGATGCTCCTGACAGCCTGGTCATTTTATCGAGGCCATGGGCCAGCTTGTTATGCGCATGGATCAGAGAAATTTTGTATTCCGGAATGGTGGGGTAATCAGAGACGAGACGGCTGGCATGCTGGATGGCCTGTTCCAGCCGTCCGATGACATTCTCATCGATTTCTTCCGGATTCACACGTCTGATATCAATTCGCTCATAAGATTTCACAACAGCCTGACGGTAATCTGCGACATGGGGATGCTCTTCAACCAGGGTTTCCAGGATTTCCAGCGCGCGCGCCTGTTTGCCCTGATCTTGTGTTGATCGTACATACTCGGCGGGAAGCTGTTCCTGCAGGCAAAGCGCAAGCAGATAGCGATATTCCGGATTGGTCTGATCTGATTTACTCAGATTTTCAAGAATGTCGATGGCCTGCTGGAGCTGAATTCGGTCCTCTGCTGCTGGCATGGATCCGTCTGGCGGGGAAGGCCGTTCGATTTCCGAAATCGCGTTTCCTAATTGATCGGGTCGAAGCTGGATGACCTTCAGAAAAAAGGTTCGTGCGAGTTCAAATTGCAGATCATTCTGTTCCTGGTCGGCAACAAGCGTTGCCTCTAAGAGTTTTTCTGCTCGCTTATGAGCAAGTGTCGCTTCATTCTGTTGGCCCAGATAGCGGTAAATTCGCCCGATTTCATTATATAAAGTGGCAATGATCAGTGCGTTCGCTTCCCCGGTGTTTTGTTGATAGAGGTGAAGTGATTTCTGATATGAAGCCAGGGCAGAACTGAAGTCTCCCAGCCGACGATGAATATCACCGACCTTCCGTTGTGCGTTTGCGGCTTTGTTCTGGAACTCTTCCTGTTCCCCCGTCGATTCTGCCAGCTGTTCATAGAACTGGACCATGCCCGCCAGCAGGTCTGCTGATTCACGGGACAGTATCGGCTCTGCATAGCCATCCCCGGCTCCGGAAACCTCGGTTGTATGCAGGCGCGCAGGGACAAAGCGGTCGAAGAGACGATCCAGGGCATTCGTTGCCAGTTGAGCCGTTGATTCCGCTCGCTTTCGTTCCCGCCGCTCTCTTTCAAATCCCACTGCCAGGGAAATTCCCAGAGCCAGCATCAGCAGCAGAGCCAGTCCGGATAGAGATGCAACTGCAGGATTGCGGCAGCTCCAGCGCCACAGAGATTCGAGAAGGGAAACCCGTTTCGCCCGGATGGGGCGATTCTCCAGAAAGCGATGCAGGTCGCTGGCAAGTTCACTGGCTGACTGATACCGGTGTTTCGTATCAGGGGCGATCGCTTTGAGAATAATGGTTTCCAGATCGCGGGGAATTCGTGGATTGATTCGCCTCAGAGAGGGGATCGTGCCATGAGTGATTTGTTCAATCATGACGTGCCGACTGGTTCGCTCAATCGCATACTGTTTCGTTAGAAGTTCATAGAGCGTAATTCCCAGTCCATAAATATCACTCTGGCGGCAGGTTTCTCCCCGAAACATTTCCGGAGCCATATATCCCAGCGTTCCCACGATGTCAGTCGACTTACTGAGGTCGCTCTGTTCGGCGGCGCGTGCCAGCCCGAAATCGGTGATACACAACAGGCCCTCGCGGTCGAGCAGCAGATTTCCTGGTTTAATATCGCGATGCAGGATACCCCGATCGTGTGCGTATTGCAGAGCATTGGCCGCCTGAATTCCCAGTTCAGCAATCTTAGCAGGTGTTGAGACAAACTTTGCGAAGTCTGCTGAGCTCTGACCTGCGACCTCCGAAATTTCGGATCGCTGGAACTCAACAGTTTCATCCAACGCAGTAGAAATGTCAGTGCTGGTATGGGTCTGTGAACCAGGCTTGATAGTCTGGCTTTTGAGGTCTGTATTTGCAGCAGTTGCAACGAGTTTCTGTGTCAGTTCATCCAGTCCGAGGCCTTCAATCAACTGCATGACGTAATAGTGGAAATTGCCGTTTTCACCCACCCCGAATACCGGAACAATATTCGTATGATGCAGTGAAGCCGTCAGCTCCGCTTCTCTGCGGAATCGTTTCAGTTGTTTGTCATCAAGCAGCGAATGTCGTGGCAGCAGTTTCAAAGCCACACGACGATTGAGTGATTCCTGGATTGCTTCGTAGACGACGCCCATGCCGCCACGACCGATTTCCCGGACAATCTTAAAATCACCCAGTTGTTCTGGTGCGCTGGCTCCCAGGGAGACTTTGCCAGGAGTTTGTGCGGTATATTTCCCACCTTCCAGGGCTAAGATGGCGGGAAAAAACTCTTCGATTTCACTGGCGAGTTCCGGATAACGGTTTACATATTCCGGGATGGTCGGCTTTTCACCCTGGCGAATTTTTGCGATGAATTCGTCAGCGACCCGGTCCAGATCGGTGGTTTCCGGAGGAGTCAGATTTTTGATCGATTGAGGTGAATCGGGAGATGACATTCACTTTGGTCCTGGCGATTTCGCTCTGTGAAGAAATGCACTTCAGAGAAGACTGGTTAATCTATAATACCGGGGATCTGAACCAGAATGGAGCGTAATCTGGTCAGGGCCCGAAAATATCGCATACTGGCAGTTTTGGGTTCGATTTCCAGAACTTCGGAAGCCTCGAGGTTGGACAGTTCTTCGAAATGTCTCAAGACCAGAATTTCCCGATCAATCTCATTTAATGATTCGAGTGCTTCACGCAGTTGAATGGCCAGTTCTTCCTTGAGGGCCGCCTGACTGGGAGATGTCATATCACCCAGAAGGACATTGGCAATCTGAAAAGAAGTCGAGGCTGAGAAAACACGACGCCTGGCATTGGCTTCACGCCGCACATCCCGTTTTTGCGCCCCCAGATGTCGTCGATGGACGTCAATCAGAGTCTGTCCGACAATGGTTCGGAGCCAGATGAAGAATGTGGTAGCCGGGTCATTCAGATAATGTCCAATTCGCGTGGAGGCATCAAGATATGCTTCCTGCAGTATGTCATCCGCATCAACACGACCCAGCAGGCGTGTATCCAGACGAAAATTAACGATCCGCCACAATCGTTCCCGGTAGCGGTTATATTCGTCTGCAAGCACCCCTTCCGGATTCGCTTGTAGCCGGTTGAGAAAGATCTCAGGGTCTTCTTGCTCATCACACAATCAACAACTCTCCCCGTCTATGGTGCATCAATTTCATGAATCGAGATCAGGATCCGGACCACGCCGGAGCATTCAGGGACGATTGTAACCGATTGCCTGCAATCTCGACAAGCCGTGCTGTTCATGTGTGAATTTCACAGAATCTCGACCGACTGATCTCAATCTTATGCAACGGCTTATTGAGAGGACTGATCTTCTCTACGTGCTTATTGCAGCTGGTGACGGAACTGCTTTAAGAAAATTAGAATGTAAAACAAGCAGTTTGTACAACACTTCGATTATATGGCCTTGTCGTGTTGTTTATCTCGATCATTATTATTGTGATCCGGTTTTGGGGAGTTTTCTTTTTCCTGAGAAGCAGGATCTTCTGAAGTACCGGTATCTGCTTCCAGGGAATCAGCCAGCAAAACGTCCTGATCTCCGAGATCCAGAAACCTGGCAACCACGGCTGTGATATTGTCTGTCCCTCCCTGATCGATTGCCTGATTGATGAGACGGATACAGGTTTCATCGGCCATCCGGTTCTGGCTGAGAATTTCGGAGAGAATCAGATCAGGAACCTGTCTGGTTAAGCCATCGGTACATAACAGCAAAGTGTCTCCAACGCGAACTTCTGTTTTGACAATTTCGGGATTTAAATTACTGTCTCCGTTACCTCCGATAGAATTTACCAGGAGTTCCTGCCAGATTTCCGGAACTTCATCGACATCTAATGCGCCGCTGGTTACCAGTTGTTCTGCAAAATTGTGATCTCTCGTTAACTGATGCAGGTGGGAGTTGCGAAACAGATAGCAGCGACTGTGCCCAGTGTGAACCAGATACAACTGAGGCCAGACCAGATAGGCCAGGGTTAATGTGGTCTCCATTCCGGAACGTTCAGGATGTTCCTGAATATCATCCTCCAGTCGCTCCTGGCAAAGTTCAAAGGCATTTAAGAATTCTCGATACAATTCTGCATCGGTATCCTCATTGTAATGCAGAAACCATTCCATCTCATTCAACAGGTATCGGGAAATGCAGTCTGTCACCAGGCGACTTGCCAGATCCCCTGAATTAGAACGACCCACTCCGTCTGCCACCATCATCAGTTTAGCCTGGGAGTTCCCATAGAGCCTGGAGTTTTCATCCAGGCTCAGGCTGCTGCAGTGGACCCGCATCGATTTTTCCAGATCCGCAATCAGAAACTGGTCCTGGTTGATTTCATATCGGGAGCCACTACGGGATAGGCCATAACAGTCCATTTTGCCGGTCATTGCAGATCCTCCTCAGTTATCGCATGACACCTGCTTCAAGAGCCTCATTCATCAATTGAAGTCGTCGGGCATGTCAGAATAGGTAATTGGAGAGAGTCAAATCTCAGAAAGACACCACATGACAGCGGCCCGCCAATGAGTGTCAGATCAAAGTGTGAGGTGTGGATCTGATCATTTTCTACGCTGGGAAAGAAGGTGCATATCGTATTCCAATTCCAATGATTTCTCTGGCTGGAAAATGAGATCTGAAATCAGCCTGGATTAGTAACCTGTTGTCAGGGTTGACTCTCCAGAACAAATTTGGATGAAAGCTTTCGAAGAGAAACCCGGGTGTGGTGATCTGTTGAAATGTCCATGTGTCAGGTCCCGTTCCCGGTGCAGGCAGTAATTTTTTAATACAGAAGGGGCATTTTGATCGAAAGGGAGTCAGTCTGGCACACTGGCGACCGTTTCAACAGCAACTGTACGGGTCTTAACTGCGGGTATTCTGAATGTCTCTCAGCCATTCAATAATGATTTTCATGCAATGATTAAAGGGTTTTTCTGATGGTTGCGTCTGGTTTTATTCAACTGCAGGGGAGTGAATATTCAAAGTGGCATACGACTTGCGAATCAATACTAATAACGCTCTGCGTTTTTAAATATCAGATAATCAATCCCACTAATTAAGGTAAGGAGAGGAAGATGACCACTCGAGAAGAACTTCGCGGTCACTGGAACGAAATTCGGGGACGCATTGAGGAACGATGGAGCCAGCTAAATTCGAGTGATCTAGACGGGCTGGAAGGTAAGACAGATCAGCTTGTGGGAAAGATCCAGCAGAAGACTGGCGAAACGAGCAAGGATATCCGGAAAGAGCTGGATAGCATTATTGAAAACCTGTCCCAGTCGGCTTCTTCCATGGCTGGAAAGATGGGAGATACTTTCAATGAAGCCGTTAAGAATTCGAAAGAACAATTCTCTCATGCATCGGATGCAGCTCGCGAGCAGTATGAGCATATGAATGAGTCAGTCCAGAAAGGGTATCGTGAAGCAGAACGCACGGTGCGTAAGCATCCCGCCGAATCAGTTGCGGTAGCCTTTGGTACCGGACTGATCGCAGGTGTGATTGTAAGCCTGGTCTGGCGTCGATAATTCTGAATTTCATTCCCGCTCAATACTGAATCTTAAAAGGAGTCAAACATGATTCACCAATACGAAGATCTGGATAAACGCATTGTGCCTGTCTCACACGATCAGATAGAGGACACGGTAGCAGCGAAATCATCACAGCTGTGTCAATATGTGGAGGAAGAACCAGCCAAATCAGTGCTGATTGGACTGGGAGTCGGAATTGGCGCAGGGCTGGTCCTGGGTTCCCTGTTCCGGGGCTCGTCTCGATATTTTACTCGCGATCAGGCTTTCATGGACCGAGTGGGGAACAGCGTGAGAGAATCACTGTCTGAAATTGTTCCCGCCTCTCTGAAAAAGCATTTTCGTTCCTGATGTCGATCACACGAAGACCATCAGAATGGAATTGCATTCGATAGAGTAGCATTGAACCTGAACAAGTGAAATATCAGACAGGAGCCGAAACAGTGGCCAGTCAGCCTCAAGACAATCGAGCAAATGAGATACGTCGTGAGATGTATGAAATTCGCTGCGAACTGGATGATGATGTAAGCCAGATAAGACAGTCTGCCTCGGCACTGACAGACTGGCATTACTATATCAGACATTATCCCTGGGCTTGCGTCGGGGCGGCAGCTGCCTTGGGTTTTTTGATTGTTCCCAGAAAGCTGAAGGTAAGTAATCCCTACACCGACGAATTGTTAAAACTGGCGAAAAAGAAGCGTCTGGTAGTCAATCAGGAAGAAGATGAGGATTCAGTAAAAGCAGGAGTTGTCAAGACAGCGTTTACATTTTTGTCGGGTTTGGCGATGCGGGCTGCTGCCGCTCAGGTGGCTCAGCATTTGACATCAATTCTGAATCAGGATCAGGGGAGCAGGAAGGAATCTGGTGCCACAGGGGCTTCCGACAGCACTGGTCCCACTTCATCCAATCCGTACGAAAATCATCTCGACCGGAGATTTTAATCAAATGAGTCCATATCACATGCAGATTGAAAAAAATCCACACCAGAGGAGAAGCGAAAGGGTTTCTCAGGCTCAAGCACAGCAGGATGAAGTAAGCCCTGTTTCAATACTTACAAAGATCAAAGAACAATTACGTGAGCAGATTTGCGATCATCCCGGCGAGGCTTTGAAGCTCAGTCTGCTCACAGGACTATTTGCAGGATGGTGGGTGAAACGATGATCGGTCAAAATGGTACGACCCAGGCAGATTACAAGCCAGACATGCGAGGAGACCTGGGAGATCTCGGAGCCGATCTGCTGGCACTGAGTGAACTGCAGGTCGAGCTTCTTGCAGTCGATACGCGGGACGCGGTACGAGAATCATTTGCTCCGACCGTCTTTCTGGCACTGGGCATTGGATTGTGTATTGGCGCATTCCCGGTTTTACTGCTGGCTTGCGCCTGGTGGATAAGCAATGTTTTTGAACTGACTCTGGCCTCTTCCATGCTGACAGTGGCAGTTCTGGGCTTGTGTATTGCCAGCATATTTCTGTTTATCTCCTGGAAAGGTTTCAGGAAAAGCTTACGTATTTTAAAGCGATCCGGTACGGAATTACGCAGTAATATCCATTGGATTAAAGCAATTGTCTCTGATAAACATCGTAACCGTCGAAAGACGTTTCAATAAAAATGAGATTGATCTCAATATATAAATTTGAAAGGAAATCAATGATGAATATGCACACAAGCTCTTCACGAAACCCTCAGGCGACAGGGCGACCGACTGAAACTGCGGCGGCTTCTGCAGAGCAATACGACCAGTTGAAACCCGTTGATGATCTGGTCGAGTATGTTTCCACTTACGCACAACAGAATCCGGGAACGGCTGCGCTATGGTGTTTTGGAATCGGATTTATTGTGGGATGGAAGTTAAAGCCCTGGTAAGAAAAATCAGTCCCTCAGGGAGCGAGTTCTCTGCTTTGATAGTTGCCAGTAAGGAGCATCACCCGTGTCCCTGATTACATCGTCGAACGAATCCGATAGCCAGAATCCCAGCCAGGAAGCTCAAACCGGTGATGAGCCGGATGCTGAGCTTTCGTCTTCTGAAAAACAGGAGCAGATCAGAGAAGAGCAGGCAGTGTCGGCTGCTCTCTTGAAAGACAAGGTAGAGAGTCACTCTTATGGTCGAATTTCACTGGCCATTCTCGCGACCCTGGGCGTGGTTCATGCCTTGTATTTTGCCCGAGCTATTTTCATTCCTATCGCCCTGGCGATTGTGCTGTTCTTTCTCTTAGCACCGTTGGTACGTTTTCTGACCCGTGTCTTTCCCATCCCTGAATCACTTTCTGCGGCGATAGTGGTACTCTCCCTCACGTTTACCATCGGTCTGGCCAGCTATTTTCTGGCAGCACCGGTTTCAGACTGGCTATCGAGTGCTCCAGCAACCTTCAGAAAAGCAGAACAGAAATTACGCTTCATCATCGACCCGGTTGATAAAATCGATCAAGCCTCTACCCAGGTTTCTGAGATAGCTGCGGGAAAAGAAAAAGACGATGTGGTCAAAGTTTCAATTCAGCAACCGCCGGTGACCAGTTACCTGTTAAGCTCAACCGTTAACTTTCTGGCTGGAGTTACCATTACGGTAGTGCTGGTCTATCTGCTGCTGGCGATGGGACATCGAACCTTAAATTCAGTAGTCGAATTGATGCCGACCCTGGAAAATAAACGCGGACTTGTGACGATGATCCGTAACGTGGAACATGGTATTTCCCGATACCTGATGACAATCACAGCAATCAATATCGGGTTGGGAATTATCATTGCGACAGCAATGTGGCTGCTCGGCCTTCCCGATCCCATTTTGCTGGGCATCATGGCAGCGACACTCAATTTCATTCCCTTTATCGGTGCATTCATAGGTGCCGGCGTTACTTTTTTGATCGGCATCGTTTATCTGGATACACCTGCAGAGGCCCTGTTAGGACCGCTGCTGTATATCGTGATTAATACTCTGGAAGGGAATGTCTTTACCCCCATGATTTTAGGGCATTCGATGAAACTCAACCCGGCACTGGTCTTTATCTGTATCATATTCTGGGGCTGGGCCTGGGGAGTCGGTGGCATCTTACTGGCAGTGCCCCTGATCGGCATGGTCAAGATCTCCTGTGACCATTTCAAAAGCCTGCAGCCCGTGGCCCGTATTCTGTCTGGCTGATCATTCTCCATAGTTGAAGAATTACAAAACCTGAGCCGAGATCTGTCAGGAATGCCGATCGTTCAATGGTTTATTAATCGCACTTTCACCAGGCATACGCGGCGGTTTCAGTCCCAGCAACTGCAGGCAGACTGGGGTGATATCGATGATGCGAGGGGCATCCGGCAATTGGAAATCATCCGGCAGTCCCGCTGCAATGAGGGGGGCCGTTGAATCTAAATGATGCAGTGATCCATGTGACCCTGCCGGATTACACTTGATCGCCGGTATGCAGAATTCTTTCCCCAGGCGGGCAGTGACCCAGATATTGCCCGTTTTCTCGGAAAACCCGGTCGCAATTCGCTCAAAGGCGTTGGGGTAATCCCCAAATTCTATTTGACCGTTTGAAGATATACTGGCATCAACGGCGCTTAACTCGCCCTTCCAGATCCAGGCCGTTCCATAAATGTCGAGGGCGTCGCCTGTCGAGTCTGGTGCCGGTTTAAATACCAGGTCACCCCGTTCATGTGTGTGAACATAAAAGGAAGGCCTGTCTGTCCCGTTCAGTCCACTGTCGTGGTCGCACCATATGACCTGATCAATTTCCGGACACTTCAACAGGCAGTCAATGACGTCATGGCGACGAGCCCATAATTCTGGTTGCATATAGATTTGTGCTGAACGCATATTAGGACAGACCATCAATTCTTCTGAACTGCTCCAGGGTTTTCCCGCCTCAGCGATCTGGAACTTCGCGAGGACTTCGTTCAATTCGATTGCGGGATTTTCGTCCAGATCACTCTGTGAATGATCGCCTGTCATCAGGAGCACATGGTTCTCCAGAAACTGGTCAATGCCGCCGAGAATTTCAATCAGTTTTCCCAGGTGGCTGTCGACAGCCTGCAGAGTCGAGACTGCATTTTCCGGTCCTTCCGCGTGGCTGTCAAAATCATTATTCGGAAAATATGCCAGGGTAAAGTCCGGTAGACAGTCCTGCTCAGCCATCCCCAGCAGATAGTCGGCAGTGGTGTCGTCGTGGAAGCCAAATCGTCTTGTCACTCCCCCTCGCGCCGCAAGGGTATTCCCTAGAAGCGGAGTCGAAACGAAATCTCCCAGAAACATGGTATGCGGCCCGATCATCGATTCTTCGAGAGAGACGCCGGGAGTCAGATTCAGGAGCAGAGGTGTGCTGGTATCATGTGCCACGGTCCCTCGATACCACATAAAATTGACCACTGCATCGGACAGAGTTCCATGCTTCTCGATCAGTTCAAAAATTGTGGGTACCAGGAGGCGATCTCTATTCAATTTGATTTGAAAATCATTGATATAACGTCCCATGCCTTCATTCATGATCGCCGGCAGGTCGGACCCGAAATAGGCGATTTCATCATGGTCGCGGTCATACCAGTATGCTCCGGAAATACCATGTTCAAACGGATAAGTTCCCGTTGCCAGCGCACAGGTTGCGGCAGGAGTAATCGAAGGAAAGATAGACGTACATTCCTGGCATAATACGCCCCGTTCCACCAGTTGCTGGAAATGAGGCAGCAAGCCTTTCTGCAAGGCTGGTTGGACGACTCGAGACGCCAGCGCATCAATAATGATTAATATTACTTTTTTCATATTCGCGATATCACTCCAGGGCAGGACTCAAATTCCCGCACGAGAATTGACCAGTCATTCTTATGGGAAAAATTGAGGTTACCATTTCAGCTCCCAAAGGACAAATTGAGTGCCAAAATGTCTCAGTAAATTCGCAGATATTCAAGAGTCGCTAACATTCAGAAATTAACTAGAGGATCTTCGATTTGATATACTGAGAACACAAACATTTCCTCAATTTTAAAAACCAGATTGATGGTGTAAAGCCTGTCAATCTGGTCTAATAGGACCTGATTGTATATTTTTATGAGAATTTCGATAGTAAATAAAGGGCCAGGTAGCTTTGATGGTGGAGATGGAATCGCTGCAGATACTGATTGCACACAGTAACAGTGAGACCCTGCAGCTGATCCGGAAAGCGGTTCTTAAACAGGGTCATCAGATCATGGGGGCTGTTCAAACGGGGGAGGAAATCATTCAAGCCTGCGCCAGTCAGCTGCCAGATATCGTAATTAGTGGTGTGCGGATGCCTGATATCGATGGAATTCGCGCACTGACACTGATTGGTAAAGAAACTCCTGTGCCGGGAATTATTGTTACTCCCAAATCCGATCTGGAACTGGTGGAAACTGCTGCTCTGGATCATATTATGGCCTGGCTTGTCGAGCCGATTCGCATGGTTGATCTCGGACCTGCCATTCTTCTGGTCCACCGGCGCGCTGCAGAATTTGCTGATCTTCGGAAAGAGAATCAAGATCTGCGCGTCGCTCTGAATGATCGAAAGATTATAGAACAGGCAAAGGGAATCCTGATGAAAACGGCTGGTCTCGATGAAGGAACCGCCTTTCGTCAGCTGCAAAAAATCGCCAGCCGTAAACGAACGAAACTGGTCGAAATTGCCCAGGCTATCATTACTGCTGAAGGCGCCTTCGACCTCATTCAGGATGGCTGAACTCTGCTTTATTTCTTCCGATATGAGATCAGATTAAGCACTGCCACAAACAGGGCAGCTCCAATAATCGACCACAGAATTGGGAAGGGTTGATCCCCAAATTCAATCGTCAGTAATTCTGGCAGCCCCAGTTTTCCGGAAATCCACGTACCTAACAAGGCACCGATGAATCCCAGTGCGATCGAGGTCAGGCAGCCACCCCGGGAATATCCTGCCAGTGACTGCGCAATGCCTCCACAGATGGCTGCGACCAGTAATAATAGTAAGAATTGAAAGATTCCCATAACAGTGTTCTTCTCTCTTGATTGACGTTTATGATTGACGTTTATGATTGACGTTTATGATTGACGTTTATGATTGACGTTTATGATTGACGTTTATGATTGACGTTTATGATTGACG
>PAJV01000012.1 GCA_002706765.1 Gimesia sp.
CTACCGGAAATATCATTTAGTTGAGCAAGTTGATCGCTGGAATAGTTCCAGCCAAGTCGGAATTCTAGCCAGTCTGCCAGGATACCATAACGCAGAAGAGGTTCAGGCAAAGAATGAGATTTTGAAGAAGCAGTACCATCGTCATCATAGATGTAGGTGTATCCCAGTTCGAGCTGAACCACTCCCCGGCCCACAGTTGAACTCGCTTCAGTGAAATCGGGTCGGTCAGTGGCTAGAGGTTCGTCAAGATCGGGGCCTCCTGAAAAACTGGTTCCATAACTCCATTGAAATAGGGTGCCTCTGGGCTGGCATTCATTGTCAGAACAGATCGAGGCAGGTTCAAGCGGGCGCAAACCAGACTCCCGATCTGAAACTGGAGTAATATTTTCGTGCCAGGCGGGAGTCGGATTTTCAAACGGAAGATCGGCAATTGCCTGGGGAGGCTGGTACAAATGCTCTCCTGCCAGAACCGCACAGACCACCAAAACTTGATATGGGCAGTAACTGTTAAGTATTCGGAGTATCATCGATTTGAGTCTTTCTAGAGTTTTTGCTGATTTTGGGGGGGGATACAAATTCTGTTGATACTTTCGTGATCACTAATTGTCATAAGGATCGACGGGTAAATCGGTTTTGATATTCCAAAACCCTGGTTTTTGTATTCCAAAACTATGAGACTAATGAGGAAATGTCAGACACACGGACTTTCGGTGAAGATTGTTGATTAAAATTGCCGGTTGAAACCGACCTTTTTAAGCAATTCTCCATCACGACTTCCGGTCTGACAGCCAATTCGGGGGATACAGAGAGCGATGATTCTCTATGCTTGACACAAATTGTAGCATAAGCTACATTTGTCGGGGTTTGATGTAGCGCATGCTACAATTGTGCGTGGTGCATTCAGTACGCGCAACTATCTGTTAGGCCGGTAGACAGCGCATCGAAATCCTGAGCACAGCATCTGGTTATCAGAAGACGTTGCCTAAGAAAAGTATCTTATTGACAGATCGCCAGTTAAACAGTCATCGCAGACTACAATCTCACAAATCTCTGGCGTAATTAAAAAACCGAGGTTGAATTGCAAAGAATATTTGTACCTGCATTAAGATTGGGAGCACAATGAGTGATCTTCGTCGGACGCGTCCTGAAGACTATCTCTGGGCAATCGAAAGTATCGCCACTTTTGGAGATGATTCTCGTGCCCCGACCGGAAAGATTGCTAAAGCGATTGGAGTTACCAACGGAACAGTCAGTAGCGTACTGAAGGATCTGGCCCAAAAAGGGTTGATCGACTTAATCCCATATGAAGGGGCCATCCTGACAGAGTGCGGTCGAAGACAGGTTCTCCGTACGGTCCGTCGGCGTCGACTTCTCGAATTCTTCTTTTGCCAGTCGTTGGGAGTCACCTGGAAAACACTGGAGAAAGACGCCTTCCAACTGGAGCCTNGTGCTTCTGACAGACTGATTGATTATATCGATGACTTTTTGAATCATCCTGAATATGACCCAGGTGATGCTCCCATTCCACAAAAGGATGGATCGATGCCTGAGCACCAGGTTCTGCGATTGACAGATGCTCCTGTTGGCAAGTCACTCAAGGTTGTCCGGATCGATTTGCAGGCTGCAGATTCGCTGAGATATCTCTCAGAAATTGGTGTTCTCGTCGACTCTGAAATTCTGATCCATCATATTTCATCCGAGGTCAGTGTGATCACGTTGGATACTTTTCAGGGGCGATGTGCGATTGGACATGATGTTGCAAGAGGGGTGCTTGTAAAGCCCTGCCACTAAGTTAATATCATCCCTGTTTTGATCTTGGCAGATCTTACTAATTAACCTAGGATTCAACACCCTTATTCCCTCTCTGGATGTATGGGGGATATGCATTGATTACACGGTTTTCGCTGCCTTTGTCGAAAGTTTTTAGACTAATCGACAGAACCAGTATTATTATCCAGTTGTGATCAAGCGGCAGCACTTCGCATGTCGATGCTAGAAGTGCTTGTCTTGTATGATTACGAGGGATACAGGATATAAAATCCATTGATTGCTTGAGGTCTATCTAAAGTCTTTCAAGCCGGCAGAATGCTGTAAAACTTTTTTTCGCTAAGATGTGTGATGAAACTGATTCGCTTGTTCATGATCGTTCTACTACTGCAACCCTGCCCGGTCTGCTGGGGACATGGATTTGCTGCGCAGGGAGAATCAGTTCAGCACGAATCCGGTGACTGCAAAGCTGTTTCCACAGCCTGTTTCTGTTGTGCTCGGTGGAATCAAAGACAGGGAGTCCAGCAGCAGTTGCCGCTGGATGAAGAACATGAATGTCCCTGTACGTGTCATGTTTCTGACGAAATATTTGCCTCTGTTGGGCCGGTAGTGCATCTGGAAAGTTGCACCCATCCGGTGACGTTGGTCGTTAATCTGGATCAGTCCTGCCNCTTCGTAACTCATCTGAATGNCGTAGCGAATGACACTTCACAGGCGGCTGTAATACTCCCNCTGCGCTTATAAATTTCTCTCGGGCTCGCTTGCCTACTGGCAGTAACGGTCACTAATTGTCCACAGCAATCTTGCTGACCGTCTCTTTGAATTCAATTCTGATTCAAATGATAACTGCTGCGCCTGTGTCTGTTTAAATCAGACTGCATTTCGCTGCTTCTGCGCGCAATTACAGGTCGAGCCCATTACCTCTTTTTGCAGATCAAAATCGCAGCATAATCAACAAACAGGTAAGGAAGTTTATAATATGAAGTCTCANACTTTTTTAAAACTGTTCAAAAATAATGGTATTCGTCTGCTGGCCGCAGGCACTCTTCTGGTTTCCATGTCGAATGTTTCCCCGGCTCAAAATACGCCCCGGGTGGCATCATTGAGCAAGGCGGAAGCATCACGTGCTTCCGCAGCGGAACAGAATAAATACACGTTTATCATGTTCTGGAAAGACCAGGATACAACCACCAAAAGCATGTGGAGCACACTGCAGCAGAATCTGTCCGACAAAAACACAGCGTCCGTTGTGGCGGTTAACACCGGCGATCCCCAGGAACGCAAGATTGTTGAACAGTATGGAGTCTCACGCGCGCCCATGCCGCTTACGCTGGCAGTTGCTCCCAATGGGGCGGTCACCGGTTCCTATGTGAAACAGATCAACGCTGACTATATTCAGCAGGCATTCGTATCCCCCGCCAAATCCCGGTGCATGTTGAATCTGCAGAACCGTAGAATGGTGCTACTGTGTGTGAATGCCTCAAATAGTACAGGAATTCCCAATGGGGTTCAGAATTTCCAATCGATGCCCTGTTACAAAAACGCGGTTGAAGTAATTACCGTCTCACAATCTGAGCCGACCGAACGCGACTTTTTGAATGAACTGAGAGTGCCTGACTCACAAAACTCGTCTGTCATTTTTATGGCACCTCCTGGTGTGATGGTCGGGAAGTTCAACAATAGTGTGACCAGCCAGCAGCTGATTGCCGAGCTGAAAAAAGCTGGAAAAAGCTGCGGCGTGGAAGGCTGCAAACACTGTAAATAAACCATTGCATCATATACTTTAAGGAGGTCTCTCATGACAATGAGAACAATAATCTGGAAAGAAATGAAAGAGCGTCCTACGGCGCTGATCGCCAGCCTGCTGGCAATCATTTTGAGTGTGACAGCGCTGGTAGCGATCCGCAACGTTACAATTTTCTCAGAACAGGAGGTTGCTGGTAAACTTGACGAACTGGGAGCGAACGTACTGATTCTCCCCGAAGGCGTCACACTGCAGGATTATTATGCTGCAGACATGCACAAGGAAACCATCCCAGAAGAACACGTGGCTGAACTGGCACTGGCGGGACTGACCGGAGTGGAAGCGATTACCCCCAAACTCTGTGTCCCCACCAAACTGGACGACCGCAACGTGATTCTGACGGGCATCCTGCCACAGTCCGAAATACAGAAGATGAATGCCTGGTCGGGAGGCGGCATGCTATTCAAAAAGCATGAAGGTTGTAAAGCTAAGATTAACGTGGCTGATGAAAATCTGGACGCTCCAGACTCCCTGGCAGAACGCAGGGCTCTGCAACACCTGAATCAATCTGAAGTTTTGCTTGGTTCTGATTTTGCCGCCAGTAAGGGACTGAAAGAAGGGGACCAGCTCCAACTTCTGGGGGAAACGTTTGAGGTACTCAGCGTGCTTCCCTCGACGGGGACCGTCGATGACAGTCGGGTGTTCGCCCACCTGCATACTGTGCAACGGCTGTCAGGAACAGGACCGGTTGTGAATATTATTGAAGTTATGGGCTGCTGCGAAGACGTCGCTAACGGATTGGTAGGGGAGTTGCAGTCATTACTGCCCGGTACCAAGGTGGTGACGATCGCCAATGTGGTCGAAACTCAGGTTTCGATTAACCGGATGATGACAAGTCTATCGTACCTGTTCCTTGTGATTCTGGTGGCCGTCGGTGGTGCGAGTATGGCGAGTGCAAGCTTTGCGAACGTCATAGAACGTCGTCGCGAAATCGGCACGCTGATGGCTCTGGGGGCCACGCCGAGATTCGTCACGCAGTTGTTCCTGGCAAAAGCGGCTCTGCTGGGCCTGGCCGGGGGGATTAGCGGTTATGTTTTGGGAAGTCTGATAGCAGTCTTTCTGGGACCTGTATTTGCGAGTGTAGCAGTGTTTCCAGTCCCGAGTCTGGCAATCGTTGCCTCTACGGTTGCGGTGCTGGTCACTCTGGCTGCCAGTTATTTTCCGGCGCGCCAGGCTTCCCGCCTCGATCCCTGTCTCTGTTTCAAGGAGGTATAACTAAATGTTAAAGTTAGAATCTGTTAAAAAAGTATATTGTAAGCAACAGCACGAAGTGGTCGCGCTAGACTCGACCTCTATTGAAATCGCGCGAGGTGAGTTCGCTGCGATCATCGGTCCCAGCGGGAGCGGAAAAACGACGCTGCTCTCCATGCTGGGGGCAATGTCGGCCCCTTCTGAAGGCCGCATTCTGCTCGACGACGTATCAATTTATGATTTGCCGATTGAGCAGCGCGCTGAAGTCAGACAGAATAAGATTGGATTTGTCTTCCAGACATTCAATCTGGTGCCTTATCTGACCGCGATTGAAAATGTTCAGGTCCCTATGATGCTGTCACAAAAGTTTAGAACAGAGCAACAGGAGCGGGCGGAGGAATTGCTGGGCACGGTTGGGCTGCAGGATAGACTGCATCATAAACCGAGTGAACTCAGTATTGGTCAGCAACAGCGCGTCGCACTGGCTCGCATGCTGGCCAACGACCCGTTGATCATCCTCGCTGATGAACCGACAGGGAACCTTGATCCGGAGACCCGTGATCAGGTTCTTGCTTTCCTGCGGCAATTCAACGAGGAAGGTCGCACGGTCATCATGGTAACACATGATTTGTCTGCTGCGGAGTGTGCCCGCAGAACTTTACGTCTTTCTGAAGGTCGCATCCAGGCAGGTTCAGACCAGAATCTGTTGAAAACAGCTTAAAGAAAGACTTTTATTGGACGGTCTATCTCGAGCTCTCTCTTACAAAGAGAGGGCTCGAGAATCGGCCAACGAGAACATCTCAAAATTATACGTTGGGATGGATTATGAGATTAGAATTATCAGGTTCAGGAGAACTGTGATGCATGGAATGCCGGAAAAGTTAATTAAACTCAGTAGCTTTGGATCACATTCAGTTAGATCATTTCGACTGATCCTGATTCCCACTCTACTTTTAACTTCCTGTGCCTCAGATCGTGGACAGATGACTGCCCATCAGGCTGGCTCAATAAAGGAAGACAGGCAGATGGTTGGCATCAAGGACAGCCAGTCACAGGCTGCACAGATAGCTGAATCTACTTCTGAAGTCGAAGTCAATAATTTTGCAGAAACGACACATGCCGAATCGAGAGAAAAATTGACTTTAACATCATACCATGAAGTTTTTGAAGGTAAAATCCCACCACCTGTACCACCGGCAGGAGGCCCGAACGTACCAGAAACAGATTCTTCGGAAAATCCATTAACACCAACCAGCCAGACGATGACGTTGGAGGAACTTGAACAGATAGCACTATCGAACAATCCCACCATGGCTCTGCAACGAGCGGAGATCGANAAAGAACGGGGGAACTGGACCCAGGCAGGCCTCTATCCAAACCCAACCGTAGGGTATGTCAACTCCACAGCGAGCAGTAATGGTGATACGCAATCAAATGGTATTCTTGTGCAGCAGACATTTATTACAGCAGGGAAATTGGATAAAGCCCNGGCAACAGAAACTTANGGTATCCAAACNTCACAACTGCAGCTNGATGCTCAGCAGATGCGCGTCATCAATGATGTCAGGTTGCGCTACTATGNTGTGCTGGGAGCNCAGGAACAATTAAAACTGGTGAAAGAAATCGCCCAACTCTCNCANCAGACACTGGATGCCGCTGAGNGACTCTATANGGCTGNGCANGTNCCGAGGACGGATATGTTNCAGGCGAAAGCGCAAAACGCCACNGTTCGTGCATCGCTGACGAATGCGCATACTGATTTCGAATCTGCCTGGCAGAAGCTCGCTGTAATCGTGGGCTGTCCGGAATTACCNGTCAGTCAGCTCATGCAACCGGAGGAAGATTTACCGGAATTTGATCTGGAGTCGGAATGGCAGCGTCTATTGTCCGAAAGTCCTCAGTTGCTCACGGCGGAAAGCCAAATCGGTGTCGCCCGCGGACAGCTTGCCAGTGCTGAAGCTGTCCCNGTTCCAGATGTGACTTTACAATTTGTTACTGATTACAATTCGATCGGAGACTACGCGACATTTAATACNCTGNTAGCACTTCCACTTCCTCTCTTCAATCGTAATCAAGGGGGCATCTATAATGCNGTTTCCGAAGTNAACCGATCCGANCGCGANNTGGAACGGGTGCGNCTNGTANTGCGCGATCAGTTGATCTCCTCATATCGAGATTACATGTNGGCNCGGAACCAGGCAGAACAGATGCGAAAAGAAGTGCTGCCCGAACTCAGGGAAGCGCTGGAACTGATGATCAAAGGCTATGAGAAAGGACAATTCAGTTTTCTAGCCGTGCTCAATGCACAGCAGAACAACTTCCAGTCGAATCTGGAGTACATTGGTGCTTTGAACAGGGCACATCGATTGTCCGTCGAAATTTCCGGTCTGCAGATGACCGGAGGCCTGAACCCGGCGACGATCGGAACGGCAATTCAGGAATCCGGCGGCGGTGGAAGATTGCGAGCTGTCCAGCAGCAACTGCAGAAACAAAGCAACGCGAATCTGAGTAACTTTGCTCCCGCAGCACTCTAGGACCATTCGAATTAGTTGAAGTCATCATTGAAGTTCAGCAACTCCTGAAATATCCGGTGAGATTCAGACACAGAATAAGTTCCGATCAACCAACTGGAAACGCAAATTAGGGGAGTATTCAACGTGATAGGTGGAACAGGGGGGATTCTTGCCTCAAGGCGATTCGTCAGTTATGGCATTGATCTCCTGTTCAACCCAGTCTATACTTAGAATAAGTTAGGCAAACAGGGTTTAATATGTACATGCAGCACACCATCAATATTTTAATGACCTTCCTGGCGATTATATGTCCCTATCTTCCATGTAGGGACATATGTCTGGGATCTTGTGCTGCTGCGCTGACTGAATCGGTATCCGTTCAGGAAACTGCAAGTGCAACCTGTTGCCATCACAGAGATTCTGAAGAACAGGATCAGTATTCTGAGAACCAGGAACAAAGACCAGTCCAACCGAAGTGCCCTCAGGACGGTAATCAGCCGAATTGTTTTTGCGGGGGCGCCGTGATCGCTACTGTGGTTGACTGTCCCAGCCTGATCGATGCTGGCTCTTTCTCTGAATTTCTCATCGTCGACCTCAATGACATTGCCCACATGTCATTCAGGCTCGTCTGTCTGAGGCACACTGCTAATCGAGGCTGTCACTTCCCGCCGCTCTCTTCTGGGCGGGAAATCTGTCATCTTTCTGCCGCCTATCTGCTCTAAAGCGTCCGACACGAGCATCGTAGATTATCCGGAGTCCGTCGATTTTGATCGTCCGTCATTCCGGCTGAATTTGCGGTGATTTCTTGACTTCCGTGTCTGTTTCCAATCGCTTAAAAACCGTTTTATCAGGCTCCTGCTTCTCAACATATTGAGCAAGAAAGGACATCTCATGAGTCAATCTGTTATAGGCCGACCCTCTGTTAATCCAGATACGTCTTCTCCCGACACTCCAGCTCCAACTGATCAACGTCCCCACGGACTGGTCTGGAAGCTCGGACGCTGGTTTCTGGATGGGTTACCCACCATCATTGTCATGTCTGTATTAGTCGCCATCGGTTACTACGGACATACCCACCATTGGAAAATCCCGACGTTTGCAGAATTAACGGGACAGGCGAAGCTGGTAGTCAAGGACTGGTGTGAAGAGCACGGGGTTCCCGAATCCAAGTGTGTGATCTGTAACCCTGACCTGATGCCTGCCAGCCCCGATTATGGCTGGTGTACCGAGCATGGTGTCAACAACTGCCCGTTGCACCATCCCGATGTCGCTGAACTGAAAAAGACACCGGTGATTACTGAGGCAACAATGCAACAAGCCGATAGGGCTCTCGCACTGCGGGAGCGACCAGATAACAATGCCGCCTGCAAGGTGTATCAGAAGCGAATCCAGTTTGCTTCCAACGAGGCGGTTCAACAGGCTGGCGTTGATGTAGAACTGGTCGACCAGGAATCTGTAACAGAGTGGGTATCGGGAACAGGAGAAATCCGTTATGACCCGACACGCCTGGCCAATCTTTCTTCACGCGTGCCGGGTACAGCCTGGCGGGTACTGAAAAATGTGGGAGATCAGGTTGAGGAAGGAGAAATCCTGGCGGTGGTTGATGCGGCGGAAGTAGGACTTCTCAAAACGGATCTGGTAAAAGCGATAGTCGCTGAAAAACTGGCACGCAAAAACTTTGAACGTTTGAATGGACTAAAAGGAGCCATTGCAGGCAAGGACATCCTGGAAGCAGAGTCTATTCTGGCAAAGGAAGAGGCCGAAGTTCTAAGCGTCGAACAGGCTCTGGCTAATCTGGGGTTGTCGGTGGACGTTTCTTCGATTGCAAATCTCAGCAAGCAGGCCATGATCGACCGCCTGCGTTTCCTGGGTTTTCCCAACGAACTGGCAGAGCAGTTTCGATCACAGACCGCCTCAGCCAACCTGATCCCGGTTCGCAGCTCAATGAACGGTGTGATTACGGAGCGGAATGTCGTTTCCAGTGAGGTCGTCACTCCGGAGCGGACCCTGTTTGAAGTGGCTGATCCCAGTTGGATGTGGCTGATACTCAATGTTCCTCTGGAAGAGGCATCTTTGATCCAGGTCGGACAGCAGGTCCGATTTCAACCCAATGGAAGCCGTAAGGAAGTTACCGGGAACTTGAGCTGGATCAGTACTGCCGCTGATAAACAGACGCGGATGGTAAAGGTCAGGGCGGAAATCGATAATGCGGAAGGGCAGCTTCGCGATGAGACTTTTGGCGCGGGCCGGATCATTCTGAGACAGGAAAAACAGGCGGTCGTGATTCCCCGGAGTGCAGTGCACTGGGAGGGATGTTGTCAGGTGGTCTTTGTTCGAAATAAGCATTACTTCGACAGCCCGGAGAGCCCCAAAGTCTTTCAGCTGCGAAACGTTCGTACCGGATTCGTTAACGGCAATCGCGTGGAAATCATCGCCGGCTTACTTCCTGATGAAGTCGTCGTGACCCAGGGGAGCGACGTTTTGCGGGCACAACTTCTCAAGAACAGCCTCGGAGCAGGCTGTTGCGCTGAATAAATAGAAGGGAATCAAAGTATTATGCTCAACTGGCTGATTGATTTTTCACTGCGCCACCGTGCCCTGGTCATTTTGTGTACCGTGGTTTTTGCAGGCGTCGGGGTGATCTCACTGAGACACCTCGACATCGATGCGTTTCCCGACACGACGCCGGTGCTGATTCAGATCAATACGGTGGCACCGGCGCTTTCGCCCGATGAGGTCGAACGGCAGATTACTTTCCCGGTCGAACAGGCAATCAGCGGTCTGCCAGGTCTACAGGATTTGCGTTCCATTTCGAAATTTGGTTTATCACAATTGGTCGTGATCTTTGAAGACGGCGTGGACATCTATTTTGCGCGGCAGCTGATCAGTGAGCGGCTGAGTACAGTTCAGCTTCCAGAAGGAATCCAGCGACCGCAGATGGGACCGGTTTCGACCGGTCTGGGAGAAGTCTTCCACTATGTTCTGACCTACGAAGGAGTCGATTTTTCCCGGCTTCCGGACGAAGAACGGGTCAAACGTCTGACCGAACTGCGAACGCTACATGACTGGGTCGTAAAACCTCAGTTGCGTTCCGTGCCGGGAGTTGCCGAGGTCAACAGTTGGGGGGGCTATGAGAAGCAGTACCAGGTACGCCTCGATCCGGATCAGATCATCAAACACGAACTGACCTTTGACCAGGTGGCCCAGGCCCTCCGCGAAAACAACCAGAATGTCGGCGGAGGGACGATTACCGATCGCAGCCAGATGCTGCTGGTCCATGGGGTGGGACGGACCGTCAATCTGGAACAGATTGAAAATGTGGTCATCACGTCTCGTGACGGAGTTCCAATTCGGGTCAAAGATGTGGCGGATGTGCAGATAGGGCATGAAATTCGTCGTGGAACGGTGACCGCCAATGGCCGGGGAGAAGCAGTATTGGGACTCGGTTTCATGTTGATGGGGGAAAACAGCCATGAGGTAACTCACGCTCTGAAAACCAGACTGGAAGAAATCCGGGAGACACTGCCCGCGGGCGTGGAAATTCAGACTGTCTACGACCGTACCGAACTGGTGGACCACGTGATAGACACCGTGCAGAAGAACCTGTTCGAAGGAGGTCTGCTCGTAGTTGCGGTGCTGTTTATATTTCTGGGGAACCTGCGAGCCGGTCTGATTGTGGCCCTGGCAATTCCTCTTTCGATGCTGTTTGCCTTTTCGGGTATGTTGAAGTTCGGCATCGCAGCGAGCCTGCTCAGCCTGGGTGCAATTGACTTCGGTCTGGTTGTAGACAGTTCCGTGGTGATGATTGAAAACTGTGTCCGCTGTCTGGCACACGGCGCCGATGGTCGCAGTCGACTGGAGATTATCCGCGATGCTGCCATTGAAGTCCGCAAACCGACCATGTTTGGCGAGCTGATTATCATGATCGTCTACCTGCCAATCCTGACGCTGGAAGGCGTCGAGGGCAAACTGTTCCGTCCCATGGCACTGACAGTCATAATGGCCCTGGCGGGGTCAATGGTGCTCTCACTGACGTTGATGCCTGTGCTCGCCAGCCTATTCCTCCCGAAAAATCTCAAGGACAAAGAACCACTGCTGATCCGGGTGCTGAAATGGCTGTATGCACCAGTGCTGCGGTTCACCATGCACCACAAAGCAGCGGTGATCGGTTTTGCGCTCTCAATTCTGTTTGTGGCCTTTGGCCTGATTGCCCCCAACCTGGGAACGGAATTTGTGCCGCGTCTCTCGGAAGGGGCAGTCGTGATCAATGTGGTACGCCTGGCGGGGACCGATCTGGAAGAAACGATCCGCTATAACACCCGGATGGAGAAAGTTCTGCTGGAGAAGTTTCCAGACGAGATCGTGCACGTCTGGAGTCGCGTCGGGATGGCGGAAGTTGCCACCGACCCCATGGGGACGGAACTGACCGACCTGTTTGTCACGCTGCGTCCCCGGAGCGAGTGGACGCGTGCCGACACGCAGGAAGAACTGACGGTTCAGATTCAGGAAGAACTCCACGATCTGCCTGGCCCGCGTCTGGCGATGACCCAGCCCATCGAAATGCGGATGAATGAAATGATCTCTGGGGTCCGTTCAGACGTGGCTGCGATTCTCTACGGAGACGACCTGGATCTGATGGTCTCCAAAGCCTCTGAAATTGAGCAGGTGCTCAAATCAATCGAGGGGGCTGCCGACGTAAAAGTGGAACAGGTCACTGGTCAGCCAGTGCTGGAAATTAACATCGACCAGGATGAAATCGCCCGTTATGGCATTCCGGCACGGACCGTACTCGACCTGGTGGAATCACTGGGCAGCAAGCATGTAGGAGAGGTCTATGAAGGACAACTGAGATTCCCGCTGATCATCCGGCTTCCCGAGCAGGCACGGACCGACCCCGACGCTATCGGATCGATCCTGGTAGCCACTCCTCAGGGAGAGCAGATTCCCCTGTCGCGACTTGCTCACATTGAGATCGTAGAAGGCCCGAATACCATCAAGCGGGAATGGTATCAGAGGCGAATTACGATTGAGGCGAATGTCCGCGGTCGCGACATGGGGAGCTTTGTCGCGGAAGCACAACACAAAGTCGATGAGCAGATTACCTTGCCTGCCGGACGTTACCACATCGAATGGGGGGGGCAGTTCGAGAACCTGCAGCGTGCTCAGGCCCGCCTGATGATTGTGGTGCCGGTCGCGATGTTGTTGATCTTCGGTCTGCTGTACATGACTTACAATAACTTTATCGATTCGATTCGCGTCTTTACCGGCGTACCGTTCGCCTGGATCGGGGGGATCTTCGCTCTCTGGATAAGAGACATGCCGTTTTCGATTTCCGCGGCCGTGGGTTTCATCGCCCTCTCCGGTGTCGCGGTACTGGATGACATGCTTCTGGTCTCAACCATCCGTCGACTGCGTCGCAGAGGCAGTTCGCTCAATGAAGCTGTCGAGGAGGCAGCCATGACCCGTCTGCGCCCGATCCTGATGACTACGCTGGTGGCCAGCCTCGGCTTCTTCCCCATGGCCTTCAATACCGGTATGGGAGCAGAAGTGCAACGGCCCCTGGCCACGGTCGTGATTGGTGGCGTCTGCAGTGCCACGATTATGAGTCTGCTCGTTTTACGTGTGCTGTACGTGGTCTTCAATCTGCCCGGCAGTCGCAACGAGGATGAGGGAGACGATGACAATACTACAGAACCAACGCAACCGAACAATCCGGATTCCAGGCAAGTGCCGGAAACGGCTTCGGTTTAATTTTACTGGTCAATGTACCATCAAAGGAGAAAAAATGACTGACGTATCATGGACTCGGTGTCTGGCAATCCCAGCGATTGTGTGTGGACTTCTGGTGATCACGGGGTGTGCGAAAAGTGGAGAGGAAGCCGCTCCCGTGGCCAAGGCCGAAGAAGAACATCATGAGCATGACGAAGAAGGGCACGATCATGAACACGAACACGGAGAAGAGGGGCATAACCTGCACGGTTTCTGGTGTGCTGAGCACGGCATTCCCGAAGAAATCTGCGCCCAGTGTAATACCAAACTCGCCGCTGATTTCCAGAAGAAGGGGGATTGGTGTGAAGAGCATAAACGTCCCGATTCGCAGTGTTTCATCCATCATCCAGAACTGGAAGAAAAATTCATTGCCCAATATGAAGTTAAGTTCGGAAAAAAGCCGCCTGCTCGTACGGAGAAATGAGATCCGCCCGCAGACGAACGCGAAAGCGCTTCAGCGGTGCAGTCGGGTAACCCACTACATCACAGGTGGGTTACCTGTTCCGTTTTGTGCTGTTGCACTGCTATTGTGCGCTTTGAGCCCAGGCTGTCAGAATGCAGCTTCAGATCTTTCACTATCCAGTTTGCCTGAGGTTACTGATTCGAATTTTCAACAGAGGGTCCTTAAGGCTGACCAGCCAGTGCTGGTGGAGTTCTGGGCTCCCTGGTGCCGCCCCTGCGTTGAGATGGTCCCCATCCTGGAACAGGTCTCAGAGCAATTTGCGGGGCGCGTGAAGATCCTCAGAATTCGCATCGACGATAACCCGGCCACTGCTGCTAAATATGAAATTGATGCGCCTCCCGCATTCCTTCTGTTTCACCAGGGAATGGTCTTCAAGCGTCGACTCGGCAAACAAAGCGAAGCACAGTTGACCGAATTTATTTCGTCGATCTTGTCAAAAGAAATTCCCGAATGACAGTGGAATGATAGAAATATTTACGCGAAAAGGACTCGTTGCATTAAATTATGTCTATAATATAATGCATTAACTGTTATTAATATTGGATATCTTTGAAAAGTTACAGGACTGCTTTCGGCTGATGTTCCAGTCGTATCAGAATTCCGACTTCATGAACTCGGCGGTTGTCGTTCAGACGAATGAATGTGTCTGAACATTCAGGGTCATGCGGCAGGCTTTTGTATCAGCATCGTTATTGTGGATCGTGATATGATAGAACGTTTCGCGATAGCGACTCTTAAATGTAGTCCAATCCGCCGGGGGACAGGGCTCAACCGAGTACCGCCGTCGATAGTTCATCGCAAATGATATCAGGAGCTTTGCTGATGCTGGAACTGTCTAACACAAATCATGCAATCGTAGTTGGCTTTGGTTGATCTTATTTTGCAAGAATATTATCAAGAATTGGGATAACTGATGAGTTCGAAAAGTGACGAACATAGTGCTTCTCATTCACATGGTTTGACGCGTGGAGAAGGCTTGCATAGTGTTAGCGACCTGCGTCTCGTGTGGGCAGTTGTTCTCAACCAAATTCTGACAATTGCACAAGTAATTGCTGGTATTAAGTCTGGCAGTATCGCACTATTATCAGATGCTGCTCATAACTTTAACGATGCCAATGCACTAATGATCGCTTATATCGCGCGTCGCATCTCGCGAAAGAAAGCTAATAAACGTTACACTTTCGGTTACCGAAGAGCTGAACTGATTGGGGCAGTCATCAATCTTACATTGTTAACGATTATTGGCTTTTATTTGATCTACGAAGCTATTCTTCGATTCATAGAGCCTAATACAATCATCGGCTGGCTTATGGGCACCGCAGCTGTTTTAGCATTGGTCGTCGATATTGGAACGGCTCTCCTTCTTTGGGCCATGAGCAAGGGGTCGCTCAACGCACGCACTGCATTCGTTCATAATTTGGTCGACGCTTTAGGTTCCGTGGCAGTACTCTTAGGAGCGGCAGTCGTCATCTGGTACGACTGGATGTGGGTTGATCCGTTGTTGACTCTCCTGATTGCGACTTATATACTCTGGCAGGTAGCCGCGATGCTGCCCAAAGCGATACGAATTCTAATGGAAGGGGCACCTGTTGACTTCGACATTGATTCTATGATTGGTCAACTCAAGCAAATTAATGGTGTGGATGATATCCATCATGTACACATTTGGGAATTAGATGAACAGCACCGATCATTAGAAGCCCACATTCTTATTCAGCGTGCACGTGCAGTCGAGCTTGAAGCAATTAAAACAAGAATCAAGAACACTCTTATTCACGATTTTCGTATTGCTCACTCAACGCTTGAGTTCGAATTATTTGATTCTGGTGCTCATAGTCAAGACACGACGACTATCATCGACCATTGACCAGTCGATAATCGATAAGGTTCCCACCTTATAGCATATATAAGACTGAAGAGGCTCGCGAAAGGGCTGAGACAAAAGAGAAGAAACGAAGTCGCATTGGAGTCCATAAACTTATTTCAATAACCGTTGGAGTTAACATCAGCAAATGGCCGGGATCTAGCAGTTCCTAAGGCTGGAAAGAAAGACCACCATTGACGGAAAATTCACGAAATCAGTTTCTACGCTGTAGCCAGTTTTCTCAAGAACAAGTTGATGGAGAAACACCGCTCAAACTGTACTGTGGTTGCTGGGACATCGAAAACTGACTCTTCTGGGGCTATTGAATCGTGTTCAAAGAAGCCCTTTCTCTCGTCCGAAGTGGAACTGCTTACACCACGATGAGAGGTTTCATAATTCAGGATTGACCATCCTAAGAGCCCTTAAAATCCCCGAGTTCACCACTGATATCTGCGATCGCATCGTCAAGCTCAACATACTATTTCAACGACTAAACATCTTGAATAAAATGCGAGCCCTGCTTTTTATTAAGACCTTCCAGTCATATTTGCGTGATTTCTGGGCACTCACACGCCACGATTTACTGGTGATCTACTCCCATGGCTACAAGCACTCGCAGCTATGCGCGTATGGCCATATTCTGAAAGAAGTCGCTTGATCCACCGGAAATATCGATGTCGCGATTCAATGTGGTGTCCCTCGATCTACGATCCGAGGCTGATTGACAAAGCCGGCAATGAGATACCGAAGTAACTTCAGAATGCACGACTCGCGTCGAAATGATTACGAATGGAAGCGAGTCAAGGTCGGAGAGGTCGGATATGTGAGGTATTTCTTACGGTCAATAGTTGAGCAAGCCGGATGAAGCGGGGCGGGACGGATTTGACTATCCCCATTCGCGAGAATTCGCAGGAAATTGCCGTAACATACTGCACGGTTTAAAATCAAAGTGAACTAAAAACCCACCCAGTAAATTAAGCGCTCCTTACTGGGCGGGCCTCGTTGCCCCGGAACTATGCGAAAGGAACGGAGCTACTAACCGTTAGGCTGGTAACAATTGTGAGTGAAAGAGGTTTATAAGTCAATCACGTTCCGGTAGAGAATGTTTCCAGATTGCATTTATTGATGATACCGATAGGTTTTTAACCGGGTAAAGCACTTGGATATGTAATACGTCATTATGGCTGTTTATCTATTCATATTAAACTTTGCCAAGCAAAACATTATACCAAAGTAGAGCCCAATCATCACCACCGTCGAAATCCCGAACCTCGTACTGAAGCCGACGCCTTTCTTCAGCAGATAGGGCAGAAGCAAAAAGAAGGAGAGGGATGGCAGGACCAGCCAGAAGATATTTCGGGTTAGCTCAGAGACTTTGTCAGTATCTTCCTTGTCGATGTACAGCCAGATCTTCCCAGGAATGAAACCAGTGGCAGAGAGGCAAGGGCACCGCCTAAAAGAGAACTGCGTTTGGAGATTTCTGATAACGCGACCACCAGTATCTCTGTCAAGATAATCTTAAAAAAATAATACATGGCCGGTTTTCACCCTTTTAGTTTTTGATGCGTGATTCTCAAATCCTTCTGAGTCCACTCTGGCCAACGCTAAAATGATTTACAAAAGCCGGTGACCAGCCTGGAGAACAGATACTCATTCGAGTGGATTATTCCAGAACCTCATCCGGCGAAGGTTTACTATCGATTTCACCCAGTATGCTTCCGGCAAAATCAGCAACATTGCCAATGCCAGAATCAGTACTGACGAAATATGATGATTTCCCATGAGTTGTGTCCTGTGGGAATCCGCTCGTTGTCCACCATCATGGAAATAGCGATTTCGCAGATACAAAAACCAGCCCGTCCTCCCCCACTTTCAAACAGGGCGAGAAGGGTGCTGGATTAAGCGACGCAGTTGCTTCCCGTTTCATCGCCAGATCAGGTAATACTTTTTCTGGTAGTAGATTGGCGATGATTGCGCCAACACCAAAGCCGCCAGCCAGCCAGAGTAGTGACTCTTTCGAATAATAATGAGCATGGTCCTCTTTAATGCGGCTCCAGAATGGAGGGGTTGCGGCACAAAGCTCTTCTTCGAGGGAGGGATTCACGCACCTATAATCTTCTCCCAACTCCGAAAGTGGATCTTCCTGCAGGTCTCCCTGAATTTTGATCAGCGCGGACTCAGGATACATGTCTTGCTGAAGTGTATAATGGGCAGTTGTGAGCGCTTTCTCAGGTACCCGCGGGATCTGCTTATTGAGGTTGTATAGCGATTGGTGAATGAACTTGGTGTAAAAGACGTTATTAAAGCTCATGAATAATCGGCTAAATTGAATATTTAAAAAGTACTTTTTGAATTCTTCAAACGGCTACCGGTTGGCCGTGATCAGTTCGTGACCTCAAACGGCAATGTCATCCCGAAATCGATGTCCTGCCGTGGAACAGTCCTAGCGGACGGCTAGGGTGTCCTGTATTTTATTGCCGAAAGGATTTGGCGGTTTCCAGACACGAGAACTCGCTTAAAAAAAATGTGGTGAAAGTCGGGATAAACATCACGTCCTGTTGACAGATCCTGAATGAAGAACAGTCGAAGCTGGTACGGAAAAAACGCAGAAACTCAAACGCTGATAACAGCAGCACCCTCGTTGAAGGATTATTGAATCGCGAGTACTTTATCGATCTGCTCACTGATGATATATTCCATGATCCGCAGGCTTTGCCNGATCGCTTCGTCTTCAGGGAGCTTTTCCACTTCGTCCAGGGAAATCGAAAGTTTACGAGCGGTATGTTGAAAATAAGCCTCCGCCATTATCGAGTCATATATTTCCGGGCTGAAGACGACGCGTCCCTTGCGGCTCAATAAAAAAGGTCGGGGCAACATGAATGCCATGGTATTTCTGGTTGGTGGCGCCTCCCTCTGCCTGCCGCTGGTCAATTGCGGCCAGTGTTTTAAATCCGCGATTTTGATGAAACTCACGGATCTTTACTTTGGAAGTACAAGGCGGATAGATTTCGAGGAAGATGATCTCTTTGAGCACCAGCTTCTGTTCGAACCCCAGCGGCTTCAGTTCATTTTTCTTCGTTCGTTTTTTGCCCATGAACTAAGATTCATCCCCGGACATCATGTCGACGAGAGTGGTGAACCACTGATTGAAATGGGGGCACTTTGCTCGGAGTTGGTTGATCCCCGTGTATTCAGCGATGTCCGGTCCTGCGGATGTCTTCAGTCCATAATAGCGAGGGAAGATTTGAATGATTCGCTTCGATGGTGCCGTCTGGGGACCGTCATTGATATGTTCCACGGACTGATGATCATCAACGATTGCCTGTAGTTGTGCAATTTCTTCATCGCAATTTTCAAACGCATATTGGAATGAATTCACGTCCGCGAACAGCAGCGTTTCATATTCGTGTAATTGAAGGTAAGGCAGGAAACGGTGATCGCCGATATCCTCTCCCAGGGCGGTTTCCAGCGCTGCGACATACGGGTGGGGATCATGCGGGTTCCGTTGCTGAATGGCTTTACCGGGAAAATCGGGGGGCAACGCATACAAGTCAAACAACGTGGTGAAATGGACGTTCGAACGCTGATGCTGATTGAGCGTATTGATGATATCGTTCCGCAGGGGGGCATATTTTCGGATTCCCCCACGCGAGATCACATTTCTTTTTCTGCTGTTGGCAATCAGTATGGTATGGATGATTCCCTCGGATTGTGGAAATAGAAACGGTCTTAAAACCTGCTGACAAAATCCCTGCTCCGTCGGGCCTTCGCAGAAAACATAGAGTTCCTTCATCAGACAGGCCCCCCCCCGAAGACGTTTTTCTGCCAGAGTTCACCCAGGCTGTAGTCATCCAGCCAGTTGGTCAGGTCTTTTTCGTCGAGGCGACGAAACTGTGATTCCCGGTCTCTGGCCTCTGCCACAATCACTTCCTCGGGAGAAAATTCATCCAGAAAAGTCGGCGATTGCGTACAGACTAGTAACTGCGAATTGACGGAGGCGGCCTGGATCAGACCGGCAATCATGCTCATCGCATGAGGGTGCAGTCCCAGTTCGGGCTCATCCAGGATAATCAGATCGGGTAGCGTCTTCTGTGGCTGCAGTAACAGGGTGACCAGCACCATCACNCGCAAACTGCCGTCTGAAATCTGGTGTGGACCAAGCAGATAGTCACTCCCTATCTGTTTCCAGTTTAACAGGATATTGCGGGGATTCGCGCGCTGCGGTTCCATTTCGAACGTGTCGAATCCCGGCACGATTTTGCGAATGGTGGAGAGAATCCGGTCGTAGATTTTGTGGTGCGAGGATTTGTAGTAATACAGCATAGCTGCCAGATTGCCGCCGTCCCAGCGCAGCCGTTTGTTATCTTCGATATAACACTCTGTCCGCAGGGGGGACGTCAGACTGGTGTCCAGCAGGTGAAGTCGAAAGCTGGAACTTTTCAACGACTCATAAATCAGTTGCCCCGGATGGCTCTCTCCATCATACATGGCGTCATTGTAGATATCCTTGGAGACACTGCAGATGTCGTCGATGATCATTTCATTGGCCCACTCGAATGATTTTCTCGCGACAGGTCTGATATCGTAAAACAGGCTGTCGGGGGGCTTAAAGCTGCAGCGCTGATGGAGGGTTCCGCTGCCGACGACTGTTTTTACCGTGACGTGAACTTCCAGTGCATCGGTTGTTTTCGCACCCTGAAACAGCAGAGAATTCGGTCCGCCGTTCCGCCCGACATAGCCGTCCAGACGCGCATCCAGGGAAGCGGCGAGAAATTCGAACAGACTGGCCAGGTTGGACTTTCCGGCACCGTTGGCGCCGATGAGCAGATTTAATGAGGTGAGTTTGACATCGACTTCGCGCAGCGATTTAAACCCGGTGACATTGAGCGATTGGATCTGCGGTTTGGCAAGTTTCATGGTCTCGTTCCTTAAATATCCTGCACGTCGAACATCAAACGTCCGAACTCTTCCTCGGTGAGGCGGACTTTCCAGGTCTGGTCATTTCGGCGGAGGTTTTCCAGGTTGTTGTCGCCGTTGACGTAGATCAGGTCGAATTCCTGGTCCCGCGTATTGTAGTGCTGTTTGCGGAACCACTCGTCCAGGGCGTCGTTATCGGTTTCGTCAAGATTGCGCCAGAGAACCAGCGTCCGTTCGCCATCCGGGTTGATCCCTTCCACCACGCGGATGCCCCGGATCACGTCAATGTGCCGCACCGTCAGCCCCAGCAGCCAGTTGAACGTCTCTACAAGGTCCACGTTCACCAGTTGGGTCTCCCCGTCTCGTTCTACCGTCAGTCGGTATGCGTCCGGGTTGCGGAAAGACTCCACATTCAGCAGTGACTGACTCTCCCAACCCTCCACATCCAGCATATAAGATAACGTGTACTGCTCACGTAGTTCGTCATCTGCCTCCAGCTGCAACTCTTGCTGCGGCGTTCGTCGGAGTTCCAGATTGTTCAGGGTGTCTTCGTAGGATTCGAGACGGATGTATTTAAAGGCATGACTGATTCTATCCTGGTTTAGCAATTTTCCATCCATCCACTTGCGGGAGTAAATTATTTTTTGAATTCTTGGTTTAAGAACTGACGAAAAATATTCTCCCTGCTCCACAAGTATAAAAGATCTATTGCCATCATCTTCTCGGTTGATCTCAAATACAGCATGGCCTGTTGTTCCTGATCTAGCAAAGAAATCACATACTAGATCATCATTCCTTGTCGATGCACGAATTAAAGAACAGATCAAAGAAACCGGCTTGGGATATGCAAATCGTTTCGATCCAAAGTGGCGATCAATTATTCGGCCCCCCCCAGAATTCATACCCGTTTTGAGGATAGAGATTTCGAATTCAGTTTCATCATCTTCGATTTCCCGATCATTGATGTTGGAATTTTCAATCCAGCTTGAGCAAGGTTTCACTTTCATAGATTCTGGATCAAAAAAAGTCTTATACCGCGGACGTTCAAGGGTACCTTCAGCCTCGTCAGGCCAGATTATTAAGTCGTTTGCAATCACTTCCATCATAGTTTCAGGGAAGAAACGCCAAACACGATTGGAATTTGGTTGAAAACACTTACCGGCTCTTGGATTGGTGATCGGAAAAAATTGGTTAGGATGCTGTTCGCTAGTCATACTCACAGTGAGATCAGTGCTTGCATATCGTTTGCCAGTTTTTTTATCAATATAGTGATACGCATCTTCGTTTTTTGCTAACCCATACAGTCGAGATTGAGATATATCTTTTCCATAGGCTAATATATATTCATGGTCAAGGGATAATGGAGTGCCACTCATTGCTGATGGACTATGCCGTTTCCATACCATACTTCCAAGATAGTTTTGTACCCCAAAAACGTTTGAAAGCGTCATCCATAGATTTCGATACTCATTATCATCGATGTTTGCAAACACTACGCCACTAGAGCTTAATACCGTGCGGAATTGATTGAAGCGGTCAAACATCATAGCAATCCATGAAGAATGCTGAAGTTGATCTTTATAAACGAATCCATCATCACCGGTATGGTTGCCCGAACGGTGCAACATTATGATTGACTCCGGTGCAACATTATGATTGACTCAAATGGACTAGGATACAGTGATTCACTGTCACAGGCAAGCCAGCAGGACACAGTCCGGTATTGAAATGTTCGGGCTAACGTGATTCTTCAAAACAGCTTGTGTATTGTAAGTATGAAAGGATATTTCATACTTCTGTGGGAACAGCGAGGATGATGGAAACAACTCGCATAAGTAGTGGTGGAGATCCATACTGATGCTCGAAATGCTAAATTTCACCGGTATTTGTGGCAGAATACATGAAGGTGACACCTTTAACTATCAGTGATCGACACTGATGGTTTTGAACGCCCTGGAATAGTCTCCCCAAAGCTTTTTCAAGGCGTCAGTATTACTAACCGTTATTTGCGAATAGTCCGTATTCCAGGTTCTAAGAAAGGAGCGATATGCTACAGAGACAAGAAATCATGTTGATTAGAGCTGCCCTGCAGTTCTGGTCTGAAGAAATGGATCTCGAAGATACAGACCTGTTTGCGATCTACTCTGGTGGCCCCAGAATCAAGCCGCCCTGGAGGGAGGAAGACATTCAGCGGTTGCGTCAGCAGTTATTCGAGGCACGACTGAGATATGCTGTGTGTCAGCACGATGCAGTCTGCGTTAAGAATCCCCGTCTGTTTAGCACTCCAGATGCAGCCAACCGGGCAATGACTGACGACTCAGACCAACTGGGAGTCGTTCTGGTTAATACTCCGGCAATATAAACTTGCTCAAACCCCGTCCATCAGCTCTGCCAGACTGATATCGAGTGTCTCGGCGATCCGTTCGATATTTCGCAAGGACAGATTCCGTTCTCCTCGTTCGATCCCGCCGACGTAGGTCCGGTCCAGCTCACACGCGTAAGCAAAATTCTCCTGCGAGTAACCTTGCTCTTTGCGCAATTCCCGGACCCGCTGTCCAAATCTCACCAGAATATCTTTTCGTTTTGCCATGCAAGTATTTAACACTTGACAGCGACGATATAACCACGGACTATAAGTATCATATTGTTTCTGTAAATATGTCCAAGCAGTGCCTGTTTAAACCTTAGGGAACAGGCACTCAGACATGTTGAAAGCTTAAATCAATACTGACTGGGGGACGTAGAAACTGACTGTCAGCAGTACCCCTCTAAATCGAGACCACAATCACCTGTGACTCACATAGTCAATTCCAAGCCCTAAATAGAAGATCGGTATATTTCATGCACGAAGAAAGTAACCAAACGATTGAATGCCCCCAGAGCCAGTGGTGGCTGGCGAAGAATGGTGAGGCGGAAGGTCCTCTGTCTCACCAGGAAATCACTGATGCACTGAAGTCAAATAGAATCAGCTCGGCAGAATATGCCTACTCATCAGCTGAAAAGCAGTGGAAGCCGTTATCTAACTGGGATGAGTTCGAAACCGGAGCTGAAGAATCCGCTCTGCAATCTCCTCCAGCTCCTCCTGTCGACAGTTATCATATCGAGCCCCTGATCACTAATCCCAGGCTGCCCGCCATGGCAAACTGGATATGTATTTATACGCTCCAGATCTCTCCCTGGCTCTGGTGCTTCTACACTGCTTCAGAAATGATCAGCGGGACCATGTTAGATGAAAATGCGCCTCTGGTGGGAGTTGAGGCTTTGTCGATGTTTGTCAACTTGCTCGTTTCACTGGGAGTGACAATTTCACTCTTCATCGGAGGGGTTCGTCTCCAAACGTTAAGCCGGTCAGGTCCGAATATCATTATCCTCAGCATCGTCGTCGCTACCGCAGCCCATTTACTGTTGTTTCTCGGGGCGCTGGTGGTGATTGCGATGACCGACCAGAACAGCTTCGCCTCAAAAACCGTGGCAGTCGAGTTGATCGACTATTTTGTATTCATTGTCGCCCTGTGCGAAGGGGCTTTTCTGCTCACCTCACTTTTCTGGCTGAGGCGTAATGCCCGTTATCTACCCCTCTTCTGAAGTTCCAGCATAAACAGAACTGAGCAGTGACGATTGAATAACTTGAACAGGAAGGAGAACGTGCCCTGTGACCGAATATCTTGTCCCCGAAAA